>NZ_JAZBQB010000003.1:812500-1690000 GCF_036348415.1 Nitrospirillum karajorum
AAACTCCAGCCGCGCCTCCTCCATATTGGCGGCCCAGATGTGCACCGGCACCGGCCGGGCCCAACTGCTGTCGAAGAAGGCGTGCCGTTCCCCCCGCTTCACCTGATGAGAGACGGAGCTGTTCATCGCCAGGAATTCAAAAGGTCGGTTGGGCAGCAGCTCATGCCCCAGGACGCGCACGAAGCGGTGGGGCGACGCCTCCAGCTCCCGCACCTTCTTCTTCAGTTGGGCTTCCTGCCGCTGGGTAGAGAACAGGACGGTGGCGGCGCCGGCGGCAGTGCTCTTGCGTGCCTCCACCCGTTCGGAGAGGCCGTTGGCCAGGCGGGCGTAGCGGGCAAGGCGCTGACGCAGGCCGCTGACGTCGGCCATATGCTCCAGCACCATGCCATAGACATGGGCCACCAGGGATACGAGCACGCTGATCCCGGCCGTGGCCAGGAAAACGAAAAGCCCGAACTCCACTATGGCGATCACGCCCTCGCCCACCCCGACGCCCCCAAGGTCATGTTCTCGGATAGCAATACTTTAAATTATCCGGAAGCGTCGGCAAGCGATTATTTAATCCGGCCACTATAGTTAATGGCCGGTTCACGCGACTACATGAACAGCGCTTCCTTTTCCAATCCCTTGTATAGTCCGGCCACCTGGGCACCATAGCCGTTGAATATCTGCGTAGGTACCGACTCGTTGCTGCCCAGCAGACGCTCCCGCGCCTGGGACCAGCGGGGGTGGGGGACGGCCGGATTGACGTTGGCCCAGAAGCCGTACTCGTCGGCGTTCAGCAGGGCCCAGAAGGTCTTGGGCCGCTTGTCGGTGAAGCTGATCCGCACCACCGACTTCACCGACTTGAAGCCGTACTTCCACGGCAGGGTCAGGCGCAGCGGCGCGCCGTTCTGCGCCTGCAGCGGCTTGCCGTACAGGCCGGTGGACAGGAAGGCCAGCTCGTTGGTCGCCTCCGCCATGGTCAGGCCCTCGACATAAGGCCAGGGATAGAAGGGCTGGCGCAGGCCCGGCGCCGGGTAGACATCCCGGCCGAAGGTCTGCAGTTCCACATAGGTGGCCGAGGACAGCGGCTTGGCGAAGGCCACCAGCTTGGACAAGGGGAAGCCCATCCACGGCACCGCCATGGCCCAGGCCTCGACGCAGCGGTGACGGTACAGCCGTTCCTCCACCGGCATGGCCTTCAGCAGGTCGTCGATGCCCAGGGTCATGGGCTTTTCCACCAGGCCGTCGATGCGCAGCGTCCAGGGCCGCAGGGGCATCTTCTGCGCCGCCGACACCACGTCTTTCGACGTGCCGAACTCATAGAAGTTGTTGTAGCTGGTGGCGGCCGCCTCCGGCGTCACGGCCCGGTCCAGGGTGTAGGCGGGATTGCGGACGGGCGCGTCGGCGGCCAAGGCGCCCCGGTCCCCCAGGGCCAAGCCGCCGGCGATGGCGCCGGCGCCCACCATCATGGCGCGGCGGTTGATATAGGCCGATTCGGGCGTCGCCGCCGACTCCGGCAATTCCCAGTCTCGCTTGGTCCTGATCAGCATGGCGCCCTTCCTCACACCTGTCGCGAACGCCAGGTCCGACGTCACCCCCGGACCCGCGTCCCTAATAAAGAGGGAGCGGCAGGCCGCATATCAAGGACCCACCCGCTATGGATTCGATAGCCTGGCGCGGACAGGCGGCAACAGGTGCGCCCAGCAGACGATATGCCGCGCGGCGGACTGAGGAAAATGGTAGGGTTAGCGATCAATAACCCAACTCAGGGAGGGACCGGTGGCGAACGTGCCGTTTGACCAGACACCGCTTGACCAAGCACAGGCGGCCAGCACGCTGTTTGAGCGCCAGATGGCCATGTACACCACCTACCACCGGGACAGCCGCAACAAGGCGACCCACGCCGTGGGCATTCCGGTGATCGTCTTTTCCGTCGTCCTGGCCTGCACCCTGGTGCCCCTGGGGACGGTGGCGGGCGTGGGCACCATCACCCTGGGCCTGGCCTTGTCGGCCGTGGTCTGGGCCCTGTGGATCGTGTTGAACCGGACGGTGGGGCTGGCGCTGGGACTGCTGGTCGTGCCCTCGGTGCTGCTGTCCGCCTGGGCGGTGGCGCGGCTGTCCACCGGCGGGGTGCAGGGACTGGCGGGCGGCCTGTTCGTCGGCGGCTGGGTGCTGCAGCTGCTGGGCCATGTCTATGAAGGCCGGAAACCGGCGCTGGTGGACAACCTGTTCCAGGCCCTGATCGGCCCCATGTTCATCGCCCTGGAGGCCCTGGTCGCGCTGGGCCTGGCCCCCGCCGACCTGCAGGGGCGCATCGAGCGGCAGGCCGGCCAGCGGTCCTGACCGGAAAAGCGAAAGGCGGCCCCGTGGAGCCGCCTTTCCCGTATTAAGCGCCGATCGCGGGGAGGCTCAGCCTTCCAGCATGGCCCGCAGCATCCACGCGGTCTTTTCATGCACCTGCAGGCGCTGGGTCAGCAGGTCGCAGGTCGGCTCATCGCTGGCGCTTTCCGCCACCGGGAAGATGGAGCGGGCGGTGCGGGCCACAGCCTCCTGCCCCTCGACCAGCTGCTGGATCATCTCCTCGGCCTTGGGCACGCCACGCTCTTCCCGGATGACCGTCAGCTCGGCGAACTGGGCGTAAGAGCCGGGGGCCGGGAAGCCCAGCGCGCGGATGCGTTCCGCGATGTCGTCCACGGCCACCGACAGCTCGGTGTACTGGGTCATGAACATGGTGTGCAGGGTGTTGAACATCGGCCCGGTAACGTTCCAATGGAAGTTATGGGTCTTCAGGTACAGCGTGTAGGTGTCGGCCAGCAGGCGGCTGAGCCCTTCGGCGATGGCCTTGCGGTCCTGTTCGGAAATGCCGATGTCGATAGCCATGCTTGTTTCCTTCTCTTCTCGATCGCTGATTTGCCGGCAGGATAGCGCCCCGGGGACAGCCGGCAAGATAATTTAGAATCGTTCTAAACTGATCCCCATACTCTCCGTGTCCCCTGGCCCCGAAGGAAAATGTCCACGGATCGGTGCGCGGATTGTGGCACACTCCCGCGTCGAAAATACTACCTGCCTTCGAGGGGCGTTTTATGAGTTTCGCTGGCAGCGCCGATCCGGATCGCGCGCTCATGGGGATGAACAGGGCGACCGCCCCGGCGGTGGGCGCGAACAAGACTCGCGCCCACCGCCTCCTCCTGGCCGCGATGTTCATGCCAGGCGGCTTGGCGTTGGGCCCGGCAGCCCCCGCCGGCGCGGCCGACCTGACGGTGACGGTGGTGGACAGCGCCGGTCGCCCGGTCGCGGACGCGGTGGTGACCGCCACGCCGGACGGCCCGGCCTTGCCGCCCGCCACCCCGCCCGCCCCCCTGATCATGGATCAGTTGGACGAGACCTTCGTGCCCTATGTGCTGGTGGTGCCCAAAGGCGGCACGGTCACCTTCCGCAACAGCGACCTGACCCGCCACCACGTCTATTCCTATTCCGAGGCGGCGAAATTCGAGTTCGTGCTGTCGCCGGAGCAGATCGGGCAGCGCAAATTCGACCAGACCGGAGTGGTGGCTCTGGGATGCAACATCCATGACCATATGATCGCGCACCTGTACGTGACGGCGGCGCCGTTCGCCGCCGTCACGGGCAAGGACGGCAAGGCCACGTTGAGCGGCCTGCCGGCCGCCGCCGTCACCGTGGCCGCCTGGCAGCCCCGGCTGAAGCCCGGCGCCACCCCGCCGCAACAAACCATGCCGGCCACGGCGCTGGGCGCCCCGCTCACCCTGACGCTGCCCCCCCTGGTGCCCGACACGCGGCAGGGTGCGGATCCCGAACGCGGCGGCTACTGAGCCATAGAACGACAGGACGCGGCCCGTGGCTCTCGGCTTCAGAAATCGGCTGGTGTTGTTCCTGATGGCCACCCTGGCCGTCGTGCAACTGGGCACCATGGTGATCCTGTACGGCGTCGCGCGCTCCGCCCTGATCGACGCCGGCAAGCAACAGCTGGTGTCGAGCGCCCAGTCCTTCAGCCGTCACCTCGACACCCTGGCCAACCACCTGGCGGAAGACGCCAAGGTGATGTCGCTGGACTACGCCCTGCGCCAGTCCATCGCCGCCCATGACAGCGGCACGGCCATCAGCGCCCTGCGCAACTTCGGCCGGCGGGTGGGCGCCAGCCGCATGCTGCTGATCGACCTGGACGGCACCATCGCCGCCGACACCGCCCGCCCGCGCGACCTGACGGGCCTGGGCCGCTTCGCCTTCCCCGACCTGCTGCCCATGGCCGGCGAATCCGGCCGGGCGGCGGCATCGGGCGTGGTGGGGGGCGTGCCCTATCGCCTGGTGGTGGTGCCGGTGCTGCTGCCCGATCCCATCGCCTGGATCTGCATCATGGTGCGGGTGGACGACCGCTTCGCGGAGGAGCTGCGCGCCCTGTCGCCCTTGCGCAAGGATATCGCGCTGGCCGGCCAGACGGCGCCGGACGCGGCCTGGTCGGTAGTGGCGGCGGCCGGTGATCCCATGGACCCGCTGGCCGGCATCGCCGGGCCGGGGCAAATGGCGGCGGCGGAGCCGCAGTTGCTGACCAAGCACGGGGCGGAATACCTGGTTCTGACCACGCCCATCCCCACGGCGCCCGGCAGCCTGCCCATGCTGGCCGTTCTGCAATATCCGCTGGACGAGGCGCTGGCCCCCTATCGCAAGATCATGCTGTACATGGGCGCCCTGATGGCCGGCGGCCTATTGGTGGCCCTGGCCGGCATTGGCCTGATCGCGCGCGGCGTCACGCGCCCGGTGACGGCGCTGGCCGCCGTGGCCCGGCGTATCGCCGATGGCGACTACACCCCCCTGCCCCCCGTGCGCACCAAGGATGAGATCGGGCAACTGACCACCGCCCTGGATGACATGGCCCAGGCCATCGCCGACCGCGAGGACCACATCCGCCACCAGTCGCTGCACGACGCGGTGACAGGCCTGCCCAACCGTCTGAACCTGGAAGAGCAGGTGGACCAGGCGATAGATCAGGGTCATGGCGTCACCTTGCTGCTGGTAGGCCTGGACCGCCTGCGCGAAATCGCCAACACCCTGGGCCACGACCTGGCCGACCGCGTGGCCCGCGATGCCGGACAGAGGCTGGCCCGTGTCCTGGCAGCCCACGGCGCCGCCGACGCCACCGTCGCCCGGGTGTCGGAACAGGGCTTCGCCATCCTGCTGGTGGACCGCGACATCGCCGCCGCCCAGGCATTGGCGCCGGCGCTGGTCGCGGCCTTCGAAACGCCCTACACCGAGGCGCCCTTCGGCGAGGGCGAGGTGACCGTGGACCTGGCGGCGGGCGTCGGCATCGCCGCCTATCCCGACCCCACGCCTGGCGCGCCCCCTCCGACACGGCCAGCATCCTGTTGCGCCACGCCGACGTGGCCGTGCTGGACGCCCGCGCCGCGGAGTCGCACATCCGCGTGTACAACCACGCCGCCGATCCGCACCGGCCCGAACGCCTGTCGCTGATGGGTGACCTGAAAATCGCCATCGAGCAGGACGCGCTGGCCCTGGCCTACCAGCCCAAGCTGGAGCCCCGGACGGGGCGGGTGGTGGGGGCGGAGGCGCTGGTGCGCTGGACCCATCCGCGCCGCGGCTTCGTCCCGCCGGACAGCTTCATCCCCCTGGCCGAGGAAACCGGCGCCATCCGGCACCTGACCCGGTGGGGCCTGCGCCGGGCGCTGCGCCAGACGGCGGACTGGGCGGCGGCGGGCCATGACCTGCGCATGTCGGTCAACCTGTCGGTGCGCGACCTGGGTGACGCCGCCCTGCCGGACCGCATCGACGCGCTGCTGGAAGAGACCGGCCTGAAGCCCGACCGGCTGATGCTGGAGATCACGGAAAGCGCCATCATGGGGGACCCGGAGACGGCGGTCGCCCTGCTGAGCCGCCTGGCCGACCGGGGCATGGACCTGTCCATCGACGATTTCGGCGTGGGCCAGTCCTCCTTCGCCTATCTGCGCCGCCTGCCGGTGCGGGAGATCAAGATCGACCGGTCCTTCATCCGGACCCTGGCGGAGACGGCGCAGGACCAGGCCATCGTCGGCACCATCATCAAGCTGGGCCACAGCCTGGGCTACAAGGTCACGGCGGAGGGGGTGGAGGATGGCCCCGCCCTGGCCCTTCTGGCCGAGATGGGCTGCGACCTGGCCCAGGGCTATTACATCGCCCGGCCCCTGACGCCGGCCGCGTTCACCGACTTCCTGGCCAGGCATGCCGCCGGTGAGATGCCCTGGCAGGCCAGGGAAGCGCGGGGATGAGGCGCGCCACCATCCGAGGGGCCATCTCCAGGGCCATCCTGCCGCTGGCCCTGATCCTGGCCGCGATCCGACCGGCGGAGGCGGCGGAGGGCTACCCCGATATCGAGTTTCACGGCCTGCTGGACGCCCGCGTCGTGCGGACGCCCGATGACCGCAGCGCCTTCGACGGCGGCTTGGGCAAACTCCGCACCGGCGGGGCCCCCGGCACCCGTACCACCACGCTGGCGGAGGCGTCGCTGATGGCGACCGCCCACCTGATGCCCGGCCTGGACATCTACACCCATGTGCGGGCGGAGGGGGAGCAGCGCACGGCGGTGGACATCATCGAGGCCTATGCGCGCTGGCGGCCCGTTCCCACCGGCGCGCTGGCCTGGCAGGTCAAGGCGGGCGCCTTCTTCCCGCCCATCTCCCTGGAAAACGACGGCCTGGCCTGGACCAGCCGCTATACCCTGACGCCCAGCGCCATCAACAGCTGGGTGGGCGAGGAGTTGCGCACCGAGGGGTCGGAGGTGACCCTGACCTGGCGGCCGGAGGGACTGGGCGGCAGCCGCTTCGACCTCATGGGCGCCGTGTTCGCCGGCAACGACGGCACGGGCGAGATGTTGGACTATCGCGGCTGGGGGCTGGTGGAGCGCCCCGCCGGCCTGCTGGACACGCTCCGCCTGCCGGACGAGGTGGCCTTCCATCAGGGGCGCAGCCCACCCGCCCGCTTCCAGCCCTTCGCCGAGATCGACCACCAGCCGGGCTTTTATGTCGGCGGCCGGTGGACGGACCCGTCGGCAGGAGAACTGTCCTACCTGCACTGGGACAACCGCGCCGACCCCACCATCACCAACGGCAAGGCCTATGCCTGGGCCACCTATTTCGACAGCCTGGGCTATAAGATCATGCCGGCGCCTGGCCTGACGCTGCTGGCCCAGGCCATGCGGGGCGGCACCAGCGTCCAGCCCACCGTCGCCACGGAAAGCGAAGGGTATTTTGAGGCCCTGTACCTGCTGATAAGCCAGGAATGGGGTCGGTTCAGGCTGAGCGGCCGCTTCGACGCCTTCGGCACACACGAGGACACACCCGTCACCTTCCGCCCGCATTTCGACGAGCATGGCAAGGCCTACACCGCCGCCCTTTCCTACCGCCCCTTGGCCTGGATGCGCTGGACCGTGGAATGGGTGCACGTCGACAGCCGGCGGCAACAGCGCCTGAACGTCAACCTGCCCATCGAGGCGCACGAGAACCAGGCGCAACTGGGCGTGCGAGTGTTTTTCTGAGGCGACGCCTCCGGCGCGCGTCAGTTGGCGAACACCGGCTCCGCCAGGCGTAGGGCATGGGCGCGCACATCCGCCGGCCAGTCCCGGCTGTGATTCTCCAGCCCCAGGCGATCGCTGGCGAATAGGGCGCGGGCCGCCTCCTCGAAGCCGGGACGGTCGCCGGCCATGGTGGACATGAAACGATAGGCGGCCTCCCGTGCCTGGCGCACACGGTCCGCCCCCTCGTTGGCGTGGCGGGCGGCATCCACCAGCTTGCGCAGGGCGACCGACGCGCCACCCGGCTGGCTGGCCAGCCATTCCCAATGCCGAGGCAGCAGCGTCACCTCGCGTGCCACCACGCCCAGCTTGGGCCGGCCGGGCTTGGCCGGCGCCGGGGTGAGGTCGGCAGGGAACACCGGCGCCAACCGGCCGCGCACAGCCTCCACCGGCCCGCGCAGATCCACGTCCACGGGCCGGCCCGTCGCCTCATTGAAGATGAAGATCAGGCCGTCGTCGCCGGCGTCCTGCGCCGCCTTGGCCGCCAGCGCCGCCTCTACCAGGGTGCCGGTGGCGAGAAAGCGCGTGCCGGCAAAGGCCGTGCAGCGCATCTCTGGATCCAGGCCCATCGCGTCCCCCCTCATCATGAACGCCGCGATATTTAGGCCCCCGGACGAGCGGAGTCAATATTACCCGGGTAAAATATCAGGGGCCTTTGCGGCGCCGCCCGCCGGGCTTGGCCCCCGCCGGGCGCCCGGCGGGGATGGGCGCCTTGATGTTGGACTTTTCGCCCACCGCGCTGGCGCGACCCTTTTCACCCATGGCGCTGGCGCGAAGGGGGGTCGCCGCCGGATCGAGCCCCAGGTCGATAGCCTCCAGCCGGCGGATCTCGTCGCGGATGCGGGCCGCCTCCTCGAATTCCAGGTCGGCGGCGGCGGTACGCATCTTCTTTTCCAGGTCGGCGATGGCGGCCTTGAGGTTGTGGCCCACCAGGCTGCCCTCTTCGGCGAAGCCGGTGTTCACGTTCACCCGGTCGCCGCGCTCGTAGACCGAGTTCAGCACGTCGGCGATCTGCTTCTTCACCGATTCCGGGGTGATGCCATGCGCCTCGTTATAGGCTCGCTGTTTTTCCCGGCGGCGGCTGGTTTCCTCCAGCGCCGCCGCCATGCTGGCCGTGACCTTGTCGGCGTACAGGATGGCGCGGCCATCGACGTTGCGGGCCGCCCGCCCAATGGTCTGGATCAACGAAGTGCGAGAGCGCAGGTAGCCTTCCTTGTCGGCGTCCAGGATGGCGACCAGTCCGCACTCCGGAATGTCCAGGCCCTCACGCAGCAGGTTGATGCCGATCAGCACGTCGAAGGCGCCCAGCCGCAGGTCGCGGATGATCTCGATACGCTCCAGCGTTTCGACATCGGAATGAATGTAGCGGACCTTGATGCCCGCCTCGTGCATGTAATCGGTCAGCGCCTCCGCCATCTTCTTGGTCAGGGTGGTGACCAGGACGCGCTGGCCTTTGGCGATGCACGCGCGGCACTCCGCCATCACGTCGTCCACCTGGGTTTCGGTGGGACGGATGATGACTTCAGGGTCGATCAGGCCGGTGGGCCGCACCACCTGTTCCACGAAGACGCCGCCCGTCCGTTCCATTTCCCACGGGCCGGGGGTGGCGGAGACGAAGACGGACTGGGGCCGCATGGCGTCCCATTCCTCGAACTTCAGGGGACGGTTGTCGATGCAGGCCGGCAGGCGGAAGCCATAGTCCGATAGGGTCGACTTACGCATGTAGTCGCCCTTATACATGCCGCCCACCTGGGGCACCATGACGTGGCTTTCGTCCACGATCAGCAGGGCGTCCTGCGGCAGGTATTCGAACAGGGTGGGCGGCGGCTCACCCGGCGCCCGGCCCGACAGATAGCGGGAATAGTTCTCGATGCCGGCGCAGGAGCCGGTGGCCACCATCATCTCGATATCAAAGGTGGTGCGCTGCTCCAGCCGCTGGGCTTCCAGCAGCTTGCCTTGCGCCGAGAACTCCTCCAGCCGCAGCTTGAGGTCGCGCTTCATCTGCTCCACCGCCTGCAGCAGGGTGGGCTTGGGCGTGACATAATGGCTGTTGGCGTAGATGCGCACCTCTTTCAGGCTGGCGATCTTCTCGCCCGTCAGGGGATCGATCTCCTGAATGGCCTCCAACTCATCCCCGAACAGCGAGAAGCGCCAGGCGCGATCCTCCATGTGGGCCGGAAACAGCTCGATGGTGTCGCCGCGCACGCGGAAGGAACCACGGCCGAAGCCGACATCGTTGCGGCGGTATTGCAGCTCCACCAGCCGCTGCAGGAAATGGGTGCGGTTCAGCACGTGCCCCACTTTCACCGGCAGGGTCATTTCCGAATAAGTCTCGACCGAGCCGATACCATAGATGCACGACACCGAGGCGACGATGATGCAATCGCGCCGTTCCAGCAGCGACCGCGTGGCCGCGTGGCGCATGCGGTCGATCTGCTCGTTGATCGAGCTTTCCTTCTCGATATAGGTGTCGGTGCGCGGGACGTAGGCTTCGGGCTGGTAGTAGTCGTAATAGCTGACGAAATACTCCACCGCGTTGTCGGGGAAGAAGCTCTTCATCTCGCCGTACAGCTGGGCCGCCAGCGTCTTGTTCGGCGCCAGGATCAGGGTGGGGCGCTGCAACCGTTCGATGACGTGCGCCATGGTGAAGGTCTTGCCCGACCCGGTGACGCCCAGCAGCACCTGGTCCCGCTCCCCCGCGTTGATACCCTCCAGCAATTCCTTGATGGCCTGCGGCTGGTCGCCGGCGGGCTGGAACTCCGACTGGATGCGCAGGGGAACGCCGTCGGTGGCCGGCGGCAGGGCGCTGCCCCGCGGCATGGTCATCGGCAACGGCAGGTTGGGCTCTATCGTATGGGCATCGTGCGGCATGGCCTCAAGGTAGGCTGCGCCGCGCCACTTTTCCAGGCCGCTTGGCGGCTTTCTCCGGTGATCTCCCTTTCGCGCCCGCCGCCGCGTCCCGGTCGGGGCCGGCGGCAGTGCCGCCACCGCGTGCCAGCGCCTTGGACAAGGGCTCCCAGGCGGTCGCCACCGCCTCGCTCTCCGTTCCATCCTCCCGCGCCATGGATTTCAGGGTGGCCAGGAAGTCGCTGGACAGGCAGGCGGTGCGCGGCATGCCGCTGGTGAATTCCGTCCCGTCTGGAAACACTACCAGCACGCGCAGGCGAACCATGGGAAACCGGGCCTTCATGGCATGGATCAGCGGCTGGACCTGCACCACCGGATTGACGAACAAGCCGATCTTGCCGGTGGCTGCCAGGTAGCGCCACTGGCCGGCCTTGGTCTGGGCACTGATGCGGCCGCCCATGTCGGCCGGCGCGCTCATCACCATCGCCACGCTCGCCGGCAGGCGGATCAGGTGATCGACGCGCAGGGGCTTACCCTGCTTGTCGCGGATATAGATGCCATGCACCACGGAATATCCCGCGTCGTCCAGCGCCAGCTTGCGCCGGTAAGCCTCGGCGTTGTAGCGCCGGCGGGACAGGGTGCGGGTCTTGGGCCGCAGGGCCCACATCACCACCAGCATCAGCACGATGATGACGAGCGCCACCGTGCCGATGGTGACCATCTGGCTGATGCCCAGCAGCTGGGGTGCCTGATCGGTGATGTCTTGCGCCATTCTGGTTGATTTACCCCATCCCGGCACGACCTGTCATCCGGGGCGCGCGTCCCTCCGCGTATCTTAATGTCGCGGGGCCCCAAACGCGGCAGGCGCGGCATGCGCGGGCTGCGTTTGCGCCCCTATTTTGCCGGGCGTAAGGTCCGCCCTCGGATTTTCCTTTCCCAACAAGGGTAGCCGTCATGTCGATCGTTGCCGAGCGCCTCGCCCGGATTAAGCCGTCCCAGACCATCGCCGTCACCGCCAAGGCCCGCGCCTTGAAGGCCGCCGGCCGCGATATCATCGGCCTGGGCGCCGGCGAGCCGGACTTCGACACGCCCGACAATATCAAGCAGGCGGCCATCCGCGCCATCCAGCAGGGCCAGACCAAGTACACCGACGTCGACGGCACGCCGGAACTGAAGCGGGCCGTCTGCCTGAAGTTCAAGCGCGAGAACGGCCTGGAGTACAAGCCGGAGCAGGTGAGCGTCGGCACCGGCGGCAAGCAGGTGATCTTCAACGCCATGATGGCGACCCTGTCGCCCGGCGATGAGGTCATCATCCCCGCCCCCTATTGGGTCAGCTACCCCGACATCGTGCTGATGGCCGAGGGCACCCCGGTGTTCGTGGAATGCGGCGCCGAGAGCGGCTTCAAGATGCAGGCCGAGCAGTTGGAGCGCGCCATCACCCCGCGCACCAAGTGGGTCATGCTGAACAGCCCCTCCAACCCGTCGGGCGCCGCCTACACCTACGCGGAAATGAAGGCCCTGACCGACGTGCTGGTGCGCCATCCGCACGTCTGGGTGTTCACCGACGACATGTACGAACACCTGGTCTATGACGGCTTCACCTTCGTCACCCCGGCCCAGGTGGAACCGGCGCTGTACGACCGCACCCTGACGGTCAACGGCGTGTCCAAGGCCTATGCCATGACCGGCTGGCGCATCGGCTACGGCGCCGGGCCCGTCCAGCTGATCAAGGCCATGGCCAACGTGCAGAGCCAGTCCACCAGCAACCCCTCCTCCATCAGCCAGGCGGCGGCGGTGGAGGCCCTGGTGGGCCCGCAGGACTTCATCAAGGAACGCGCCGAGGTGTTCCGCCAGCGCCGCGACCTGGTGGTGTCCATGCTGAACCAGGCGGCCGGCATCCACTGCCCCCGCCCCGAAGGCGCCTTCTACGTCTATCCGTCCTGCGCCGGCACCCTGGGCAAGACCACGCCCAATGGCACCGTGCTGAACACGGATGAGGACTTCGTTACCTACCTGCTGGAATCGGAAGGGGTGGCGGTGGTCCAGGGCAGCGCCTTCGGCCTGGCGCCGCACTTCCGCATCAGCTACGCGACCTCGACCGAGGCGCTGGAGGAAGCCTGCCGCCGCATCCAGCGCGCGACGGCCGCCCTGCGTTAAAGCCGGGACGCGCAGTCTTCACGGCAACGGCCGTCCTGGCGACAGGGCGGCCGTTTTCGTTGGAGCGCCCCTTCCGAGAGATCAAACAGCAAGGTAAAGTTGGGAGAGGTTCCTCAATACGCTCGAGCCCCCATGTCCGTGGCCCCGCGCCCGCCCTTCCCAATGGTGTTTCGCGCCCGTCGTGGCAGGCTTGCCCTCTACGCCTTGATGTGCGCGGTGATGACCCTTCTGGGCGCGTCCGCTGTTCTCATGTCGGCACCGTTTTTCGCCTTCGGTATGCTGACCGTCGTGGTTTTCGGGTCGTTCACCCTGGTGTTTTTGGTCATAGGATTCCACAACACGCCGCGCTTCACCCTCACGGATGAGGGCATCATCCTGTCCGGTGGCGGCATCGTGAAATGGGCGGATATTGCCGATGTCAGAACCGGCCATCGCTTGGCGAGCGGCGGCATCGTCATTCATCTGAAGGACCACCCTAGCTATGAGGCCGTGCGATCAACCATGATCGCTTTCAGGCGGCCCGACCAGACGAAAGCGCCCCCGCGCCTCCTGCTACCGGCCACCTTGGTTGGGGTTCCATCAACGATGCTGGCAGCCTGGATCAACGACCAAGTCGTCAACGCTCGCACTTTCTCGCAGCGGAGCGCCACGACCTTGGCTGCAGGGACTGACCCTAACAAATAGGAGGGCGGTCTGCCCCTCCTCTCAGGTAGGCCGCCGGAAGGTATCCACGGCCCGGCGGCCGACGCCCGGGTCGTCGGTGAAAAAGCCATCCAGTCCGGCCGCCAGGTAGTGGTGGATTTCGGCCACCGATCCGTCGACGTTCCGGGCGTTGTCGCCGCGGCCATCACGGAAGTCCGCCGCCATGAACCGGTTCTCCGGCGCGAATTCCCACGCGAAGACCTGAAGCCCGGCGGCCTTCGCCCGGCCGATCAGCGGATTGGGCCGGCCCAGGCGGCCATCGTCACCCAGGGGAATCAGGGCACGGATATCGGGGGACAGGATGTCGGCGTAGGTCGCCATGTCCCGCAGGCCGGCATCGGTCAGCATGTCGCCATAGGTCTGCGTGCCGCCGCCCAGGACCACATCGAACGGCTGTTCCCGTTCCCCGCCCACCAGCTGCATGAAGCGCAACCCGTCACGCCGCCCCATCCGTTCCCGTAAGCGGCGCAGCGTCGGCGCTTCAAAGCATTGCACGATCATCGGCGCCTGGGCGACATAGCTGTGCCGCGACAGGGTTTCCAGGAAGGTTTCTTCCACCGCCAGACCCAGCGAGGTGAACAGATACGGCGTCTTCAATTCGGGAACCAGGCCGATGGGGCGGCCCCGCGTCGCGGCCTCGGCGGCCACGAAATCGATGAGTTCGTCCAGGCTCACCATCTGGAACTCCCCGTCATAGCGGGTGTTGTCCCGGCGGATGTCGGGAATGCGTTCCTTCAGCCGCAGGGTCTTCAGTTCCGCGTAGGTGAAATCGACGATGAACCAGCCATCGAGTGTATGGCCGCCCACGGTCACCGTCCGGCGACGCGCCGCGAATTCAGGATGGGCCGCCACGTCCGTCGTGCGGCTCAGTTCATTTTCATGCAGGGCCATAAGCACGCCGTCCTTGCTGGGCTGCAAGTCGGGCTCGATGAAATCGGCACCATCGGCGATGGCCTTGGCGTAGGAGGCCAGCGTGTGTTCCGGCCGCAAGGCGCAGGCGCCACGATGGGCAAGCACGTCGATTTTGCCCGGCGCAGGCGTCCCCGGCATGGGCGTCCCCTGCGCGCGTGTTAGGGCTGACACCGGGACGGCGCCCAGGCCCAGCCCCAGAGAGCCCAGGACGCAGGCGCGGCGGCTTAAAATGGTCATGTCGTCTCTCTTCGGTCAGCGATTACGCCACCGCTGGGACTTATGGACAGAGACCATTTCAAATTCGGTTCAAAAATATGAACGTTACTCGACGGCGCTGATGGATTGGCGCGCGTCGAATGGGGGCGAGGGCCACCCTGCGCCAAGCCCCTCCATCCATCTTTTTCGCGACAACCAACGGCCCCCCCGGGTGGTGTCCCGTTTTCTATTACTTTTGGCTGCGGCTGAGCCACTTCAGGTTTCGTTTCGCAGACCTATTCTCGCTGTGAACGCCCCGTTCCCGGGGTGCTGAACAGGGATTTGGAGCATGGGCAGCCAGGAAACCATCAAGGCGGACGCTATCGCTGGCGCGGATGCGGCGCGCCCGTCCTTTGCAAACCCCTTGCCCTCGATGGAAGGTGCGGGCCCCGAAGTTTTCGGCGCCGGCGACCAGGCGCCAGCCATACCACCCCTGCCAGCCGCGTTCCGGGTATCCCGCACCCGGTTCGGCATCATGGCGGTATGCGGCATCTTGGGCACGGGACTTGGCGGCTGGCTGCTGAGCCTCGCCGATACCGGGGCGGACCTGGTTGTCCCGGGATTCCTGACCGCCATCGCCGCCTTTATCGCCCTGCCATCGATTTATATGCTGTTCAAGCCCAGGACCCTGTTCACCCTCACGGAAGAGGGCGTCCTGCTGCCCCGCGACATCCTGCTGCCCTGGCGGGAGATCACGGGCGTAGGCTTGGTGCAGTTGCCGGGCCAGACCCACATCGGCCTACAGTTGCGCGATCCAGAGACATTCTACAGCAAGGTGTCCCCGGGAATGGCTTTCCTGTTCCGCGCCAGCACCCCCATGACCAATGGCGCGCCCGTGACCCTGTCAGCCAGCATGACCGGCACCAAGCCCGCGGTGCTGGCCACCTGGATCGCCCGCCTGGCCAACCAGGCGCGGGCGACCTGACGCCGATGGCCGGGCAAGACACCCCCGCCCTTCCCGCCGTGTTCCGCCCGACGCGTGCGACCGTGCGGACCGGCACCCTGACCTGGGGAGGCATGACCCTTCTCATGGCGGGCTTTCTGATCTGGGGCCTGAAGACGACGAACACGGTCATGGTGGCCTATGCGGCGACCGCCGGCATCATTTTCGCGGGCCGTACCGTGCAATGGTGGCAGCGCTTTTCTTACAACGCGCCCGCGTTCAGCCTCACGACGTGGGGCATTCTGCTGCCGTCCGGCCAGACGCTGCCCTGGGGGATATCTGCAGCGTCGGCCTGCCCAAGAGGGGCAGGCGCACTTACGTCGGCGTGCACGTCCGGGAATCGGAACGATACTACCAGTCGCTGTCCCCCCTGGCCGCGCTGCTGGCGCGTCGGGACGCCAAGGCCATGGACGGCGCCTTACTCTCCCTGGATGCGCATGGGGTGGGTGCCACGCCGGAGGATCTGGCGACCTGGATCGCCCGGAACGCCGCGGCCGCCCAGGACCTACCCGACCCTCTGGCCGGCGGCTCGGGGAACACCGCGCATGACTGGAGACAGCGCATCCACCTTGCCGCCCCACCATCCCCCGCACGGTGAGGTCCCCACCATGGCCAGAGAGAATGCCACCCTTGACACCAACCCACCGGCCGACAGCGGCGGCCGGGGACCGGAAATCTTCGGATACCAGGGAAGGCCCCCGCCCGTCCCGCGACTGCCCGCCCATTTCCGCCGTTCGCGCCCACGCCTGGCCACCGTAGCGCTGGTCAGCGCGGTGCTCGCGATGGCCGCCATCGCCTTGGCCATCGTGGGAGCTGACGGCGTCCTTATGCGGGTTTATTATGCTTTCTTCGCCTTCTCACTCCTGGGCGCCACGAAAGCGGCGATCCGTGAATTTTTCAGATGGGGGGTCGTCTTCACCCTCACCGACGAAGGCGTGGCGCTGCCGCGGGGCTCTCTTGTCCGCTGGACGGACATCACCGGCGTGGGCCTGACCAAGGAAGAAACATCGCTCATCCTGCAGTTGGACGACCCGGAGGAGTTCTATAGTTCCCTCAAGTCGACCATGGTCTTCCTGCCGCGCCTCAGCCCGCCGTCGCCCAAGGCGGTCCCGGTCACGCTTGCCGTCGCCAACCTCACCGCCAGCCCCGCAGTGCTGGCCAACTGGATTTACCAGAAGGCCAAAGAGGCGCGGACATCCCCATCGGCGGCATGATCAGCGCGGCGGCGGCGAACTCTCCGGTGTCGCGCGCAGGGGTTGGGCCAGGATGACGACCCAGATGAAGGCGTCGTTGGGCCCGGTGGGCGCGGGGTTGGCCACGCGGGCGACGCCCACATCGGTCATGCCGGGGGTGACGAAGGCGCCAACCGTGGTGTCCGCGCCCTGCCAGATGTCCAGCGGCTGGCCGGGGTCGCCCGACGCCCGCGCCTCCAGCGCGATATCCTGCATGGGAATGTAATGCGCTTGGAGCAGGCCCTGGCGCAGATCCGGCGCGGTCGTGCCGCTGGCCAGCGACATGGCGCGGGCGGCGGCGGCGTCATCCAGCAGCGGCTGGCGGCTGAGTGCGGGCAGCCCGGCCTGGATGCGCGTCTTCTGCACGAAATCGACCAGCGTCTCCGCCGCGTCACGATCCGCCGCGTTCATGGTGATGGCCGTGCCGGCGGGCACCGCCGCCACCGCCTGGTTGCAGAAGCCACCCGCCATGCCGCCCACCGCCAGCAAGGTGGCCGTCAGCATCATGGTCTTGAGGACGCGCATCAGTCTGCTCCGTTTCCTATTCCTGTTGGATGGCCCGCCGGCGACGTGAATACCTGCCATCACCAATCACCGTCAAAACCCAGTTTAGGTCGTGAGTATGGCGGAATATCGACCAGGGGTGGCATGCATACTTGCGTATGAGCTTGGTGGGGGTTGGTGATTCTTTCCCACCGCTCAAGCCAGCGCCAGGAAATCCCTGGAAATTGGGGTCGCAACTAAGTTTTACACAAGCCCCGCGCGTGTTCGCCGACCAACCCTGTCAATCCTTTTTTTACCTTAAATGAACTATTTGTTAGATATTGACAGAACCTGTTTCAAACGAAATCAATAACTTAGCGTTTTATGCCTATTTAATAGGCAAAATCCTGAAAGCCTTGCGGCGCCTGCGTCGGCACACGCTATCAAAGGCTTTTCCGCAAACTTATCCACAGGTTCCGTGGAAGACCGTCGGGTTTTCCCCACCCCTCCGAATGGGGGCTGATTCGGGGGTCCTTACCCCGGAAGGGGTACGATCCACCGCACGTTTCCGGGCTACACCACACCACAACCAAAGCAGCCCACGAGCGGGATGCCAGGGCGGACACTCTGCCCATTGACCCGGCACCAGCAATGGGCAGAGTGTCCGCCCCATGGCCATGACTGAAACCAGCACCGACATCCCCGCCGAGGAGTCCGCCGCGGAAACGCCGCCGGCCGACATGCCCAGCGACGCGACGCCAAAAGTGCGCCGCCGCACCGTGGCCGACCTGAACCGGGGTGTGGAGACCATCAAGGCCTATCTGCGCACCCTGCCGGTGACGCCCGGCGTCTACCGCATGATGAACGAGGGCGGCGACGTCCTGTATGTGGGCAAGGCGCGCAACCTGAAGCGCCGGGTGGCCAACTACACCGTGCCGGCCAAGCTGCCGGTGCGGCTGCAGCGCATGGTGGCCGAGACGGTGACCATGGAGTTCGTCACGACCCATACCGAGGTCGAGGCGCTGCTTCTGGAATCCAACCTGATCAAGCGTCTGATGCCGCGGTACAACGTGCTGCTGCGCGACGACAAGACCTTCCCCCACATCATGATCACCCGGGACCATGACTACCCGGCCCTGATCAAGCACCGGGGCACACGCGACCGGGCCGGCGACTATTTCGGGCCCTTCGCCTCCGCCGGGGCGGTCAACCGCACCATCACCGCCCTACAGCGCGCCTTCCTGCTGCGCAACTGCACCGACAGCGTCTTTTCCACCCGCACCCGCCCCTGCCTGCAGTTCCAGATCAAGCGCTGCACCGCCCCCTGCGTCGGCCGCGTCAGCCGCGCCCAGTATGGCGAGCAGGTGGATGAGGCCGCCGCCTTCCTGGCGGGCAAGAGCCGCGACATCCAGACCCGCATGGCCCAAGCCATGATGGAAGCGTCAGAGGCGCTGGACTTCGAGACCGCCGCCAAGATGCGCGACCGTATCCGCGCCCTGACCGCCATCCAGGCCCACCAGGACATCAATGTCGAGGGCATGGAGGACGCGGACATCATCGCCGCCTATCAGGACGGCGGCACCACCTGCATCCAGGTGTTCTTCTTCCGGGGCGGGCGCAACAACGGCAACCGCGCCTATTTCCCCAGCCACGACAAGAACCAGGGCACGGCGGAGGTGCTGTCCGCCTTCATCGCCCAGTTCTACGACAACCGCGCCGCCCCCGGCCTGGTGCTGATCAGCGAGGACGCGGAGGAGCAGGCGCTGCTGGCCGAGGCCCTGACCCTGCGGGCGGGCCGCAAGGTGGAGCTGGCCGTGCCCAAGCGTGGCGACAAGAAGCGCCTGATGGACCATGCCCTGACCAATGCCCGCGAGGCCCATGGCCGCCGCCTGTCGGAAACAGGCAGCCAGGCCAAGCTGCTGGCCGGGGTGGCGGAGGTCTTCGGGCTGGAGGCGCCACCCGCCCGCATCGAGATCTACGACAACAGCCATATCCAAGGCGCTCATCCCATCGGCGGCATGGTGGTGGCCGGCCCCGATGGCTTCATCAAGAACGCCTACCGCAAGTTCAACATCCGCGACCCCAAGGCGGCCGGCGACGACTTCGCCATGATGCGCGAGGTGCTGACCCGCCGGTTCGAGCGCGCGCTGAAGGAGGACCCGGAGCGTACGGGCGACACCTGGCCCGACCTGCTGCTGATCGACGGCGGCGAGGGGCAGTTGGGCGTGGCGGTGGAGGTTCTGGCAGAGCTGGGCCTGTCAGACATTCCCCTGGTGGGCATCGCCAAGGGCCCCGACCGCGACGCGGGGCGCGAGCGCTTCTTCATGCCTGGGCGTCCGCCCTTCGGCATGGATCCGCGCGACCCCGTGCTCTATTTCCTGCAGCGCCTGCGCGACGAAGCCCACCGCTGGGCCATCGGCAGCCATCGCCAGCGCCGGGAAAAGGCCATCAGCGCCAGCCCGCTGGACGAGGTGGTGGGCATAGGCCCCAAGCGCAAGAAGGCCCTGCTGCTGCATTTCGGCTCCGCCCAAGCCGTTTCGCGGGCAGGACTGGCCGACTTGCGCGCGGTGGACGGGATATCGGACGCCGTGGCCAAAATCATCTATGACCACTTCCATCCGGACGGCTAAACTCCCGCCCACCGGATTGTCACCCGACGGACTGCCGCCCGTGGGTTCCCGTCAGGTGCCAACGCCCTGCCGGCAATTCCATCGTGCCGCCTGAGATCGCCCCCAGGACCGCTTCATGCTGACCAGCCTGCCCAACCTGTTGACCCTGTCGCGGATCGTCCTGATCCCCGTCATCCTGGCCCTGCTCTGGTTTCCGGCGACCTGGACGGCCTGGACGGCCGCCGGGCTGTTCGCGCTGGCCGCCATCACCGACTATTTCGATGGTTACCTGGCCCGGGCCTGGCATGAGGAATCCATCATCGGGCGGTTCCTGGACCCCATCGCCGACAAGCTGCTGGTGGCGGCGGTGCTGTTCCTGCTGGTGGCCGACCATAAGATCGTGGGCCACGCCGTTCTGCCCGCCGTCATCATCCTGCTGCGCGAGGTGGCGGTTTCGGGCCTGCGCGAGTTCCTGGCCGGTCTGCGCGTGGGTGTGCCCGTGTCGCGCCTGGCCAAGTGGAAGACCGCCATCCAGCTGATGGCCATCGGCTGGCTGATCGTCGGCGATCACGGCCCCACCTGGCTGTACGTGCGCCCCATTGGGGAGGTCGGCCTGTGGGCCGCCGCGGTCCTGACCCTGATAACCGGGTGGGATTACCTGCGCGCCGGCCTGCGGCATATGCTGGCCCCCGCCGGGGAGGCCCCGTCGGCGGAGCCCGCGCCAGCGGCCTCCCCCAAGGCGCCCCCGGTCATCAGCGCCGCCCGCACGGGAGCCTGAGCCATGCGCATCCTCTATTTCGCCTGGCTGCGCGCCAAGATCGGCACCGCCGAGGAAGAGGTGGCGCCGCCCGCGGAGGTGACGACCACCGGCGACCTGATCACCTGGCTGCAATCGCGTGGCCCCGCGTACGCCGACGCGCTGGCCAACCGCGCCGTGGTCAAGGTGGCGGTGAACCAGGACTATGTCGGCATGGACCATCCCCTGGCGCCAGGGGATGAGGTGGCCTTGTTCCCCCCGTGACCGGGGGCTGACATGGCCATACGCGTCCAGGCGGAGGATTTCGACGTGGGCGCCGAACTGGCGGCCCTGAGCGACGGCAAGCCATCCATCGGTGGCGTGGCCAGCTTCGTGGGACTGGTGCGCGACATCGCGGGCAAAGAGTCCGTCAGCGCCCTGACCCTGGAGCATTATCCCGGCATGACGGAGCAGCAGCTGGCCGCCATCGAGGCGGAGGCGCGGGCGCGCTGGCCGCTGGACGCGGTGCTGATCATCCACCGCCACGGCCGCCTGCTGCCTGGCGACCGCATCGTCCTGGCCGCCTGCGCCAGCGCCCACCGCGCCGCCGCTTTCCAGGCCTGCTGGTTCCTGATGGATTGGCTGAAGACCAAGGCGCCCTTCTGGAAACGGGAGGAGACGCCGGATGGCGCGCGCTGGGTCGAGGCCAAGGAAGAGGATGAGCATGCGGCCGACCGATGGCGGCAGTCGGCGCCTTCACCCATACGCGACCCGAACGCGACGGATACCTGAAAATACGGGGGGCTTTTTAGACATCGACGCAAACGCTCCCCCTTATGCCGGCCGCATACCGAGTCTAATACCTTCCGTCTAGTCTCTGACTCATTAACTAAAACCTTGGTCAAGTCTTCGCTTTTAGTGGGAATCCCCCCAACAGCGTGGGACAAGTCCCCCGAAATGTTGTAGGATGAGGGCACCAGCTTCAGAGCCCCCATGCCCGACACTTCCAACAACCCGGCCGACCTGCTGGCGCAGGATCAACGCAACGCCACCATCCTGTTGGTGGACAACAACCAGGGATCGCTGATCGCCCTGGTCGACATGCTGCGCCAGGGGGGATTCCGGTTCGTTCATTGCCGGCAGGATGCGCGCGACTTGGCGGGGTATTGCCGCGACCTGTCGCCCGATGTGCTGGTCCTGAACCTGGACGGCGACGGGCCGGCCGAGAATGCGGGGCTGATGGCGGCGTTAGACACGTTGTCAACCCTTTCCGCTGAGGCCCGCCCCGCCGTGTTGCTGCGTGTCGGCCTGCTGGACACCACCCAGCGGGAGCAGGCGCGCCGTCGCGGCGTCGGTGATTTCATCGCCCACAACTGCCACCCCACCGAGGTCGTGACCCGCGTGGCCAGCGCCGCTCGGCTACGCTTCCTGGACCTTCAACTGACGCAACAGCAGCGTCAGGTGGAAATCCAGGTCAGGGACCGCACCGGCCGTCTGCTGGAATCGCTGGAAGCCATGCAGGAGCGGGAGCGGACGCTGCTGGCGGCGTTGGAGCAGACACGCATGGAAATCCGTCAGAAGGCGGACTTCCTCGCCCACGCCACGCACGAGCTGCGCACGCCACTGAACGCCATCCTGGGCTTCGCCGACCTGCTGCGGCGGGAATTCCACGGGCCCCTGGGCGATATGCGCTACCAGGAATACGCTGAGGATGTGCATGCCGCCGCGAGCCACATGGCGGCCGTGGTGGACGGCACGCTGGACCTCAGCCGTGCCGAGTCGGGGCAGGCGATCCTGGAGATGCGGGACATCGACATCGGCCGCGCCGTGCAGGACAGCGCCCGCCTGCTGCGCACCCTGGCGGCGGACAGCGGCGTGGACCTGACGGTGAAGGTGCCCGACCAGCCGCTGCGCCTGCGCACGGATCCGGAGAAGGTGCGCCAGATCATCCTGAACCTGGGCTCCAACGCCCTGAAGTTCACGCCACGGGGTGGGCGGGTAACGGTGGAGGTGCAGGCCGACGATCGGGGCGGCGCCCTGATCCTGGTGGTCCGCGACACCGGCGTGGGCATGGCCCCGCACGAATTGCCCATCGCGCTGAAGCCCTTCGGCCAGGTGCGCGGCCCCCAACATCCGGGCGCCCGGGGCACGGGGCTGGGCCTGCCGCTGACCAAGCGCTTCGTGGAGATGCTGGGCGGCACGCTGGATATCACCAGCACGCCCGGCCGGGGCACCGTCGTCACCGTGCGCCTGCCGGCGCCGGCGAGCGATACAGATGCCAAGCGCGCCAGCGCCTGAGCCATTCCCATCCGGCTGCTTCAGGACCGGCTGACTACCGCTTTACGTTTAGGGAAACTTGACCGGCGCCATTTATGCCGGTGAAAAAGGAAAAGCCCGCGGGAGGTGCGTCCTTCCTCCCGCGGGCTTTACGCATCCGGCGGACCTGAACCCGGCCGGATGCGGTTTCTGCGTCACTCCGGCCTGTCAGGGCCGGTTGTCGGCGGCGGGGGTGCGTCTCTCCCCCGCCGCCAACCCTTTGAACCCTACACGCGCCTCAGCGCACGCCGGACCGGCGCAGGCTGTCCGGCGAGAAATCGGCCGCGGTCAGGCTGACGTTGAAGTTGTAGGGTTTTTCCTGGTTGGTGAAGCCGCTGGCGGTGTAACGGCCCGACTGCAGGTCGTACACGGCGAACAGGCCCGCCCAATAGCTCTGGATGTCATAGAAGTTGATGCCGTGGGCCTCGGTCACGCGCCACAGCTGGTCGCGGCTGTCATACTGGTCGGCGACCAGGATGCCCCAGCTGTCCTCGTCCACGTAGAAGGTGCGGCGGGGATAGATGTGGCTAGTGCCGGCCTTCAGCTTGCCCTCGACCACCCACACCCGGTGCAACTCATACCGGGCATAGTCCTGGTTGATGTGCTTCGGCTTGATCAGCTGGTCATAGGTCAGCTTGTCGCTTTGCAGCTGATAGGCGTTGTAGGGAACGTACATCTCCTTCTTGCCAACCAGCTTCCACTCGTACCGATCCGGGGAGCCGTTGAAGACGTCCAGCTGGTCGGAGGTGCGCAGACCGTCCGAGGCCGTGCCCGGGTTGTCGTAGGCGACGTTGGGCGCGCGGCGAACGCGGCGTTGACCGGGGTTATAGGTCCAGGCGTTACGCGGTTCCTTCACCTGGTCCATGGTCTCATGCACCAGCAGGATTTCGCCCGCCAGACGCGCCGGCGCCGTCACTTCCTGCTGGAAATATAGCGAGGTTTGGCCGTCCGGGCCGGTGTCGGAGTAAAGGAACTTCGACTTTTCGTCGATGTTGATCATGGTGTAGGCGCCATCGGACTGCGGGTTGGCCGCGCCGTACTGGCGTTCCAGCTGCTTGCCCTTCCAGCGCAGGATGTGGTTCCACACCACCTCGACACCCGACTTCGGAATCGGGAAGGGCACGCCCACCTTGGCCCCATCCACGCCGTTGCCGTCGTCCACCAGCTTGGCGCGGGTGGCGTTGGCCAGCGTCTCGTCATAGACGCTCTTGGGCAGGGAGGCGCTGCGGTGGGTCGGGTAAACGACCATCTTGTAATCGGGGTACTGCTTCAGCAGGGCCTTCAGGCCTTCCGGCAGCTTGTCCGCGTACTGGGCCATGTTCTGGCCGGTGATGGTGAACAGGGGCTTGTCGCTGGCGTAGGGATCGACATAGACGCCGCCGGGCTTGTAGCCGGCGGGCGGGGTGGTGATGCCGCCGGTCCATTCCGGAATGGTGCCGTCCTTGTTGCCCGCCTTCTCGGCGCCGTTGGGCGTCAGGGTCTTGCCCAGATCAGCCGCGGACTGCGCCAGGGCGACGCTGGCCATGCCCCCCAGACAGACGGCGAAGGCGCCGCCGACCAACGCGGTGTTGCTCCACTTCATCCTTTTCCTCCCTTGTGCGCCCGGATATTCACCGACGCGCGTATCGTTAGCCGAGTGGGTCCTGGTCCAAACGTTCGTTTCCCCAACACCCATTCCCAAACGCTCACTCAAGGATCCCCCACCTCTGGGACAACCGTCCCGGGATTGGCGTTTGATCCTCTCATTTCAATAGTTTGGTCGATGCCGGCGCGACGCGCAATGGCTGTCGAACCGGCATCGCCGGAGAAAAGCGGGTGTGGGCCTCAGAACAGTTCGGCCTCCAGATCCATGACGGTCTTGGCCCCGGACATCAGGGCCTTGAAGCGGAAATCCACCTCGGGCAGCAGGCGCTGCACGAAGAAGCGGGCGGTCTTGATCTTGGCCTCATAGAAGCCGGACTTGCCGTTGCCGCCCTCGGCCAGCTTGGCGTTCGCCACCTTGACCATGCGCAGCCACATCCAGCCCAGGGCCACCAGGCCGAAGATGCGCAGATAGTCGGTGGAGGCGGCACCGGCCTCGTCGGGGTTCTTCATGCCCTTCTGGGCAATGATGGCGGTGGACTGCTGCAGCTTGCCGAAGGCCTTGGCCAGCGGGCCGGCGAATTCCAGCAGATCCGTGTCCTCCATCGCCGACTCCAGTTCCCCCGCCAGCGGGTGGAAGAAGCGGCGCAGCAGGCGGCCCATGTCCTGGCCCAGCTTGCGGCCCACCAGGTCCAGCGCCTGGATGCCGTTGGCGCCTTCGTAGATCATGGCGATGCGGGCATCGCGCACGAACTGCTCCATGCCCCATTCGCGGATATAGCCGTGGCCGCCGTACATCTGCTGGGCCATGGTGGCGCACTCATAGCCCATGTCGGTGAAGTAGGCCTTCACCACCGGGGTCAGCAGGGCCACGAACTCGTCCGCCTCGGCGCGGGCCTTGGGGTCGGGGTTGTGGGCCGCCTGGTCCAACTGGATGCCCACCCAATAGCCCAGGGCGCGGGCGCCCTCGGTGAAGGCCTTGATGGTCATCAGGTTCTTGCGCACGTCCGGATGGACGATCAGCGGGTCGGCGGCCTTCTCCGGCTCCTTGGCGCCGGTCAGCGACCGACCCTGCAGGCGTTCCTTGGTGTAGGTCAGCGCGTTCTGGTAGGCGACGGTGGCGATGCCCAAGCCCTGCATGCCCACGCCCAGGCGGGCGGCGTTCATCATGGTGAACATGGCGCGCATGCCCTTGTGGGGCTCACCCACCAGCCAGCCCTTGGCGTCGTCGAAATTCATGACGCAGGTGGCGTTGGCCATGATGCCCATCTTGTGCTCGATGGAACCGCACATGACGCCGTTGCGTTGGCCGGGCTGGTTGTCCGCGGTCGGCAGGAACTTCGGCACCAGGAACAGGCTGATGCCCTTCACGCCCGGGGGGCGTCCGGCAGCTTGGCCAGCACCAGGTGGATGATGTTGCTGGTCAGGTCATGCTCACCGGCGGAGATGAAGATCTTGGTGCCGGTGATGTTGTAGCTGCCGTCGTCGTTGGGGACGGCCTTGGTCTTGATCAGGCCCAGGTCGGTGCCGCAGTGCGGCTCCGTCAGGCACATGGTGCCCGACCACTCGCCCGAGGTCATCTTGGGCAGGTAGGTGTCCTTCAGCTCATCGTTGGCGTGGGTGTGGATGGCGTTCCACGCCCCCTGCGTCAGGCCGGGGTACATGGCGAAGGCCATGTTGGCGGAGATCAACAGTTCCTCGAGCACGAAGGTGATGGCGTGGGGCAGGCCCTGGCCACCGTACTTCGGGTCCATGGACAGGCCCTGCCAGCCACCCTCGACATAGGCCTGGTAGGCTTCCTTGAAGCCCTTGGGGGTGCGCACCACGCCATTCTCGTAGTGGCACCCCTCCTCATGGCCCGAGCGGTTCAGGGGCTGCAGCTCGTTCTCGCAGAGCTTGGCCGCCTCTTCCAGGATGCTGGAAACGAGATCGCGCGTGGCGTCCTCGAAGCCCGGCAGCTTGGCCAGATCTTCGGCCTGCAGCAGGTCGTTCAGGACGAAATCGATGTCTTCGAGCGGCGCCTTATAGGTCGGCATCGGAGAATTCCCTTAATTCCAAGGGGTAGCTTCGGGACACGCCGGGACGGTCGCCCGCCCCGGCCCCAAGACGAGAGCGTCAGTTGCGCAGCGGCTTGCCGGTGGACAGCATGTGGTCGATGCGGTCGATGGTGCCGGGCGTGCGCACCAGGCGCATGAAGGCCTCACGCTCCAGGTCCAGCAGGTCGTCCTCGGTCAGCACCGTGGTGATGTCGGTGTCGCCACCGGTCAGCACCCACGCCAGTTCGCCGGACACGACCACATCGTGGTCGGTGGCCTTGCCCTGGCCGTGGAAGCCTTCCACCGCCATATCCAGCGCCGTGCGCGCGCCGGGACCGGGCAGGCGGATTTCCACCGGCTCCGGCGCCGTGTAGTCCTTGGCCAGTTCCAGGGCCTTGGCCTTGGCGTCGGCCAGCAGGCGGTCGCGGTTCATGGTGATGCCGTCGGTCGGGCGCAGGATCAGCATCTCCTTCGCCTCGAACGCCGACTTCGCCACCTTGGCCGTGCTGATGTACTCGAAGGCCTTGGCGATGGGGGGCATGGGGCCGCCCGGACGCTTCTTGTTGAAGGTGTGGCGGTACAGCATTTCCTTGCAGCCGCCCCAGCCCGGCACCAGGCCCACGCCCACCTCGACCAGGCCGATGTAGCTTTCGGCGTGCGCCTGCACCGCGTCGCAGTGCAGCAGGATCTCGCAACCGCCGCCCAGGGCCATGCCGGAGGGGGCGCCCACCACGGGGAAGGGCGCGTACTTCAGTGCCTTGTAGGTCTGCTGACCTTCGGCCGTCGCCTGCTCGATCTGCGGCCACAGGGCGATGTTCAGCGCGAACAGGGCCAGGCCCAGGTTGGCGCCGACGGAGAAGTTGTCGCCCTCGTTATGGACGACCAACGCCTTGTAGGCCCCGGACTTGCCGTCGCCGATGATGTCGATGGCCTTGCGGTAGAGGGCCATCACCTGGTCGTCCAGGGCGTTCATCTTGCCGGTGAATTCCAGGCACAGCACGCCGTCGCCGATATCCCACAGGGCGGCGGACGCCGTCTTGGCCACGGGCTTGGACGCCCGCTTCACATCCGACAGCAGCAGCACACCCGCCGGGCGTTCCACCACCGCGTACTCGCCCTGCGTGGTCAGGTAGTGCAGACGGCCATCCTCCACCTTGTAGAAGGGGCGGCCGGCGGCCAGGGTCACCAGGGCGGGAACGGGCAGGCCGGCCTCGGTCAGCTTCTCGGCGAACCAGGCCGTGCCCAGGGCGTCGATCATCTCGAACGGGCCCTGCTTCCAATTGTAGCCCAGGCGCATGGCGGCATCGACGTCCAGGATGGTGTCGGCGATCTCCGGCACCAGGCTGGCGGCGTAGGCCAGCGCCTGGCTCAGCACCTTCCAGGCGTACTGGCCACCCTTGTCGCTGTGGGTCACCAGGCCCTTCAGGCTGCGCTCCTTGGCCGACGCCAGCTCAGCCTTAACGGTCGGGCGGTAGGCGCCGGTCTTCAGGTCGATGGTCTCGCGCACCCGCTTGCCATCCGGCGTCTTGGTCTGGCGGTAGAAACCGCCCTTGCCCTTACGGCCGGTGTAGCCCTCGGCGATCATCTTCGCCTGCAGCGGATTCTCGCGATAGACCCGGCGATAGTCGTCCTGCGCCGGCAGGGTGGACAAAAGGCTCTTGGCGATGTGCGGCCCGAGGTCGATGCCGACCAGGTCCAGCAGGCCGAAGGTGCCGGTCTTGGGCAGGCCCATGGGCTTGCCGGTGATCAGGTCCGTCTCCTCCACCGTCAGGCCCAGATCCTCGGCGGCGTTCACCGCCGCCTGGAACCAGTAGGTGCCGATGCGGTTGGCGATGAAGCCGGGGGTGTCCTTGCAGTGCACCACGCCCTTGCCCAGCCGCACGTCGCACACCTGGCGGATGGTGTCGACGGCATCCTTGCGGGTCTTCGGACCGGCCACGATCTCCAACAGCCGCATGTAGCGCGGCGGGTTGAAGAAGTGGGTGATCATGAAGTCGGCGGCGAACTGGTCGCTGGCGCCCTCCAGCAGGATTTCCAGCGGGATGGTGGAGGTGTTGGAGCTGACGACCGAGCCCGGCTTGCGCACCGCGTCCAGGCGGCGGTACAGCGCGTGCTTGATGTCCTTGTTCTCGATCACCGCCTCGATGATCCAGTCGACGTCCTTCAGCTTTTCCAGGTCGTCTTCCGTGTTGCCGGGGGTGACCAGCTTGGCGGCATCCCGGTGCATGAAGGCGGCGGGTTCCGTCTTCAGCAGCTTTTCGACCGCCCCCTTGGCGACGACGCTGCGATCACCGCCGCTGTCCTTCACGGCCTGGGGAACGATGTCCAGCAGGAAGACGGGAATGCCCGCGTTGGCGATGTGGGCGGCGATGCCGCTGCCCATCACCCCGGCGCCGATGACGGCGGCGCTTTTGATTTCCATGGGGTCTCTCCTCAACCGGGGGCCGATCAGACCGCTTCCAGGACGGTGGCGATGCCCTGGCCGCCGCCGATGCACTGCGTGACCAGCGCGAACTGCTTGCCTTCGCGCTTCAGCAGGCTGGCGGCCTTGCCGGTGATGCGGGCGCCGGTGGCGCCCAGCGGGTGGCCCAGGGCGATGGCGCCGCCATCCAGGTTCACCTTGGCGGGGTCGAAGCCCAGCTCATGCGCCACGGTCATGGACTGCACCGCGAAGGCCTCGTTGCTCTCCACGATGTCGATGTCCTTCACCGTCAGGCCGGCGCGCTCAAGCGCCTTGCGCGAGGCCGGCACCGGGCCGTAGCCCATGATGGTGGCGTCGCAGCCGGACACGGCGATGGAGCGGATGCGGGCCAGGATGGGCAGACCGTGGGCCTTGGCGTACTCCTCGCTGGTCACGAGCGTGGCGGACGCGCCGTCGGTCAGCGGGCTGGAGGTGCCGGCGGTGACGGTGCCCTCCTGGTCGAAGGCCAGCTTCAGGCCGGCCAGGGTCTCGGCCGTGGTTTCGGGGCGGATGCAGCCGTCCTTGTCCACCAGCTTGCCCCTCACGTCGATGCCGACGATCTCATCGGCCAGGCGGCCGGCGGCCTGCGCGGCGGCCGCCTTCTGGTGCGAGGTGACGGCGTAGGCCTCCTGGTCGGCACGGCTGAAGCCGAACTTCTTGGCCAGGTTCTCGGCCGTGATGCCCATGGCCATGTAGGCGCCGGGGTTGGCGGCGTGCAGGGCGGCGTTGGGCATGGGGTTGAAGCCGCCCATGGGGATGCGGGTCATGCTCTCGACGCCGGCGGCGATGAAGGCCTTGCCGGCGCCCAGCGCGATGGCGCCCGCCGCCATGTGGATGGCCTGCATGGAGGAGCCGCAGAAGCGGTTGACCGTGGTGCCGGCCACCGCCTGGGGCAGGCCGGCGATCATGCCGATCAGCTTGGCGACGTTGAAGCCCTGCTCCCCTTCCGGGAAGGCGCAACCGACGATCAGGTCTTCCAGATCGGCGGTGTTCACGCCGGTGCGCTCGACCAGCGCCTTGACCACCGTCGCGGCCAGATCGTCAGGGCGAACCTTCACCAGGTCGCCCTTGTTGGCCAGCGTGAACGGGGACCGGGCGTAACCGGCGATAACGGCTTTAGTCATTGGTGTGCTCCTCGCCTTGGCAAACGGGGCGGCGCCTCATTTCGCGGGCGCCGGATCATTGGGTGCGGGAAGGACCGGGCCAGGATGCGTCCCCGGCACGGCGAACTGGATGAACGAATGGGGAAAGGGACCCGGCGCCGGTCAGACGTCCAGGGCCCCCTTCTTGGCCAGATGGTCGACGACCAGGCTCTCGATATCCTTGAGGTCGACCAAGGTCTGCTGCACGTCGCGCAGCTGCTGTTCCAGGGTGGTGATGCGGTCGCGCGCGCTTTTCAGCAGGAAACGCATCTGCTCGACCTGGGCGTCGCCCACATCGTACAGATCCAGGAAGTCCTTGATGCCGGCGATGGTAAAGCCCAGGCGCTTGCCGCGCATGATGAGCTTCAGGCGCGCCCAGTCACGATGGGTATAGACCCGCTGCTGCCCCTCGCGTCGGGGGGTCAGAAGGCCCTCGTCCTCATAATAGCGGATGGTGCGGGGCGTCAGCTCGAAAGCCTCGGCCAATTGACTGATGGTGTAGGTCTCTTCCACCGCCGTCACGGGCGCTCCGTCGGGCATGGGTCCTCTCCCTGGGCTGGCCGAAACCCCCTCGTTTAGTGGAGGGTCGGCGCCTTACGTTTACGTAAACGTAAGGGCGGACACGGCAGATGTCAATGGGCCTGAATCAACTTTCAACTTCATCCGTTGGGGGTAGCCGTTGGCTTGCTAAATCATGCCCGCAGGCGGGCGGGCGGTCGCGCCGTCGGCCTAGGGGCGCTTAGATTGAAGGGGTGGGCGCCAGCGGCATGAGCCCGGCTCATGCCGTAGGACGCGACCGCGTCCGCCGGACCTTTCCGGGGAACGAAGTGGACTGGAAAGGGAGGATAAGCCAAGCCAGCGGATGCTGGCGCCTGGCGTTTGAGGGAACTCAGATGAAGAAATGTATCTGCGTGCGGTCGTAGCCGGTGCCCAGCAGCATGGGCTGGCCCTGGGCCACGGGGAAGTCGTGGCCGAAGAAGTAGACCGCCTGCTTCCAGTGGTTGGTGCGGGCGGCGGATCGGGAGCTGTAGACCACCTCCTCGTCCATGTGCAGGTCGAACCAGAAAGCGACCCCTTGCACCAAGCCGGGGCGGGTGGCCTGGACGGTCAGGCTTTTCAGGTCACTGTCCGGCATGCTGACGCGGAAGTCGAAGAACCAGGCCGGAAACGGGTCCGACAGCATCTGGTGGTCATCTCCGGCCAGGTCGATCTGCTGATAACCGGGCGCGCGGAACTGGTCGAATCGGCTCATGTCGAAGCCGCTGACGCTGCGGATGGGGCTGACGCGCCGCAGGTCGTCCGCCTGGATCAACTGGGCCCAGACGGTCGCGGCGGCGGGAATGACGCGGGCGCCGGGTCGGGCCAGGTTACGCCGGGCGTGGTCCAGGATGGCCAGCATGTCGGGCGCCAGCATGCCGACATTGACGATGTCGGACACCAGCACGTCCGCCGGGCGCGGCAAATCCACGCCCAGCTTCAGGTCCTGCGGTTTCTTGGCCACGATGGTCACGCGGTCGGCATAGCCGTTCAGCGCCACCGTCTCGCGCGCCACGGTGGCCAGGGCGGCCAGCGGCTCCGACGCCACCACCCGGGCGGCACCGGCGCGGGCGGCCATCATGCTGACCAGGGCGGAACCGGCGCCCAGTTCCAGCACCAGGTCGCCCGGGCGGATGGCCCGCAGCAGCGCCGCCTCATAGGCGTCGTTGCGTTCGTGATCGTTCAGGCGGGGGATGTGCCAGGCCGGCACCTGGGTGCTGCGCAGCAGTTGCAGCGCGTACTGCACCGCCTGGTTATCCGGCAGGCGCGCCTGCACGCCCGTCAGCAGCGCCACGGCATCATCGGTGCGGTCCTGGCCTTGGAACACCTGGGCCAGGCAGATCGCCGCCTCATACCGGCTGCTGTCGGCGGCCAGCACCTGGGCGAACAGGCCGCCCGCCTCGTCCAGCCGCCCGGTGTAGAGCAGCAGGGCGCCGAGGTTGTAGAGGGCGTCCAAATTGTCGGGCAGCAGGCCCAGGGAGTGGCGGAAGCAGAACTCCGCCTCCTCCAGGCTGCCCAGCTCACGCAGGGTGTTGCCCAGGTTGTTGTGCGCCTCGGCATAGCGGGGATTGATTTCCACCGCCTCGCGGAAACGGGCCTCGGCCTCGGCCAGGCGGCCCAGGGCGCGCAGGGCATTGCCCAGGTTGTTCTGGCTGACCGCGTCCTCGGGGTTGAGGGCGACGGCGGTGCGGAAGCAGGCCTCCGCCATCTCGAACTGACGGCAGCCATACAGCAGGACACCCCGGCTGTTGTGGTACTGGAAGTTCTCGCCGTCCAGGGCGATGGCCTGTTCGAACAGGTCGTTGGCCTCGATGGGCCGATTGGCCTTCAGCGCGATCACGCCCAGCAGGTGGGTCGCCTCCGCATGAGCGGGATCGGTCGCCAGCGCGGTGCGGCAGCTCATCTCCGCTTCCGCCAGGAAGCCGGCCATCAAGTGCTGGCGGGACAGGTCCACACAATCCTGGACGAAGGACATCCACTCCTCCTCGGGGGCAAGGTCGCGTCTTTGCGCCAGAAGGAGAGCAAGGGGTGTGCCAGACGCCCCCCTTGCCGAAGATCTTGGATTCCCTACAGGATTGCAATGAACCATCGGCGGTGCAGGACGCCCGCGCTGGACCGGGAAGCGTCGCCGGGCAAAGCTTGCCCGGCAGGTTAGGCCAGGCGGATCAAGCGAGAACGGCCCGCACCTCATCCCCCGTGGGCATGGCGTCGCCCGCCCCCACCCGGGTCACCGCGATGCTGGCGGCGACGTTGGCGTGGCGCATGGCCTGGGGCAGCGTGTCACCCAGGGCCAGGCGGGCGGCCACGGAGCCGACGAAGCAGTCACCGGCGCCGGTGGTGTCCACCGCCTTGACCGTGCGGCCGGGCACGATGACCTGATCGTCGGCGGTGACCGCCAGCGCGCCGCGCACGCCCAGGGTGGCCACCACGGTCTGCCCAGGCCGCCGCATCAACCGGCGGGCCGCCGCGGCGACGGCGTCCACCGGCGCGTCGCCGGCCAGTTCCACGCCGGCGAAATGGCCCAGCTCCGTCTCATTCACCACCAGGATATCGATGTCGGCCCACAGGCTGTCGGGCGCGTCGTCCAGCGCCGGGGCGGCGTTGAGAATGGTGGTGGCGCCGACCGCGCGGCCCCGGCGGAAGAAGTCGGCGATGGTGGCGCGGGGGATCTCGAACTGGCTGACCAGGATGTCACCCGCCTGGAGGGCGACGGCCTCCAGGTCGGCCGGCGCCACCTCGCCATTGGCGGCGGGGATGACGACGATGCTGTTCTCGGCACTGGCATCCACCATGACGATGGCGGTGCCGGTGGCGGTGTCGGTCCGGGCGATGCCCTGGGTGCTCACGCCGTTGGCCTGGAAGAAGGCTAGCGCCTGGTCGCCGAAGGCGTCGCGCCCCACACGGCCGATGAATTCCACCGCCACACCTTGGCGGGCGGCGGCGATAGCCTGGTTCAGGCCCTTGCCGCCCCGGCCGAAGGCCACGGTCTCACCGCTGACCGTCTCCCCCGGGCGGGGGGCGCGGCGCATGGTGGTGAGGACATCGGTGTTGATGCTGCCGGCGACGACGACTTTGGGCATGGAAGGACCTGATCAACGGGGTGGAAAAATAAGGACGGCGGCGATGCCAGGACACCGCCGCCGATCCAGTCTACAAAACCAAGCGTGGCTACGTCAGGAGGCCTTGGCTTTTTTCTCCGCCTCCAGCTCGTCCAACAGGGCCTTGCGCGACAGCTTGCCAATCATGGTCTTCGGCAATTCGGCGCGGAATTCCACCTGCTTGGGCAGCTCGATGGCCGACAGCTTGTCGCGCAGGAAGTCGCACAGCTCGGCCTGGGTCAGGGTGTGGCCCTCGGTCAGCTTGATGTAGGCCTTCACCGTCTGGCCGCGATAGGGATCCGGCACGCCCAGCACGATGCACTCGTTGACGGCGGGGTGCAGGTAGATCGCCTCCTCCACATTGCGCGGATAGACGTTGTAGCCGCCGGCCAGGATCATGTCCTTGATGCGGTCGACGATGTAGATGTAGCCGTCCTCGTCCATGTAGCCGACGTCGCCGGTGTGCAGGCGACCATCGCGCAGAGTGATGGCGGTTTCATCCGGGCGTTTCCAATAGCCCTTCATGACCTGCGGCCCGCGGATGCAGACCTCGCCCCGCTGGCCCTGGGCCACGGGGGTCTTGCCGTCTTCGACATCGATGATCTCGATGATGGTGCCGGGCACCGGCAGGCCGATGGAGCCAACCTTGACCTTGCCCCCCACGGGGCCATCGATGGGATTGACCGTGGCCACGGGCGACAACTCGGACAGGCCGTAGCCCTCCACCAGCTTGCAGCCGGTGTGGCCCTCAAAGGTCTGGCAGACATCCAGCGGCAGCGGCGCGCCGCCGGAGATGCTGAAGGCCAGCGAGGACAGGTCGTACTTGGCCCGGTCCTTATAGTTGTTGATGGCGGTGTAGATGGTGGGCACCGCCGGGAACTGGGTCGGCTTCTTCTTGTCGATGGTGTCCAGCACCTGCTCAATCTCGAACCGGGGCAGCAGGATCATCTCCGCCCCCAGGTAGATCGACAGGTTCATGACGCCGGTCATGGCGAAGACATGGAACAGCGGCAGCACGCCCAGCATGCGCTCCTGCCCCGGCCGGCCCTGGTAGAACCACAGCGCCGACTGCACCGTATTGGCCGTCAGGTTGGCGTGGGTCAGCATGGCGCCCTTGGGGATGCCCGTCGTGCCGCCGGTGTACTGCAGCACCGCCACGTCCTGCACCGGGTCGATGGTGACCGGGGTATAGCGGCCATCGTTGGCCGTCAGGGCGCGGAAGCTGATGTTGTGGGCGTCGGCCGGCGGACGGGCGATGTCCTTCCGCTTGGCCAGCGGATACAGAAGGTTCTTGGGGAACGGCAGGATGTCGGCCATGCGGCCGGTGACGATCTTCTTCAGGCAGGTCTGGGCCAGCATCGGCACCAGCTTGCCATAGCACTGGGGCACGTCGACCGTGATCATGATCTCCACCTCGGAGTCATTGATCTGCTTGACGAGCTCGCGCTCCGCATACAGCGGGTTGAAGTTCACCACCGTGGCGCCGGTCTTCAGGATGCCGTAGTAGCAGAAGACGGAATAAGGGGTGTTGGGCAGGAACAGGCCGACATTGCTGCCCCGGCCCACGCCCAGCGCCTGCAGGCCCTTCGCCACCCGGTCCACCATGTCGGCGCCCTGGCGATAGGTATAGCGCTTGCCGAGGAAATCGATGAAGGGACGGTCGGCGAAGCGCGCGGCGGAGCTGTCGAACAAGTCCGTCAGGGGCTTCACCGGTATGGGCGCGTTCCAATCCACGCCCGTCGGATAACTATGTTCCCAAATGTGCGCCGCACTCACGGCCGGGTCGGCCATCATACGTTTTCTCCCCAGGGGCGGCCCGCCACTCAGGTATGGGGTGCCACCGCTCCAATTGTGTTTTGAAGCTCAGGGTGCCGACCTGGCGACGAGGGACGCATACCCGGCGGTCGTATCGGCAACCGACATGCCGGGGCGTTGGTCCCCGGTCTAGGGCGGTAACGTGCCTGGATCGCGGGCGCTACTCAAGCGTTTCCTGAACGGCGAACCGTTAAGCCGAGGTTAGGTGGCTGTGAGAGCCTGTGGTTTCGGCCAGGCGCCTTGCCCCTAGAAAGGATGCCGCCATTCTTTGCGCAACGCCGCGCCAGCTGACGCGCCGCGCCGACAGGCGCTTTTTCAATTGCAGAGATGCGACATTTTGGCACCCCAGTGCGCCAAGTTTTCCACACGCCAGCCAAATGGCTTTATAGGGCATAAAGATTCTGCCGAAGATCAAATACAGGAAGCATACTTTGGTATTCCTTGATTTTATGGCGGCCACAACCGGCAAAATATATTTGAAAAAAAGAATCAAATGGCAAAATTCATTTATGCTTTTCGGCTTTTGTCTACGATAAAGGGGGTCAAAATCACTTCCAAGTGTGTCGCGAAAACAATCCCATCAGCGATGGGTAATGATTTTCCATCTTCACTCTTTAATAAAAATGGCCCATTCCACACTCCAGATAGGGCGCCCCTCACCCCATTGACAACTTGCAATTTTGTTACGAAATTCGATTGCGGAGAGCATTTTTCTCTATCAATGGAGGAACAAATATGACGGCCATGCTGCAAGACCCATCTCGGTTCCGCCACTTCGACCAGATGGAAGAGCTTAGCTTGGAAGAGTTGGAACTCGTTAGCGGTGGTGGTGTAATCGCCGATGGTTTCACCGGTGCAGGTGGGGCTGCGGGTTGGCTTGCCGGCGCCCGGGCTGGCGCTCAGCTTGGCGCGGCGGTCAGTTGGATCGGGGGGCCTGCCGGTGAAGTTGGCGGCATCATCATCGGCGCAGCGGCTGGCGCGATCGTTGGCGGGCTCATCGGCCGCGCGTTAGAGGACTGATAAAATGTCGAAGGGGGGCGATGAAAAAGAGCCGGCAAGAACGTTCGTAAGCTATGCGCGCGGACGCGGCAAAGTCGCCCCCCTTCCCCGTCCGCATCTTGTTTTTCGCCGCTTGGCGAGCCTTTCCCCCTTCGGCTCCATTCGTGATTTCATCCTTTGGCTGTCTTTGGTCGTCGTGCTTATGCCGACGGCTTTCTACATTGTTTCCACCGTGCTGGATCAGGCGTCCGCACGGGGTGCCATGGCCGGGGCGGCGATTGGGCTGATCTGCACGCGTATCCTGAATTTGCGCGGTAAAGCTGAATTGCAGGACACGTCGCCCCAGGAAATCACTGAGCATTTGGAAATAATGAACTATCGGTATGTTGGGCTTCTTGATGGATTTCGCCTGCTGAAGCCTGCGGGAAATAGCTGGCTGCGTTGGGACAGCAATATCGCACTTGTTGGCCCCCACGAGATTGAGGCGCCTCTGTTCCTGATGTGGAGCCTGAATAAAAGACTCCGATCCCATAATGTCTAAGGCAGATTGGCAAAGGCCAAATCGCATTGGAAGGCGGGCCCAGGCGCGCCGTGATCCCCCAGGCAGCGACCCTCTGCCGACCAGCCAACGGCGGCGCTGACCGCTACGCCCAACCGGCTTGGAAGATGACCAGAACTAACGGCCCGCCGCCTGTGGATGACGGGACGGAAGTCCCTGCCGCAGCGCAACATTTCGCCACACATTACAGTAGCGGTCCCGGGGAGTTTATGTTTACCATTAAGACGGGTTAAGCCGCCGCATTGACAGTAAATCAGGGACAGTTCCGGGACACCGGACGCACCGGCGCGGTGGTTATTGGGAGGTGAGATCATCGGGCCGGCGCCCGTTTGGGCGAACCCGGCGCAATCGGGAAGGTACTGCCTCGTGCCACGCTTCGGATCGTATGACGCCTTCAGCCAGGACGAGGGTCTCCCGGCCAAGGCCCAGGTTAAATGGTTCAACACCTCCAAAGGATTCGGCTTCGTCGCCCTTGAGGACGGAACGCCCGACGCTTTCCTGCACATTTCGGTGATCAGCCGGGCGGGTTTGGCGGACATCTCCGAGGGAACGGAACTGCTCTGCACCATCGGCGCCGGGCCCAAGGGCCCCCAGGTGCTGCGCATCGTGGAGGTCACCGGAACGGCGGCCCCGCCGGAACGCGCCGCCGCCCCGCGCACCCGGGACCGTGTGCCCACGGGGTCGGAGATCGAGATCGACGGCACCGTCAAATGGTTCAAGGCCGACAAGGGATTCGGCTTCGTCCTGGCCGATGACGGCGGCAAGGACGTCTTCGTGCACAAGAGCGTCCTGCGCCGGTGCGGCATGGACCATCTGGATGAGGGACAGCGGGTGCAGATGCGCATCGCCGACGCCCCCAAGGGCCGCGAGGCGGTGTGGGTGGCCCTGGCCTGAGGCTCACCTCCCGCGCCCTCCTGCTTGAGAAACAGCCCCGGAAGCGTCGCTTCCGGGGCTGTTTTCATGTGGGGTCGGTTCAGGGAAGGATGGTGAGGCTACCGGCGGCGCCGGTGGCCTGGTGGTTGGGCGAGGTCCATTCCTCCACCTGCGATGGCGCCAGGGAATAGGTGCCGGGCAGCACCGCCCGCACCAGGTAGACCAGCCGGAACTCGCGGCGGTCCGCTGGCAGATCCACCGCGGCGACGTAGCGATCCTCGCGCGCCTCCACATGGGTGGCGTCGCTGAGATCGCCCACGGCGCCCGCCAGCTCCGGCGGCAGGCCGCCCCGGGCGATTCGCACCGTCTCGATGGCCAGTCCCGCCGCCACGGGGTCGCTGACCAGCACCTGGGTCGGGGCCGTCCCCTCCACCTTGCCCGACAGCACGACGGCCAGCAGGTCGTTCTGGTGGATACGGGCCGGGTCCACCGGCCGGCCCTTCAGGTCCAGCAGGCGGCGGTCGATGGAATACCCCTGCCCCGTGGCGCCGGGGGTGCCCGTGGGGGCGGCCAGGGGGATGCCGGCGACGGCGACCGTGCGCTGGATGGCGGCTTGGCCGCCGTTGGTGACGGTCAAGGCGCGGCCGCCGATCTCCAGACGGCGCACCAGGGGCCGGGTCTCCGCCGGCGCCTGCCCCGCCAGCCCCAAGGTCATGGAACCGGCGCGCTGCATCAGGCCCCGGCTGGCCACCAGCAGCCAGGCGCGTTCCTGGCTGCTGATCAGCGCCGGCTCGCGCAGCAGGCCCTGCACCTCGCGCGCCTGGGCGGTCACCCGGTCCAGGGACGCGTTGCCCTCGGCCAGCAGGGCCAGGCTGGCCGCCCGGTCGCGCAGGTCGGAGCCGAAGTCGCGCATGCCCGGCAGGGTGATGCGCAGACCGTCGACCCTATTGTAGGCGTCCTGGGCCTGGGGCAACCCCACGGCGGCCAGCGCCGCCGCGACGTGCGCCCGCGCCAGACGGGTCGGCAGCTTGTCCCAGAAGGTTTCATAGAAGTAGCGCACCGGCGTGGCGTCCACCGCCTTGGCCTTGGCCACCACGGCCAGGCCATAGGCGCGGGCGGGCAGGTCCGCCGGTTCCACCCAGCTGTTGCCGATGCTGCGCACCAGCCAGTCCAGGCCCTTGCGGTAGGGCGCGTCCGGCACGGCGTGGCCGGTGTCGCGCGCCCGGGTCAGGAAGTCCATGACATAGGCCGACAGCCAAGGCTCCGCCGGGCCGTCCGCCGACCACAAGGCGAAACCGCCGTCCGCCCGCTCCAAGGTCAGCAGCTTGTCGATGGCGCGGTCGATACGCTCCCGCAGGGTGGCGTCGGTGTAGAGGCCCAGCGCCTTGCCCGCGTCCCCCAGATAGAGCAGCGGCAGGGCGCGGCTGGCGATCTGTTCCGACGACCCATAGGGGTTGCGGTCCAGGGTCATGAGCAGGCCGGGCACGTCCAGCTCCGGCAGGGGGCTGAGCGCCAGCCCCGACACCGCCGTCTCCGGACGCAGGCTCTGGGCCAATTCGGCCGGGACCTGGAGGCTGGCGCCGGGCCGGATGTCCGCCGTCTCATGCCGGGTGACGACAGGCAGATTGCCCCGCACCGGCACGGTGAACTCACGGGACAGCACCACACCCTCCGGCCCCTTGACCGTCATGAGCAGGCGGCCCGATCCAACGGCCAGGCCTTTCATCACGCGGTTCAGGGTGACCTTGCCGCCCTTGGCCAGGCCATGAAAGACAGCCACGATTTCCCGCGGTTCCGGCCGCTGCACATCCTTGCCCTTGCGCTTCTTGGCGCCCACGCCCCGGTTGGCCGTATCCACCGGGAAGGCGAGCGGTCCCTCGGCCTGCAGGGTCACCGTGTAGGTGCCCCGCGTGCCGCTGACGTTGTTCAGGGTCAAGGCCAGGCGGACGGTATCGTCCGGCGCCAGGAAGCGGGGCAGCGCCACATCGGCGCGCACCGGGTCGCGCACTGACAGCACCCGGTCGGCATGGCCCAGGGCGCCGGCCGACCACACGGTGGCCATCAGGCGCAGGCGGCCCTGGAAGTCCGGCAGGGTCAGGGGCACCTGCACCTTGCCGTCATTCCCCACGGGCAGGATGCCCGAATAGAGCGCCACGACGGGCGCGCCCCGGGGCGGCACCGCGTCGGAGGTGGGGACGGACGCGGGCGCGGCGGCGGGCGGGGCGCCGTGCGGCGCGGTCAGGCGACCGTAAACGTCGTGGATCTCGACGCCCAGTTGGCGCTGGCCAAAGAACCAGGCCTCCGGGTCCGGAGTCTTGTAGCCGGTGAGGTCCAGTACGCCCTGGTCGACGGCGGCCAGCACCAGGTGGACGCCCTGGCCGGCGGCAACGCCCGGCACCACGATGGGGATATGCACAGTCTGGTGCGGCTTGGCCTCCGCCGGGCCTTCCACCTTGGGCGTCAGCGTGCGGCTGGCCAGGGTCACGGGCAGGAAATCCACCCCGACGGCCCGCCGCGGCAGGGAGCGGCGGCCAGCCTCCACGGGCGCGAAGGCGTTGGCGATGACATAGGCGCCGCCACCGATGTCGGCATCCACCGGGATTTCCACCAGGGCGCCCTCGGCCCCGATCTCACGGGTCAGGGTCTGGCGTACCGCCCGGTCGGCCAGGGTGATCAGCACGGTGCTGCGGTAGGGCGGACGCACGAAGACGGCCGCCTTGGCCCCCGGCACCACCGGACCGCCGCCCACGGCGCCCTTCACCGTCACCTCCACGGCATCCGGTGTCTCACCCAGCCGGGCGCTGACCCAGGAGCCGGCGGCGAAGCGCACGCTGCCCGACACGCCGGTGGCGGGATCGTACACCTCCAGCCGGTAACGGCCGGACGACACCGGCACCTCGACGCCGGCCGGCGCCTTGGCCGTGGTCGCCAGCGTGCCCCCCGTCACCTTCTGGTCGTGAATCTGGGGCTTGTAGTCCCAGCTGCCGTTGGCCTCGAACCAGACATAGTCCAGGCGTTCCTCGTACAGGTCATAAGACAGCTGCCCCTTGTCCAGCGGCTTGCCGTCCGGCGACACGGCGATGACGTCGAAGGCCGCCGTGGCCCCTTCGGGCACGGCGTCATCGTTGAACCGCGGGCGGATGCCGATGGTGTAGGGGTGCCGCTCCACCGGGACCACCAGATCATGGCCGGTGGTGCCGCCGCCCACGTCGAACAGGGCGGCATGGAACACCGCCTCCAGCGGGCGGGACCCGTCCAGCTTGCCCTTCAGCGACACGGGCACGGTGGCGACGCCGTTGGCGTCGGTGGCGAAGCCGGGCAGGGTTTCCTGCCGGGGGGCGCCGTCCTCCTGCGCCAGGCCGAAGCGATAGCCTTGGAATTGCGGCCCCTGAAGCTCAGGGAAGGGATCGGCGGCGGCGCGCAGCGTGACTGACAGGGTGCCGGCCAGGTTGGCGGCTGGGGCGCCGCTGGGCGTGCGGCCGTTGATCGACAGCGTCAGGGTGCCGTCCGGCCCCACCCGCGCCTGGTCGGCGGACAGGTCCAGGTTCACGCGCGGCGGCACGAAATCCGCCACCTGAAAGCGCAGGGTGCCCACGGCGGGGCCATCCGCGTCGGCATGGGCCGTGACGGTCCAGGTGCCGGTGGCGGCGTTGCCGGGCAGATCCACGGTGGCGGCGAAGCCCCCCATGCCCCGGTCGGTGAGGCTGTAGCGCTCAATCTCCAGCCCATCGGGGCGCTGGACCTTCAGGGTCAGGGGACGGCCGGCCACCGCCTGGCCGGCGGCATCGCGCAGCAGGGCGGTGACATGCACCACCTCACCCGGGCGATAGATGCCGCGCTCGGCGAAGACATAGGCGTCCAGGGCGCCCGGGGCGGGACGGCCGGCAGCGCCGCGCGCGGCCAGGTCCAGGCCGGGGGCCGACAGATCCAGGAAGCTGAAATCGCCATCCTTGGTGCTGGCGAACAGGGCCTGGCCCTTGGCCGCGCCGGAGGCCGGGTCGAAGCGGGCGGCGCCATCGGCCCCGGTCAGCGCCTTGCCCAGTTCCTTGTTGTCGCGGGCGGCCACCCGCACCTCCACCCCCGCCAGCGGCGTGGCCGTGCGCAGGGAATGGACGTAGACCTGCAAGCCGTTGGTGCCCGACAGCGTGGTCAGGCCCAGGTCGGAGACGATGAACCATTGGGTGGCGCGGCCTTCCCAGCCGGCGGTCTTGGCGCTGGCATCCTCCGCCACCGCGACATACACGCCGGGCTTCAGCTGGCCCAGGACGGCGTCGATGGGGAACGGCGTCACTTGCGGCTGGTTGCGCTTGGCGCCCACGGCCATTTCACCGCGCCACACCAGCTCGCCGTTCTTTTCCACCAGCGAGCCCACATCCAGATCGTTCAGGGTCTGGTTCAGGCGGCCGTAATAAATCTGCTCCACCAGGGAGCGGTCCTTGATGTGCAGCACCTGCAGGCGCGCGCGATCCACATTGATGGTGCGCAGCGGCAGGCCCTCGCGGCCGATGCGCGGCAGGATGTAGCCGCCGCCGCGGAAGGACAGGACCGGACGGCGGTTCAACACCTCGATCTCGCGCGACTGCGGCGCGGCCAGGGTCTCCGCACCGCCGGCGGCGGGCAGGCCGGCCTTCAAGGTGACGGTGTAGCGGTGGCCGTGCTCCAGCTTCTGGACGCACAGGGTGCGATCCCGCGCCACCACCGGCTTCTGCACGGGGGTCCCGGCATCGGGGGCACCAGCGGGACCTGTCGCACCGGCAGGAGCGGTGTTCCTGGCCAGCACCTCGACCTTGCCGGCATAGGGGTCCTGAAGGCCGGGCCGGGCCTTGGCCAGGGGCCGGTTGAAGGTGAAGCAGGCCTCCGGGTCATCACGCTCGGCGTTCACCTCCAGCCCGGTCAGGGCGAAGGGGCCGGTATCGGCCGGCGCCTGAGTCGCCCCAGCGGGGGGGGCCTTCGGAGGAGCGCCGGGCCCATTCGGGGGGGATGGGGCCTGGGGCGACGGTGCCGGGGGGGATGAAGGCTGGGCGGCCGCCGGCTGGGGTGCTGGCGCGCGCTCTTGCGGGGAAGCTGTGGCGGCGGCGGGCAGGAAGACAGCCAAAGCGAGGGCCGCGGCGAAGCTACGCACCATGGGCGACGGGGCCTCCACCCCGATAATGACGGCAAGAAACCAGGGAAGCCGGCACCCGTATTGAAGGGGCATCCGGCCAGTCAGGGCGCCAGAGGACGATGTTTTGGACGCTATTGCAACAGGCGCGTTGTCGATACGGCACGCCGTTCGGCCTCACATCCCTAGGCCAAAGGGGATAGCGGGGCGTGAGCGGGGCCGGGACGGACGCTTTGCCCTGTCCCATCGCCCCCTTTTACACCTGGCATATCCCCAGGCTTAGCCTCAGGGGGCCCTCCTCGGTCGAAACGCCGCCCCAGCCTTTCCACTTGTTTCCTTGCCCCGGCCCGACCGTCCGCTTAACGCTGGGCCGATCCTTTCCCACCGCCTCCGGGGGTGACCTCATGGCCATCGTCAATCCATTTCGGCCGTTTCGGTACCATCCCAGCCTGTTCATCGGACTGGCGTTCGCCGGTGCCGTGGGCCTGGCCGCGTCGCGCGCCGTCCATACGGTCAGCGCCGTGCTGATCGGCTGGTGCGCCGGCGTCGCCCTCTACATCACTCTGGTGTTGATCCAGTTCGGCCGCGCCAACCTGGACAGCATGCGGTCCCGCGCGCGCGACTTGGAATCGGGCAAGTGGATCATCCTCATGGTCGCCAGCACGGCGGCCCTGGCCTCGCTGGTCGCCATCGTGCTGGAGGTGGCGGACGCCAAGGGCACGGCGCATGTCGGCGCCAGCGCCGCCCTGGGGGCCGCCACCGTGCTGTGCTCGTGGAGCTTCGTCCACGTCATTTTCGCCCAGCACTACGCCCATTCCTATTGGCTGGAGGGCAAGGGCATCGACTTCCCCGGCTGCACGCAGCCCGATTATTGGGAGTTCCTCTACTTCGCCTTCACCATCGGCATGACGGCCCAGGTGTCGGATGTGACGACGCAAGGGCCCACCATCCGCCGGCCGGTGCTGGCCCACAGCCTGCTGTCCTTCCTGTTCAACACCGCCATCCTGGCGCTGGGCGTCAACATGGGGGCCGGCCTGTTGGGGAACTGAAAAAGAAATCGGGCGGGCCCTCGCGGCGCCCGCCCGATTTCAATCGTCACCTGCCGCCGCGCTCACTCCGCGCTTTTCACCACGGGGTGCAGGGGGACGGCGTGGGGCGGCCCATCCTTCGGAGTGATGAAGCGGCTGAACTTGGGCGCCATCCAATGCTGGATGTCGTCGACAATGGTGAAGACCGCCGGCACGAACACCAGGGACAGCAGGGTGGAGGTGATCAGGCCACCAATCACGGCGGTCGCCATGGGTTGCTGGAAGGAGCTGTCGTTGCCCAGGCCGAAGGCGATGGGAACCATGCCCGCCACCATGGCGATGGTGGTCATGATGATGGGGCGGGCGCGCTTGGCGCCGGCATCCAGCAAGGCCTCGCGGCGGTTCATGCCCCGGTCGCGCATCGAGACGATGGCGTATTCCACCAGCAGGATGGAGTTCTTGGTCACGATGCCCATCAGCATCAGGATGCCAATGAGGGCCGGCAGCGACAGCGACATATGGCCGATCATCAGGGCCGCGAAGGCGCCGCCGAAGCTGAGCGGCAACGCGGTCATGATGGTCACCGGCTGGAAGAAGTTGCGGAACAGCAGGATCAGCACCGCCAGGATCAGCAGGAAGGCGGTGGCCAGCGCGATGATGAAGCCGATCATCATGTTCTGCATTTCCTGCGACTGCCCGTAGGCCGGCTTGGAAATGCCGGGCGGCATATGGGCCATGGAGGGAAGCTCATTGATCTTCTTCATGGCCTCGCCCACGTCCATGCCGCGCAGGTCGGCCTCGACCGCCAGCTTGCGGGCGCGGTCGAAGCGCTCGATCTGGACGGCGCCGGCTCCCATGCCGATCTCAGCCACCGCCCGCAGGGGCAGCAGGTCGCCGGCGGAGGTGCGGACGCGCAGGTTTTCCATCACATCCAGATCCGACCGGTACTTGGGATCGATCTGCACGCGGATGGGCACTTGGCGGTCACCCAGGTTGAACTTGGCCACGCTGGTGTCGAGGTCGCCCAGGGTGGCGATCTTGGCCACCTGGCCGATGGCCGCCACAGAGACGCCCTGCTCGGCCGCCCGGTCGAAGAAGGGGCGGATCTGGATCTCAGGACGCAGCAGGGCGGCGGTCGAGGTGACGTTGGCCAGGAAATTCTGCTGCCGCATCTCGTCCAGCACTTGGTTGGAGAAGCGCTCCAACGCCGGGCCGTCGTTGCTCGTGAGCAGCACGCTGATGTCCTTGGCCCCCCAGCCGATGGAGGAGTTGAAGCCGATGTGGGCGCCGGGCACGCGGTTCAATTCCGGTGTCACCGCCGCCTCGAACTCCTGCTTGCTCATGCGCTCCGAGCGGGGCTTCAGGATGGCGGTGACGGCGCCATTGCGCAGCTGGTTGTTGCGACCCGCGCGGCTCCAGACGTGCAGCACCTCGGGGCGCTTCGCCAGGATCTGGGCGACCATCTGGGTGGTGGCGTCGGTTTCGGCCAGGGTCACGCCCGGGGGCAGCACCACCTGAACGGTGGACAGCCCGTTGTCGCTGGGCGGCACAAAGCCGGAAGGCAACATGGCGGCCATGACCAGCGACACGGCGAAGATGCCGACACCGGCCAGCACGGTCAGCCAGCGGTGGCGCATGCTCCAGTTCAGCAGGCCCATGTACCGGGTGATCCAGGGGCCACCCCCCTGGTCATGGTCCTTCTGGTTGGGCTTCAGCATGTAGGCGGCCATCAGCGGCGTGATGAGACGCGCCACCAACAGCGAGAACAGCACGGCCACGGCGACGGTCAGGCCGAAGGATTTGAAGAACTGGCCGACGATGCCGTCCATGAAGGACACCGGCAGGAAAACCACGACGATGGTCATGGTGGTGGCGACCACCGCCAGACCGATCTCGTCCGCCGCCTCCAACGCCGCCTGGAAGGGACGCTTGCCCATGCGGATGTGGCGGACGATGTTCTCGATTTCCACGATCGCGTCGTCGACCAGGATGCCCACGACAAGCGACAGCGCCAGCAGGGTGATGCCGTTCAGCGAGAAGCCCAGCCACTTCATGGCGAGGAAAGTGGGGATCACCGACAGCGGCATGGCCAGCGCCGAGATGAAGGTGGCGCGGCCATCGCGTAGGAACCACCACACCACCAGGACCGCCAGGACGGAGCCCAGGACCAGGGCCTCGACCGAGTCGGCGAAGCTCTGCTTGGTGTATTTGACCTCGTCGAAGATCAGGTTGAAGTGGACATCCGGGTACTGCTCCTGCAGCTTGCGGATTTCCTCGTCCACGCCCTGGGCGATGGTCACTTCCGAAGAGTGGGGGGCGCGGCGGATGCTGAAGCCCACCGTGGGCTGGCCGTCGTAGCGCGAGATGAAGCGCATCTCCGACGTGCCGTCGGTGACGGTGCCCAGATCGCTGAGCCGGACCTTGGCGGCGGAACCGTTGAAGGTCCCCACGAAGATGGGAACGGTGATCTCGGTGTTGGCCAGTTCCTCCACCGTGCGGGCCGACCCCAGGGTGCGGATGGACTGTTCCTTGGCGCCCACGGCGCCGCGGCCACCCGGCAGGTCCACGTTCAGCGCCCGCAGCTGGGAATTGACCTCATCGGCGGTGATGCCCCGCGCCATCAGGCGGTTGGGATCGAGGTTGATGCGGATTTCCCGGTCCAGCCCGCCGAAGCGGTCGGTGGCGCCGACGCCGGGCACATGGGTGATGGCGCGGCTGATCTCATTGTCGATCAGCCAGGACAATTCCACGACTGAGCGGGTGTCGGAGGAGACGGCGTAGGTCAGCAGTTCGTCGCCGGTGGCGTCCTGACGCTCCACCTGCGGTTCATAGATATCAGACGGCAGGTTGGACCGGATGCGGGCCACGGCGTTGCGCACGTCGTTCACCGCGCGGTCGGTGTCGTAACCGATCTTGAATTCCAGCACCGTATTGGACAGGCCATCGGTGATGGTGGACGACACATGGTCCAGGCCCACGATGCTGGACACCGCGTCCTCGACCAGCTTGGTCACCTGGATTTCCATTTCCGACGGGGCGGCGCCCGGCCGGCTGACCGAGACGGTCACGACCGGGAAGTCGATGTCCGGGTTCTGGGTCACGTTCAGGGTGAAGTACGAGACCAGTCCCGCGATGATCAGGACGATGAACAGGACGATGGGCGGAATGGGATGGCGGATGGCGACCGCGGAGATATTGCCGCTGCTCATGATATGCCCCCCCGATCCGGTTACTGCTGCACCGGCAGCGGCTTGACGGCCGCGTCGGGAATTTTGTCGACCACGGTTACCAGGTCGCCGTCCTTCAGATAACCGGCGCCCGACAACACCACCTTGTCCCCCGCCTTCACGCCGGACAAGATGGCGATGTTGCCGTCCTGCCGGGCGCCGGTGGTGATGTTGCGGGCGGTGACGATGCCCTTGTCATCCACCACGAAGACCAACGGCTTGACCTCGCGGTACACCACGGCCGGTTCCGGCACCACCAGGGCGTTGGCGACGCCCACGGCCACGCGGCCGGTGACGAACATGCCGGGGCGCAGGTCGGGGTTCCGTTCCAGGTCGATGCGCAGGTGGCCCAGGCGGGTCTTGCTGTCCACGGTGGGCTCCACCACGCGGATGGTGCCGGTGTAGTGATGGGCCATGTTGTCGCCGTCGACGGTGATGTTCACCGTCTGGCCGGCCTTGGCCACCATCATGTCGTTCTCGGGCACCTCGGCCACCAGTTCCACCCGGTTGTCGCGGATCATGCGGAACAGCTCCGTCCCGCCGGCGGACAGCACGGCGCCGATGCGGGCGGTGCGGGCGGTGATGGTGCCGTCGGCGGGCGCCCGCACCTCCGACTGCTTCAGCTTGGCGATGGCCAGGTCGCGGTTGGCCTCGGCCACGCCGACGCGGGCGCGCATGCTGACGGCCAGGGCGCGGCGGTTGTCCAGGTCACGGGCGCTCATGGCACCGGTGCGCACCAGATCCTGGGCGCGGACATAGTTTGCGTCGGCCTCGACCACGTTGCCCTTGGCCTCGGTCAGCAGCGCCTCCTTCTCCGCCAGGTCGGCACGCAGCACGCTGTCGTTGAAGCGGGCCAGCAGCTGGCCCTTCTTCACCGCGTCGCCGATATCCACCAGCACCTCGGCCAGGGCCAGACCCGACGTCTCCGTGCCGATGGGCAGGTCATCGAAGGCGGCCAGCGAGCCGGTGACCAGCAGGGTGCGGGTGACGGGCGCCACGACGACGGGCGCCACCGTCACCGGCAGGGCGGACACCTTGGCCGGGGCCGCGGCGGGGGCCGCCGGCTTGGCACCCGAGCGCATGAGAACCGCCGCGGCGACGGCGCCCAGGACGACGACACCCCCGGCCAGCAACCACCATCGGTAGCGCTTCACCCCTGATCGTCCGCGAACGCGGCCCGGCGAACCCGCCGGCGCATAGGCATCGAGGTCGGACCGGTCGGCGGGCAGTTCAGCGGAATGGATGCTCATCGTCTTTAAGCCTTCTGTCCAGCCGGCATCCGACAGCTGCCGTCGGGATACCGGTATTGGCTATGGCACGGACGATGGGAAGCAAGGGTTCGTGAGGGCGAGCGACAGGAGCTTTTGGGAAAGACCCAAAAGTGCCGCGTCCGCCGGCGAACCCACGGCCCCCGCGACCGTGGTGGCGGACAACGCCTGATTTACAACGTGAGATCACACCCATAACGCGATCCACGCCGGTCCGCCGGTTTCGAGGCTGAAACTACAGAGGGTTGTGTTACGGGAAAAGCCGCTCTTTGTATCGTTTTGTAACGGAGCGATGCGCCGGGGCGCCAGCCACGGAAGGGCGCTACCACCAGCGAAGTAAGCTTTCTCCCTCGCGGCCCCTTATTTTGTATGCGACCCTGGGTCCCAAGGCCAACCGCTTGACATGGGGGGGCAATCGGCCATCTACAACAGGTGTGTGTCGGATAGGTCCGCGCCGGTGTCGCCACCCCTGGAATACGGGGTGCCCATCCCTCCGTAGGGGATGAAACGGGCATGGGAATGTGGACCTTTACCGGGGTATACCGGGTTCCCCCGCGGGCGGCTCCTCGCCACCGGGGATAGGGCCACCGGGGACAGGCCTCCGGGGATCGAGGGTGGGACGTTGATGCTCAGCGGTTCGTTGATCGCCGAACGGATGGACGCGGGGGGCCAAAACCCGGGAGGGCAGCAACCCTCCGGCCCGCAGGCCGGCCTGGCCGGCGCGCAAACGCTGGCGGCCTTGTTCCTGGCCCGCGTGGCCGCCACGCCGTCGCTGCCGGCGGTGGAGACCGGCGACGGCTTTATGCTGACCTGGGGCGACATGGGTGAGCGCGCCCGCCACGTCGCCGCCACCCTGGCCGCCCGGGGCGTGGGACCGGGCGCCCGCGTCATGCTGCGGGGCCGTGGTACCGCCGAGTTATACGCTTGTCTGTTCGGCATCCTGTTGCGCCGCGCCGCCTATATTCCCATCGACGCCAGCTGGCCGGCCGCGCGCGTCGCCAGCATCGCCGAGCAATCGGAGTCGGTGTTGATGGTGGACGCCGCCGGCGACTTCGCCGTGCCCGGCGTCGCCTCGGTGGCGCCGGAGGATCTGATCGGCACCGCCCTGCTGAACGACCCCCTGGTGTCGCCCCATGGGCTGCCGGACGCCCTGTTGCCGGCCACGCCCTCCGACACCTGCTACCTCATCTTCACTTCCGGCACGACCGGCCTGCCCAAGGGCGTGGTGCTGTCGCACGGCGCCGTCATGACGTATGTGCGCGGCGCCTCGCAGGTCTACCAGTTGGCCGAGACCGACCGGGTGTGGCAGGGCTTCTCCCTGGCCTTCGACGCCTCGGTCGAGGAGGTGTGGCTGGCGGTGGCCTCCGGCGCCTGCCTGCTGCCGGCGTCGGGCCTGGTGATGCGTGACCCGCAGTTGCTGGCCAGCGAATTGCGCTGCCGCCGCGCCACCTTTTTCTCGACCGTGCCCACGCTGCTGGGGCTGATCGACGAGGATCTGCCCGATGTCCGCCTGCTGGTGGTGGGCGGGGAAACCTGCCCCGCCACCCTGGTGGACCGCTGGGCGCCCGGCCGGCGCATGCTGAACACCTACGGCCCCACCGAGGCGTCGGTGGTGGCGACGGCGGATGAGGCGCGGGCCGGCCAGCCGGTCACCATCGGCCGGGCCCTGCCGGGTTATCGCGTCCTTGTGCTGGGGCCGGATGGCCTGCCCGTGCCGGTGGGCGAGACAGGGGAAATCCACATTGGTGGGCCGGCGCTGGCCGACGGCTACCTGAACCGGCCGGAAGAGACGGCCAAGCGCTTCAAGATGGACGCGGCGGGGCAGCGCCTGTACGCCACCGGGGACGTGGGCCGCCCGTTGATCGATGGCCGCGTCGACTTCCTGGGCCGGGTCGACAACCAGGTGAAGCTGCGCGGTTTCCGCATCGAGCTGGGCGAGATCGAGGCCATCGCCGGTGGCTGCCCCGGCGTGCAGCTGGCCGCCGCCGCCGTGCGCCCGGTGGCCAGCGTGGACAGCATCGTCATCTGGTACGTGGGCACGGCCGACCGCAATGCCCTGGCGGCCCATGTCGCCGCCGCCGTCCCCGCCTACATGCGCCCCAGCTTCCTGGTGAAGGTGCCGGCCATGACCCGCACCGTGGGCGGCAAGATCGACCGGCGCGAATTGCCGGAGCCAACCCCCCGCGACGTGCCCGAGGACATCGGCGAACCGCCCCAGGGCGAGGCGGAGGAAGAGGTGGCGGAAGCCTTCGCCCACGCGCTGGGCCGGCCCATCCGCGCCCGCGACGCCGATTTCTTCATGGATCTGGGCGGCCATTCCCTGGCCGCCGCCTCCGCCATTTCCCGCCTGCGCCTGCGCCATCCCGAGGCCACCGTGCGGGCGCTGTACCTCAACCCCACGGTGCGCGGCCTGGCCCAGGTGCTGGCGGCGCCGGCAGCGCCCAAGGTGGCCAACGAGATGCGCCGCGCCAGCACCCGGCGCCACCTCGCCTTCGGCCTGGGCCAGGTGCTGACCCTGCCCCTGGTGACGGCGTTGGGCGGACTGCCCATGCTGGCCATGCTGGGCGTGTTGGCGCAGCACGGCATGTCCGGCCAGTTGAGCGTCCAGTCCTTCGTCATCATGGCGGCGCTGTCCATCGCCGCGCTGCCCGTGTCCTTCGCCCTGGCCATCGCGGCCAAGTGGCTGCTGCTGGGCCGGGTCAAGCCCGGACGCCACCGCCTGTGGGGCCTGTGGCACTGGCGCTGGTGGACGGTCAGCCATATCGAGGCCGCCCTGCCCATGTCGTGGATCGCGAGCACGCCGCTGATGCGGCTGTACGCCCGCGCCATGGGCGGGCGCATCGGCCGTGGCGCCTTCCTGGGCTGCCATGGCGGCATGCTGTGGGATCTGATCAGTGTCGGCGACCAGGCCACGGTGGGCGAGGATACGCTGCTGCTGACCCACCATGTCCGGGGCGGCCATATCGAGGTCGGCACCGTGACCATCGGGATGGGCGCCACCGTGGGCGCCGCTTCCATCGTCGGGCTGAACAGCGGGCTGGAGGCGGGCGCCGGGCTGGAGGCCCGCAGTTGCCTGATCGACGGCGCCGTGGTGCCAGCCGACGCCGTTTGGGCGGGTTCCCCCGCCGGGCCGTCCACACGGCCGGACTGGATGATGGGCCGGGCGGACGGTGCCCTGCGGCCCCGTGCCCCCCGTTATCTGCTGGGGCTGGCGGCCCTGAGCCTGGTGCGTTTCCTGACGCTGCTCCCCCTGGCCGTCGCCTTCGCCCTGGCCCTGAACACCGACATGCCCCTGGCCCAGCTGGGTCCGCGCCTGCTGCTGGCCGGCTTGGTGGGCGGTGCCGTGTGCATGCCCTGGACGGCGCTGGTGCTGTTGGCCGCGCGCCGTCTGGTGCCTCCGGTGGTGGGGCGCGCCAGCGTGCGCCTGGACAGCATGGTGGAATGTCACCGCTGGTTCGCCGACCGCGTGCACCGCATGGCGGTGGAGCAGCTGTACACCGTCTATGGCTCCCTCTATTCCGCTACTTGGCTGAGGCTGTGGGGCGCCAAAATCGGCCACGCCTGCGAAGTGTCGACCGTGGCGCACATCGTGCCCGAACAATTGGAGGTGGGCGACCGCGCCTTCCTGGCGGACGCCTCGTTGGTGGGCAGCCCGGCCATCCACGGCGGCCTGGTGCGCTTCGCCCCCACCCGCGTCGGCCACGACACGTTCATCGGCAACTCCGCCTTCCTGCCGGCGGGGACCGATCTGCCGGACAATTGCCTGGTGGGCGTCCTGTCCACCGCACCGTCCGATGCCGACCGCCAGACCGATTGGCTGGGCCTGCCCCCCGTCCGCCTGCCCCGCCGCCAGAAGGTGGAGGGGATTTCCGAGGCGTTCACCGTGGCGCCCACGTCCCGTCTGGTCGCCACCCGCGCCGCCATCGAGGCGGCCCGCGTGCTGGTCCAGGGCGCCATCACCGGCACTGCCACTGTGGGCGCCCTGTGGCTGGTCGCCCATGCCCTTGCGGTGGCCAGCCTGTGGCTGGGCCTGCTATGGCTGGGCCTGGGACCGCTGGTCATCTGCGTCAGCGCCGCCCTGCTGCTGGCCGGCGTTAAGTGGGCGGTGGTGGGCCGCTTCCGACCCGGCATCCATCCGCTGTGGAGCACGGCGGTCTGGCGGATCGAGTTCGTGACCTCCCTCTATGACGCGCTGGCCGGATGGGTGCTGGGCCCGTTCCTGGGCACCCCCTTCCTGCCGCAATACATGCGCCTGCTGGGGGCCAAGGTGGGGCGTCGCGTCTACCTGGAAACGGCTTATCTGTGCGAGCTGGACATGGTCGACATCGGCGACGATGCCGCCATGGGCCCGGGCGTCACGCTACAAACCCACCTGTTCGAGGACCGGGTCATGAAGCTGGGCCCCGTCACCATCGAGGCCGGCGCCCATGTCGGCGCCGGGTCCGTGGTGCTGTACGATTCGGTGCTGGGCCGCGGGTCAGAGCTGGGGCCCCTATCCCTGGCCATGAAGGGCGAGCACCTGCCCGCCGGCAGCCGGTTCATCGGTTGCCCGGCGCAGCCGGTTTAAGGGCCTGATCGGCGCAGCCGGTTTAAGGACCTATCAGAGGGGGACACCCTCGATGCCGTCCTGCACCGACTTGAATTGGCCCGTGGCCTGGTTCAGCAGCAGCAGGTCGGCATCGGCGACGTCGAATAGACAACCGTGCAGACGCAGGCCGCCGCCCTCGACAGCCGCCTTGATCCAGGGGAAGGTCAGCAGGTTGGCGATGGTCAGGCGAATGACCTCGCGCTCCGCATCCGAGACGTCCTTGGCCTTGCCGCGCACACTCTTGGCGATGGCCATCCAGTTGCCGATGAAGTCGCCGTCGGCCTCCCCCTCCGCCATCAGGGCCTTCACGCCGCCGCAATGGGTATGCCCCATGACGATGATGTCGCCCACGCGCAGTTGGCGCACAGCGAATTCCAGGGCCGCGCTGGTGCCGTGGAAGTCGCTGTTGGGATGGTAGGGCGGGATCAGGTTGGCGACGTTGCGGATGATGAACAGGTCGCCGGGGCCGGCGGAAAAGATCATCTGCGGGTCGACGCGACTGTCGCAGCAGGCGACCACGGCGGCACGCGGATTCTGGCCGACCTCGGCCAGCCACTGGAAACGACGGGCATATTCTGGAAAGGCGTTGGCGCGGAAATTCAGGAACCCCTCGATGAGCTTCCGCATGAACGTCTCTCCTGAAGCCTTTGCCGAAACACCGGGCGGCCAAACCCGGCGCCCGGCCTCTGGTCTACTGACTGACGGGCGCAAAATCCAGCCTCTCGGTCGCGGTCCCAAGGTCAACGACCCTGGCTGAAGGCCGAAGCGCCGCTATATGACAAAGGGGCCGCCGCCGGATAAGGACCTTCGGCGCTGCCACGAAAAGTTGTATTGTTGCCCCGGACGCACAAGCCGACAAGACGCATGAACCATCGCCAAATCCTGGACGCGGCGCTGCGCAACCAGCCCGCCCACCGCAGCCGCTACCTGAACCTGGTGGCCGACGGCGTGGAACGCGACAGCCGCTTCGCCGACCGCACCCACCTGCTCTACCCCGTCCTGGCGCGCGCCGCCGGCACGGTGGAGCCCATGCTGGACCACATGGAGTTCGTGGACATGCTGGCGGATTTCCTGGACCGCCATGGCGCGGCCATCGGCGCCGCGCTGTATGACCGCTCCTATCTCAAGAGCCCGGACCGGGCGCTGGCCCGGCCCGCCACCCTGCTGTCCGGCTGGATATCCGCCCGCATCCTGGACGGGCTGCAATCCGGCCGCTATCAGGCGCCCGCTGACCGGACGTACAGCTTCCGCTCTGGCGACGGCGCCATCGACAGCACCCTGCGCGGCTTCCCCTTCCACGAGGAAGACGCCACCGGCGATTGACGGCGCCGGTGGCGTGACGACGGGAACCGGAAATCGGCCGCGACGGTTCGGTACCGGGGTGGACCTGTTCCCGTCCCCGCAACATGGCCCGGGACGCGCGCCCCGGCCCCCGTCATGATGGGGCACGCCCTCCCCCCTCCCTGTGTCCCTCCCTTGCCCCATCCCGGAAGCCCATGCCGCAGCAGCCCCTGCCCTTCGATCCCGCCACCGCCGGCGACCGCGCCGCGGCCTTGCGCCGCTGGCGACGGGTGGCCGGGTTCTACCTGGCGGTCGTCGCCGGCCTGTGGCTGGCGGCCCGCCTGGTGCCGCGCCTGCTGCCCGACGCCATCGGCTGGCCTTGGCCGGGGTTCTGGAGCCTGCTGCGCGCCGTGGGTGAGGCGGGGCTGGTGGGCGGCTTGGCCGACTGGTTCGCGGTCACCGCCCTGTTCCGCCACCCGCTGGGCGTCCCGGTGCCCCACACCGCCCTGGTACCGCAAAACCGCGACCGTATCGCCGACGGCATCGCAACCTACATCGATAGTGAGTTCCTGGCGCCGGACCGCCTGCGCGGTCAGGTGCAGCGGCTGAACGCCGCCGACCAGGTGGCCGGCCTGCTGGCCGACCCGGCGAACCGCGCCCAGATGGCGGACCTGGCGCTCGCCTCGCTGCCCCGCCTGCTGTCGAGGGGGCGGGAGGCCGCGCTGCGCGAGGCCCTGGCGCGGGCGGCGATGGAAGGCCTGCGGGCCATGGACCTGCGGCCCATGGTGGCCCGCCTGCTGCGCGACGCCATGGACAGCCCGCTGTTCGAGGCCCTGATCCAGGAGATGTCGGACCATGGCGTGGTGCTGATCCACGGCAGCCGGCCGCACATCCGTGACGCGGTGGCGAACCGGTCGAAGTGGTGGATGCCCCGCACGCTGGACCGCAGCCTGGCCGACCAAGTGACGGATGCCCTGGCTGGGCACCTTTTCGACCTGCGCAGCCCGCACAGCGAGGCGGGACGGGGCTTGCGGCTGTGGCTGCGGGAAATCCCCGACCGAATCCAGGAGGGCGACCCGCTGGGCGAGCGGCTGGCATCGGTGTTGCGCAACGCCGTGGACATCAAGACCCTGCGGCTGCTGGCACATCACCTCATCGGCCACCTGAAGACGGCGGCACTGGAAGACGCGGCGAATCCCGACGGTGTGCTGCGCGACGCCCTGGACGCCATGCTGGTGTCGCTGGCGCGGGAATTGGAGCAGCCGTCCACGCGCGCCCGCCTGGACGCGGCGGTGGAAGGCGCCTTCCTGGCCGCCATCCCGGGTTGGCGCCAGGCCATCCGCAGCTTCGTCACCGACACCCTGAAGGCCCAGGACGCGGCCGACTTTTCACGCCGGCTGGAGGAGGGAGTGGGCAAGGATCTGCAGTTCATTCGGATCAACGGCACGGTGCTGGGCGCCTTGATCGGGGCCGCCCTCTATCTGCTGGACCTCACCTTCGGCTGAACCGCTGCGGGGGCGAGGGGGCGACGGAGGGGGTGACGGTCGTTGCCCCGCTTTCGACAGATGACGGGTGTAGGGGTTGACGAGGACCCGTTCCATCCCGCAGGGTCCCCCCGCCAGGGATTAACCCTATCCTTCCGTGGCAGCGTGTCCCCGAGGTGCTTTACGCCGGGGCGCGGCGGCGGCGGGTGCGGTTGGCCCCGAATTCGACCTTGGCCCCTTCGACGCGACGCCGGACCGGGCCACCACGTGATTGTCATCGACGAGGACCGAATGCGCGCCAAATTCTATCCCTTCATGCTGGGTGCCCTGGTGGCCGCCGGTATCGGGACCGCCCACGCCAAGGACAAGGACAAGGACGCCACACCGCCGGAGAAGCAGATCAGCAAGGAGCTGACGCCGTCGCTGCAGGCCGCCCAGAAGGCGCTGGAGGAGAAGAACTACCAGGCCATCCTCGACGCCACCGCGCAGGCCGAGGCCGCCAAGGCCGACCGGACGCCGTACGAGAACTTCTTCATCGCCGAGATGCGCGTGCAGGCCTATGTCGGGCTGAACGACACGCCGCACCTGATCGACGCGCTGGAATCCGAACTGGCCACGGGCCAGCTGCCGGAGGCCGAGGCCGCCAAGCGCGAGCGCACGCTGACGCAGCTGTACTACCAGAACAAGGATTACCCGAAGTTCCTGGCGAAGTCGGACGCGCTGATCCAGAAGGGCACCGCCTCGCCGGACGTGTACACGCTGCGCTGCCAGGCTTCCTGGTCGCTGAAGGACTGGGCCGCCACGGACACGAACTGCAAGCAGGCCATCGACACCGAGGAGAAGGCCGGCAAGGCGGCGCAGGAGCAGGTCTACCAGATGCTGGTGGACAGCGCGATCCAGCGTAAGGACTACAGCTCTTACGTCGACTACATGGCCAAGCTGTTGCAGCACTACCAGAAGCCGGACTATTGGACCGACTACCTGGCGTTCCTGCCGCGCAAGGCCGGCTTCAACGACCGGCTGTCGCTGGACCTCTACCGCCTGATGTCGCGCGTCGGCGCCATGAGGGGCGGCAACGAGTATCTGGAGTACGCCGACCTCGCCACCCGCGCCACCCTGCCGGGCGAGGCCAAGGCCGCCCTGGAAAAGGGCCAGAGCCAGCTGGCCGGCAACCCGACCGCCAAGCAGATGCTGGCCGAGGCGACGAAGGCCGCCGCCGAGGACCAGAAGGGCATCGACAAGCAGGTCGCCGAAGTGTCCAAGGCCCCCACGGGCCTGCCGCTGGAAAAGCTGGGCGAGGCCTATGCCAGCTATGGCAACTACGCCAAGGCCATCGAGCTGATCCAGAAGGGCATCGACAAGGGCGGCCTCAAGAACCCCGCCGATGCCAAGCTGCACCTGGCCGTCGCCTACCTGAACGCCGGGCAGAAGGACCAGGCCGAAAAGCTGTTCCAGGAACTGTCCAGCGCGCCGGAAGGCGTGGGCGAACTGGCCAAGGCCTGGCTGCTGTACCTCAACCAGCCGGCTTGATCGCCGTCTCTCGGCGCATCTTCGGCAATGCCCCCTGTTCGTTCAGGCCAGCGACCGCTGGCCCCGCAGCGAGCACCGGAGGGCGGAGCGAGGATAGCCAAGCCGCCGGATTGGCGGCGCCCGGCGCCTGAGGGAACCGCGTCGACGACGCAATAAAGTAAGGAACGGGGTCGGCACGGTGCCGGCCCCGTTTCTTTTGGCGGCAAAGTCCCGGATTCTGGCCTTGTCCGCCTTGGCCGATCTCGACGGGGCGGGGGGCGCCCGCTAAACTCCCCGCCCATCCAGTCCGGCGCCCGCTTGAAGGGGCCCACAAAAGCGGCCGGCGCCTACATGACGACGTCGATTACGACGCAGATGGGGATACTCCACATATGACGGATTTCATCCGATGACCCGGTTCGCGCGCAGCTCGATTAGGGAACTGACCCTGCGCGGCATCATCCTGGGTGCCTTGATCACCGTGGTGTTCACCGCCGCCAACGTCTACCTGGGCCTGAAGGTGGGCCTGACATTCGCCTCCTCCATCCCGGCGGCGGTCATCTCCATGGCGGTGCTGCGCCTGGCCAAGGACAGCACCATCCAGGAAAACAACTTCGTGCAGACGCTGGCCTCCAGTGCCGGCACGCTGTCATCGGTCATCTTCGTGCTGCCCGGCCTGGTCATCGTCGGTTACTGGACCGGCTTCCCCTTCTGGCAATCGGCGGGGATCTGCGCCGTGGGCGGCATCCTGGGCGTCATGTATACCGTGCCGCTGCGCCGGGCCATGGTGGTGCAGGGCAACCTGCCCTATCCCGAGGGCGTGGCCGCGGCCGAGGTGCTGAAGGTCGGGTCGCCCGACACGGCCGGTGAGGCCGGCGCGGACGAGGCGGCCAAGGGGGCCGGGCTGCGTGACGTGGTCGCCGGCGCCGTCGTTTCCGTCGGGTTCTTCCTGATGACGGCCATGCGCTTCTTCACCGAGCAGTTCCAGGGCTTCATCCGCATCGGCGGCGGCGTGACCGGCCTGGGCACGGGCCTGTCCATGGCCCTGCTGGGCGCCGGCTACCTGGTGGGCGCCACCGTCGGTTTCGCCATGTTCGTGGGCGTGGCCATCGCCTGGTTCGGCGCCGTCCCCATCCTGACGGCACTGCATCCGCCGGCCGACGGCATGGACCTGATCCAGTACGCCAACAGCGTCGTGTGGCGCCAGCAGGTCCGCCTGATCGGCGCCGGCGCCATCGCCGCCGCCGCCATCTGGACCCTGATCGTCCTGGCCAAGCCCATGGTGGAGGGCATCCGCGCCTCGCTGAACGCCATGAAGAACGTGCGCGCGGGCAACGGCCACTCCGTCCCCCGGGTGGAGCAGGACATCCCCTTCCACTACGTCATGGCCTTCGCCGCCGTGCTGCTGGTGCCGCTGGCCGGCCTGTTCATCTCCTTCATCCTGGGCACGCCCCTGTCGACCCACCTGGTGGTGCTGGTCCTGGCGGGCGTGGTCTTCGCCGCCGTCATGGGCTTCATCGTCGCGGCCGCCTCGGGCTACATGGCCGGCCTGATCGGCAGTTCCAACAGCCCCATCTCCAGCATCGGCATCCTGGCGGCCATCGCCTCGTCCCTGCTGCTGGTGGCGCTGCTGGGCAAGGACGCGGTGGCCGATCCGGTCATTCGCGGCGCCGCCGTGGCGCTGGCGCTGTTCACCACCTCTGTGGTGCTGACCATCGCCACCATCGCCAACGACAACCTGCAGGACCTGAAGACCGGCCAGTTGGTGGGCGCCACGCCCTGGCGCCAGCAGGTGGCCTTGATCATGGGCTGCGTCGTCGGCGCCGCCGTGATCCCGCCGGTGCTGAACCTGCTGCAGCACGCCTACGGCTTCGCCGGCGCGCCGCTGGACCCGGGCATGGACCCGGCCAAGACCCTGGGCGCCCCGCAGGCGACGCTGATGGCCACCCTGGCCACCGGCATCCTGAGCGGCAAGCTGGACTGGTCCATGCTGGGCATCGGCGCCGTCGTCGGCATCTGCCTGGTGGTGGTGGACGAGGTGCTGAAGGCCACCACCCGCCGCTTCCGCCTGCCGCCCCTGGCCGTCGCCCTGGGCATCTACCTGCCCATGACCGTCACCGTGCCGGTCAGCCTGGGCGCCCTGCTGGCCTACATCGTCGACCGGGTGCTGGCCAAACGGGCCAAGGCCGCCGGCGTGCCGTTCACCACCTTCGCCGACGTGCCCCAGCGCCGCGCCATGCTGCTGGCGTCCGGCATGATCGTGGGTGAAAGCCTGTTCGGCGTCGCCCAGGCGGCCATCATCTCGCTCACCGGCAACCAGGAACCGCTGGCGGTCATGGGCGACGGCTTCGCCCCGGCGGCCGAATGGCTGGGCGGCGTGGTCTTCCTGCTGGCCTGCCTGTGGAGCGTGCGCTGGGTTCTGGCCCAGCGGAAGTAACGTTCAACACATCGGCAAGTGGGGCGAAAAGCCCCAGGCCCGAAAGGGTTACAAAGGGGGCTCCAGGGAGCCCCCTTTTTCTATCCTTAGTCCCTACCGCTACCGGCGTATGTCGGGTTTGTCCTGAAAAGGGCGTACCATGGGCATTGCATCGACAGATGAGGGCCCGACATGGTCGTCCCCACCCCCACGTCCCCTACGCCGTTCCCAGCGCCGTCTCAGGAATGGATTTTCCTGAACCGCTTCGCCTACGGCCCCCGCCCCGGCGAGGCCCAGGCGTTGCGGCAGCAGGGCATCGCCCACTGGCTGGATGAGCAATTGCGCCTGGCGGCGGCCAGCACCGCCCCGGGACCGGAATGCCAGCAAAAGCTGGAAAGCGCCACCATGCGCATCAAGTACGATGCGGGCGAGGGCTGGGCGGCGCTGGATGAAATGCGTCCCTTGCGCACACTGGACCAGCCGGTGGACGCGCTCTGGTCCCTGAACCAGCCCGACCGCAAGCTGCCCTATCAGGAACGGGTGCGCCCGCGCCTGGACCTGGCGGCGGCCACCGTCATCCGGGCCGTCTATGATCCGGCCCAGTTGCGCCAGGTCATGACCCTGTTCTGGCACGACCACTTCTCCGTCAACGCGGCGGACAGCTACACGGCCCCCGCCCTGCCGGCCTACGACACCGCCTTGCGCACCCACGCCCTGGGCAATTTCCGCGACCTGCTGGAAGCGGTGGCCACCAGCCCCGCCATGCTGATCTACCTGAACAACCGCTCTTCCCGTGGCGGGGCCGCCAACGAGAACTACGCCCGCGAACTGTTCGAGCTGCACACCCTGGGCCGCGACGCCTACCTCAACACCCAGTACGACCGCTGGCGCGACGTGCCCGGTGCCCTGAAGGGCGCGCCCGAGGGCTATATCGACCAGGACGTCTACGAGGCCAGCCGCGCCTTCACCGGGTGGAGCATCCAAAGCGGCCAGGATTTGGGCGGCTACAAGGCCGCCAATGACGGCCGCTTCACCTACATCGAATCCTGGCACGATAATTACCAGAAGCGCGTGCTGGCGGCGGAGTTCGACAGCTACCAGCCGCCGCAGAGCGACGGCCACCGCGTGCTGGACCTGGTCGCCAACCATCCCGCCACCGCCCAGTTCATCTGCACCAAGATGGTGCGGTCCCTGCTGGGCGGGGAGCCGTCGCCGGACCTGGTGAAGGCCGCCGCCGCCGCCTGGCTGGACAACCGCCAGCGCCCCGACCAGATCGCCCGCGTCGTGCGGCTGATCGCCCTGTCGCCCCAGGCCACGGCCAACTGGGGCGCCCGGCCCAAACGGCCGCTGGAGTTGGTGGCCAGCTTCGCGCGGGCCACCGGCCTGCCCGTCACCGCCAGCGAGGGGCTGGTGAACACCATGGATAGCGCCGGGCAGAAGCTGTACGCCTGGCCCACGCCGGACGGCCACCCCATCGCCGACGATTATTGGCTGGGCGCGCAGAACATGCGGGCGCGCTGGAACCTGGCGCTGGGCCTGGCGGAGGGGTGGTGGATGCCGCCCGGCCTGTCGGCCGGCGTGCAGATGGGCCCGGCGGCCGCGCACAGCGGCCAGGCCGTCGCCTTCTGGTCCGAACGTCTGCTGGGCAGCCCCAACGCCATCGACGCCAAGGCCCTGCTGGGCGGCCTGTCCCTGGCGGCCGACGCGCCGCCCACGGTGGACAACAAGACCGGTGAATTCGCCAACCGCCGCCTGGCCGCCTATGTGGCCATGAGCCCGGCTTTCCAGCTGCGCTGAGCCGGAGAAGGAGACGCATCATGGCGTTCAATACAGTCGATATCAGCCGCCGTGGCATCCTGAAGACCCTGGCCGCCGCCGGCGCGCTGACCACCGTGCCCGGCCTGGGCCAGCTGGCCTTCGCCGCCCCCGGCGGCGCGCAGGACGCGAATGGCAAGATTCTGGTCGTGCTGTTCTTCCGGGGCGGCATGGACGTGCTGAACTTCATCGGCCCGTCCAACGACGCCGTCTACATCGACGCCCGGCCGGCCGACCTGCGGCTGCTGGACAGCGGCGACAAGGCCGGCATCCCCTTGGACAGCGACCTGGCCCATGGCGTGGACTTCCGGCTGCATCCCGAGGCGGCCGCGCTGCATGAGTTGTACCGCCATGGCGACCTGGCCATCGTCCACGCGACCGGCCTGGCCAACGCCACCCGCAGCCATTTCGAGGCGCAGGAACTGATGGAGCGCGGTCTGGCGGATGAGCCTAAGGGCAACGGCGCCCTGGGCACGGAAGGTGGCTGGGTCGCCCGGCTGCTGCGCCAGATGGGCGGGGACGGGGAACTGGTGGCCATCAGCACGGCGGGCGGCGTGCCCAAACTGCTGCAGGGCTATCCCGAGGCGCTGTCCATTCCCGATCTGCGCGGGGGCTTCGGGCTGCCGGGTGGTCCCAGCACCCAGGCGGTGCTGGAGCGGCTGTATCCGGCCGGCCCGGCCACGGGGTTCAATCCCAACGTGGCCAGGGGTGGCCGTGTCGCCCTGGACGCCGCCTTGCGGTTGAACGCCGCCTTGCCCAAGGGTCCGGACGGCAAGGTCCTGCCCTACCAGCCGGAGCATGGCGGCACCTTTGACGGCGATGTCGGCCGGTCGCTGGAAACGGTCGCCCGCCTGATCCGCATGGATGCCGGCCTGAAAGTGGCCTGTGTCGACATGGGCGGCTGGGACACGCATGAGGGCCAGTCCGGCCGGTTCAAGGGCTTGGTCCACCAGCTCTCAGGCTCGCTTTCCACCTTCTGGAATGACCTGTCCGCCTATCACGACCGCATCACCCTGGTGACCATCAGCGAATTCGGCCGCCGCCTGCGCGCCAACCGCAGCGGCGGCACCGATCACGGGCACGGTTCGCTCATGATGGTGATGGGGGGCGGCGTGGCGGGCGGCCGCCTGCTGGGGCGCTGGCCCGGCCTGCAACCCCAGGACCTGGACGAGCGGGTGGACCTGGCCGTCACCACCGACTACCGCGACGTGCTGACCAGCGTGCTGAAGCATCGCATGGGCGTGGGCCAGGTCGATGGTGTCTTCCCCGGCTTCCACCCCGGCAGCGGCGACCCGGCCTTGTTCAAGGCGTAAACAGCCAGGACCGCCGCCGGCGCCTGGATGTCCTAGCGCGCCAGGACGTGAGCCGCCTGTTTGGTGGTGGCGACGGCGGTACCCACCTGACCGACGGCGGCGGCGATGCCGCCGAGGTTGGTGGTCACCGTCTCCACCGCCACGGCGGTGCGCTGCATGTTGGAGGACATGTCGCGGGTCACGGCACTCTGCTCCTCCACCGCACTGGCGGTGCTGGTCACATATTCCCGCACCGTGCCGATCGACTGGCGGATGGTGGATAGCGCCCCCACCACCTCGCCCGAGACGGCCTGCATCCCCTCGATCTCATCGGAGATTTGCTGGGTCGCGTTGGCGGATTGCGTGGCCAGGTTCTTCACCTCCGTCGCCACGACGGCGAAGCCCTTGCCCGCCTCGCCCGCCCGCGCCGCCTCTATGGTGGCATTCAGCGCCAGCAGGTTGATCTGCCCCGCGATGCCGCGGATGGCCTCCACCACCCCTTCCATGGAGCGGGCGACGGTGGCCAGCCGCTGGGTGGAGGCGTCGGCCCGTTCCGCCAGCTCGGCGGCACTCTCCGCCGCCGCCCGCGACTGCGCCATGCTCTGCGAGATTTCACGGATGGAGGCCGCCAGTTCCTCGGCACTGGACGCCATCATCTGCACGGCACCCGACGTCTCCCCCGCGGCGTGCAGCGCCTCGCCCGACTGTCCAGTCGCCCGCGCCATGGCCTGGTCGATCTCGCCGAAGTTATTGTCGATCAATTGCTTGAGGTCCGCCAGCATCTGAATCTGGCGGGTGATGTCGGTCGCATACTTCACCACCTTGAACGGCCGGCCATTCAAATCGAAAATGGGGTTGTAGGATGCCTCGATCCACACCGCGCGTCCGCCCTTGCCGATGCGCTTGAACTGCGCCGCCCGGTATTCCCCGCGTCGCAGCGCGTCCCAGAACGCGCGGTACTCGGCGCTGTCGCGCTCGGCCGGTTCCAAGAACATGGCGTGCGGCTTGCCCTTCACCTCGGCCAGGGTATAGCCCAACGCGTTCAGGAACAGGTCGTTGGCGGTCAACACCGTGCCGTCCAGGGCGAACTCGATCACCGCCTGCGACCGGCGGATGGCGTCCATCTGGCCCCGCATGTCGGCGTATTCCAGCTTCTGGGCCGTGACGTCGGTGGCGTACTTCACCACCTTCACCGGCCGGCCGGCATCGTCGAGGATGGGATTATAGCTGGCCTCGATCCAAACCTCGCGCCCACCCTTGCCGATGCGCTTGAACTGCGCCGCCTGGTATTCCCCGCGCCGCAGCGCGTCCCAGAACGCCTTGTAGGCGGCACTGTTTCGTTCCGCCTCTTCGACGAACATGGCATGCGGCTTGCCCTGAATCTCCGCCAGGGTATAGCCCATGGCAGACAGAAAGTTCTTGTTGGCGGTCAGCACCCTGCCGTCCGGCGAAAATTCGATCACCGCCTGTGACCGGTCCAGGGCCTTCAGGGTGGACAAAACCACGCGGATTTTGCGCAGGTAGCCGGCAAAGAACATTCATCACTCCAAGGTAAACGGGCCAAGATCGCGCCCGGATGAGCGGATGAAGCCGACGATCCCTGAGAGGGCCAAACCCATTGGCCCTGACCCTGGGACGTCTAGGCCCCCAAGGTGCCCCTTGAGTGATTACCAAATCCTTGCCGTTCGCACGCTGTTAACGTTGCGCGACCAATTCTAACCTTAAGGTCAGGCCGGTTCCCACGCCTCCGGCGACGCGGCGGAGGGTAGGTTCAGGCACAGCACCAGGCGCACTTGGCCGGTGCCGGCGACGGAGGGTGAGCGGTGGACCACGCCGTCCTCCTCCCCCGCTGGGCCGCCACCACAGCCGGTTGGGCCACAGCCCTTGAACAGGGCCACGGCATGGCGCGGCATTTCGTGCAGCGGCCCGTGGTAGCGTCGCTGATCCGCCAACGCCCGGGCGGCGTCGGCGGGCGCCACGATCTGGGTGCCCGGTCCCCGATAGGTGGTGATCAGGCGCAGCCGCACATGATCGCGGTGGAATTTCCAGCAGGCGTCGCCGCCCACGGCCTCCAGCCGCACGTCGATCCACTCCCCACCGGCGACCGCCAGGAAGCGGCGGCAAAGGTCGGTGATATCGACCGTCAAGGCCGCCGGCGCCTCCGTTCCGCGCAACAGCGTCGCCAGGGCCGCGTCCACATCGCCCAGACGCGCGAGGAAACGGCCATGGGGCAAACGCTCCGCCGGCAGGGCGTCCAGCCAAGGATCAAGGGCCGCGCCGGGATGCCCCCTCCGCCGCCACAAGGCCAAACCCACGGTGGGTTCCATCACCCGATCCAGCACGGCGGGCGTATCGTCCTCGACAATACCGGCGACGCTCATTGCCGCGTGGTCTCCCCGGCCATGAGGCCGCCGTCCGCCATGTCGCTGCGGATGTGAATCGCCAGCGTGGCCAACATGTCCGCCACGCCGTCGGCGCCGTACGCGGTGACCAGACGCGGCATCAGTTCCACCAGGGCTGCGGCCAGGACGCTGTGGCCGGGAATGCCGGCCGCTTCGCAGCGCTCCAAGGCACCCTGGAATGTGAAAAGGGCTTCAGCGAAGCGGGGCGGCACCATTCCGGGCGACAGGCCGAGCGCGGCGGTGAAGGTCGTCATCGACAAGGACTCCGCTAAAGGGAAAGTCCGTGACTGTAACGTTATAACATAACATATCAAGGAAAGAATGGCGGCGGCGTGGGGGCCATCCCTCACGCCGCCGCCGGATATGGCCGGGTCTGCTGGCTATCGCGCCAGGATGTGCGCGGCCTGCTTGGTGGTGGCGACCGCCTGGCCGACTTGGCCGATGGCGGCGGCGATGGCGCCAAGGTTGGCGGTCACCGTTTCCACCGCCACGGCCGTGCCTTGCATGTTGGACGACATGTCACGGGTCACCGCGCTCTGTTCCTCCACCGCGCTGGCGGTGCTGGTCACATATTCCCGCACTGTGCCGATCGACTGGCGGATGGTGGACAACGCCCCCACCACCTCACCCGAGACGGCCTGCATCCCCTCGATCTCGTTGGAGATTTGCTGGGTCGCGTTGGCGGACTGCATGGCCAGGTTTTTCACCTCCGTCGCCACCACGGCGAAGCCCTTGCCCGCCTCGCCCGCCCGCGCCGCCTCGATGGTGGCGTTCAGCGCCAGCAGGTTGATCTGCCCCGCGATGCCGCGGATGACCTCCACCACGCTTTCCATGGAGTGTGCCACTCCGGCCAGTTTCTGGGTTGAAGCGTCGGCCATGTCCGCCAGTTGGGCGGTGCTTTCCGCCGCCGCCCGCGACTGCGCCATGCTCTGCGAGATTTCGCGGATGGACGCCGCCAGCTCCTCCACGCTGGACGCCATCATCTGCACGGCCCCCGATGTGTCCCCAGCCGCGTGCAACGCCTCACCCGACTGTCCTGTGGCGCGCTCCATGGCCTGGTCGATCTCCCCGAAGTTCTTGTCGATCAGCACCTTGAGGTCCGCCAGCATCTGAACCTGGTGGGTGATGTCGGTCGCATACTTCACCACCTTGAACGGCCGACCGTTTAAATCGAAGATGGGGTTGTAGGAGGCCTCGATCCATACCGGGCGCCCGCCCTTGCCGATGCGCTTGAACTGCGCCGCCCGGTATTCCCCGCGCCGCAGCGCGTCCCAGAAGGCGCGGTACTCGGCACTGTCGCGCTGGGCCGGTTCCACAAACATGGCGTGCGGTTTGCCCTGCACCTCGGCCAGGGTATAGCCCAGGGTGTTCAGGAAGAGGTCATTGGCGGTCAGCACCGTGCCGTCCAACGCGAACTCGATCACCGCCTGTGACCGGCGGATGGCGTCCACCTGGCCCCGAAGGTCGGCATATTCCCGCTTCTGCGCCGTGATGTCGGTTGCGTACTTCACCACCTTCACCGGCCGGCCGGCAGCGTCGAGCACGGGGTTGTAGCTGGCCTCGATCCAGACCTCACGCCCGCCCTTGCCGATGCGCTTGAACTGGGACGCCTGATAGTCCCCGCGCCGCAGCGCGCTCCAGAACGCCTTATAGGCGGCACTGTTCCGTTCCGCTTCCTCCACGAACAGGCTGTGCGGCTTACCCTGGATTTCCGCCAAGGTATATCCCATGGCCGCCAGGAAATTCCTGTTGGCGGTCAGCACGGTGCCATCCAGGGAAAACTCGATCACCGCCTGCGACCGGTCCAAAGCCTTCAAAGTAGAGGCCATCATTCGATATTTCTGAAACAGCCCATTCAGCAAAGCAACCTCCGGTAATAATATTGACAAATAAACAAATGCCGACGGTCAATAAATTAACTCGGCAAGTCGCGGAGGATGTTTATTCTCGATAACGATTGAATGCCGATAATACTCCAATAATTTAATGAAAATTTATCCCAAATGAAATTCAGCAATTGACCTCTGCACGGGAAGAGGGATTTTCCTGCACCGTCGGAAAAGGCTGGGCACTGGATCAAGGCGGGGGGTGGAAGGGCGGCATACCATGACGAATTACGCCGCCCAGCCTGTACAGGGCCGGGCGGCGGTCGCGTCCAAACAGAGAGGGGGTGGAAGGCGTGGGCGCGGGTCCGCTACACCTCTAGCCTGAAGCCGACTTCCATGACTTGCTCGGACGGCAGGCGGGTCAGAAAGCGGCCTTTGGGGCAGGCGCTCCGCCGGCAGGGCGTCCAGGCGCGAATCAAGGGCCGCACGGGGCCGCCCGCTCCCGCATTCGACCTCCGCTGGCGCCTATCAGCAGAAGGGCCAGGGTGATCAAGCCACCGGCCACCAGGAAGGTGATGTACATGCCACTGGCGACCGCGGCCGCCGGGGCGGCGGTGATGTCCGGCACGCCGGCGGCAAGGGTGAAGACCGCTCCCATGGCGGAGGCGCCGGTGATCAGACCCAGGTTGCGCGACAGGTTCAGGATGCCGGATATGACACCCCGCCGGTCCGCCGGAACACCTGACATCACGGCGGTGTTGTTGGCCGCCTGGAACAAGGCGTAGCCGGCGGTTAACACGGCGATGGGCCCGACATAGCCGGCAACGCCCAGGACAGACCTCTCCAGCACCAACCCCGCCGATGCCATCAACACGCTGCCGGCCACCATGGCGCCCAGGCCGATGATGCTGATGCGCACCGCCCCGAAACGGTCGACCAGGCGGCCGGCCGGCACCCCGGCCAGGGCCGACATCAACGGTCCGGCGGACATCACCAGCCCCACGCCGGCCGGGCTCAAGCCCAGGGCCCGGGCCAGGTAGAAGGGGCCCACGACGAAGGTGGTCGCCATCACCGTCGCCACGGCAGCACTGCCCGCCAGGCCCGGCCCCACCGCCGGATCGCGCAATAGGCGCAAACGCACGAGCGGCGACCGCACCCGCGCCTCCACCACCGCGAACAGCCCGGCCCCCACGACCGCCCCCGCCAGCAGCACCAGGTTCAAGGGGCCCCAATGCCCCCGCCCCAGGGTCATGGCCAGGGCGTACAGCGCCAACGTCCCCCCCAGCAATACCGTGCCGGCGCCATCAAAGCCGGACCACCCGCCCTCGCCACGGCCGCCGTCCACCGGCAGTGCGCGCCACGCCAGGAACAGGGTCAGACCGCCCAGCGGCAGATTGACCAGGAAGATCGCCCTCCAGCCCAGGACGGCGATCAGCACCCCGCCCAGGGAAGGCCCCAACGCCGTGCCCACGGCCGACATGGTGCCCATCAAACCCATGGCCCGGCCGACGCGGTCCCTGGGCACCGATCCACTCACGAAGGCCAGGGCCAGGGCCATCATGGCCGAGGCGCCCAGCCCCTGCGCCGCCCGCGCGGCGACCAGGACGCCCAGCCCAGGCGCCAGGCCGCACAGCGTCGAGGCGCCGGTGAACAGGCCCAGGCCCACCAGCAGCGTTCGACGGCGCCCGACCAGATCACCCAGTCGTCCGACGCTGACGATCAGGGTGGTCATGGCCAGCAGATAGGCCAGCACCACCCATTGCACCTGCTGGAAGGGTGCGTTCAAGGCCGAGGCCAAGGTGGGCAGGGCCACATTGGCGACGCTGGTGCCCAGGGAGGACAGCAGCACGCACAAGGACAGCACCGGCAGCGCCCACCGCGTCCCCGGCGGCACCATCGCCGCCACTGTCAGTCGTTGATTCACAGGTATCGAGGTCATGTCACCCTCCGCTCATCGGTTCAGGCGGACGGTAGCCGGCGTCGTGACATGGCGGAACACGCACGGTCTGCAGCATATTCGTGCATACGACGCGCCATATTGGGCCGCATCGCATGCTAGGATCGACCATGGCCACCCTGCCCGACCTGAACCTGCTGATCACCCTGGACGTGCTGCTGAGCGAGGGCAGCGTGGCCAAGGCCGCGCGCCGCCTGCGGCTCAGCCCCTCCGCCATGAGCCGGGCGCTGGGCCGCCTGCGGGAGGTGACGGGCGATCCGCTGCTGGTGCGGGCCGGTCGGGGCCCGGCGCCCACCCCCCGCGCCCTGGAGCTGCGCGAACGGGTGGCCCCCCTGGTGCGGGAGGCGGAGGCCGTGCTGCGCCCGGCGGAGAGGCTGGACCTGGCGCGCCTTACCCGCACCTTCACCCTGCGCACGCGCGAGGGTTTCGTGGAAAGCTTCGGCGTCGCCCTCGTCACCCGGCTGGCGCGGGAGGCGCCGGGCGTGCGTTTGCGCTTCGCCCCCAAGCCGGACAAGGGCAGCACGCTGCTGCGCGATGGCGCGGTCGACCTGGAAACCGGGGTGGTGGGCGACAGCATGGGGCCGGAGATTCGCGCCCAGTCCCTGTTCCGCGACCGCTTCATCGGCGTGGCGCGGGCGGGACACTTTTTAAGTCAAGGCGCCCTCACCCCGGCACGCTTCGCCGCCGCCCGGCATATCGCCGTGGCCCGCCGGGAGCATGATGCGGAGCGTCGCCAGGCCCCGGTGGACGCGGCGTTGGAACCGCTGGGCCTGACGCGCGATGTGGCCGTCATCGTCGGCGACTTCTCCGCAGCCTTGACCCTGGCCCGCGCCACCGACCTGGTGGCCACCGTGCCGGAGCGACATACCCTGACCCTGCGTGAGGGCCTGTTCACCTTCGCCCTGCCAGTCCAGGTGCCCGAGATCACCGTGTCGCTGCTGTGGCACCCCCGCCTGGATGCCGACCCCGCCCACCGCTGGCTGCGCGCCTGCGTACGCGAGGTCTGCGCGGCATGAGCCCTCATGCCGCTAGGACGCGACCGCGTCCGGTACCTTACCGGACCCGGCCTCATTCAAGTTACAAGGATGAGCCAAGCCAGCGGATGCTGGCGCCCGGCGACTGAGGGAACCTTCAACAACCCTAAACCTCCAACCTGAACCCAACCTCCATCACCTGATCGGGCGGCAAGTGGAAGTAATCCGACGCCCGCAGGCCCAGGCGCTGCATCAGGTGATAGGCGGTCCAGACCGGGCCGGACAGCGCGGGGTTCCGCTCCGCCCGGATCAGGCGCTCGTGGGAGATGTAATAGGTCACCTCCTCCCGGCAGAAGGCCAGGCCCAGGCGGGCTAGGCCACGCATGACCGTGGGCACGTCCGGCTTCTGCATGAAGCCGATGCGCACCGTGACCCGCCAGAAGCCGTTGCCCACCTGCTCCACCGCCAGGCGCTCAGCCGCCGGCACGCGCGGCCGCTTGGTCGGCACCAGGGTCAGCAGGATGACGTGCTCGTGCAGCACGCGGTTGTGGGTGACGTGGTGGACCAGCATGGGCGACACCCGGTCGGCCGTGCGGGTCACGAACACCGCCGTGCCCGGCAGGCGGTGGACCACCGTTTCCTCCACCCGCTCCATGAACTCCGTGAAGCTGGTGCCGCCTTCGCTCAGCTTGATCTGCACGATGGCGCTGCCCTTGCGCCAGGCCACCATCAGGAAGGCGATGAAGCCGCCGATGGCGAGCGGCAGCCAGCCGCCCTCCAGCAGCTTGGTGCTGTTGGCCACCAGGAAGGCGAGGTCGACGGCGGCGAAGAAGCCCATCATCAGGTTGGTGGGGATGGCCGGCCAGTCCCAAAGCTCCCGCATCACCCGGCGCAGCAGGATGGTGGTGATCAGCATGGTGGCGGACACGGCGATGCCGTAGGCCGCCGCCAGCGCCTCGGAATGGCGGAAGCCCAGCACGATCATCAGGGTCGCCAGCATCAGCAGCCAGTTGACCACGCCCACGTAGATCTGGCCGTAGGACTTGCGCGAGGTGGGGGAGATGGACATGCGCGGCAGCAGGCGCAGGGTGATGGCCTGGCGCGTCATGGAAAACACGCCGGAGATCAGCGCCTGGCTGGCGATGACCGTGGCCATGGTGGCCAGGATGACCAGGGGCACCAGCGCCCAGTCCGGCGCCAGGCGATAGAAGGGGTTGTCCACCGCCTCGGGCCGGTCCAGCAGCAGGGCGCCCTGGCCCAGATAGTTCAGGATCAGCGCCGGGAAGACGACCACGAACCAGGCGCGGCGGATGGCGCCGGCGCCGAAATGGCCCATGTCGGCGTACAGCGCCTCCGCCCCCGTCAGCGCCAGGAAGACGGCGCCGAACACGGCGAAGGCCACGCCGGGGGCATGCACCAGCAGATGCTCCGCCGACAGCGGGTTGAAGGCCATCAGGATGTCCGGACGCTGGACGACATGGAACAGGCCGACGGCGGCCAGCATGGCGAACCACAGCGCCATGATGGGGCCGAACAGGCGGCCGATGGCGCCGGTGCCCCGGTGCTGGATGGCGAACAGCGCCACCAGGACGGCGATGGTCAGGGGCAGCACGAAGGCGCCCAGGTGGCTGTCCGCCACCACCAGGCCCTCCATGGCCGACAGGACGGAAATGGCGGGTGTGATGGCGCCGTCGCCGAACAGCAGGGCGGCGCCGCAGATGCCCAGGAACACCACCATGGGCACCATTTCCCGGGCGTTGGGCGGATGCACCAGGGACAGGAGCGAGAGGATGCCGCCCTCGCCATCATTGTCGGCCCGCAGCACCAGGGCGACATACTTGACCGCCACGATCAGGATCAGCGCCCAGATGATCAGGCTGACCACCCCCAGCACGTCGCCCTCGCTGGGCAGACGCCCATGATGGGTGACGGCGCCCAGGGCCGTCTGCATGGCGTAGAGGGGGGAGGTGCCGATATCGCCGAAGACGACGCCCAACGCGCCCAGCATCAGGGCGGCCCGGCTGCCATGCACATGGCCGTGGCCATGCTCCTGCGGGTTGTGATCCTGCAGGCTATCGGGCACGCCCTCGTCCTTCACCACCGGTTCCGCCTGAGTCATCCCCGCCCCGCCATCCTGCTGTGAACGCATGGCCCTGAAATCCCTACCCAAGATAGGGCACCCCCGGCGGACCTTCTACCGTTGGGACGGGCGGGGCGGCAATGCGGCGAAAGGGGCTTCAAAAGCCCCCCAACGGATCGGGTGGGTGTCACCGGCGATCAACAGGCCTTAGCGGGGGGCCTTGGTCAGCGGGCAGCCGCCCTTGTCCTGGGACTGGTAGGCCTCCTCCCCGGGATGGTGCGCAGCAGCTTGTAATAGTCCCAGGGCTTCTTGCTCTCCTCCGGCTTCTTCACCTCGAACAGGTACATGTCATGCACCATGGTGCCGTCCTGGCGCACCGTGCCCTTGGCGAACATGTCATCCACCGGCAGCTCGCGCATCTTGGCGGCCACCGCCTTGGCCTCGGTCGTCCCCGCCGCCTTCACCGCCTTCAGGTAATGCAGCACGGCGGAATAGGTGCCGGCCTGCACCATGTTGGGCATGCGCTTAACCTTCTGGAAATAGCGCTCCGCCCACTGCCGGCTGGCGTCGTCGCGGTCCCAGTAGAAGGCCTCGGTCAGCACCAGGCCCTGCGCCGTCTTCAGGCCCAGGGCATGTACGTCGCTGAGGGTGAATAGCAGGCCGGCCAGACGCTGCCCGCCCTTGGTGATGCCAAGCTCCGCCGCCTGCTTGATGGCGTTGGTGGTGTCGGTGCCGGCGTTGGCCAGGCCGATGACCTGGGCCTTGGACGCCTGCGCCTGCGACAGGAAGGAGGAGAAGTCGCGGTTGTTGAAGGGCGCGTTGACCGCCCCCACCACCGTGCCGCCCTTGGCGGTCACGAAGTCGGTCGTGTCCTTTTCCAGCTGGTGGCCGAAGGCGTAATCGGCGGTGATGAAAAACCAGGATTTGCCACCCGATTCCACCAGCGCCCCGCCGATGCCGCGCGCCAGCGCGTAGGTGTCGTACGCCCAGTGGAAGCCGGTGGGCGAACAGGCCTCATTGGTCAGTTTGGAGGTGGCCGCCCCCACCACGATGTCGATCTTGCCCCGCTGCTTGGCCAAGTCCTGCACCGCCAGGGCCACGGAGGAGGTGGTGAGTTCGCCGATCATGTCCACCGCGTCGGCGTCGAACCATTGGCGGGCGATGGCGACACCGGTGTCCGGCTTGTTCTGGTGGTCGGCGCTGAGCAGCACGATCTTGCGCCCCAGGACGCTGCCGCCGAAATCATCGATGGCCATCTGCGCCGCCACGACGGAGCCCCGGCCACCGAAGTCGGCGTAGATGCCGGACTGGTCGTTCAGGATGCCGATGCGCACCGGCTTTGCCGTGTCCGCCTCTGGTGCCGCCCGGGCCGCGCCCGGCGCCAGCAGGCTGAACGCCGCCGCCGCCAGCAACGCGCCCCCCACCATCGCACCGCGCAGCAAGGAACCGCGCCGCGTCAGAGTTCCGCTCATCCGCTTCCTCCCGATATCGTTATGGCCGGCGCCCGTCCTGCCGATCCCGGCGCCGCAGGGCATCACTATGCCCCATCCCAGGCAATCCGGGAATGCAACACCTTGAAATATCTTGATGTGCAGGCTTAATGGACGCGGGCCGCAAGTCGTGCCGGTGGTTCAGGGCGCACGACACGTGCCGGATATCAGTTGAAGTCGTACTCCTCCCGCAGATGCAGGGCGAAGCCGGTGGCCCCGGCACCGAGCCCCTCCCGCAATTCCATGGCCGGGATCCGATAGTCCCCACCGTTCTGTTGCCGATAGGGGATGGGCGTCGTCTGCTCCACTGTGCGCATCCGCTCGCGCAAACGCTCAGCCTCGCGCTCAAAGCCGGCGGCATCAAGCCGATCCGCCTGGTACAGGACGAAGGGCGGCAGGACGGAATAGCCGGGATAGTAGAGGATGCCGTGGTGGATGGGGAACAGCAGGTCCTCGATGGGGCCGTTGATCCCGCGCGGGCCGTAATGCGGCGCCCAGCCGCCGGTGGTGGTGATGACCATGGCGCGCTTGCCCTGGAAGACTCCCTCGCCATAGCGGTCGCCCCAGCGACGGTCGCTATGCTCCCCCACGCCATAGGCGAATCCGTAGGCGAACACGCGATCGACCCAGCCCTTCAGGATGGCGGGCATGGTGAACCACCACAGGGGGAACTGCAGGACCAGCATGTCAGCCCAGCGCAGCTTTTCCTGTTCCGCCAGCACGTCGGCGGTCAGCCGGCCGGTGGCATAGGCATCCCGCGACGCCAGCACCGGCACCAGGCGATCCTCAGGCTTAAGGTCGGGGAAGTCGGCGTGGTCGACCACGGCCTTCCAGCCCATGGCGTGAAGGTCGGACACCTGGACCGTGTGACCCTGGGCCTGGAGTTCGGCCACCGCGACATCGCGCAGCGCGCCGTTCATGGACCGGGGATCGGGATGGGCGAAGACAAGAAAGACGTTCATGGGGGCGGGCTCCGACAAGGACAAAACACCCCCCAGGTAGACCCGATGGCATCTATGCGCTAGATAAGCACTATGCATATGATTTTGCCGGATTATGGATAAGTCTGACGTCACCCTGGATCGCATGCGCACCTTCGTCCGCGTGGCGGAGCGGGGCAACCTGTCCGCCGTGGCCCGGGAATTGGGCATCGGCCAATCCAGCGTCACCCGCCAGTTGCGGGAACTGGAAGACGCGGTGGGCGTGCCACTGCTGAGCCGTACCACGCGCCGCGTCAGCCCGACGGAGGAAGGCGCGCGCTATTACACACAATGCGTCCAGATCCTGCGCCTGGTGGACCAGGCGGGGGATGAGGCGCGGGGCGGCCGGCGGGGGCGGCCGGCAACATCCGCCTGTCCTGCACGGCGGCCCTGGGGGTGCGGCATATCAGCCGCCTGCTGTTCGCCTTCCAGGACCGGCACCCGGATATCGACATAGACCTGAACCTGACGGATGAGCGGGTGGATTTGGTGCGGGAGGGGGTGGACATCGCCCTGCGCCTGGGCCCCCTGACCGACAGCACCCTGAGGCTGAGGCCGCTGGGCCGGTCGCGGCGGGCGTTGATGGCGTCGCCGGATTACCTGGCCCGGCGGGGTCGGCCGGCACACCCCAGAGACCTGGCCGGCCACGACATCATCCGCATGTCCAACGTCGCCGGCAGCGACACCCTGGTGCTGCATGGCCCCGATGGCGAGGTCGAGGAGGTGGCAGCCGGCGGGCGGTTCCGTGTCGACCATGGCCTGGGCGCGCGCGAGGCGATGGCCGCCGGCCGGGGCATCGGCCCCACCCACCACTGGCTCATGGACGATTTGCTGGCGACCGGCGGGGTGGAGATCGTGCTGCCCGGCCACAGCCCACCGCCGGTGCCCTTTAACATGCTGATCGTGCCGGAACGGGCCGGCATCGCCCGGGTGCGCCTTCTGGCCGATTTCCTGGTGGATGCCGTAGCCGGCATCCCCGGGATGGACCGCTAAGGCGCCGCCTTCACCAGCCGGGTCACCGCCGGCAGGATGGCGAAGTCCAGCTCCGCCCCGGCATCCGCCGCATCCGCCACCGCCTTTTCCCCGCCGGCGCGGTCGAACATCGGCTTGCCGGTGTGCAGCGCCTCCGCCGCCGCCATACCGGCATCGGCCAGCCTGGTCAGCTTGGCCGACGGCCCAGCCAGTTCGGCCAGCAGCGGCGTGGCGGTGGCGTGGGGGGCCAACAGGGCGTTGCCCTGCTGCCAGGCCATCAGGGGCCGCAACACCGCCGCCCGCGCCTCGACATCCTTCGGGTTCGCCAGGAAGCGGTCCACCGCCAGGCTGAAGGCGCGGGCCTCGGCACTTTCCGCCGGCACCGCATCCACCAGGCGGTTCAGCGGCGTGGACTGCACCGCGTCTGGCCGGCGGACCGAGCGCCGGTAATCCTGCAGGGGCTGTACCGTCTGGGCCAGGGGCAGCAGCGCCGGCAGCCCGGCGGGGCCGGCCACGCGGGTCAGCAGGACGGACCGTGCCGCCTCATGTTGCGAGCCGGCGGACACCAAATCCTGGGCCACCGTGTCCAGGCGCGCGTACATCGCGGGCACGTCCCGGGTCATGTCCCGGGGTGACCACAGCTTTTCCGCCACCACCGCGGCGCGGGGCCACAAGCGGACGTCCAGGTTCTCCGGCGACAGCCGCTCGCTCCACGCGCAGGCCTCACCCCCCAGGATCAGGCTTTCCAAACCCGGCGGCAGGTTCTCCGGCAGGGGATCGGCGGCGTAGTGGCGGCCCGCCGGCCAGTTCAGGTCCAGGTAATAGGGGGCGGACAGGATGCCGGCGTGGCCGGCCAGGGCCGCCTTCTTCAGCGACTCCGCATCCCGCCAGGATTGCACCACCACATCCTTGGGCATGTCGCCGTCCATGATCTCATCCCAGCCGATGGCATGCTTGCCATGGGCCGCGACGATGGCCTGGACCCGGGTGGTGAACAGGGCCTGCAAGGCGGCGGTGTCCTTCAGGCCATGGGCCTTCATGTAGGCCTGGACGCCGGGGCTGGCCTTCCACTGTTCGCCGTTCACCTCATCCCCGCCGATATGGAAGTACGGGTCAGGGAACAGCGCGGTCATTTCGCCAACGAGACGATCCAGGAATTGGTATGTGCTGTCGCGCGTCGGGTCTAGCGCCGGGTCGAACACGCCCCAGTGGCGCTCGATGGCATAGGGGCCGGGCGCGCTGGCCAATTCCGGATAGCCCACCAGCCAGGCGGTGGTGTGGCCCGGCATGTCGAATTCGGGCACCACGCGGATGCCCCGGTCGGCGGCGTAGCGGATGACCTGGCGCACCTGGTCCTGGGTGTAGAATTCGCCATCGGACCCCAGCTGGTGCAGCCTGGGGAAGACCTTGCTTTCCACGCGGAAGCCCTGGTTGTCGCTGAGATGCCAGTGCAGGACGTTCAGCTTCACCGCCTGCATCAGGTCGATGGTGCGCTCCACCGTGGCGATGGGCATGAAGTGGCGCGACACGTCCAGCAGCAGGCCGCGCCAGGGGAAGCGCGGCTGGTCATGGATGGTCACCGCCGGCGCCGCCCACCCCTGCGGGCCGTTGGCCACCAGTTGGGCGAAGGTGGCGACGCCCCGGTTGATGCCGATGGATGTGGCGGCCGTGATGCTGGCGCCGCCAGGCGTCACCGTCAGGGTGTAGGACTCATCCTCCGTGGGCGCCGGGACGGCCGCGCTGACGCCCGTGATCGTCAGGGTCAGGGTGGCCCCCTTCCCCGGCGCGGTTCCCGCCGTCACCGGCGCGCCGGCCAGGAACTGCCCGGTCTTGGCCGACAGGCGCTGGATCAGCGTGCGGGCCGCGGCCTCCAGGTGCGGGTCGGCCGGCCCCGCCAGCGCCACGGTGAACCCGCCATCCACCGCCAACCGGCCCTGCCCCGCCGTCATCGACGCCGGCAGGGGCATCAGGGCCGGCAACGGCATCCCGGCAGCGGGGGTGGGAACCGATTGGGCCTGGGCGAGGCCGGCGGCCATCACGGCCACACCGCAGACAAGCAAGGTCGACAGACGCATGGGAAGGCACCCTTGGGAAAAAGCGGAACCGTGGACGGGGGGCCGGCGGGGATCAGCCGCCGGCGCGGGCGAGGGTCAGGGCATCGGCCAGCGGCGCGGCGGGCGCCCCCAGCAGCAGATGAAGACGGCCGGCCGCCGGCCGCGCGACGCCACGCAGGCCCAGAGCCAGCAGGCTGCCATCGTCAACGCGGGCCGGGTCGGTGACCCCCAGCAGCAAGCGGTTGGCCCGCGCCTCCACCTCCTGAAGATTGCCGGCACCGCCCAGGGCGGCCAACACGGCACCGGCATCGGGCCCGGTGACGGCCGCAGACTGGGCCGCCGCCGGGCGGCTCAGGGCCTGGCGGATCTCACCCGCCACCTGGTCCGCCACGGGACCCAGCACCACCTGCAGGGCCGTGGCATTGGGGCGTACCACGCCGCGTGATCCCAGGGCGGTCAGCGCCGCCTCATCCACCGCGCGGTTGTCGGCCAGCACCAGGCGAAGGCGGGTGGTGCAGGCGTCCACTGTGCGGATGTTGCCGGCGCCGCCCAGGGCCGCGACGAAGCCGCCCCCCTTCCACCGGCCGCCACCGCCTGGGCGGAGACGACCGCCACCGGCGCCGCCTCCCGCCCCAGGATGCTCAGGTCGAAGCGGCGGATGACGACAATAAAGACGGTGTAATAGAGGGCGAAATAGGCCGCCCCCACCGGCAGCAGCAGCAACGGCCGCGTCGCCTTGCCGAAATTGACGACATAGTCGACCAGGCCGGCGGAGAAGGTGAAGCCCAGCTTCACCCCCAGCAGGTCCATGACCACCATGGCCAGCCCGGTCAGCACGGCGTGCAGGGCGTAAAGCGCCGGCGCCGCGAACATGAAGGTGAACTCGATGGGCTCGGTCACGCCGGTGAGGAAGGCGGTCAGCGCCATGGACAGCAGCATGCCGCCCACGGCGGCCCGCCGGGCCGGCCGGGCCGCGCGATACAGGGCCAGGCAGGCGGCCGGCAGGCCGAACATCATGACGGGGAAATAGCCCGCCATGAAACCGCCGGCCGTGGGATCGCCGGCGAAGAAGCGCTTCAGATCGCCGGTGGCGCCGTGATAGTCGCCCAGGATGAACCAGGCGACGTTGTTCAGGATGTGGTGCAGGCCGGTGATGATCAGCACCCGGTTCAATAGGCCGTAGAGGAACAGCCCGGCCTCGCCCGACGACAGCACGGCGCGGCTGAGCCCGTCCAGGCCAGCCTCCAGCACGGGCCAGCCCAGGCCGAAGACCAGCGCCAGGCCCAGCCCCGCGATGCCGGCGGCGATGGGCACGAAGCGCCGGCCGCCGAAGAATGACAGGAATTCCGGCAGCTTCAGATCGCTGTAGCGGTTATAGAGTCCGCCGGCCAGCAGGCCGGACAGGATGCCGGCCGGCACGCCGATCTTGGCCACCGCCTTGATCTTGTAGCTGGTGGACGCCGCCTCCAGCGCGCTGCCGGTCAGGCCGGCGATCACCTCGGGCGGAACCCGCACCAGCGCCTGCGCCCCTTGCGTGGCCACCAGGAAGCCGACGACGCCGGCCAGGCCGGCGGCCCCGTTGTTCTCCCGCGCCAGGCCCACGGCCACGCCGATGGCGAAGATCAGCCCCAGGTTGGTGAAGATGGCCTCGCCGGCGGCCGCGATGAACGGGATGCCCAGCAGGTCGGGCTGGCCCAGGCGCAGCAACAGGCCGGCCACCGGCAGGACGGCGATGGGCAACATCAGGGCGCGACCCAGCTGCTGCACGCCCAGTCGTTCAAACAGGCTGAAACGGTCGCGCATCAGGCGGCTCCTTCCATGACAGACACCGCCATGCCGGCCCGGGCCAGCAGGCTGCGCACGGCGGCGGCGGATTCCTGGGCCAGCGCCTCACGCGCCAAGGCGGCGCAGGCCGCCTTGTCCAGCGGACGCAGCGCCGCCTTGATGTCGGGGATGGCCGGTGGCGTGGCCGACAGCTCCGTCACGCCCAGGCCCACCAGCAGGGGGGCCGCCGCTGGATCGGACGCCAGCGCGCCGCACACGCCCACCCAGCGCCCATGCCGGGCCGCCCCTTCCGCCGTCTGGCGGATAAGGCGCAGCACGGCGGGGTGCAGGGCGTCCAGGCGTGCGGCCAGGTCGGGGTTGCCCCGGTCCATGGCCAGCACGTACTGGGTCAGGTCATTGGTGCCGATGGACAGGAAATCGGCCTCGGTCGCCAGCTGGTCGGCTGTCACCGCCGCCGCCGGGGTTTCCACCATGACGCCCAACTGCACCGGCGGGGCGTGGCCCAGGGCCTCGCGCTCCTGGTCCAGCATGTCGCGCACGGCCCGCACCTCATCCAGGGTCGCCACCATGGGCACCATGATGCGGCACTGGCCCACCGGGCGGACGCGCAGGATGGCGCGCAACTGGGTGCGCAGGATCTCTGGCCGGCGCAGGCCGATGCGCACCCCGCGCAGGCCCAGGATGGGGTTCTCCTCCCGCGGCAGGGGCAGGTAGGGCAAGGGCTTGTCCCCGCCCACGTCCAGGGTGCGGATGATCAGCGGGCGTCCGGCCAAGGCCGTCGCCACCGCCTGGTATTGGGCCGCCTGCTCATCCTCATCCGGTGCCGTCTGGCGGTCCAGGAACAGGAATTCGGTGCGCAGGAGGCCGCAGCCCTCCGCCCCCTTGGCCACCCCCTTCACCGCGTCGGCCACTTTGCCGACATTGGTGTAGACCTCGATGCGGGTGCCGTCGGCCATGACGCAATCGGCGGCCGCGGCCCGGAGGTTGGCCTCCGTCCGCGCCTGGCGCTGCCCCGTCTCCCGTTCCAGCCTGGCCAGATCCTCGGCCGGCGGCTGGACATGCAGCAGGCCCCGGTCGGCATCCAGGATCAGCGGCGCGTCGTCGGGGATGCGCAGCACGGCCGCCCCGCCCGCCACCAGCGCCGGCACGCCCATGGAGGCGGCGAGGATGGCGACATGGCTGGTGGGGCCGCCGCGCGCCGTGCAGAAGCCGGCCAGACGGCCGGCATCCAGGTTGCTGAGCTGGCTGGGCATCAGTTCCTCCGCCACCAGGATGGCGCCCTGGGGCAGGATCACCGGCTGAGGCTCCCGCCCGGCCAGCGCCAGCATGACCTGGCGGCGCAGGTCGATCAGGTCGGCCGCGCGCTCCGCCATGCGGGGATTGCCCAGGGCGCGCAAGGCGGTGGCGCGGCGGTCGGTGGCGGCGCGCCACGCGACGCCGGCGGCCTCGCCACCGCTGATCGCGGCCAGCGCTTCGTCCAACAGCTCGGGATCGTCCAGGATGGCCAGGTGCGCCCGGAAGATGTCACGGCGCTGGGCCTGGCCGGCGGCTTCCGACTGGGCCACGGCGGCGCCCAGGCGGGCACGCACCCGCTTCAACGCGGCGGCCAGCAAGGTGCGTTCCGCCTCCGCTCCCCGGCCGCTGGCCGGCACCTCCACCTCCTCATCCTCCAGGCGGAAGGCGCGGCCCAGGGCCAGCCCGGGGGCGGCGGTGACGGCGCGGATGACCGCCGTCTCCCCTGGCGCGAAGGGTGGCTGGACCTCCAGCGCGGGCGGCTCGTCCGGGGGCGGCACGGCGGCGCTGGGCAGCGACGGCACGGGCAGCGCCGCCGGGGGCGGTACCGGCGTCTCCCCCAGGCCGGCGGCGATGGCGTCGGCGACGGCGGCCACGGCGGCGGTGGCGTCGGCCCCCTCGCCCACCACCGTCAGGGCATCGCCGTGGCGCAGGCCCAGCGACATGGCGGCCACCGCGCTCTTGGCGTTGGCGCGGCGCCCCTGGGCAACCAGATGGACGGCGGCGGCGAAGGGCTTGGCGGCGGCCGCCAGCACCGCGGCCGGGCGGGCGTGCAGCCCGTGCGCCAGGGGCAGCACCAGCGAGCGCTCGGCCCCCGCCGCTGACCCACGGGCCACCCCCGCGCCGTCCGCGCGGGCTGATCCACGCCCCTGGACCAACAGGGTCAGCAGAACCTCACCCGCGCGCACCGCGACACCCGTCTTGGCCGCCACCACGGTGGCGGACGGACCACCGGCGATGACCAGGGGCGTCACCAGGCTTTTGGCCTCCCGCGCCAGCAGGTCCATGTCGAACTCGATCAGGGCGTCGCCGGCGCGCACGGCCGCCCCTTCGGTGGTGTGGACCGTGAAGCCACGGCCGCCCAGGGCCACGGTTTCCAGCCCAATGTGCATCAGGATTTCCACGCCGCACTCGGCGCGCAGGGTCACGGCGTGGCGGGCACGGTGGATGGCGATGACGACGCCGTCGCAGGGCGCGCGCAGCGTGCCGCCGGTGGGGTCGATGGCCAAGCCATCCCCCATCATGCGCTGGGCGAAGACGGGGTCCGGCACCTCTTCCAGCGGGGCGGCCCACCCATCCAGCGGCGCCAGCAGGCTGAGCCGCGTCACGCCGCCGGTGACCGTGCCCTTACCGGGATCATTTCCCACCATCGAACCGCCCACGCCTGACCCTCATTTTTCCCGGCGCCGGCGCGCCGCCTTAGCCATAGACTCAGCGGCGGCGCCTGAAGCCGCCGCCATACCCCGCCCCGGAAAAAGGGGGCCCGGCCGGTGCCGGACCCCTGTCCAGTTTGGGGAGACCGAAAGCGCCCGTCCGAGGACATCGCCTTCCGGAAAGAACCCGCCGACCGTCACGGAAGCGGCCGGCGGGGCACTGGCGATGGCCCGGCGCGACGCCGCCCCGGGCCACCACACGCCCGCGGGACGCGTCAGTACTTGAACCGGGCGCCGAAATAGAACTGGCGGCCGTTGTCGTAGATGGCGCGCGGCTGGTCGGTGTTGTTGGCGTAGTACTTCAGCTGGCTGTCGGTGATGTTCAGCGCCGAGAAGGACAGCGTCACGTAATCGCCCACCGGCACATTGACCGAGGCGTCCAGGGTTCCATAGTCGTCCTGGTTCTCCGCCGAGCTGCGATCCAGCCCCACCAGGAAGTGGGAGCGGAAGGTGTAAGACAGGTGGGCGCTGATCCACGCGTTCTCGTAATAGCCCGTCAGGTTGTAGGTGTGACGGGAATTGCCGATCATGGGGCTGCCGTTTTCCTCGGTGCCATAGGCGTAGGTGTAATTGGCCTGCACACCGAAGCCGGCGTAGATCGGCTGCTGCACCGCCAGCTCGAAGCCCCGGTTCCGGGCCGAGGTGTTGGTGGGCGTGGTGACGATGTAGGTGTGGTTGGCCTTGTAATAGTCGGAGTAGTAGGTCTGCGGCGCCGTGCCGAAGGTCACGTAGGAATTCATGTCGTTGTAGAACACGGCAAACGACAGCAGCGACTGCGGGCCGTAGTACCACTCGATGGACGCGTCGTAGTTGGTGGACTCGATGGGCTTCAGGTTGGGGTTGCCGCCCGAGCCGGAGGAGGCCACGTCGTTCAGGCTGACCGACCCGCCCAGCGCGCTGTAATCCGGCCGCGCCATGGTCTTGGCGACCGCCAGGTGACCGATCAGGTCGTCGGTGACCTCGACCTTCAGGTTGGCGCTGGGCAGCACGTTCACGTAATCGTGGCTGATGGTCGTCGGCACGTAGGGGCCGAAGGCCGAGCTGGTGATGGCGCCCGGCGTCGTGGCGGTGGCGCCGACATAGACCAGGCTGTGGACATTGGTGTCGACGAAGCGCACGCCGAAATTGCCCGACCAGCCGGCCCCGCCGACATTGGCCATGACATAGGCGGCGCTGTCGTCCTCCGTCACCTTGAAGGAGCCGGGCCAGTAATAGCGGCTGACCGGATCGGCGTTGCCGTAGGCGGCGAAGAAGGCGGCGATCTGGGGCTCCGACAGGGTCCAGATGTCCTTCAGGATGGGACCGCCCAGGTTGGAGCCGAAGTCGCTGGGATAGGTGCCCGACGCCGTCGGGGTGGCCGCCCCCCACCCGCCGTTCAGGCAGCAGCCGCCGTTGACCTTGAACTGGGTGTTGCGCTGGTGCGCGGCATAGCGGACGCCGGCCTTCACCGAGTCCCAGATGCCGGACTTGATGTCGTACTGGGTGTCCAGCTGGCCGTAATATTCCTGGTCCTGGGCGGTGACGACGTCGGTCCAGGCCCAGCCGGTGGAATAGTTGCCGTTCTGGGTGCCGGTGGGGATGGTGAAGGCGGCGCTGGCCGGGGCCGACAGGCCGTTCAGGGCGAAGCTGGTGCCGGCGTTGGCCACCGCCTCATAGGCCGGCTGGCTGGGGGTGTCGCCCAGGCCGTAGGTGTAGCCGGCCTTGGCGCTGACGCTCAGCCGGTCGGTCGCCTGGTATTTGATGTCGGTATCGATGTAGGAGGTTTCGGCCGCAGCACCCGGGCGGCTGATCTGGTCATAGACGATGGCGTTGGTGGCCAGCGGCGCCGTGGCCGACACCAGCGTGCCGTTGCGGACGGTATAGCTGGTGGGCACGATGCCGTCGTTGCCGCCGGCGGTGCCGCCGAAAATCTTGGCGCCCCACAGCATGAAGTTGCGGTTGGAGTTGTCCGCGTCCATGTGGGAGTAGAAGCCGTTGACGTCGATCGTCAGCTTGTCGGTCGGCGTGAATTCCACATCCACGTCCCCGCCCATGCGCTTGCGCTTTTGCTGGAACAGGGCGGAACCGATCAGGGTGGGATAATAGACGCCGTTCAGGTCGGGATGGGCGACGACAGCCGGGTCGGTGGGGGCGAACTGGGAATAGCCCAGCACCTCATTGCCGTCGCGGCGCACGTTGCGTTCCTCATAAAACGCCTGGGCCACGATGCCGAAGGTGTTGGCCTGGTTCTTCCACGCGGCCAGGCCGTTGAACTGCGGCGCCGTCTTGCCGGACAGGTCGCCATAGGCCGCCTCGGCCGAGGCCTGCAGCGTCAGGCTGTCCTTGAACTCCAGCGGCTTGCGGGTCTGGATGTCGATGGAGCCGGCGATGCCGCCTTCCACCAGGTCGGCCTGCTGGCTTTTATACACCAGGGTCTTGGAGACGATTTCCGACGGCAGCAGCGAGAAGCTGACCGAACGGCCCACGGTCTGGAACTGGTCCAGCAGGAACCAGTCGCCGGTGGCGACGCCGTGGCCGTTGATGGTGGTCTGGGTCAGCGACGGGCTGGACCCCCGGATGCTAACGCGGTCGGCCTCATCGAAGCCGCCCTCGCCGGACGCGGCGGACTGGATCATGACGCCGGGCAGGCGCTGCAGGGCGTCGGCCACGTTCTTGTCGGGCAGCTTGCCGATATCCTCGGCGCTGACGACATCGACCACCGCGTTCTGCGCCCGCTTCACGTCGATGCTGTCCTGGATGGACTTACGGAACCCGGTCACCACGATTTCGTTCAGGCTGTCGTCCGCCGCCGGCGCGTCGGCCGCCTGCGCCGTGGCCATCATGGCCAGCATCACCGCCACGCTGGCGGAACCGCGCAGCATCGTTCTCCCAAAACCCATCAAACCCTCCTGTGCCCATCTTTTGTGTTTGGCAGTCCGCCGGACCCAACCTGGAGGCCCCGCGCCTGAACCGGACACCGCCCTCAACTCAGCCGGGGGGCGAGCGGGGCGGGCCCTTGCGTTCCGGCAGAGGAGAGCCGAGGGGGGCGGAATAGCGAAAGGCTGGTTCCGGCAGAATGTCGAAAATGACGGCAAAACCGGGGATTTTGACACTGGGGATTTTGACTGCGGCGACCATGGTTTTTCCCCTGGGACGCCAGCCTTGGGGCGCTAAATGCGCTCCGCATGGCGCAGGTGCTGTTTCAGGCGGCCCAGGGCCTCGCGCACCCCTTCCCGCTCCGCACCGGCGTCGGGGCAGTGCCGCAGCACGAATTCCGCCGTGCGCACCACGTCGCGCCAACGGGGGTTGCGGGGCAGGGTTTCGACCAGCAGGTATTTGTCCAGGGTGCGGGTCTGCAGGGAACTGCGGTCCATATAGACGCGCCACAGCCCGCTTTCCTCCGCCAGCTCGATCTTCCCCTTGCGCTTGGCGTGGTGCCAAAAGTCCAGCGCCAGGGTCATGACATCGACGATGCAGCGGCGGAATTCCTCATTGGCATCCAGGTCGTTGGCCGGCTCCCTCTCCGGCGCCAGGGCGGGCACCGAAGAGGGCGCAGGAACGGGCGCAGGAACAGGTGGCGGCGGAGATTCGGCCGGCACCGGTTGGGGTGGCAGCTGGGATCGCACCGTTTCCAGGGACGCTGCCGGCATGATCGCGGCGGCGATGGGCGCCGGGGCGGCATGCGGCGCGCCGGCCTCCGCCGTCGCGTCCGGGTTGGACCGCCGTGCCTGGCGCCAAGCCCAGGTGCCGCCGGTGACGCTGGCCAGCGCCAGGCCCCAGGTCCACCAGCCCAACCAGCCCGCCAAGGCCCAGCGGCTGGCCAGCACCTGGAATTGCCATGGGGTGTCCGGCACCGGATAGACGCCGAACGGGGCCAGCCCGCGGGCCGCGGCCGGCACATCGGCCGGGCGCCCGCCGGCGTCGATCAGGGCGAAACCGATGCCGCGCCGCGCCAGCGCACCCAGGCGCTGGTCAACAGCGGCCAAGGGCAGGCGGAAGGCCACCACGCCCTCAACCGCGCCGTGGCGCACCACCGGCCGGGCCACCAGCATCCCCACCCCATCCGGGTGATCGGGCGTGGTGACGCCATCCAGGGCCTGCGGGCGCGTCACCACCAGGACCTGGTTGGGATCGTCCACCTGCTGCAGCCGGGCCATGATCTCACGGAACGCCTGGCCCAGCGGCGTGTCGCGGGCGCGGGCGTCGTTCAAGTCCAGGCCGAACGCGCCATCCTTGCGGAGGCTGTAGACCACGCGGCCCAGCCGGTCGATCAGGTAAAGGTCGTCGAAGACCGAGGCGCGGATCATGTCCACGAAACTGGCGTGGAAACGGTCATGCACCGCCATATAAGGGGCCAGCGCCGAGGAGGCGCCCGGCTGCGGCGCCTCGCCCCCCGCGAACGCCGTGCGCAGCAGGGCGGCGGCCCGCTCGGGATTGGGCGAGATTTGCGCGAAGGCGGAGGCGAAGCCGTAATAGCGGCCGACGCTGTAGCCGATGAAGCTGGTGCTGGAAAAGGCGGCGCTCTGGTCACGCGCGGAGTCGTACAGGATGCCCAGGTCGTGGGCCGCCATGTCGCGGGCGGTGGCGACCGCCGTGTCCGCCCTGTCCATGACGGCGTACAGCGCCGTCAGCAGCGACAGGCAGAGCAGCACCGCGATCGTGACGAGGCCGGCCGGCGCCCTGATAGCCCACCCCTTGAACCCGACCACCCCGATGACCCCCTGTCTTTTTTGATGCGGACAGGAATACATCCAAATGTGCGGAGATCCCTGTTTTTAAATCGGCTTTACCGGCGCAGCGCCGCAAGCATACCGTCAATTTCGTCAATTCGCAAAGCGGCCCTTGACTGCCGCCCTTGTCCTCGGGGCGCGCGGCGGCGCGGATTCCCTGGGGTTTCGCCGCCCGGGCGGGTCCAGTCCCCATGACGAAAGTGACGAGTTTGCGCCCTGGCCTTGGCGCCGGTGGCTGGCGACAGTGGAGTGGGCCGGCGGGGTGGCAGCGGTTAGACTCCCCCCTCCATCACGGGCCTGCAACCGAGGGAATGCTCTTGATCCGGCGTTTCATTTCCATCGTGGTCGTCGCCCTGGCCGCTGCCGCCAGGACGATGGCCGCCCCGCCTGATGGCCAGCCCGATCCGGCGACGCTGACGGTGGTGGCCGCCATGTCCAGCGGCTGGGTCCGCAACTTCAACCCGTTCAACGAGACCAGCCGATTGCCCAGCGTGCGCGAGTTCATTTACGAGCCGCTGGTGGTCTTCAACTCGATGTACGGCGGCCGGCCGGAATACCGCCTGGCCACCGACTACGCCTTTTCGCCCGACCTCTTGAAGCTGACCTTCAAACTGCGCGATGGGGTGCTGTGGTCGGACGGTCAGCCCTTCACCGCCGCCGACGTCGCCTACACCTTCGACCTGCTGCGCCGCTTCAAGGCGCTGGACACCCTGGACATGGCCAACCGCGTCGCCAGCGTGGCGGCGGTGGACGCCCACACCGTGGTGTTCACCCTGAAGAGGGTGAACACCAGCATCGTGTTCGAGATCGTGCGCGTGCCCATCGTGCCGCGCCATGTCTGGTCCAAGGTCGCGGACCCGGTGGCCTTCACCAACGACACGCCGGTGGGCACCGGCCCGATGACGGAGGTGGCGCGCTTCACACCCCAGGTCTATGTCCAGTGCCGCAACCCCAATTACTGGGACGCCGCCGACCTCAAGGTCGACTGCCTGCGCTTCCCCCAGGTCAGCACCAACGAACAGCTGCTGGCGGCGGCGGCGGAGGGGCGGCTGGACTGGTTCGGCGCCTTCCTGCCGGATATCGAGCGCACCTACGTCGCGGCCGATCCCCGGCATCACCGCTATTGGTTCCCGCCGGGCGGCACCGTCGCCATCGACATCAACCTGAACAGCCCCAGCCGGGGCAACCGCGCCGCCTTCCGCAACGTCAACTTCCGCCGCGCCGTCAGCATGGCGGTGGACCGGCGGGCCATCGTCGATATCGCGGGCTACGGCTATCCCGAGGTCAACGAGTACGCCAGCGGCATCGGCCGCGCCTATCAGGACTGGGTGAACGGGGAGGCGGAGCGCCAGTATGGCCGCTACGCCCATTTCGACAAGGGCGGGGCCCAGGCCCTGTTGGCCGAAAGCGGCTTCCGCGACGTGAACGGCGACGGCTATGTCGACAACGCCGACGGCAGCCCCATCGCCTTCGACATCCTGGCACCCGCCGGCTGGACCGACTGGGTCAATGCCACCCAGCTGGTGGCGGAAAGCCTGAACGCGCTGGGCCTCAACGTGCGTGTTTCCACCGTGGACCCGGCGTCCTGGGCGCAGCGGCTGATCAGCGGCGATTATGACATGGCCATCAACGGCCTGTTCCCGGGGGAAACGCCCTATCGCAGCTTCGACACCGGATTCCATTCCCGCTACAGCGGCAAGACGCGCTTCGCCCCCACCCGCTTCACCGAACCGGATCTGGACGGCGCCCTTGACGCCTTCGTCGCCACCATCGACCCCACGGAACAGCGCCGGGCCATGGACAAGGTGCAGATGATCGTGGCGGCCAACACGCCCTACGTGCCGCTGTTCAGCAACCCCACCTGGTACGAATACAACACCCGCCGCTTCACGGGCTGGTTCAACGCCGACAACCCGGTGGCCCGGCCCGACGTCTTCGACGGCACGCCCGAACGCCTGTTGCACCTGCTGGCGCTGGCGCCGGTGAAGGGCCAGGCGGCGTCATCCCCGCCCCACGACACAGGAACACCATGATCCCCGCACCGCCCCCCGCGTCCCCGACGGTTCCGCTGATGGCCCTGGAGGCGGCCGAGTCCGGCGCCGCCGCGGCCCGGCAGATCGCCCGCACGGCACCGCTGTTCCGCGAACTGGGCGCCCGGCTGCGGGCGCTGAAGCCCAAGGTGGTCGTCACCTGCGCGCGGGGCAGCAGCGACCACGCCGCCGCCTACGGCAAATACCTCATCGAAACCCGGCTGGGCGTGCCCGTCGCCTCCGTCGGGCCCTCCGTCGTCTCCCTCTACAATGCCCCCCTGGCCGTGGACGGCGCCCTGTTCGTGGCGGTGTCGCAGTCCGGCCGCAGCCCCGACCTGCTGCGCCTGGCGGAGGCCGCCAAGGCCGGCGGCGCCCTGGTGGTGGGCTTCGTGAATGACGAGACCTCCCCCCTGGCCGCGCTGGCCGATGTCTTCATTCCGCTGTGCGCCGGGCCGGAGAGGAGTGTCGCCGCCACCAAGTCCTACCTCACCGCCTGCGTCGCCTTTCTGCAGCTGGTGGCCCATTGGCAGGAGGATGCGGGCCTGGCGGACACGGTGGCCAGGGTCCCCGGCTGGCTGGACCAGGCCGTGGCCCTGGATTGGTACCCGGCCTTGCGCCGGCTGGAGCTGGCCACCGGCCTCTATGTCCTGGGCCGGGGCATCGGCAGCGGGGCGGCGGCGGAAATCGCCCTGAAGTGCAAGGAGACCTGCCGCCTGCATGCCGAGGCCTTCAGCGCGGCCGAGGTGGTGCATGGCCCCTTCGCCCTGGTGGGCCCCGGCTTCCCCATCCTGGCGCTGACCCAGGACGACGTGACGGCGGCGGTGACGCGCGACACCCTGGCCAAGGCCGCCGCCCTGGGCGCCCCCATCCTGGCCACCGAGACCGGCATCGACGGCGTCGAGGCCCTGCCCGTGGTGGCGGGCCTGCCGGCGGAGGTGGGCCCCCTGGCGGCGGTCGCCAGCTTCTACAGGGCCATCCACCGGGTGGCGCGGGCCCGGGGCCTGGACCCCGACGTGCCGCCCAACCTGCGCAAGGTGACGGAGACGGTGTGATGCGGACCTTCTTCCACGGCTGCCCCGTTTTCACCGGCGAACGGACAGTGATGGACGCCGGCGTCCTGGTGGAGGATGGGCGCGTGCTGGACCTGGCGCCCCAGCCGCCGGCGGGCGCGGCCGAGGTGGTCCTGGCGTCGGACAGCCTGCTGGTACCCGGCTTCGTCGACACGCAGGTGAACGGTGGCGGCGGGGTGCTGTTCAATGAGACGCCGACGGCGGCGGGGGCCCTGGCCATCGCCGCCGCGCATCGCCGCTTCGGCACCACCGCGCTGCTGCCCACCTTCATCACCGACGCCGCCGGCACATGGCGCCGGGCGGTGGACGCGGCGGCCGAGGCCGCCCAGGTTGCCGGTGGCGGTGTGGTCGGCATCCACCTGGAAGGCCCCTTCCTGAACATGGAGCGCCGGGGCGTGCACGAGGCCGCCTATGTCCGGGCCCCCACCGACGAGGACATCGACTTCCTGCTGGGCCTGCCCGCGCGTTTCCCCCAGGGCCGCGTGCTGCTGACCCTGGCGCCCGAGGTGGTCAGCGACGGAACCCTGGCCCAGCTGGCGGAAGCCGGCCTCATCCTGGCCGGCGGCCACTCCGCCGCCAGCTTCGCCCGCACGCGCGGCGCGCTGGACCACGGCCTGACCGGCTTCACCCACCTGTTCAACGCCATGCCGCCCTTGATGAACCGGGAGCCGGGCATCGCCGGCGCGGCGCTGGCGGACCCGCGCGGTTGGTGCGGCGTCATCGCCGACGGCGTGCATGTCCACGGCGCCATGCTGCGCCTGGCGCTGGCGGCCAAGGGGCCGGAGCGCCTGTTCCTGGTGACCGACGCCATGCCGCCCACCGGCACCGACGCCGACCGGTTCGAGCTGTACGGCCAGACCATCCACCGCCGCAACGGCCGCCTGGAGACGGCGGACGGCGTGCTGGCCGGCGCCGATATCGACATGGCGGCGGCCGTGCGCGGCGCCATGGGCCTGTTGGGCGTGTCGCGGGAAACGGCGCTGGCCATGGCCTCAAAGGTGCCGGCGGACTTCCTGGGGCTGCCGGATGTGGGCCGCATCGCCCCGGGGTCCCGGGCGGACCTGGTGGAGCTGTCGCCCGACCTGGCCGTGCGGCGGATGTGGATAGCCGGCGCCATCAATGCCCAATCAGCAGGCAATCCCCCTTTCGCCTAAAACGCGGGCAAATCCCCTCCCCCGCGCCCCGATTTCCGGGGCATACTGGTCCGGTGAACAAGACGGGGGCACGCGGCATGGGGACGGATGGGGCCGGGCTGAACAAAAGCCTGGGCGGGTGGCATCTTTGGGGCATCGCCGTGGGGCTGGTGATCTCCGGCGAATACTTCGGGTGGAGCTATGGCTGGGCCCAGGCCGGCACGCTCGGGTTCCTGGCCACCACCATCCTGGTGGCGGTGCTATACACCACCTTCATCTTCAGCTTCACCGAACTGACCACGGCCATCCCCCACGCCGGCGGCCCCTTCGCCTACAGCCACCGCGCCTTCGGGCCGCTGGGCGGCTTCATCGCCGGCTATGCCACGCTGATCGAGTTCGTGTTCGCCCCGCCGGCCATCGCGCTGGCCATCGGCGCCTATCTCAACGTCCAGTTCCCGGGGCTGCCGCCCAAGCTGGCCGCCGTGGGCGCCTATGGCGTCTTCGCCCTGCTGAACATCGCCGGCGTCACCATCGCCGCCACGTTCGAGCTGTGCGTGACCCTGCTGGCCATCGGCGAGCTGCTGGTGTTCATGGGCGTGGTGGCGCCAGGCTTCCGCTGGGCCAACTTCGCGGCCCACGGCTGGTCGGGGGATGCCGGGCCGCTATCAGCAACAGCGTTGGGCGGCATCTTCGCCGCCATCCCCTTCGCCATCTGGTTCTTCCTGGCCATCGAGGGCGCGGCCATGGCGGCGGAAGAGGCGAAAGACCCCGCCCGCACCATCCCCCGCGCCTACATCGCCGGCATCCTGACCCTGGTCGCGCTCGCCTTCGGCACCATGGTGCTGGCCGGCGGCGTGGGCGACTGGCGGGACCTGGCCAACATCAACGACCCCCTGCCCCAGGCCATGAAGGCGGTGGTGGGGGCCGACAGCGGCTGGCTGCACATGCTGGTGTGGATCGGCCTGTTCGGCCTGGTGGCCAGTTTCCACGGCATCATCATGGGGTATTCCCGGCAGATTTTCGCCCTGGCCCGCGCCGGCTTCCTGCCGTCCGTCCTGAGCCGCCTGCATCCCACGCGGCGCACGCCGCACTGGGCCATCCTGGCCGGCGCCGCCGTGGGCATCGCCGCCATCTTTTCCGATGAGGTGCTGGCCTTCGGCGGCCAGCCGTTGACCGCCAACATCGTCACCCTGTCGGTGTTCGGGGCTATCGTCATGTACATCGTCAGCATGGCCAGCCTGTTCCGCCTGCGCCGCGATGCGCCGGCGCTGGACCGGCCCTTCCGGGCACCCGGCTACCCCTGGGTGCCCGGCCTGGCGCTGGGCCTGGCCTGCCTTTGCCTGGCGGCCATGATCTATTACAACCTGGTACTGTTCGGGGTGTTCGTCGCCCTGCTGGCCCTGGGCTGGCTGTACTGCCGTCTGACGGCCTTCCGGCGGCCGGGACGGGGGAGCGACCCGGTGCCGGAAACCGGCCGGTAAACGCGGGGCACGCCGGGCGAGACGCCAGCGCTCAGCGCGCCAGCAAGCTGTCGGTGATGCCGGGGGTGGGGATGTCCAGATCCGGACGGCCCAGGCGCCCGGCCATCTCGGCCCGGATCACCTTCAGCCGCTCCAGATATTCCTCGGCCTCATCGCCGGCGGTGTCGGTCAGGATCAGGCTGTCGCTGCTCCACCGTTCGATCAGGGGATCGAGGTCGGCGATACGCTCCTGCAGAATACGGGCATACGCAGCGCTCTGGTTCGTGCTCATGGCTTTCCTCCTGCTGTGATGCGTCGATCCCAAGCCTTTCAAAAGCCGGGAGGGCCGGCAACGGGGCAATGGGTCAAGGCCCCTACCCCGAAAGCCCGTGGCCGGCGCCCGGCCTATGCGGTCCGACCAGGTGCGTCACCGACGCCCGGCCAAGCAGCCGTGCCATTATCGAATATCTGGCTCCGACATTTCCAGTATATCATTAGTAAATATACGCCATATTGGGCACAAAATGATGCAGCCGGACAATCAAAGCCGCCACAAAGGATATGAGGACCTGGCCGCCATGGCCATCGGCACCTTGATGGTCTCGCTGGGAACGGTGCTGTATGCCAAGGCCACCTTGCTGGTGGGCAGCATCGCCGGCCTGGCGCTGCTGCTGCATTATGTGACTGACCAGGGGTTCTGGCTGTTTTTCTTCGTGCTGAACCTGCCCTTCTATGTCCTGGCCTGGCGGCGCATGGGATGGCGCTTCACCGCCCGCACCTTCGCCGCCGTCTGCCTCGTGACCATCGAAACGCGGCTCACCCCTGGATGGATGGAGTTCGCCGTCCTGAACCCCGTCTATGCGGCATTGGCTGGCGGCGGCCTGATCGGCACCGGCCTGCTGATCCTGTTCCGCCACCGCATCGGGCTGGGCGGCATCAACATCCTGGCGCTGTACCTGCAGGAGCAATTCGGCATCCGCGCCGGCTATGTCCAGCTGGGCATCGACGCCGGCATCCTGGCGGCGGCCTGCTTCGTGCTGACGCCGCAGCGGCTGGCGCTGTCAGTCGTCGGAGCCTTCATCGCCAACATGATCGTGGCCATGAACCACCGGGCGGACCGCTATATGGGTCTGACGGCCGATCCGGCGCGGTGAGCGACATGACAGGCACGCGAAAGCCCCGTCCCCGTGTCCGGATAACCCGAACGCGGGGCGGGGCAGGTGCGTGGTGATATCAACGAACCGTCATTCCGTCAGCGACCAGGGGTGTGATGCGACCGTCCAGGTCCGGCCGCGCGATGCGGCTGGCCAGGTCGGCGCGCAGTTCCCGCAAGCGGCCGACAAATTCCCCGGCCTCGTCCTGGGCGGCGCCCGTCAGCAGGAAATGCCCGCTGGTCCACCGTTCAATGAGGGGGTCGAGGTCCGCAATGTGCTCCCTCAGCACGAGGGAATAGGTGCTGTACTGGGTCATGGAACACCTCCACCTTGGTGCTTCCCATGAAAAACCTTGGCGCTCTCCCCCGCAACCGCTCTCTCGTATTGGTATCCTTATTTGACGCACATCAAGTATTGGGGGCGAATATTATCTGATAAAGCTGATCAGCCGGGGAACCAACCGGCGTCGCGGTTCAGCCGCCCGCATCGACCACGGTGGGACGCCAGGCCGACGGACGGGACAGGGCCCGCAGGTCCACGTCGCGCCGCTGCGGGCGTTCCATCTCGTGGGAGAACAGCCAGCCCTGGCCCATGGCGCAGCCCAGGCCACGCAGGCGCAGCATCTGTTCCGGGTTCTCCACATGCTCGGCGATGGCGCTAACGCCCAGGCCGCGACACAGGGCCAACATGCCGGCGACGATGGCCTCCTCCCGCTTGTCCACGCACATGCGGGCGATGAAGCTGCCGTCCAGCTTCACATGGTCGAAGTCCAGCGCCCGGATATAGGTGAAGGAGGCCATGCCCACGCCGAAATCGTCCAGGCAGATGGGGTGGCCCTGGCGACGCACGGCGCCCAGCACGTTCCGCGCCCGGTCCAGGTCGCCCATCTGCCCGGTTTCCGTCACCTCGAACATCAGGCGGCCGGACAGTCCCGGCTGGGCCTTCAGTTGCGCCATCAGCGACTGCATGAACAGGTCGGACCCGACGGAAACGGCAGAGAGGTTCACGGCCAGGACCATATCGGCCGGCGCCCGTTCCAGCTCGCGCATCGCCAGGCTGCACACCAGCATGTCGACGTCGTTGATGACGCCCAGTTCCTCCGCCAGGGTGATGACGGCCCCCGGGCGGTCGCCGTTGAACCGGCTCAACACCTCCAGGTGGTGCATGCGCCCGGTCTTGAGGTCCACGATGGGCTCATAGACCAGGGACAGGCGATTGCCGCCCAGGTCATCGCGCAGCCGGGCCAGGCAGCCCACCGCGTCCTTGACGAAGCCGGCGGCAGCCGACTGGCCGGACAGCACGTCCACCGCCGCCGGCCCCGCCTCGGCGAAGCGGCGCAGGGCGTGCAGCAGCAGGCGCGACCGGTCGGCCCGGCTGAGCCCCGGAGTGTCGCCGTCCAGCGTGCGGGCATCCACCTCCAGCGGCTGGTCCAGGCCCAGATCTGCGGCGATGTGGCGGATGTCGCGGGTGATCTGCTCGGCCAGGCCGGCCGGGGCCATGACGCCGAAACGGTGGTCGGCGACGCGGCCGGCGACGCCCCCGCCATGCTGGCGGAAAACGGCACCGATCTCGGTCATCAGCTGGCCCTCCGCCTCGGCCGTCAGGCGGGTGCGGATATCGGCCAGGTTGTTCATTTCCACCAGGGTGAGGGCGCCCCCGGCCGCCGGTTCGTCCCCCTCCTGGGTGAGGGTGGCATCGGCGGCGCGCGCGAAGGCGGCGGGGGTCAGCAGGCCGGTGGCGGCATCAAGATCCTGCGGGGCGGGCAGCGCCGCCGGACCGGCGGCCAGCTGGCAGAAGGTGACGTTCAGCAGGGGACTGGACTGCAGGCGATAGGCCGCCAGGGCACAGACGATGACGCGACCGTCGCGGCGGCGCAGACGCACCGGCCGGGGGACGCTGCGCTCATTATCCCCCAGCGCCCCCAGGACGCGCCGCGCCAGCGCCGCGTCGCCCGGCGCCAGCAGCTCGGCCAAGGGACGGCCCGCCAGGTCCGCGTCGCTGTAACCGGTCAAGGCCTGGACGGCCCCGGCGGCGAACCGCAACACGCCCTCGCCATCCACCTCCATCAACAGGTCGGCATTGGCGAAGGCGAACCCCAGATACCGCTCCACCCGCTTCATCCTGCCGCACCGCTCCGTTGGCGGGCCACACGCCTGGCCCCAGCCGCGCAGCTTGGCGCGGACATGCTTAACATTGCATGAACCGACGACCTATGGCGCGGCGGTCAGGGGATCAGTGCCCGACGGCCTGGTTCACCACCCAGGCCAGGCGCACGCCCGCCATTTCCAGGCGCATGCGCACCAGCGGCCAGGCGGCGGTTTCATAGCCCTGGGCCAGGCGTTCCACGCCGTCCGACTCCGGCGCCCGCAGCAGGCCATAGACGACGTCGCGGGCCAGCCCGTGGCTTTCCTCGCCCCAGGCCTGCACCGCCTTGTCCAGACCGGCGCCCTTGAACGGGGGTCGGGTGGCCGGGACCTTGGGCGTCCAGGCATTGGCGTCATAGGCGGTGATGCCCGGCTCCAGCGTGGCGGCGGCCGCCTTGGCCTTGGCAAGGTCGATGGAATAATCCTTGTTCACCGACAGGCCCAACTCGCGGTCGACGATGGAACCGTCCCACACCGAATGCAGGTTCAGGTGGCCGTTCCTGTCATCGTCGAAGTAGCGGACCTTGACATCATTGCCGCCCTTGTCATGGTCGCGCTCGGCCGCATGCAGGGGCTGGTGCAGGTCGCCCACCAGATGGACCACCCATTTCAGCGCGGCCAGGCGCGCCTCCGGCGGCGCCTTGGTATCGGCCAGGATGCGGGCCTGTTCCGGCAGGCGGGCGATGACGCAATTCTCATTGGCGCAGTCGCGGGTGGGATCGTAGGCCGGCTGGTCGGTGGGCACGTCGACATAATGCCAGGGCAGCGTGTCCGGCAGACCGCCCTTGTCCTTGGGCAGGTGGCCCACGGTGTCTGGCCAGCTCGCCACCTCATCCAGGGTGTGGTGACCCTCCAGCGACAGCAACTGGTCCACCACCACCTTGGCCTTGGGCGTCAGCCGGTCCTGGGCGATGTCGCCCACGATGGCATGTCCGTTGGGGCCCCAGGCGAACGCCGGCCCGGCGGTGAGGGCGATGGCGGCGGTGGAAACGATGGCGGCGGCAAGGCGGCAGAAGGCGGTCATGGACGATCCCGGTCTGGAGAAGGCCGCCAAATTAACCGCTCACCATTGCGCTGTCATGTCGGGTGCGACAGCCGGGCACGGGGTGCCGGATACAAAAAATGGCCCGGGAAGGGCCATCTTTGACAGTCAGGGATTTTAAAGAATTAAAGTGGTGCCCCCGGTCGGACTCGAACCAACACGACCTTGCGGCCAACAGATTTTGAGTTTGCCGCGTCTACCATTTCGCCACGGAGGCACCGGGCGCTTCAAGCGTGGGCGGGATCATAGCGATAGAAAGCCGGGGGTCAAGCGCCGCATGCGGTGGACGTGTTCAGTGGGCGGGCACAGGTGGGCGGGGCACAGGCTTGACACGCGCATCACAGGGCCGCGCGGTTGCGGGCGGGGGGCGCACCTGATAGACGGGTAGCGCCCGGCCCCGCCCCCTTGGCGGGGCCCCGCTGTCGGAGATGCCCGTTGCTGCGTAGCCTGTATGACCGCACCCTCGCCCTTGCCGGCCACCGCCATGCCGTGTGGGCCCTGGCGGGTATTTCCTTCATCGAAAGCTCGGTCTTTCCCATTCCGCCGGATCTGCTGCTGATCCCGCTGATCCTGGCCGACCGGCGCCGCGCCTTCTTCCTGGCCACGGTCTGTACCGTGGCTTCCGTCCTGGGCGGCTTCCTGGGCTACGCCATCGGCTATTATTTCTGGGACGTCATCGGCCACCGCATCATCGACGCCTATGGCCTGATGGACAAGTACATGGAGTTCAAGCAGGGCTTCGATGAGAAGGGCGCCTGGATCATCATCCTGAAGGGCATGACGCCCATCCCCTACAAGCTGGTGACCATCGCCAGCGGCGCCTTCCAGTTCGACCTGCTCACCTTCGCCGGCGCCTCGCTGATCTCCCGGGCCTTGCGCTTTTTCCTGGTCGCCGCCCTGCTCTGGAAATTCGGCGAGCCCATCCGCACATTCGTGGAAAAGCGCCTGACGCTGGTCACCACCCTGTTTTTAGTGCTGCTGGTTGGCGGCTTCGTGCTTCTCAAATACGTGCATCTGCATTGAGCCTTTTACCACCCCGATCTGGACCACCGCCATGACTGCCGTCGCCCCCCGCCCTACCGCAGCCCCCTCCCCGCTGGCCCACCCCCGCCTGCCGCAGGCGGCGCTGGTGCTGGCGTCGGTGGCGGCACTGGGCACGGCGCTGCTGTCGCAATATGTCGGCGGCCTGCACCCGTGCGAGTTCTGCATGTGGCAGCGCTGGGCCTATGTCGCGGCCATCGTGGCGCTGCTGCCCGGCCTGGTGAACACCCGCCTGCGGGGCGTCTCGCTGACCCTGGGTGGCCTGGCCTTCCTGGCCGGGGCCGCCATCGCGGGATTTCACGCCGGCGTGGAACAGCATTGGTGGGAAGGCTTCACCACCTGCAGCAGCAGCATGCCCAAGAACCTGACGCTGGATCAGCTGCGCGAGCGTCTGATGTCCGCCCCGCTGGTGCGCTGTGATCAGGCGCAGTGGACCTTCCACGGGATTTCCATGGCCGCCTTCAATTTCCCGGCCTCGTTGATCCTGGGCCTGGTCGCCTGGGCCGCCGCCCGCGCCGGCGCCAAGCGGGCCTGAGGAGGGTTTCATGAGCGCCACGAACACCGCCCCCCGTCCCTCCGCCACCCTGTCCACTGCCAAGCCCGCCGAGCGCCTGGCCCGCCGCCCCCTGCCGGGCGACCTGGGCACCGACGCACAGATCGCCCGCATCATCCGTGTGGACCAGGCGGGCGAGTACGGCGCCGCCCGCATCTATGCCGGGCAGTTGTCGGTGCTGGGGAAAAGACCGGTGGGCGCCACCATCCGCCACATGGAGGAACAGGAGCGCGTCCACCTCGACACCTTCAACACAATGATGGTGGAGCGGCGGGTGCGGCCCACGGCGTTGCAGCCGCTGTGGAAGCTGGCCGGCTACGCCCTGGGTGCCGCCACCGCCCTGATGGGCGAGCGGGCGGCCATGGCCTGCACCGTGGCGGTGGAGGAGGCGATCGACGCCCACTATGCCGAGCAGGCGGAACGCCTGGGCCCGGGCGAGGCGGAGCTGAAGGCCACCATCGAAAAATTCCGGGCCGAAGAGCTGGAGCACCGCGATATCGGCATCGCCCACGATGCCGAGCTGACCACCGGCTACCCCGTGCTCTACACCCTGATCAAGGCTGGCACCCGCGCCGTCATCTGGGTGGCGGAACGGGTCTGATCAGGGGCCGGCGGTATCGCCGCCACCCAGCTTGTATGTCAGCCTGAGATAGACGATCTGCCCCGGCACGGCCAATTCCGACCGTTCCCGATACTGCGGCGTGTCGATCCACGTCACGCGCCGCACGCCATTGAACACGTCGTTGGCGGTGACGATCGCCTTAAGGCGGGACGTCACGTCATGGCTATAAGACAGGGTCACTGACTGATAGCCGGAGCGCGTGCCGCCCGTTTCCAGCGACCGGCCATGCAGTTGCGCCTGGAGTTGCAGGCGGTCGCCCTCCGCCGGCGTCCAGGTCAGGTTGACCTTGGTCAGGTGCGTGAACAGCGCGCCGGTATAGTTCTCCCCGCCGATTGGCCCCCCAGCGATTGGCATGGTTTCCCGCAAGTGGGACAGGTCGGAACTGAGGCTGATCGCCCAGTCCGGCCCGAGGTGGAAATCCACCGCCAGGTCCAGGCCGGCCGACGTGCCGCCGCCCGCGTTTTCCACCGTGGAGACCAGGACCGTGTCCACCGGTGCCGCCGCATAGCGATAGTCCACGATATCATCGGTCAGACGGCGCGCGTACAGGGTGCCGCTGACCGTCACCTTCGCCGCCGTGTAGGTGTAGCCGGCCTCCACCGAGTCCGTACGGCTGGGCCGCAAGCCGGTGTTGCCCAGAATGGTGGTCGCCCCCACGATGGTCTGAAGCGGATTCAGTTGCTCTGTCGTCGGCCGGTCGATGCGCCGGGTGTAGCTGAAGGTAAGCCGGCTTTCGGGGCTGAGATCCCGTCCCAGTGACAGGCTGGGCAACCAGCGCAGGTCACTCGAGTCCGGCATGCCCTGGGCCGCCGCCAGGAACCGGGTCGCCATCGACTCCACCCGCAGCCCGCTCTTGACCAGCCAGGGCCCCAGCAGGCGCTGATAACTGGCATAACCGGCGCTGAGGGTGCGGTTGAGGCCGAAGCGCGCGGCGGGGGTGGCGCCGAACCCGCCGGCACCCGGATCGCCCACCGCCGCATCACCCACCGCCCCCGCCTGGTAGGCCGACTGCACCCGGTCCGACTCCACCTCAAAGCCCAGCTTGAGCTGTTCCTCCCGGGGCAGCGGCAGGACATAGTCGCCGCTGATGGTATCGATCAGCTCCCGTTCCGTGTGCCGTTGGCGATAGATGTCCTCCACGGCGGTCGGAACCTGGAAGAGCTGGTCGTCGGTCTGGTCGCGCAGTGTCTCATGATCCTCATGGCTGGCCTTCAGGGTCAGCGTGTCGCCACCGATCACCCCTTTGCGGACGTAGTCGCCGGTCAGGGAAGCGTGGTCGAAATGCTGGGGGGCGCGGTCCTGGGTGACGCTGCGGCCGGTCACCCCGCCGTCGGGATCATAGAGGCCGAGGTCATCCCGGTATTGGCGCGGCCGGTGGCGTAGGGCCCCTTCGCCACCAAGGCTGAGCGCGTCGTGATCCGAAGCGGCATAGGAGACGGTCAGGACGCCGGTGGTGTTGGTGTAGGGCACGAAGGTGGCGCGGTGCTCCACCAGCCGGCCCGCGGCCGAACCATCGGCGTTCTTGGCCGTCCGGTCGATATACAGCAGGTCGTAGCGGATGTCGTCCCGCACGTCGGCCGAGCCGCTGAAACTCCAGGCGCCCACCCCGAAGGAGCCGGCGGCCGAGCCGCTGCGCCGCCCCTGTGGACCGATGCCCGCCCCCAGGTCCGCCTTGGCCGTCGGCGTGCGGGGCTTGCGCGTGACCAGGTTGATGACGATGCCGGCATCCCCCCGGAACTCCGGCCCCGGGTCGGTGATGACCTCGATCTTGGCGATGGTGTTGGCCGGCATGGATTGCAGGGCCGTCGCCAAGGGCAGGCCCCGCAACGCCGGGGAGGGCTTGCCATCGACCATCACCGTGACGGCGGCGCCACGCACGCTGACCTTGCCCGCCGGGTCGACACTGACCGCGGGCAGGGTGGTCAGGACGTCGGCGACGCTGCCACCCCCCTTGGCCTGAAGGTTGTTCGCCAGGTCGTAGACCGTGCGATCATCCAGGCGGGTGGCTTCCGGCGGGGGCGCCGTGATGGTGATTTCCGTCTGCGCCAGCGCCGAGGGCGCGGCGACGGCAAGGCCGGCGATGACCGCGTTTCGAAAGCCCCTGACCTTCACCCTGGTCCCCCTTCATGCGGTCCGCCGCGGGCACGCGGATGCCTGCTCCAGACAGCGGAGGCCGGGAGGTCGCAAACGCGGGCGCATGGCGGGAAACGAAGGGAGAGGCCCCCTGGAAAAGCGGGGCATACCCTTCGCTTTTCTCAGGCCGTCCCGCCCCCGTCAGTCGGTAATGCCTTAAAATTCCAGCATTTGATTGCCGGTGCAAACGACGATACCTTGGCGCGATCCTGAGTTTTTCTAAGGACGGGACCATGCCGCTCAGCGCCATCTCCTTGAACGCGCTGCGGGCCTTCGAGGCCGCCGCGCGGCATCTCAGCCTGACCCGCGCGGCGGCGGAGCTGCACGTCACGCAGTCGGCGGTCAGCCATCAGGTGCGCGGGCTGGAGGAGCAACTGGGCGTCAGCCTGTTCCGCCGCAGCACCCGGGGCCTGATCCTGACCGATGAGGGCCAAGCCTTGGCCCCCACGATCCTGGAGGCGTTCGCCATGATGGAGCGGGCGCTGGACGCCGTCAGCGCGACGGGCCCGGCGGAGATCGTGAACCTGGGCGTGGTGGGCACCTTCGCCGTCGGTTTCCTGTTCGAGCGCCTGGGCGCCTTCCGCGCCCACCATCCGCGCGTCGACTTGCGCATCATGACCAACAACAACAAGGTCGACCTGTGGACCGAAAGCCTGGATCTGGCCATCCGCTTCGGCGACGGCGCCTGGCACGGGGTGGAGGCGCACCGCCTGATGGACGCGCCCATGACGCCCCTGTGCGCGCCGGCCATCGCCGCCACCCTGCACAAGCCCGGGGACCTGGCCGCCCATCCGCTGCTGCGGTCCTACCGCGCGCAGGATTGGCCGGCCTGGTTGAAGGCCGCCGGGGTGCCGGGGATCACAGCGCGGGGACCGCTGTTCGACGCCTCCCCCCTCATGGTCCAGGCGGCGATGGTGGGGGAGGGCGTGGCGCTGGCGCCGCCCGCCATGTTCCGGCGGGACCTGGAGGACGGCCGCCTGGTGCAGCCATTCCCGGTGTGCGTCGACACGGGGAGCTACTGGCTGACCCGGCTGTTCTCAAAGCCGCTGACGCCGGGCGTCCGCGCCTTCCGCGATTGGATGCTGGCCTGCACAGCCCCATATCGCTGAGAACCGTATCGCTAAGAACCGCCGTCAGAAGGGATCCAGTTCCGTGTCCCAATAGAGGAAGTCGCGCCAGCTTTCGTGCAGGAAATTGGGCGGGAAGGCCCGGCCGTTTTCCTGAAGCTGGAAGACCGTGGGCTGGAACGGGGGGCTGAGGGGGATCATGCCGCATTGGTGCGGCAGACGGCTGCCCTTGGCCAAGTTGCAGGCGGAGCAGGAGGTGACGACGTTGTCCCAGGTAGTGCGTCCGCCGCGGGAGCGTGGGATGACGTGGTCGAAGGTCAGTTCCTGGGTGGGGAAAGGCTCACCGCAATACTGACAACAGAAATGATCGCGCAGGAAAACGTTGAAGCGGGTGAAGGCCGGCCTTCGAGTCGCCGGTATGTATTCCTTCAGGCTGATGACGCTGGGTATTCGGATTTCCGCCGTGGGCGACCGCACGACCCGGTCATAGACGGAAATGATGTTGACCCTGTCCAGAAACACGGCCTTGACGGTGTCTTGCCAAGACCAAAGGGACAAGGGGAAGTAGCTGAGCGGCCGAAAATCGGCGTTCAGTACCAAGGCCGGACAACTGTCTAGTGGTGGAGACAATACCACCCCCGCGCCGTTCCCGAGGAAGGCCGGGGCCGAACCCACGGCCAGAGATCATTGCCTTATTAGCCTTTCCCACCCGTTTCGGCAATCCTCGCCTTGGTGGGCCCCGGGCGATTTCACCATAACGTCATATGTTTACCCACAAGATGTGGGGCGGCCATCCCGCCCTACCCCTTTTTGTAGGGAGGGTGGAGGGCCAAACCATGGCCAACTCGGGGCAGGGGATTGGGGGGCAGGGGATGGGCAAGACGCGTCCCCCGGTGGTATCAGGGGGCATGAACCAGACCGTGACCCGCTTCGCCCCCAGCCCCACCGGCCTGCCCCATCTGGGCCACGCCTATTCCGCCCTGTTCGGTTGGGACGCCGCGCGCCGGGCCGGCGGCACCTTTCTGCTGCGCTTCGAGGATATCGACCCCAATCGCTGCCGGCCTGAATTCGAGGAGGCGTTTCTCCGCGACTTGGCTTGGTTGGGCCTGAGCTGGCCGCAGCCGGTGCGGCGCCAGTCGGAACACATGGCCGATTATCGCGCCGCCCTGGACCGCCTCTCCGACCTGGGGGTTCTGTATCCCTGCTTCTGTTCGCGCAAGGACATCCAGGACGAGATCGCGCGGGCCGGCGCCGCCCCCCATGGGCCGGAGGGGCCGCTTTACCCCGGCACCTGCCGGCATATGGACCCGGTACGGCGGGCCGACCTGCTGGCGGCGGGGGCGCCGCACGCCCTGCGGCTGGATGTCGCGGCCGCCACGCGTCGCGCCGGACCCTTGCTCTGGACCGACCTGGAGGCGGGGACCGTGGCGACCCAACCCGGCATCCTGGGCGATGTCGTGCTGGCACGGCGCGACGTGGCCACCAGCTATCACCTGGCGGTGACGGTGGACGACCATCTGCAGGGCGTCACCCTGGTGACCCGCGGCCGCGACCTGGTGGAGGCGACGCATGTGCATCGCCTGTTGCAGGCCTTGCTTGACCTGAACGTCCCCGACTGGCATCACCACCGCTTGCTGGTCAATGAGCGTGGTGAACGGCTGGCCAAACGCGACGGGGCGGCAAGCCTGGCGGCGCTGCGCGACGGCGGGGCCACCCCGGATGACATCCGCCGCCGGTTGGGCATGGACTGGTTGGGAGTGGAGACGCCTTGATCAAGCACGGGGCACGCACATCTAGCCGAAGGCGCGCTTCGCTGCTCAGCGCATTTTTCGCCTCCCAGACCGAAGGCTCCGTGGTAAGAACGCCCTATGCCTGATGCCGACACCCTCGCCCATTACCGGACCCTCGTCAAAGACACGACGATAGATGGCAACACCCTGCTGTCGACGGACTACTTCAATCACTTCAACGAAGTGATCATGCTGTTGTCCATGCTGGGTGACATGCCGGAAATGCTGGACGAGATCCGCGCCTGGCACCCCAAGACCTACAAGCAGCATTTCGAGGGCAGCGGCCTGGGCTTCGCGGCACTGGCCATCGAAGCCTACGATCATGTGCCGCCGGAATACCGCCAGCCCTTCGACCGCGTGGTGGAGGAGTTGGACGCGACCATCGCCGAGGCGGTGGTGGCGCTGGAGGCGGAACAGGACTCGCCGGAGATGCTGGGCTTCCTGGCGACAGACTATTGGCAGCGCCTGCAAAAGCTGGTCGACCGGGGCAGCGCCATCGTGCATGGCGCCACCGAGCAGGCGACCCTGGATCAGGACGCGATCGACGCGTTGTTCTGAGTCCCTCAAGTGCCGGCGGGGCATCCGCCCCTTGGCTTATCCTCAGCTTCCAGTCCGCTTCGCTCCCCGGAAGCTTCCGGCGGACGCGGTCGCGTCCTATTTCTGAGCACCTCAGGCGCCGGGCGGGCGCATCCGCGCCCTGGGCTATCCTCAGTTTCCAGTCCGCTTCGCTCCCCGGAAACTTCCGGCGGACGCGGTCGCGTCCTATTTCTGAGTCCCTCAAGTGCCGGCGGGGCATCCGCCCCTTGGCTTATCCTCAGCTTCCAGTCCGCTTCGCTCCCCGGAAGCTTCCGGCGGACGCGGTCGCGTCCTATTTCTGAGCACCTCAGGCGCCGGCGGGGCATCCGCGCCCCGGCGTATTAGTCGGTGGCGCGCAGGCCGGTCACCAAATCCATGTAGTCCGGTTCATGGTCCGGGTTCAGTTGACCGTGGCGGATCAGGAAGTCGATCACCACCAGGTTGACGTTGAACTTCCAGTCATCGGTGGTGCGGACGCTGTCCGCCACCCGGTCCAGGGGCCAAAGCTCGAAAGCCTCGACCTCGCCATCGGTGTTGCGGGGGATGACGTCTCGGCTGAGCGCCAGGTCGTAGCAGAACAGGGTGTCGCGCCGCAGGCCGGCGGCGGTGTCGAAGACATAGGTGATGGCGCCCACCGGCACGGCGCTGCGGGCCAGGCCGGGCTCAAGGCCGGCTTCTTCATGCGCCTCCTTCACCAGGTTCTCGGTGAGGCTGAGGCCGGCCGGCTGGCCGCCGGCCACGATGTTGTCCAGCTTGCCCGGCGCCACGCCCCGGTCACGGGCTCGGCGGCCCACCCACATCTCCAGGCCGCCATCAGCGCCCCGGACATAGCCGTTCACATGCAGGCCGAAGCCGCGTACGCCGAAGCTGGGCACCGCCGCCCGGTCCAGCTGCAACAGTTCGGGCTGCCCCCACTGCGCCACCACGGGAAAGTCCTCCCCCCGCAGGGGCGGCACCAGCCCGTCCGCCGCCAGGGCGGCCACCACCTCGGCCACCGCGCGGGTGCGGCTGCCGGCATCGGTGGGCAGCAGGTCCAGCAGCGGGGCGCCCCCTTGCGTCCAGCGAAAGGCGTCGCTGAGACCGGCCACCCGGTCGGCGAAGGCGCGGCGCACTTGCCCCACGCGCTGTCCATTGACGGCGAAGGGCAGGAAAGCCGCGGCGTCGTGGGCGTTGCACGCCCGGATGTGTCGAATGAAGGCCATATCTGGGTTTAGCCCTGTCAGCGACCCGACGCAATGGCGCTGGCGGAAGCCAAAAGGTCGCTGCTGATTCAAATCAAATAGGACTACCAAAAGGTTAGGGCGCCTTCCTCAGCTCCCGTTTTTTACGGTTGATTTACCAAGCTGGAGAACTCTGGTCTGGTCACGCGCCGGGAGTCGCAATCTTTCAGGGGACAGGACCATGACCGCCAATGAGGACACATTGCAGCGCCAGTTTCAGGAACGCCTGACCTTCCTCAACATCGACGCCGCCACCCGCGACGCCCTGCGCACCCTGCGCCCGCAGGTGGAGCGTGAGTTGCCCGCCATCCTGGACCGATTCTACGCCAAGCTGCGCACCCAGCCGGAGATATTCAAGCTGTTCGGCGGCGATGAGCATCTGGCGCATGTGAAGCAGATGCAGATGCGCCATTGGGCGGCCATCGTCACCGGTGCGTTTGACACCACCTACCTGGACAGCGTGATCCGGGTGGGCCGGGCCCATAACCGCCTGGGGCTTGAGCCGCGCTGGTACATCGGCGGCTACGCCTTCATCACCGGGGAGTTGCTGGCCATGGTCGCGCGCACGGAGCGCCGCGGGCTCTTCGGCTGGCTGAAGCCGCGCGTGGACATGGCCCGGCTGCAGCAGGCCTTGCTGCGGGCAGTGATGCTGGACATGGACCTCGCCATCTCCGTCTACATCGAAGAGGGGCGCCGGGACCGGCAGCGGGTGCTGGAAGGTCTGGCCCAGGGGTTCACCGACACCATGTCCGGTGTCATCGACGGCATCGGCACCGCCGTGGGCGGCCTGCGCGATGACGCCGGCCTGCTGACGAAGGCGGCGGACCGGTCGTTGAGCGACAGCACCCAGGCCGACGCCGCCGCCGGCGACGCCGCCGGCAACGTCCAGGCGGTGGCCAGCGCCACGGAGGAGCTGTCCGCCTCGATCAACGAGATCAGCGCCCGCGTGGCGCAGTCCAACAAGATTTCCGCGCAGGCGCTGGAGACGACGCGGCGGACCGACGGCGCGGTGCGCAGCCTGGTGGCCGCCGCCGGCCGCATCGGCGACGTGCTGGGCCTGATCAACACCATCGCCAGCCAGACCAATCTGCTGGCCTTGAACGCCACCATCGAGGCGGCGCGCGCCGGCGAGGCGGGCAAGGGCTTCGCCGTCGTGGCGGGCGAGGTCAAGGCCCTGGCCACCCAGACGGCCAAGGCGACGGAGGAGATTTCGGCGCAGGTGAGCGCCATCCGCCAGGTGTCGGAAGAGGCGGTGGCGGCCATCAGCCAGATCGGCACCGTCATCGCCGGCATGGATGAGATCGCGACCTCCATCGCCGGCGCGGTGGAGGAACAGAGCAGCGCCACCCGGGAGATCGCCCGCGGTATCGCCCAAGCCGCCACGGGCACCGCCGGGGTGTCGGCCAGCATCGGCCATGTCGCCGACGCCGCCCGCCAGACGGGGGCGGCCGCCGACCGCGTCAGCCAGTCGTCCAACGAACTGGGACTGCAGGCCCAGCGCCTGCGGGACGGCGCGCACACCTTCACCACCCGCCTGCGGGAGAGCGCCTGATCCCCCGAGCCTGATCCCCCGAGGAGGAATGGTCCCCAAGCCGATGGGCAAGCGGACACGCGCACGCTATAATCGCCGCCATGGGCACGTTCCTCTTCTTTTGCCTGGGCGCCACCATGCTGGCCGTGCTGGGCGTCCTTATCCTGGGCCTGTTCACCATGGCCCGGGGTGGCGATAAGGCCGGCACCACGGGCAACCGCCTGATGTGGTGGCGTATCCGTCTGCAAATCCTGGCGGTGGTGCTGTTCTTCCTGACGGCGCTGGCCCTGGGGCATCACGCATGAGCGCCGCGGCGCATGGCATCGGGATGCGGGGGACGGCATGGTCACGCTGACCCGCATCTACACCCGCGGCGGCGACAAGGGCCAAACCTCGCTGGGCGATGGCCGGCGCGTGTCCAAGCATGACCTGCGGGTCGAGGCTTACGGCACGGTGGACGAAGCCAACGCCGTCATCGGCCTGGCCCGCCTCCACACCGCCGGCACGCCCGAGGACGCCTATCTTTCCCGCATCCAGAACGACCTGTTCGACCTGGGCGCCGACCTGTGCACGCCCGAGCAGGAGGCCCCCCCTATCCGCCCCTGCGCATCGTCGATGCCCAGGTCACCCGGCTGGAACAGGAGATCGACGCGCTGAACGCCGAACTGGCGCCGCTGTCGTCCTTCGTTCTACCCGGCGGCACCCCGGCGGCCGCCTATCTGCACCAGGCCCGCACCGTCACCCGGCGGGCGGAGCGGCTGGTGGCCGCGCTGGCGGAACGGGAGCCGGTGACGCCGGCGGCCTTCAAGTACCTGAACCGACTTTCAGATTTCCTGTTCGTCCTGTCGCGGTACGTCAACGGCCGCGGGGCGGGCGATGTGCTGTGGGTGCCCGGCGCCAACCGTTAAGGGCCGGAAACATGCGGGGAGTATGGGCGTAAACCCTTGGGTTTAGGCCATATTGCAGTGCAACAGGGCAGCGTTGACAGCCTTGTGGGACAATCCTATTTTTGCCGACCACGTCCGTATGGCTCGATCCGCCGGACGGGGAAAATAACCAGAACCCGCCAGATCGAGGGTGGAGCGTCACACCGGGCGGGCGCCCTCCAAGAAGTGCCAAAGGATGGCTTGAGAATGAAGATACTGGTCGCGGTCAAGCGGGTCGTTGACTACAACGTGAAGGTCCGGGTGAAGGCGGACGGCACGGGTGTGGAGACGGCCAACGTCAAGATGTCGATGAACCCGTTCGACGAGATCGCGGTTGAGGAGGCTGTGCGCCTGAAAGAGGCGGGCAAGGCCACCGAGATCGTGGTGGTGAGCGTGGGGCCGAGCCAAGCGCAAGAGACGCTGCGCACGGCGCTGGCCATGGGGGCCGACCGCGCCATCCTGGTGCAGACGGATGTGGAGACGCAGTCGCTGGGCGTGGCCAAGGCGCTGAAGGCGCTGGCCGAGAAGGAACAGCCCGGCCTGGTGATCCTGGGCAAGCAGGCCATCGACGACGACGCCAACCAGACCGGCCAGATGCTGGCGGCCCTCTTGGGCTGGGCCCAGGGCACCTTCGCCAGCAAGGTGGTGCCGGCCGAGGGCACGGTCGCCGTGACGCGCGAGATCGACGGCGGTCTGGAGACGGTGGAGTTGAAGCTGCCGGCGGTGGTGACCACCGACCTGCGCCTGAACGAGCCGCGCTACGCCTCGCTGCCCAACATCATGAAGGCGAAGAAGAAGCCGCTGGAAACGGTGGACCCGGCCAGCCTGGGTGTGGACCTGGCGCCGCGCCTGAAGACGCTGAAGGTGGCGGAGCCGGCGAAGCGCGCCGGCGGGGTGAAGGTGGGCTCCGTCGAGGAGCTGGTGGCCAAGCTGAAGACCGAAGCGCGGGTGATCTGACCATGACAACTCTTGTGATTGCTGAGCCCTCGGTGGAGGGCGTTAAGGCCCCGACGCTGACCACCCTGGGGGCGGCCGCCAAGCTGGGCGGCGACGTCCATGTGCTGGTGCTGGGCCAGGGCGTGGGTGCCGTGGCCGACGCCACCGCCCAGGTCGCCGGTGTGGCCAAGGTGCTGACGGCGGACGCCGCCGAGCTGGCGCATGGCCTGGCGGAGAACGTGGCGCCGCTGGTGGTGAACCTGGTGAAGGCCGGCGGCTACAGCCACGTCTTCGCCCCCAGCACCACCTTCGGCAAGAACGTGGCGCCGCGCGTCGCGGCCCTGCTGGACGTGGCGCAGATCAGCGACATCACGGGTGTGGAGGGTGCGGACACCTTCACCCGGCCGATCTACGCCGGCAACGCCATCGCCACCGTGCAGTCGTCCGACCCGGTGAAGGTGGCGACAGTGCGCGGCACGGCGTTCGAGGCGGCGGCGGCCACGGGCGGCAGCGCGTCGGTCGAGGCGGTGTCGGGTGCGGCGGATGCCGGCCTGTCCACGTTCGTGAGCCAGGAAGTGTCGAAGTCCGAACGGCCGGAGCTGACCAGCGCCCGGGTCATCGTCTCGGGCGGCCGGGGCATGCAGTCCGGCGACAACTTCCCCCTGCTGGAGGCCCTGGCCGACAAGCTGGGGGCGGCGGTGGGCGCCTCTCGTGCGGCGGTGGACGCCGGCTTCGTGCCCAACGACTACCAGGTCGGGCAGACGGGCAAGATCGTGGCGCCGGAGCTGTACATCGCCGTGGGCATTTCGGGCGCCATCCAGCATCTGGCCGGCATGAAGGACAGCAAGGTCATCGTCGCCATCAACAAGGACGAGGAGGCGCCCATCTTCCAGGTCGCCGACTACGGCCTGGTCGCCGACCTGTTCAAGGCCGTGCCGGAATTGACCGCGGAATTGGGCAAGGCGGGCTGATAAACCCCGTTCAACACCCTATCCTGCCTCTTGTTATGGGTCCCGCCGGCCATATCCGGCGGGGCCCCGCCAGGGTGGCCTTGCAAGGACAGACACCATGATACGCACGATCGGCATCATCGGTTCGGGGCAGATGGGCACGGGCATCGCCCAGGTGACATCACTGTCCGGCCATACGGTCCGCCTGATGGACACCAGCCCGGAGTCGCTCTCCCGGGCCATGCAGACCCTTGAGAAGAACCTGGATCGCCAGGTGGCCAAGGGCAAGATCACCGAGCCGGAGAAGGACGAGGCCCTGGCCCGCATCTCGACCGGCACGGACATGGCCACGCTGGGCGACTGCGACCTGGTGATCGAGGCCGCGACCGAGAACGAGGACATCAAGCGCGGCATCTTCAAGGATCTGGTGCCGCACCTGAAGGCCGAGGCGCTGGTCGCCACCAACACCTCCTCCATCTCCATCACCCGGCTGGCGGCCTGCACCGACCGGCCGCACAAATTCATCGGCATGCACTTCATGAACCCGGTGCCGGTGATGCAGCTGGTGGAGATCATCCGGGGCATCGCCACGGATGAGGAAACCTACCAGGCCATCCGCGAACTGACGTTCAAGCTGGGCAAGACCCCCGCCGTGTCGGAGGATTTCCCCGCCTTCATCGTCAACCGGGTGCTGCAGCCCATGATCAACGAGGCGGTCTACACCCTGTATGAGGGCGTGGGCTCGGTCGAGGCCATCGACACCGCCATGAAGCTGGGCGCCAACCATCCCATGGGGCCGCTGGAACTGGCGGACTTCATCGGCCTCGACACCTGCCTGTCGGTGATGCAGGTGCTGTATGAGGGCTTGGCCGACAGCAAGTACCGGCCCTGCCCCCTGCTGGTGAAGTATGTCGAGGCCGGCTGGCTGGGCCGCAAGGTCGGCCGGGGCTTCTACGATTATTCCGGCGATACGCCCCGGCCTACCCGTTAAGGGGCCCACGCGCTGATCCGGCTTCCCCAAAAAGCCCGCCCCCCTTCGCCGGGGGCGGGCTTTTTATTTCTTGTAGAACTTGATCAGCGCCTGCGCCTCGGGGGAGTTCCAGTCGGCGTCGCCTTCCAGGCGGCCGATCTCCCGTCCCTCGGCGTCGATCAGCAGGGTGGTGGGCAGGCCGCGCGGCTTCAGCACGGACATGGCCGTGCTCTTGGGATCCAGCCAGGTCGCCAGGTGGGTGATGCCGTGGTTCTGCATGAAGGGCGTGACCACGCGGGCGCCGCCCCGGTCCAGCGACAGGGCCACGACCTCGAATCCCCCCTTGCCGCCGGAGGTGTCCCCCAGGGCGCCTTGCAGCTTGTCCAGGGACGGCAGTTCCTGAACGCAGGGGCCGCACCAGGTGGCCCATAGGTTCAGCAGCACCAGGTGGCCCCTCAGATCCGACAGGTGAATGCCGCTGCCGTCGGGGCGTGTCAGCGCCAGGTCGGGAACCTGGGGATGATCCGGGGTTTCGGTGAAGGGGGTGATGCCGCCTTTCAGGACCGGGGGCGCATTACCGGCCGCGCATGCCGCACCAGCGCAGAAAACGACCGACGCCACCACGCCAATCCTTGCGAGAAACCGCAAAATCGCCATTCTTGCCATCACCCTCGTTCCACCGGCCCCCTGTGGGCCCCGCTACAATTGGTCCCCGACCCCCGATGACGTCAACTCCCGCGACCCCGGAAAACGCCACGCCCGCCCAGAATGCCACAGCGACCGGCGCGGTGAACGAGCTGTGGGGCGGCCGTTTCAGCCGTGGCCCGTCGGAGATCATGGAGCGTATCAACGTGTCCATCGGCTTCGACAAGAAGCTGTGGGCCCAGGACATCGCCGGGTCCAAGGCGCACGCCACCATGCTGGCGGCCCAGGGCATCATCACGAAGGCCGACGCCGACGCCATCCTGACGGGCCTGGACCAGGTGGCCGAGGAAATCCGCGACGGCCGCTTCGTCTTCAAGACGGAGCATGAGGACATCCACATGAATGTGGAGTCCCGCCTGAAGGAACTGATCGGCGAACCCGCCGGCCGCCTGCATACCGCCCGCTCCCGCAACGACCAGGTGGCGACCGACTTCAAGCTGTGGGTGCGCGGCGCCTTGCAGCGCCTGGACGGTGACATGAAGGCGCTGCAGGCCGCGCTGATCGAGCAGGCGGAGCGCAACGTCGACACCATCATGCCGGGCTTCACCCACCTGCAGACGGCCCAGCCGGTGACCTTCGGCCACCATCTGCTGGCCTATGTGGAGATGCTGGGCCGCGACCGCGCCCGGGTGCGCGACGCCATCGCCCGCCTGAACGAATGCCCGCTGGGCAGCGCCGCCCTGGCCGGCACGCCCTACCCCATCGACCGGGAGGCCACCGCCGCCGCCCTAGGCTTCGACCGGCCCACGGCCAATTCGCTGGACGCCGTGTCCGACCGCGATTTCGCCCTGGACTATCTGGCCACCGCCAGCATCTGCGCCATGCACCTGTCGCGCCTGGCGGAGGAGATCGTGCTGTGGTGCACGAGCCAGTTCCGCTTCATCCGCCTGTCGGACGCCTTCACCAGCGGCAGTTCCATCATGCCGCAGAAGAAGAACCCCGACGCGGCCGAACTGGTGCGCGCCAAGTGCGGTCGCGTCATGGGCGCGCTGTCCGGCCTGCTGGTGGTCATGAAGGGCCTGCCGCTGGCCTATTCCAAGGACATGCAGGAAGACAAGGAGCCGGTGTTCGAGGCCGACGACACCCTGGCCCTCTGTTTGGCGGCCACCACCGGCATGATCCAGGACATGACGCCCGACCCCGCCGCCATGCGCCGCGCGGTGGAGGCGGGTTTCCCCACCGCCACCGACTTGGCCGACTGGCTGGTGCGCCGGCTTGGCCTGCCCTTCCGCGAGGCGCATCATGTCACCGGCCGTATCGTCCGCCTGGCCGAGGAACGGGGATGCGGCCTGTCGGACGTGCCATTGGACGCCATGAAGGGCGTGGACGCCCGCATCACCGATGAGGTCTATGCCGTGCTGAGCCTGGAAGCCTCCGTCGCCAGCCGCACCAGCTTCGGCGGCACGGCGCCGGAACGGGTGCGGGCGGCGGTGTCGGCCGCCCGGCAACGGTTCCTGTGAGGATGCCCCCGATGAAAACCCCCTATACCCGGGTTCTGCTGATCAGCGGCCTGACCGCCGCCGCCCTGGCCCTGTCGGGCTGTGGCAAGATCGCCCACACCCTGGACACGCCGGACGGCGAGGACCATCCCCTGAACTTCTATCCCAGCCCCAAGCTGGACCCGCAGCCCAACGCGAAAGAGGCGCTGCCCAGTTCGGTTGACCAGCCCGGCACCCCGGCCACCATCCAGCCGGCGACACCCTATGGCGTCATGCCGGACAGCCCGGTCATCAGCAACAGCGGGCCGATGATGGGGGGCACCACCACCAACACCCCCGCGAGCACCTCTTCCTCAACGCCCCAGTAAGGGCACGGGGCCCCCCTAGCCCGGGGCCCAGCTTACGCGACGGTTTGGATCTCCATGGCCTTCTCCTATGTTTCCGGCGTTCTGACCGCCGACGGCGTCCCCCTGGACCGGTTGGCGGAGGCCGTCGGCACCCCCGTCTATGTCTATGCCGCCAGCCGCCTGCGGGCCAATTACCAGGCCTACGCCCGGGCCTTCGCCCGTGACCCGGTGGACGTGTGCTTCGCCCTGAAGGCCAATTCCAACCAATCCATCATCAGCCTGTTCGCCCGCCTCGGCGCTGGCGCCGACGTGGTGTCGGAAGGGGAGATGCGCCGCGCGCTGGCCGCCGGCGTGCCGCCGGAAAAGGTGGTGTTCTCCGGCGTGGGCAAGACCCGGGATGAGCTGGCGGCGGCCCTGGTAGCCGGCATCCACCAGATCAACGTGGAAAGCCTGCCGGAGCTGGAGGCCCTGTCGGCCGTGGCGACGGAGTTGGGCCGGACCGCCCCGGTGGCGCTGCGCATCAACCCGGACGTGGACGCCGGCACCCATGGCAAGATCGCCACGGGCCGCAAGGAGGACAAGTTCGGCATCGACCTGGGCCACGCGGTGGCGGCCTACGCCAAGGCCTGCAGCCTGCCCGGCCTGGCGCCCAAGGGCTATGCCGTCCACATCGGGTCGCAGTTGCTGAACATCAGCCCCTATGACGACGCCTACGGCCACCTGTCGGATCTGGTGATCGCCACCCGCGAGGCCGGCCTGAAGGTGGAACGGCTGGATCTGGGCGGCGGCCTGGGCGTGCCTTACCAGGGCGAGACGGCGCCGGACCATGACGCCTATGCCGGCATCGTGCGCAAGCGCCTGGGCAACCTGGGGTGCCGCTTGACGCTGGAGCCCGGCCGGTCGCTGGTGGGCGACGCCGGCGTGCTGCTGGCCCGCGTCATCTACGTCAAGGAAGGGCTGCACCGCCGCTTCCTGATCGTGGACGCGGCCATGAACGACCTGATGCGCCCCACGCTCTACGACGCCTACCATGGCATCCGTCCGGTGTTGGAACCGGCGGCCGACGCCCCGCTTTCCCCCATGGACGTGGTCGGCCCCATCTGTGAGACGGGCGACACCTTCGCCCGCCAGCGGCCGCTGCCGCCGGTGGCCCAGGGCCAACTGGTGGCGTTCATGACCGCCGGCGCGTACGGTGCCGCCATGTCGTCCACCTACAACTCCCGCCCCCTGGTGGCGGAGGTGCTGGTGGATGAGGGGCAGTGGGCGGTCATCCGCCGCCGCCAGACGTTCGAGGAAATGCTGGCCCTGGACGTGACGCCGCAATGGCGCCACCTTTAAGGCGCAGGGCATAGGGCTCACCCGAGAGGACACAGCGGCCGAAAGGGCACCGACGGCATGGCTGAGAGGGCACTTAAATCCCGTAAGGAACGGTCGGAGGCATCGGACGCCGCCGCGCCCACGGGTATTGTCGTGCCCCTGCCCAACCGCGCCCGCCTTGCCTTGGTGCCGCCGCCGCTGAAACCCTGGCGCCACGCCTTGCGCGCCGCCTGGCTGTCGCTGGCGGCGGAGAGGGTGGGCCTGCGGCTGTGGCCCCTGCCCGGCCTGCTGATGCTGGGCCTGGCGCTGGCCTGGTCCGGGGCCCTGCCCCACCTGCCGCCCTGGGCCCACGGCTTGGCATTGGCCGCCTTCGCCGCCGCCGTCATCATCCTGCTGGTCCGCAGCCTGCGATCCTTGCGCTTGCCCGACCGCGACGCCGTGTTCCGCCGGCTGGAGCGGAACAACGGCCTGCGCCACCGACCCTTCGACCTGCTGATCGACAGCCCCGTGAACCAGGGGGTGGTGGATCAGACCGGCCCCGCCGCCGCCCTGTGGCAAGCGGCGCAGGAGCGGGCACGGCGCGGCCTGGCGGGCTTGCGCGTCAGCGGGCCCAAGCTGGACCTGCCCAGCCGCGACCCCTGGGCCCTGCGCCATGTCCCGGCCCTGCTGCTGATCGTCGCCGCCGTGATGGCCTGGGGCGACTGGCGCCCCCGCCTGATCGAGGCGCTGGACCCCGGGTTCGAGGCGCCGCCCCCGGGCGCGGAGGCCGACCTGGATGTCTGGATCACCCCACCGGAATCGACCGGCCTGCCGCCGCAGTTCCTGACGCACCGGGGCAAGGCTGGCGCACCGACCGACAACGCCGCCACCATCTCCGTCCCGGCTGGCGCCACCCTGACCGCCCGCCTAGGCCCCCACCACCGCGCGCCCACCCTGTCGGTGGACGACGACGCGCGGCCTCTGGACCCGGCCGCCACCGGCGGCTTCCAGGTCAGCCGCACCGTCACCAAGGGGCAGCGCGTCGCCATCACCGACCGGGGCCGCACCCTGGGCAGTTGGACCATCCGCGTGGTGGCCGACGACCCGCCGGCCATCGCCTTCCGCGAGAAGCCCAGCGCCACCGAGCGCTATGCCCTGCGCCTGGACTACACCGCCGCCGACGACTACGGCATCGCCAGCGTCACGGCCACCGTGACCCCGACCACCCGCCCCGAGGGCGCGCCGGTGGAACCGCTGGTGCTGACCCTACCGGTGCCGGCCCGGCCCAGCCGCCAGGCGTCCGCCGCCGGCACGCCGGTGGTGGCCAACGCCAGCGGCTATTTCGATCTGACGGCCAGCCCCTGGGCGGGACAGCCCGTGACCATCCAACTGACGGCCACCGACACCGCCGGTCAGACGGCCACCAGCGAAGCCCAGACCACCACCCTGCCGGAACGGGTGTTCAACAACCCCACGGCCAAGGCCGTGATCGCCCAGCGCCGCACCCTGCTGGACCAAGGGGAGGAGGCGCGCAAGCCCGCCGCCAACGCCCTGCTGGGCCTGGCGGGCGAGTTGGACGGCTATGCCGGCGATCCCACCGTGTTCATGGCGCTGTACGCCGCCGCCCGCCACCTGGGCCTGAACGACGACGCGCGGTCGATCAGCGACGTGGCCGACCTGCTGTGGGACACGGCCCTGACCATCGAGGACGGCAGCCTGGCCTCGGCGGAGACGGAGCTGCGCGACGCCCGCCAGCGCCTGGCCGACGCCCTGGACCGCAACGCGTCGGAGGCGGAAATCCGCCGCGACCTGGACGCGCTGAAATCCGCGCTGAACCGCTACATGCAGGCGCTGGCGGAGAAAAGCGACCAGCAGCCGGGCCAGACCGGCACCCCGCCCGACGAGCAGAACGCCCAGACCATCGACATGGGCCAGATGATGCAGCAGCTGGAGCAAATGGCCCAGACCGGCGCCCGCGATGCCGCGCGCAAGATGCTGGACCAGATGCAGGACCTGATGGAAAGCGTCCAGACCGGCCCGCAGAAGCCGCCGACGGAGGCGGAGCAGCAGCAGATGCGGCAGGCCCTGCAAACGCTGGAGAAGCTGCAGGACCTGACCAAGCGCCAGCGCGAGCTGATGGACCAGACCTTCCGCCAGGGCGACCGGGGCGAGGCCGAGGACAGCCAGCCGCAGCAACCTGGCACCCGGGGCGATGGCCCCAACCGCTCCACCCCCAACCGCCAGGGCGCGGCCCCGCGTCAGCCGCCACGTGACCCGTCGGCGGAGGCCACGGCCCGCGATCTGGCCAAGCAGCAGGACGCGCTGCGCCGCGAGTTGCAGGCCCTGATGCAGCAGCAGGGGCAGCAGGCGGGCCCGCAGGACGAAGGCCAGGCCCAGGACCAGCAAGGCGATGGTCAGCAGGGGCAAGACCAGCCCGGCGGTCAGGAGAACGGCAATGGCGGCGGCCAGGGCCCCGGCCAGGCGCCCTCCCCACTGGACAAAGCCGACCGCGCCATGGGCCAGGCCGGCCGCGCCCTGGCGGAGGGATCGCCCGAGGACGCGGTGGAAGCCCAGGGCCGGGCGTTGGAGGCCCTGCAGGACGGGCTGAAGGGCATGGCGCAGCAGATGGCCCGCCAGATGGGCCGGGGCACGCGCGTGGCCCCCCGCAACGCCACCAACGGCCGGGGCCAGAACACCGACCCGTTGGGCCGCCAGATGACCGGCCAAGGCGCCACCAGCACCGACAGCGTCAAGATCCCTGACCATGGCGACCTGCAGCGCGCCCGCGAGATCCTGGAAGAACTGCGCCGGCGCGCCGGCGAAGCCGGGCGTCCAAAGGAAGAGCTGGACTACATCGATCGGCTGCTGAAGCGGTTTTGAGCGGGTATCAGTTCGGCAGCACGAATTCTGGAAGGATCTTCGTGGCTTGGCCGCCCTTTTCCACAATGTTGCCGTGGTAGACGGTCTTCTCGCCCGGGAATAGGCGGCGGGCCTTGGGCTGCATGCGCCAGCGCTGGAAGGGCTTGCCGTCGGCACCCAGCGCCGAGGCCATGAGGTCCGGCACCGTGCGCTGGCGGTCGGACTTGTTCTGCACCGTGATGTCGATGAACAGCATCGACGTACCCTCGACGTCGCGGAATTCCGTCTTGCTGTCCACCATCTCCAGCCCAGCACCCGGCGGCTCCACGCCGAAGCCGAAGGTGTCGTAGAGGCGGGCGGCGGCGGGCCAGGCGTCGACCACGGCGTCACGCTCCACCGCTAGGCCGGTGACGCCGCCGATGATCACCGCCGCCAGGGCGCCCCAGCGCAGCACCGCGAACAGGCGCCGCGGCTTTTCCTCAAGGTCGGGAAGGGCGGAACCGCCGACCGGGCGCAGGCGCCCCAGGGACATGGGGGCCGGCGGGGCCTCTTCTTCCGCCATGGTCAGGGTGTCGTAGGCAGTCTCCCGCTCCATGGCCGCCGCAAGGTCGGCAAAGGAGGAGGATGAGGGCCGGGGGGACATCCAGTCATCCCCGTCGTCGTCGGCGAGGGCGATGGGGCGCCCGGCCGATTCCGGCACCTGGTGCCAAACCGAACCGCAGGCACTGCACCGCACGCGGCGACCACGGCCCAGCAAGGCGTCGTCGACCCGGAAGCGCGTGGCGCAGGACGGGCAGGTTGTTATCATGGGGGAGAGGCCAGGCCGAAATCCTTGAAAGGCCTTCTAGACTTAAACGAAAAGGTCGGGGATGCGCAAGGTGGGCCCCGATGCCGCAGGGGTGGATACGCCGGGCGGACACGGCTGGACGCCCGCCACCCGCCCGTGCCATCACTAGGGCCGATACCATATCCCCTGGCCCCATCCCTTGGAGAGGCAGTCCCCATGAGCCGGCGCGGCCCTGCCGTCCTATCCCTCCGCCGCGATGCCACGGGCCGCTTCCTGCCCTGGCTGATCGCCCTGATGGTGTTTCTGTCCACCCTGGCCGTCGCGGCGGCCCAGTTGCTGTCCGGCTGGGCCCAGCGCTGGGACAGCGGGCTGGAGGGCAGCTTGACCCTGCAGGTCAGCCCCGTGGGGGATGTGAAGAAGGATGATGGCACGCCCGCGTCCCTGGATGAGCGGGTGCAGATGGTGCTGCACGCATTGGGCGGCGTGCCCGGCATCATCAACGCCCGCCCGGTGCCCATGGCCGATGCCGCCCGCCTGGTGGAGCCTTGGCTGGGCGACGGCGCCCTGCTGCAGGACCTGCCCCTGCCCGCCCTGATCGATGTCACCGCCGGCCCCGCCGTCGATGTCGCGGCGCTGCGCCAGCGCCTGGCCAAGGCCGTCCCCGGCACATCGGTGGAGGAACCGGGCGTGTGGCTGCGCGACCTGCGCCGCCTGGCCCGGCTGGTGGAGGCCGTGGCCCTGGTCATCGTGGCGCTGATCGGCGGGGCGGCCGTGGCTGTGGTGGTGTTCGCCGCCAAGGCGGGCCTGGCCATGCACCAGGAGGAGGTGGACCTGCTGCATGTCATGGGCGCCACCGACAACCATGTGGCGGACCAGTTCCAGCGCCATATCCTGCGCCTGTCGCTGACCGGCGGTATTGGGGGCACGGCGGTGGCGCTGGCCACGCTGGCCATCCTGTCGCTGCTGTCGCGCACGGTGGAGGGCACGCTGCTGCCGCCCCTGACCCTGGCGCCGCCGCAATGGCTGGTCCTGGCCGCCGTGCCGGTGGTCGCCGGGGCCCTGGCCGCCATCAGCGCCCGCCTGACCGTGCTGCGCGCGCTGGAGCGGCTGCCGTGACGCCCCCCTGGGCGCCTCTGTCGCAAGCGGAAGCGGCGGCCCCGCCCCCCGCGGCGGTGGGCGCCCGCCTGTGGCAGCGCCTGCGCCGGCTGACCGGACTGGGTGCCGCCCTGGGGGTCCTGTGGGTGGGGGGGCTGCTGACCTTCGCCGCCAACATTCCCCGCGCGCCGGAGGACGCGACCGCCGCCACCGACGCCATCGTCGTGCTGACCGGCGGCAGCGAGCGGCTGGAAACCGGGTTCGACCTTCTGGCCGCCGGCCGGGGGCGGAAGCTGTTCATCTCCGGCGTCTATCGCGGCGTGGACGTGCGCGCGCTGCTGCGCATGTCGCAGGCGACGCCGGCGGCGCTGGAATGCTGTGTGGTGCTGGGCTACAGCGCCGATGACACGGTGGGCAACGCGGCGGAGACGGCGCGGTGGATGCAGGCGGAAGGGTATCATTCCCTGCGCCTGGTCACGGCCAACTATCACATGCCGCGCAGCCTGGTGGAGTTCCGTCACGCCCTGCCCGACGTGCGCATCGTCCCCCACGCGGTGCAGCCGCCCAACGTGCGCCTGGATGGCTGGTGGCACTGGCGCGGCACCGCCGGGCTGATCGTCAGCGAATACGACAAGTACCTGGTGGCCTTCCTGCGCCACGCCCTGGGGCTGTAGCCGAAGAGTGGACGCCGAAGAGTGGACAGGGGGGCGCCCAGGCACTATCCCTGCATCGGTCAACCCCGGTCATGTGGTTAAGGGCGATGCTGGTTCTGCGATCCCTGGTCTTCAACATCGTCTTCTACCTCTGGACGACGCTGTGGTGCTTCGGCCTGTTGTGGACCCTGGTGGTCCCCCACCGCACCATGATCTGGGGCATCCGGGGCTATATGCGCACCCTGAACTTTTGGGAGCGCGTCATCATCGGCCTGAAGTACGAAGTGCGCGGGCGGGAGCATCTACCGACCTCTGGCGCCTTCCTGGTGGGCGCCAAGCATCAGTCGATGTGGGAAACGATGAAGCTGCACCTGCTGATGGACGATCCCGCCATCGTCCTGAAGAAGGAGCTGACCTACATCCCCATCTGGGGCTGGTACGCCGCCAAGGCGCGCATGATCGCCGTGGATCGGGGCAAGCGCGGCGCCGCCATCCAGTCGCTGCTGAAGGGGGCGAAAGAGCGTGTGGCCGAAGGCCGGCCCATCGTCATCTTCCCCCAGGGCACCCGCACCGCCGTGGGCGCCTGGCGGCCCTACAAGGTGGGCATCGCCCTGCTGTATGAAAACCTGGGTGTGCCGCTGGTGCCCATGGCGCTGAATTCCGGCCTGTTCTGGCCCCGCCACAAGTTCCTGCGCCGACCCGGCACCATCGTCATCGAGTTCCTGCCGCCCATTCCCCCCGGCCTGTCCAAGGAAGCGGCGCTGGCCCAGCTGGAGGCGGTGCTGGAAACCGCCACCGACCGCCTGGTGATGGCGGCCGGCGGCCCCCCCACGGAACGCCCCGCCAACGCGCCGCCCCTGGCCAAGGTGCCCGCCGCCGCCGGCTGACCGGCCCTTTCCGCATACGCTGGGGGCGCGATTGACCGCCCCGGCTCACCGGCCTACCCTTGATGAACGATCAATCATCCGGGATCGGAGGGTGCGCATGGTCGGGCGTGAGGGTCAGGCGACGGCAATCCTCGGGGCGACCACCCCTTCCGAGACACCCACCGACTGGCCGGCCATCTCCTCCCAAGTCTGGGATATGAAGTACCGGTTCAAGGGGCCGGACGGCACGCCGCTGGACCGGACGGTGGATGAGACCTGGCGCCGGGTGGCCAGGGCGCTGGCGGAGGCAGAGCGCGACCCGGCCCTGTGGGAACCCCAGTTCTACGAGGCCTTGCGCGACTTCGCCTTCCTCCCCGCCGGGCGCATCCTGGCCGGGGCTGGAACGGGGCGCAGCGTCACCCTGTTCAACTGCTTCGTCATGGGCACGGTGCCCGATGACATGGGCGGCATCTTCGCCGCCCTGCGCGAGGCGGCGCTGACCCTGCAGCAGGGCGGCGGCATCGGGTATGACTTCTCCACCCTCCGGCCACGTGGCGCGCCGGTGGCTGGGGTGGGGGCCGACGCGTCCGGGCCCATCTCGTTCATGGACGTGTGGGACGCCATGTGCCGCACCATCATGAGCGCCGGCAACCGCCGGGGCGCCATGATGGCCACCCTGCGCTGCGACCATCCCGATATCGAGATGTTCATCGACGCCAAGCGCGATCCCGGTCGCCTGCGCATGTTCAACCTGTCGGTCCTGGTGACGGACCCCTTCATCGCCGCGGTGCGGGAGGACGGCCCCTGGGATCTGGTGTTCGGAGGCACGGTGTGGCGCCGGCTGCGGGCACGCGACCTGTGGGACCGCATCATGCGGGCGACCTACGACTATGCCGAGCCCGGCGTCATCTTCATCGACCGCATCAACGCCCAGAACAACCTGGGCGGGGTGGAGGTGATCAGCGCCACCAATCCCTGTGGGGAGCAGCCGCTGCCGCCCTATGGCGCCTGCCTGCTGGGCTCCGTCAACCTGGCGGCGCTGGTGGTTGACGCCTACAGCCCGGACGCCCGTCTGGACCTGGACCGGCTGGCCCAGGTGGTGCCCGTGGCCGTGCGCATGCTGGACAACGCCATCGACGTCTCACGCTTCCCCCTGCCCGCCCAGCAGGCGGAGGCGCGGGCCAAGCGCCGCGTCGGCCTGGGCGTCACCGGGCTGGCCGACGCGCTGATCCTATGCGGCGTGCGCTATGGCACGCAGAGTGCCGTGGAGCTGACGCGCCAATGGCTGGGCGCGGTGCGCCGCCACGCCTACCGCGCCAGCGCCGGCCTGGCGGCGGAAAAGGGGGCCTTCCCCCTGTATGACCGGGATCAGTATCTGAGCCGGCCCATGATCCAGGGCCTGGACGACGTGACCCGCGCGGCGGTGGAACGGCATGGCATCCGCAACGCCCTGCTCACCTCCATCGCGCCCACCGGCACCATCTCGCTGCTGGCGGGCAACGTGTCGTCGGGTATCGAGCCGGTGTTCACCTGGGAGTATGACCGCGCCGTGCTGCAGCCGGACGGCACCCGCAAGGTGGAACGGGTGACCGACCACGCCTATCACCGCTTCCGCCAGGTCTTCGGCCCCGACGCCCCCCTGCCCGACAGCTTCGTCGATGCCGGATCGTTGCCGCCGGCCGCCCACCTGGTGATGCAGGCGGCGGCGCAGGGCGAGGTCGACAGTTCCATCTCCAAAACCATCAACTGCCCGGCGGATTTGGATTTCGAGACGTTCAAGGACGTCTACCTGCAGGCCTATGACCTGGGCTGCAAGGGCTGCACCACCTACCGCCCCAACGCCATCACCGGATCGGTGCTGTCGGCGCCAGCCACCCCCGCCCCAGTGCCGGCCCCCGTGCCGGACACCTCGCCACCCGCCCCACCGGCGCCCAGCGGCGGCGGGGCCGTGCCCCTGGATCGGCCGGAGACGCTGGTGGGCGCCACCTACAAGGTGCGCTGGCCGGGCAGCGACCACGCGCTGTACATCACCATCAATGACATCGTGATCGAGGAGCGGCGGCGGCCGTTCGAGGTGTTCATCAACTCCAAGAACATGGAGCATTACGCCTGGACAGTGGCGCTGACCCGCATGATCTCCGCCGTGTTCCGGCGCGGCGGCGACGTCGCCTTCGTGGTGGAGGAGCTGAAAGCCGTGTTCGACCCGCGCGGCGGGCAGTGGATGAAGGGCCGCTACGTTCCCTCCCTGCTGGCCGCCATCGGCGAGGTCATCGAGCGGCACATGCTGGAAACCGGGTTCCTGATGCGGGCGGGCGGCCTGCCGGCGATGCCCGAGTCTGGTGCTCCGCCCGCCCCGAGCGCCTCACCGGGTAACCATGACCCCAGTGGGGAGGGCACCCTTCCCCCCACGCAATGCCCCCGTTGCGGCCAAGCCAGCCTGGTCCACCAGGAGGGATGCGACACCTGCCTGTCCTGCGGCTATTCCCGCTGCGGCTGATGGGTGGTGCACCGGCCGCCGCCGACCACTGATCAAAAGAGATAAGGGTGGAAATCAGGCGGACCGTCCGTACCGCGTGGCCACCCCACACCTCCTTACCGGAAGGCATAGACCGGCGGCCTGCCAGCACCGCGGCTGGCCGCCACGTGCCGATGAGTGGCGCCCGAAGGCACAACCCTAGGACGTGCGACATTGCGCGCCGCCCATCGCGATTGACACATTCGGCCAAGGGTTTGGGGGGGTGCCGGGGCAATCCCGGCGCCCGTTAACATTGGAGCGCCAGACCATTCGAGCGCCACGGGTCTCATGTTAACAGAAGCGGAAGCTGAGCCGCGCGTCTAGGCCCTCCGCCAGGGTGACGAAGGTTCTATTGGAAGGGGTGTATAGTCCCTGAATAAGCCCGGCGGACGACAACCGATCCTATCAATTTAGAGAAATTAGACCCTTTGGTGGTGGTAATAGGCGAATACGACCCGGCCCGGCCTAAGGCAAGCCCGGGTTATGCCCTGTGGGTGATCGACTTTTTCCCGCGATATTTCAGTGACCCAATCGGTCATTACTGTCCCATCGATCCCGCAAATCCACGTGGGGCGCCAACCCGGCGGAATAGGCCACCGGGACGCCCCTCCGGGACCGACATCCGACTGGACGCCAAGGCCGCCCGGCCAAGCCCAGACGGAGGTCGATGCCGGGACTGCCAAGATGGAGGGGAGCATGGCGCACATCGACGATCCTCAGACCCAACGGGCGAATTTGTCCTTCATCAAGGCGTCCATGAAGGCGCCGTTGTTGAGCCGTGACCATGAGTTCGAGCTGGCCCGCCGCTGGCAGCAGAACCGGGACGAAAAGGCGCTGCACGCCCTGGTCTCGTCCCACACCCGCCTGGTCATCGCCGTCGCCAGCCGTTTCCGTAACTATGGCCTGCCCCTGGGTGACCTGGTGCAGGAGGGCAACCTGGGCCTGATGCAGGCCGCCAGCCGTTTCGAGCCGGAGCGGGAGGTGCGCTTTTCCACCTACGCCGCCTGGTGGATCCGATCCACCATCCAGGAATTCGTGCTGCGCAACTGGTCCATCGTGCGCACCGGGACCACGGCGGGGCAGAAGTCGCTGTTCTTCAACCTGCGCCGCCTGCGCGCCCGCATCGACAACAACCCCTCCGCCACCTCGCTGACCGTCGAGGGCCGCCGCCATGTGGCCCGCGAGTTGGACGTGAGCGAGCAGGAGGTGGAGACCATGGAAATCCGCCTGACCGCCACCGACCAGTCCTTGAACCACCCGCTGAGCGAAGAGGGTGGGGAGTGGCAGGACTTCCTGGCCGACGACGGCCCATCGCCCGAGCAGATCGTCATCGGCCTGAAGGACAGCCGCAGCCGCACCGCCTGGCTGAGCGAGGCCATGGATACCCTGTCGCCGCGCGAGCGCACCATCATCGCCGCCCGCCGCCTGCGCGAGGACGGCGCCACGCTGGAGGAACTGGGCCACACCCTGGGCGTCAGCAAGGAGCGGGTGCGCCAATTGGAGCACCGCGCCATGGGCAAGCTGCGCCAGAGCATCATGCGCCATGTGGGCCGGCCGGAAGAGCTGTTCGTGGAGGCTTAGTTTAAGTTCGCCTCAGGCGCCGGCGGGGCATCCGCCCCTTGGCTATCCTCGCCTTTCAGTCCACTCCGTTCCCCGGAAGCCTGCGGCGGCCGCGGTCGCGGCCTAGTCGCTATGCTCCAATGCCAACCTCAAGCGCCGGCGGGGCATCCGCCCCTTGGCTCATCCTCGCCTTTCAGTCCACTGCGTTCCCCGAAAGGCTCCGGCGGCCGCGATCGCGGCCTGGTCGCTACGCTCCAACCCCGGCCACACGCGGCGGCAGAGGTCCGGGGTTTCCGTTTGAGCCCCTCAGATTTCCTTCAGCGCCTCCACCAGCTTGGCCATATCGGCCGGCATGGTGCTGAAGCCGGGCGTCACGCGCAGGCAGGCGCCGCCGGCCAGACCCGTACGCACCACGGTGAATAGGCCGTGCTTCTCCACCAGCCTGGCGGCCAGGGCGGTGTTGGCCGCCGGCGTGGTCTGGCCCTTCACCCGGAAGCTGGTCATGCCGGCGCAGAGGCGCGGATCGTCGGGGGTCAGCACCTCGATCTTCGGCAACTCCCGCGCCGGCAGAGCCCAGAGGTCGCGCAGGTGACGCAGGCGGGCGCCGACGACAGCGGAGCCCAGGGCGTTGTGGAAGTCCAGCGCGTCGATGGCCGCCATCTGGGCCGCGAAGTTGGCCATGCCGGTATGCACCCGGCCCAGGATGGGGTCGCGCTCCGACGGTTCCTCCCCCATGAAGGGCTCGATATCGGCGATGCGGGCCTTGGCGATGTAGAGGGCGCCCACGCCCAGGGGCGCGCCGATCCATTTGTGCAGGTTGAAAACGGCGAAGTCGACGCCGTCGCCGTGGACGTCCACCGGGCCCTGCCCCCATGCCTGGGCGCTGTCCACCACCACGTCCACGCCGCGCTGACGCGCCAGGTCCACGATTTCGCGCACCGGCTGGCGCAGGCCGTCACGGTGGCTGAGATGGGTCAGCAGCATGAGGCGCACGGTGGGATGGGCCGCCAGCGCCTGGTCATAGGCGTCGATCAGGTTCTGGTAGGTCGCCGGCTGCGGCAGATCGATGCTGATGACGGTGACGCCCCGCCGCCGTTCCAGCCAGGACGCCGCCATGCGGGCGCTGTCATAGTCATGGTCGCTCATCAGCACGGCGTCGCCGGGCTTGAGCCGGGCATAGCCGCCGATGACCGCCTGCAGCGATTCGGTGGCGTTGCGGGTGATGACGATCTCCGCCGGGTCCGCATGAACCATGCCGGCGATGCGCTGGCGCAGCGCCTGGTAATAGCCGACGAAATCCCGGCGCACGAAGGTGGCGCCTTCCTGGTTCACCTTGGCGGTGTAGCGCTCATAGGCCGCCTGGATGGCCAGGGGCATCTGGCCGAACGCGCCGTATTCCAGATTGATGAGGCCGTTGGCCAGCCGGGGCGGATAGGCCGCCGCGATGGCCGCCCATCCAGCCTCGTCATCAGCCGCCGGCGGGGCGGCCCCCGGCGCCAGCGGGCTGGGCAAGGGGCCGGGCTGGGCGGCGACCGGTGCAGCGGAACCGCTCAAGAGGCCACCGGCACCGCCCACCAGGGCCGCCCGCAACAGGGTACGTCGACGCATGTCAGCAACTCCCCTTGGGTGCCGTCCCGGATGGGAGGTCGGGACGGCACCCCGTACGAACAAGACTCGCTAACACCAGCGGCACGAGCTTTTGACTCGCGCCGCTGTAGGATGCGACCGCGTCCGCCGGAGCGAGTACCGGAGGGCGGAGCGAGGAAGCCAAGCTGCCGGATGGCAGCGCCCGGCGACTGAGGGGCCTTTGATCGTCACGATCAAAGGCTACGCGTGTAAGGTTCAGAAAGCGGCGTTGAAGCGCACGTAGTAGCGGCCGCCGTAGGTGTCATAAGGGGCGTTGCGCGAATATTCGATGCCCCGGCTGGCCTGGTAGATGGCCTTGGCCGGATAGGTGTCGAAGATGTTCTCGCCCGCCACCTTCACCGCCAAATTCTCGGTGATGTGGTAGGTCACCGACAGGTCGACGAAGGTGATGCCGTCGAAGGTCTGGAATATGTCGCCGGTGGAGTTACCACTGCTGTCCGTCCAGCCGCCGTAGTAGCGGACGCGCACCTGGTAATCGAAGGGGTTGTCGCTGTAGGTCAGGCTGCCGGTGATGTTGTTCTTGGGCAGGCCCTGTTCATACAGCACCTTCTGCGTGGGGTTGGCGTTCAGGCTGCCGCCCGTCACCATGGTCAGATTGTGGTTGTAGGCCAGCTTCATGTCGATGCGGGCCGTGTCGAACACCGGCTGGGTATAGTCCAGCACGACGTCCAGGCCCTGGGTGCGGGTGTTGAAGTCGTTGGTGAACCAATAGACCGAGGTGAAATTGTCCGCCCCCGGCACGCCCTGGGCCACCAGCTGCGCCTTCTGCGCCGCCGTCAGGTTGATGGTGGGCGAGCTGGAGAAGCGGTGGTCCACGTCCACCTGATAGGCGTCGACGGAGCCGGACAGGCCCACATCCGTGCGCCACACCGCCCCCAGGCTGTAGTTCCGCGACGTCTCCGGGCTCAGCGGCTTGGCGCCCAGGGCCACGGCCAGCGGATTGTCGGGCGACAGGCGGCCGCTGGTGAACAGTTGCAGGGTCTTGGTGTCCAGCCCCTGCGAGGTGCTGAGCGAGTTGATCTGGCCCGGCGTGGGGGCGCGGAACCCGGTGGAGTAGGAGGCGCGCAAGGCCAGGTCCGGCGTGATTTCATACCGGGTGGAGGCCTTGTAGGTCATCTTGTCGCCGAACCCGGAATAGGTTTCGTAGCGGCCGGCGGCGCCCACGGTCCAATCCGGCGTCAGCTTGGCCTCCATATCCAGGTAACCGGCGTAGCTGGTCTGGTACCAGGACCCCGCCTGCAGATCGCTGAAGCCGGGGAAGCCGTTGGCGCCCGAGGCCAGGCCGGCGGCGGCACCCGGCCCCACCTGGTATGAGGCCTTGTCGCCGGCCTCCACCGTGTAGATCTCCAGCCGGCGTTCGGCGCCGAAGGCGATGTTCAGCGGCTCATCCAGGCCGGCATCCAGGCGATAGACACCGTCGGCGTTGAGGTTGAACTCATCCTGCCGCTGGGTGCCCAGGTTGAAGTTGGTCGGGCTGCTGGGCCCCAGCGAGGCGTTGACGGAGTTGTTCAGGAAAAACCGGCTCTCATTCTCGCCGTAGCTGCCGCTCAGATCCCAGTCGAGGTCGCCGCCGACATGGCCCCGGGCCCCCCAGGCGGCCTGATAGTCGGTGTACTTGATGCCTTCCTTGGGCGTGAAGCCGTTGGGGTAGATGGAGCGCAGATCCCAGCCGAGGAAGACCTTGGGCGCCAGGCCATAGACGCTGGAATTGCTCTTGGGATCGGGGATGCGCCAGTTGATGTCGTTCATGCCCTCGCCCGTGGCGATGGTCATGAAGCCATACAGCTCCACCGCCCCCACGGGCAGCAGGCCGTCCACGGCGTAGTGATAGCTGCTCTCGTCCGGACGGCCCCAGCGCTGCACCGGGTTGGCGATGGTGAGCTGGGGGTTGGCGGCCTGGAAGGCCTGGGCGTCGGCGCGTTGATGGGTGCGGGAGGTCAGCGTGCCGTCCGACCATTCGGCCGTGGCCATGAGGTGCCCGCCGTCGCCGATCTCCGTCGCCCCGCGCAGGCCGCCGTTCCAGGTGGTGCCGTCACCTGCGTAGTATTGCGAGCCCTGCATGTAGCCATAGACGCCGGGCCGGTCGTCCAGCTGGATGTTAATGACGCCGGCGATGGCGTCGGACCCGTACTGGGCGGAGGCGCCGTCGCGCAGCACCTCGACACGGCCGATGGCGAAATCCGGGATCTGCGCCAGGTCAGGGCCCTGGGCGCCGCGCGTGCCCAGATAGGCGGTGCGGTGGAAGCGCTTGCCGTTGATCAGCACCAGGGTCTGGTCGGGTGACAGGCCGCGCAAATGGGCCGGGCGGATGAACTGCCCGCCGTCGGAGCTGGGCAGCTTCTGCACGTTGAAGCCGGGGATGACCTGGGTCAGGTTTTCCAGGAGCTGGTTGGAGGCACCGTCCTGCAGATCCTTGGCCGACAGCACGTCCACCGGCGTCATGGTGGTGAACTGGGTGCGGCCCCGGTCACGCGTGCCGGTCACCACCACCTCGTCCAGGGCACCACCGGCGGCGTCGGCCAGCTGCGGCTCGGCGCCCGGGCCCGCCGGGGCCGCCGCCTGGGCCTTGCGCACCGGCGCGGCGGTGGACACCGGGGTGGGCGCCAGCTTCAGCACGACGGTGCGGCCATCATCGGAAGCCACCACCAGCGGCGTGCCCTTCAGCAGGCGCGCCAGGGCCTGGTGCCGGTCCAGATCCCCCCGCAGCGCCGCGGTGGTGATGCCGTCCAGCAAATCGGTGGGCGCCAGGATTTGAATGCCCGCCTGCTGGGCGAACAGGGGGATGGAGCGGGCCGCCGGCTGGGCCGGCAAGTCGAAATGCGCGCTTTGCGCCCAAGCCGGAACCGCCCACCCCGCCAGGGCCGTCCCGCACAGAGCAAAGAAACTGCCATATTTCTTAATCATTACGATCTTCCCCAACGATGATCGGCGATTTGACCCACCACATCCGGCCTATCGCACTGGTTTACGTCGTCCTAACGGGGAGAGATCGATGAGATTGTCTTTCCGCCACTGCGTCATTTAAGTTTAACAACATCAGGAAATTCTGGATGAGCCACTGCTACCCGCCTCAATCGTAAAGAATGATGGCATTACCCTCTTCCCGATACTTGGCGTTGAAGGCAACGGCCACGGCGTGGGCGAAGCCGTCGATGTCCGTGGCGGTGAACAGGCCGGAAACGTGGCGCGGCGCCAACCGGTCGCTGGCCAGCACGATACGCCGGCGGGAGTAGCGGGCGAACTGCGCCACCGCCTGGGCCAGGGTTTCACCCGCGAAGGCCAGCCGCCCCTCCCGCCACATCAGCGCACGGTCCAGCGCGCCCGGGGCCATGGTCTCGACACTGACCAGCGTGCCATGGCCGGCGCCGCCGGCGCGCACGCTGACCTGCTGCCCCGCCACCGCGAGCACGGCGTCCTGCCCCCCGGATGCAGCGTCCAGTCGCGGCCGGTGGCCCGCTCCAGCGTCTCCGCCAGGGCGGACGGCGCGCCCTCCACCGCCACGGTGCCCGACACCACCGCCACGGTCATGGCGCCGCCAGGGTTCAGCCGGGCGCAACAGGCGCCGTCATTGGTGGCGAGTTGGACCAGCGGGCCGCGCAGGATGAAGGGGCGATCCGTCCGGGGCGCCACCTCGACGTACGCCTCGCCCCGCTCCAGGTACACCAGCCGGCGCCCCGCCTCATCGGCCAGGGTGATGGCGGAGTCGGTGTTAAGCGTGAGGGTGGAGCCGTCCTCCAGCGGAATGTGCCGCACCTCGCCCACCGCCGAGCTGTAGGCTTGCCGGGCGGCGGGCTGGCGCATGCCGGCCCCTAGCGCCGCCAGGCCGGCGACGCTGGCGGCGGCGGCCAGCAGGCCTCGGCGGCTGGGAAGCGGGACGCGCCCAGGGGCGGCGGATTCAGCCGGGGCCGTAACCGGAATAGGCGCGTCCAGCGGGCTGAGCAGCAGGGCGCGGGCGCGGGCCAGCGCGCCCAGGTGCCGGACGTCGGCGGCCAGCCAGGCGTCCAGCGCGCGCCGTTCATCGGCGGTCAGGGCGCGCGCGTCCAGGCGGGCGGCCCAGCCGGCGGCCGCCAGGTCGACGGCCGCGGCGGTTTGTCTTGCGCTCACGCTGCCTGACCCCTCACCCAATCCCCGACCCTCCCCGGCCGAAGCGCTCCGCAAGCAGCCTCAGGCCCCGGGCGATGTGCTTTTCCACCGTGTTCTCCGACAGGCGCATGCGCCGCGCGATCTCCTGCTGCGGCAGGCCCTCCACCCGGCGCATGACGAAGGCGCGGCGGGTCTGGCGCGGCAGGTCGGCAATGGCGTCCTGGATTAGACGGAGTTCCTGGCGCGCCGACGTCACCTCCTCCGGCGACGGGGCGTCCACCACCGCCTCCAGCGCCGACAGGTCGGCCACGGCGGCGATGGGCACGACGCGCGCCTGGCGCAGCAGGCGCACCACCACGGAATAGGCGGTCTGGAAGGCATAGGCGCGCGGGTTCTCGATCCCGGCGACGCAGGCCTTGGCCACCAGGATGGCGTAGGTTTCCTGCACCACGTCATCGACATCGAAGCCCAGGAAGGCCTTGGACCGCAGCCAGGCCCTAAGACCATGCTCGTGGGGCAGGATGTGGGTGGCCAGCCACCGCGCCCGCTCCTCGCCAAAGGGCGCGTCATCCAGGGGCGCATCATCCAAGGGCGCCGGGGACGGGCCATCCTGCGGCCGGGCGATCGCGTCGTGTCGTTCCTGCACGGGGGCGCATCCACACGGAGGGGGGTATCCATCGACAGCCGCCTCGGAACGACGCGGCGCCGGGATACTAGGGTGTGGAGACGCTGGCGGGGGTCTTTCCCCCACCCGTCACAAAAATTTAAGAGGGAACCCGCGCCGGCGGCTCGGGGCAGACGGGGTCCAGCCGCGCCTCGCCCACGGTTTCGCCGGTGGGGCCGACCGGCTCACGCGGGCCATGCTCGCCATCGGCCAACTGCCACACCCGCACTTGGCCCGTGCGCCCGCGCAGGCTGAACTCACCCACGTCCGTCATGGGCACGCCGCAGTCGCCGGCGGCGTCCACCGTGTCGGCGCTGGCCAGCACGATGCAGGCGGCGGCCGGGTCGGCCAGGTCGGCGCCCAGCGCCTCCAGCCGGGCGGCGGCGTTCACCGTGTCGCCGACGATGGTGTAGTTGATGCGGCTGCTGGTGCCGATGTTGCCCACGACCACCGGGCCGGAATGGATGCCGACGCGCAGGCGGATGGCGGGCCGGCCCTGGGCCACCGCCTCGTCATGGCTTAGGCGGATGCAGTGGTCTATGGCGGCGGCGGCGCGCAGGGCGCGGCCGGCGTGGTCCGCCTGGTCATCCGGCGCCCCCCAGAAGGCCATGACGGCATCGCCGATGAACTTGTCCACCGTGCCGCCCTCCGCCTCGATGCAGGCGGACAGCAGGGTGAAATGCTCGTTCAGCAGCGAGGCGGTCTGCGCCGGCGTCATATTCTGGGCCAGGGTGCTGAACCCCTTGATGTCGGTGAACATGACGGTGACATCCCGCTCTTCCGACAGGATGGAGCCGGCATGGTCGCCCCGGCGGATGAGGCGCAGCACCAGGGCCTTGGGCACATAGGATTCGAACCAGCGCAGCCCGGTCAGCATGGTGTTGAACGCGGCGGCGGCGTCCGACAGTTCGCGCAGGCGGCTGTCGGGCAGATAGGGCACGGCGTGGAAATCCAGGTCGCGCAGCGAGCTGGCGGCGTGCGACAGCCCCCGGATCTGCCGGCTGATGGTCTTGCCCAGGATGAGGCTGAGGGCCACCGACACCAACAGGATGGCGACGCCGCCCAGGCCGAACCAGCGCACGCGCCGGATTTCCTGGTCCACCTCGCGCTGGGGCAGGGCCATCACCAGGGTCCAGTTCTGGGCGCCATAGCCGCCGAGGTCGCGCAGCAGATAGACGTAGTCGACATCGCCCACGGTGGCCTGGCGGAAATCCAGGTCGCGCAGCTTGCCGCCCAAGGCGTCGCTGGCGCTGCCCCGTCCAGGGGGCTGGCGCTGCCAGATGGCGGCGGCCACAGGATCCCCCAGGTCGGCCAGCGTGGGCAGGGGCGGGGTACGCCCCGCCAGGTTGAAGGTACGGCCGATCAGGGCCGGATGGGCCAGCACATGGTCGGCGTCGAACAGGATGAAGGCGGTGACGCCCTGGCTGCTGTCCAGTTCGCCCAGGAAACCCGACAGGTCGGCGAAGCTGACGCCCACCAGCACGGCGCCCAGGAACTTGCCGTCCTTGGACCGCACCGGCGCGCGTACGGTAAGGAAGCTGGTGCCCTCGTCCTCCGACCAGACGGGGTCGACCCAGCGCGCGACCGGTGCCGCCTTCATTTCCTGCATCAGAAGATCGCTGCCAGGCGGCGGCGGCACTGTCATGACCTCGGCGTCATTGGGACCCGTGCGCCGCGCCACCGTCCACTGGCCGTCGGCGGACAGGAAGCTGACGGCCGTGATCTGGGGCGAGGCCGCCAGCGCCGAGCGCAGGTTCTGGCCCAGGCGGGTCCTGTCGCTGGTGTCGATCTCCCCCCGCTGGATGGAGGCGACCAGGAATTCCGCCTGGTATTGGGCCGGGTCCAACTGGGCGCGCACGCGCACCGTCATCCCGTCCATGGCCAGGATGACCTTATCCGTCAACAACGCCGCAGTGTTGCGGGTGGAGGTGCTGAAGCCCAGGATCAGGACGCTGGCCACCGCCACCAGAACCAGCGTGCCGAAACCCAGCAGCAGGGCGGTGGCGATGGACACGCGCACGGCGGACCGCCGGATGGGACAGCCCCCGGCCGGACCTTCCAGGGCCTGTGTCGTCTCGCTCATGGCGGCACCGTAGCCGTCAGCCGGCCCGGCGGCAACTGCGGCAATGACGCCGGCCCCCCCGCCCCGGTATGGGGCTAATTCCAATACAGCATATTGCATAGCGCAACGGCTACCGATCCCCGCGCTGCTCATTGCAATATGCATTACATAACGCAGTGATTCCAAGAATTTTGGATAACACGCGCCAACCATCCCGCCGCGGAAACTGGCGGACTGCTGCGAATAAATGGTTAAGGGCCACAAAAATTTCGTCCTGGCCCCTGCTTTGCTATGGCTGGGGTGTCTAGCAGAGCAACACCCGCTAAGGGACCCGCAGACGATGGAACCGATGGAATTCGCCTATCCCATGTTTTTTGCTTCGCGTCCCTGACCATTCGGGGTTGTGACGCCCCCGGATAGGCAGCCCTGACGCCCCATCACCGGCATACGCGGCCGTGCCATCAATCGGTTCTGGCAGAACGCGTAAACTATCAGCGGCGCGGATCCAGGTGGTCCGCGCCGTCTTTTCTTTGGCACACCGCTGCCGTATCGTCGTCGCGCCCCGGTTGCTGGAAACCCGCGCGATGCACGCCTGGCGAATCGTCCTGTTGCCGTTGCTGATCCTGATGATGGCGCCCGCGCCGGCGGCGGCCGGTACGCATCGGGCACATCACAAGGCCCACAAGGAACGGCATGCCAAGGGCGCGCACGGCCTGATCCCCGCCGGCAGTGGCGTCGTCATCGGCGTGCTGAGCGGCGACACCGTGACCCTGCGGGACGGCCGGGTGGTGCGCCTGGCCGGCATCCTGGCGCCCAAGGGGGCCCGCCGCGGCGGGCTGGGCGGCCGCTCTATGGAGGACGGCGGCGGCCGGACGGCCTGGCCCCTGGCGGAGGAGTCGCGACAGGCGTTGGCGGGGCTGGTGCTGAACCGTACCGTCAGCCTCATGCTGGGCGGCGCCGACCATGACCGCTACGGCCGCGTCCTGGCCCACCTGATGGTGCGCGACGGTCGGCGGCAGGTGTGGGTGCAGGACGCGCTGCTGCGCCAGGGCTGGGTGGAACTGGCGCCCCATCCCGACGCGCCCAAGGGGCTGGCCGCGCTGCGCCGGGCGGAAGACGACGCGCGGGACCATCAGCGGGGCCTGTGGTCCGACAGCTTCTACGCCGTGCGCAACCCGGACTCCGCCGGGCATGCCCAGGGACGCTATACCATCGTCACCGGGCGGGTGCTGGATGCGGCCGACGCCCGCGACCGCGTCTACCTGAACTTCGGCGCCGATCGCCGCACCGACTTCACGGTGGAGATCGACCGCCGCGACATGGCCGCCTTCCGCGCCCGCCATCTGGACCCGCTGGACCTGAAGGACAGATTGGTGGAGGTGCGCGGCTGGGTGGAGGAGCATAACGGCCCCATGATCCGCGTCACCAACCCCGACCAGATCATCACCACCGACGGCCGCTGGCCCCACCGCCGCCCGGCGCGCGGCGGAAAGAAAAAGGGGGAGGCGGAGAGCGGCGGCGACGCGGCGGCGACGGAACCCTAGCCCCGATACGCCCCGGCATCCTCACCGCGCGCCACCGCCAGGCCCATCTGCAGGCTGCGGCCGATACGGGTGCTGACCTCCACCAGCCGCTCCGCCGCCGCCGCGGTGAACAGGCCCTGGGCCGTGTCGTGGAACAGGGCCAGCCAGCGGCGGAAATGGTCGGGACCGATCATGGGCAGGCCGGCATGCACCACCATGGGCCGCCCCTCGTAGCGGCCGGTGGACAGCAGGACGGACGACCAGAAGTCCACGATGCGGGCGCGGTGGCGGTCCCACGCGGCCTCATCCGTGCCGACGGCGCCGTGGAACACGGGGCCCAGCAAATCGTCCTGCCGCGCCCGGTCATAGAACACCCGGACCAGGACGGTCAGCGACTCCTCCGTGAAAACGTCAAAAGGGTGTGACATCGCTGTAAAGCCTCCCGTTAAACGGGTTAGGGGGAACCCTGCGGGGTCGGTTGGGTTTGCGCTGGGGGCTGGCCTTGGCCTACACTTCCGCCCCTAACGAGCAAATCTGGTGTACCGACCCATGGCGCGCGGCGATCTCTTCCCACCCCTGGAACCCTATCGGACAGGCACGCTGGCCGTCAGCGGCCTGCATACCATCTATTGGGAGGAAGCCGGCAACCCGGACGGCGCGCCAGTCGTATTCCTGCATGGCGGCCCCGGTGCCGGCGCCTCGCCCACCCACCGGCGCTTTTTCGATCCCCGGCACTATCGCATCGTCATTCTGGACCAGCGCGGCGCCGGCCGGTCCACGCCGCTGGGCGAGATCCGTGAAAACGACATTCCGAATCTTATTTCGGATCTGGAACAACTGAGGTCAATGCTGGAGATCGACCGCTGGCTGGTCTTTGGCGGCTCCTGGGGGTCGACCCTGGCGCTGGCCTATGCCCAGGCCCACCCGGAACGGGTGAAGGGCCTGGTGCTGCGCGGCATCTTCCTGATGCGCCAGCAGGAAATCGACTGGTTCCTGTACGACATGCGCACCTTCTTCCCCGAGGCGTGGTCCACCTTCGCGGCCCACATCCCGGTGAACGAGCGGGGCGACCTGCTGGAGGCCTATTATCGCCGCCTGACCTCCGCCGATCCGCAGACGCGCATGGCCGCCGCCCGGGTGTGGAGCGTGTACGAGGGAGCCTGCTCCACCCTGCTGCCCAGCCCGGAGCTGGTGTCGGCCTCGGGCGAGGACAACCATGCCCTGGGCCTGGCGCGCATGGAGGCGCACTACTTCCGCAACAACAAGCTGTCGCCCGAGGCGGCCCTGCTGGAAAACGTCGACCGCATCCGGCACATCCCGGCCATCATCGTCCAGGGCCGCTATGACGTGGTCTGTCCCATCCGCACGGCGGATGAGCTGCACCGCGCTTGGCCCGAGGCCGACTACATCGTCGTGCCGGACGCCGGCCACAGCGCCATGGAGCCGGGCATCCGCTCCGCCCTGGTGCAGGCGACGGAGCGGTTCAAGACTCTCTGAGTCTGCCTCAGGCGCCGGCGGGGCATCCGCCCCTTGGCTATCCTCGCTGCGCCCTTCGGTACTCGCGCCGGGGCCCGCAGTCGCGGGCCAGGAAAAAAATGATGAGAAGGGGGGCGATCGCGGGTCGTCAGGCCGTGCGCTTCCGCAATCCCTTCAGGCCCTGGCGCAGGCGCGTCCAGGGCCGTTCGTTGGGGGTGAGATCGATGCCGACCTCGGTCACCCGCGCCTCATCCATGGCGGCCACGATCAGGGCCACCTCCCCCACCTTCAGGCGCACGCCGACGGAGGCGCGGCGGCCGAGCCGGCGGCCCAGATGCTCGCCGATGGCGATGTGGCCATCCACGCCCGGCGCCTCGAAGCCGTACAGGCCGGCGACGGTGGCCAACGGCGTGTCGCCCTTGACCTGGAAGTCACCCAGGCCAGCGGCGCGGCGGCCGTGGTCGCGGCGGCCGAACAGCCGTTCCATGGCGGTCAGCGCCGCCGGTTCGCCCAGCACCAACACAGCATCGCCGGGGTAGAGGACGCGCACCTCCTCCGGCGCCACCGGATGGCCCTCGCGGATCATGGCCAGGACGCGCACGGATTCCGGCACCACCAAGCGCCCCAGGCCGCGCACCGCCGCCTCGCTGTCCGGCGAGACGGTCAGCATGGCCAGCTGCTGCGGCCCGTCGACCGGCAGGTCGATGTCGGCCCGGCTGGCGGGTTCGGGATCGGCCGGGATCTCCACATCCAGCAAGCGCGCCGCCGGGCCGATGGTCCACCCCTGGGCCAGCAGGGACAGGAGCACCACGGCGAAGGCGATGCCGAAATAGGTTTCCGCCCCCGGCAGGCCGGACAGCACGGGCAGCAGGCCCAGGAAGATCGGAACCGCGCCGCGCAGGCCAACCCAGGAGATGAACAGCCGCTCGTTCCAGGCGAAGCCGAAGAAGGACAGGCACAGGGTGACAGCCAGGGGCCGCGCCACCAGGATCAGCGCCACCGCCACCACCAGGGCGGGCAAGGCCACGCGCACCAGCGTGTCGGGGGAAACCAGCACCCCCAGCATGAGGAACAGGGAAATCTGGCTGAGCCAGGCCAGGCCGTCGTGGAAGCGCTCGATGATCTGGCGCGCCTTGACCCGGCGGTTGCCGATGATGAAGCCCGCCAGGTAGACGGCCAGGAAGCCGGACGCCCCAATGGTCTGGGTGGCGCCGAAGATGAACAGCGTGCCCGCCAGGGCCAGGATGGGATAAAGGCCGGCCGACAGCTCCAGCCGGTTGATGAGGGCGGACAGGGCGAACCCGCCGGCGATGCCGATGATGCCGCCGCCGCCCATCTCCAGCGCGAACTGTCCCAGTTGCGCCCAGCCGAAGCCCGCCCCCTGCACCGCGTGGATGGACAGCAGCGTCAGGAACACCGCCATGGGGTCGTTCAGGCCCGACTCCACCTCCAGCAGGGCGGAGACGCGGGGACGCAGGCGCAGGCCCCGTTGATGCAGCAACAGGAAGACCGCCGCCGCGTCGGTGGAGGCGACGATGGACCCGATGAGGAAACCCTGGGCCCACCCCACGCCCAGCAGCCAGCGCGCCACCACGCAGGTGACACCGGCCGTGATCAGCACGCCGATGGTGGACAGGATCAGCGCCGGCCAGCGCGCCACCTTGAACACCGCCCTGGGTGTGCGCAGCCCGCCGTCGAACAGGATGACGGCGATGGCGATGGACCCGACCAGCGAGGCCAGGCGGTAGTCGTTGAACTGGAAATTGGCCAGCTTGTCGACAGCGATGCCCAGAGCCAGGAACACCAGCAGCAGCGGGGCGCCGACGCGGGAGGAGGCACGGCCAGCCAGAATGGCCAGCATCAGCAGCGACCCGAGCGCGAAGATGATGGTGTCGACGTGATGCACTGGCCGACTTGCTCCCCCCGGGCGGACCGCCTGCCGGCGCCCCCGTTGACCTCGTTCGCCTGAGGCTTACCCTAGCCCCAAGCCCTTGGACTAGCTGTCCGTTGGGCCAGCGTCCCTTTCGGGTTTCCCATCCGCCGGCCCCAAGGCTCTTGTCGCCACCCTTTGTGTCCGCCGTGCGGCGTCCGATTGGTAAATTGCGGGCGGTGAAATGAAGGGGCTAAAAGGCCGCGTCCACCGCCAGGTGGCGCACGTCGAAGCCCCAGCCCGCCGCCATGTCGGCCGCGACGCGGGAGCGGTGGCAGATGTGCGGGTCATCCTCCAGGCACAGCAGACAGGCCGGGCCCTGGTTCAGCGCGGTGGCGGCGGCCACGCCCAGCTCATACTGCGCCTCCGGCCGGGCCAGCGCCTGATCGACGATGGACCAGAACAGCGGCTGATTGCCGGCGCGGCCGGCCAAGCGCCCCTCCTTGGGCGTGCCCAGCGCCTTCAGGTGCAGATACTCGATACCCGCCTGGCGCAGGGCCGCCGACAACGGGCCCTTGGAAAAGCCGGCGCGGCGCGACAACGGCAGCTCCCGCACGTCGATCAGCGTGCGCACGCCGGCCCGCACCAGGCGCTCCACCAACGCCGGCTGGCCCGCCTTCTCATACCCTATGGTGTACAGCTCGGGCATGGACGGGACTCCCTCGGGGATGCGGCAGGTCTCAGAAATGGGCCCCGGCCCTGTGTCCGGCAAGGGGCGGATGTGCCTGGAAATGAGTCATTCTGCCGCTCTCGGCCCTTGCCATGGGCGCGCGCCCCGTGTACAAACCGCGCTTCATTTTGGCGGCGAGGCCGGGCCGAAAGGTCCAGGGCATGCCCACCCGCTCAAATGAGTCCACCGCCGTCCTTCGGGGCGGTTATTCTTTCGTGAGGAACCAAAATGCCCAAGCTGAAGAATCACAGCGGGACGAAGAAGCGGTTCAAGCTGACCGCCTCCGGTCTCGTTCGCGCCCAGGCCGCCGGCAAGCGCCACGGCATGCGCAAGCGTCCGCAGAAGATGAAGCGGAACGCCCGCGGCATGATGACCCTGTCCAAGCAGGACGGTATCATCATCACCAAGAATTTCATCCGGGTACCGTAAGGAGGGCTGATCCATGGCTCGCGTTAAGCGGGGCGTGACCACCCACGCCCGTCACAAGAAGATCCTGAAGCTGGCCAAGGGCTACCGGGGTCGTTCCAACAACTGCTTCCGTATCGCGATCGAGAAGGTCGAGAAGGCGCTGCGTTACGCCTACCGCGACCGTCGCGCCAAGAAGCGTAACTTCCGCGCCCTGTGGATCCAGCGCATCAACGCCGGTGCCCGCATCCACGGCCTGACCTACAGCCAGTTCATGCACGGCCTGAAGCGCGCCGCCATCGACGTTGACCGCAAGGTCCTCGCCGACATCGCCGCGCGCGAGCCGGAGGCGTTTAAGGTCCTGGTCGATCAAGCCCAGGCCGCTCTCAAGGCCGCTTGATCCTACCCGGATCAACGGTGCTGATAAGAAGGGGAGCAGGCCCGGCGGGCCCGCTCCCCTTTTTGTTTTGTGCTCCCTCAAGCGCCGGGCGCCGGCATCCGCCGGCTTGGCTTCCTCGCTGCGCCCTGCGGTACTCGCTGCGGGGCCGGCGGTCGCCGGCCACAACGGCACGAGTCAAAGCCTGGTGCCGTTGGTAGTATCCGCCCCCAAGATTGCCCTACTGCCCCTAAAAGACGGATCGTCGCGATGAACATCCTCGACAGCCTCAAGGCCGACCTGCTGGCCGCCGCTGCCGCCGCCCCCGACCTGGCCGCCCTGGAAGAGGTGCGGGTGGACGCCCTGGGCAAGAAGGGCCGCATCACCGGCCTGATGAAGGACATGGGATCGCTGACGCCGGATGAGCGGCGCGAACGCGGCCAGGCCTTGAACGCCGTGAAGGAAGAGATCAGCCAGGCGCTGGATGCCCGCCGCCAGGTGCTGAAGGCCGAAGCCCTGGCGCAAAGGCTGGAGGCGGAGCGCATCGACGTCAGCCTGCCGGCCCGCCCCGAGGTCGAGGGCCGCGTCCACCCCATCAGCCAGACGGTGGAGGAGATGATCGCCATCTTCGCCGACATGGGCTTCACCGTGGCGGAAGGGCCGGACATCGAGACCGACTTCAACAACTTCACCGCCCTTAACATCCCGCCGGAGCATCCGGCGCGCCAGATGCACGACACCTTCTACCTGCCCAACGGGCCGGACGGGGGCACCCGCGTGCTGCGCACCCACACCAGCCCGGTGCAGATCCGCACCATGCTGGCGGGGGAGCCGCCCATCCGCATCATCGCGCCCGGCCGCACCTACCGGTCCGACTACGACCAGACCCACACCCCCATGTTCCACCAGATCGAAGGCCTGGTGATCGGGGAGAACATCCACATGGGCCATCTGAAGGGCACGCTGCTGGAGTTCTGCCGCGCCTTCTTCCAGGTGGACGACCTGCCCCTGCGGTTCCGCCCCAGCTTCTTCCCCTTCACCGAACCGTCGGCGGAGGTGGACATCGGCTGCTCCCGCAAGGGCGGCGAGCTGAAGCTGGGCAACCATGGCGACTGGCTGGAGATCCTGGGCTGCGGCATGGTGCACCCCAAGGTGCTGGAGAACTGCGGCATCGACAGCACCCGCTGGCAGGGCTTCGCCTTCGGCATGGGCATCGAGCGCGTGGCCATGCTGAAGTACGGCATCCCCGACCTGCGCACCTTCTTCGAGGCCGACCTGCGCTGGCTGAAGCACTACGGCTTCGTGCCGCTGGATGTGCCCAGCCTGGCCCAAGGCCTCACCCGATAACCCCCCCTTAAAGAGCGGCAGCCGGCGTCGAGACGCCAGGCGCCCCACCCGAAGAACGGCAGGTAGCGATGAAGTTCACCCTTTCCTGGCTGAAGCAGCACCTTGAAACCGACGCCCCGCTGGACGTCATCACCGACAAGCTGACCTCCCTGGGCCTGGAGGTCGAGGGCGTGGAGGACACCGGCAAGGCCCTGGCGCCCTTCGTTATCGCCAAGGTGCTGTCGGCGGAGAAGCACCCCAACGCCGACAAGCTGCGCGTCGCCATGGTCGACACCGGCAAGGGCGAACCCATCCAGGTGGTGTGCGGCGCCCCCAACTGCCGCGCCGGCATCACCGTGGTGTTCGCCAGCCCCGGCGCCGTCATCCCGGCCACGGGCGACACCCTGAAGGTCGGCGCGATCCGGGGCGTGGAAAGCCGGGGCATGCTGTGCTCCGAGCGCGAGCTGAACCTGTCGGATGAGCACAACGGCATCATCGAGCTGCCGGAAGAGGCGCCGGTGGGCGCCAGCTTCGCCGCCTGGCGCAAGCTGGACGACGCCCTTATCGAGATCTCGCTGACCCCCGACCGCGTGGACTGCGCCGGCGTGCATGGCATCGCCCGCGACCTCGCGGCGGCCGGCGTCGGCACGCTGAAGCCCCTGGACACGGCACCCGTGCCCGGCGCCTTCCCCGCCCCGGTCAAGGTGGCGCTGGAAACGGCGACCTGTCCGCAATTCGCCGCCCGCGTGGTGCGCGGCGTCCGCAACGGCCCCAGCCCGCAGTGGCTGCAGGACAAGCTGACCGCCGTCGGCCTGCGCCCCATCTCCGCCCTGGTGGACATCACCAACCTGATGACCCTGGACCAGGTGCGCCCGCTGCACGTCTTCGACGCCGCCAAGGTCCAGGGCGACCTGACCGTGCGCGACAGCAAGGCGGGTGAGACCCTGCTGGCCCTGAACGGCAAGGAATACACCCTGCCCGCCGGCCTGGCCGTCATCGCCGACGCCAGCGGCGCCGTCCTGTCCCTGGGCGGCGTCATGGGCGGGGAGAGCACCGGCGTGTCGGAGACGACCACCGACGTCATCATCGAATCCGCCCTGTTCGAGCCGGCCAAGGTGGCGGAGGCCGGCCGTGCCCTGCAGATCGACAGCGACGCGCGCTATCGCTTCGAGCGCGGCGTGGACCCGTCCAGCGTCGTCAGCGGCATCGAGCAGGCGACCCGCCTGGTGCTGGAGATCTGCGGCGGCGAGGCCGGGGAGGTCTTCGTGGCCGGTGCCGAGCCCGCCTGGCGCCGTCCCCTGACCCTGCGTCCCGCCCGCGTGGCCCATCTGGGCGGCGTGGACGTGGCGGAAGCCGACCAGCTGCGCATCCTGAACGCCCTGGGCTTCGAGACCAGCCAGAAGGACGGGTTGATCCATGCCGTGCCGCCGTCCTGGCGCGCCGACGTGCAGGGCGAGGCCGACCTGGTGGAGGAGGTGCTGCGTATCCACGGCTTCGACACCATCCCCACCACCAGCCTGCCGCGCGACGAGGGCCTGCCCAAGGTGGCCGTCACGCCCAAGCAACGCCGCACCGCCACCGTGCGCCGCCTGCTGGCCGGCCGCGGCATGCTGGAGGCCATCACCTGGTCCTTCCTGGCGCCGGAGACGGCCAAGCTGTTCGGCGGCGCACCGGATGAGCTGGCCCTGCTGAACCCCATCAGCGCCGACCTGGCCATCATGCGCCCGTCGGTGCTGGCCAACCTGGCGGCCGCCGCCGGCCGCAACGCCGCGCGCGGCTATCCTGACCTGGCGCTGTTCGAGGTAGGCCCCGCCTTCCGCGACGGCAGCGAGAAGGGGCAGGACCTGGTCGCCGCCGGTGTGCGCGCCGGCCTGGCCGTGGCTCGCCACTGGGCCAAGGGCACCCGCCCCGTGGACGCCTATGACGCCAAGGCCGACGCCATCGCGGCGCTGGAGGCCGCCGGCGCCCCCACCGCCAACCTGGTCGTCTCCACCGACGCGCCCGGCTGGTACCATCCGGGCCGCTCCGCCTGTCTGCGGCTGGGCCCCACCGTGCTGGCCCGCTTCGGTGAACTGCACCCGGCGGTGCTGGAGGCCCTGGACCTGACGGGCCCGCTGGTGGCGTTCGAGGTGTTCCTGGACCTGATCCCCACCCCGAAGAAGAAGGGCGGGACGGAGAAGCCGAAGCTGGAGCTGTCGGCCTTCCAGCCCATCAGCCGCGACTTCGCCTTCGTGGTGGAGGCCGGCGTGGAGGCCGACCGCCTGATCCGCGCCGCCAAGGGGGCCGACAAGGCCCTGATCACCGGCGTGCAGCTGTTCGACGTTTATCAGGGCCCCGGAGTCGAAACCGGCTTCAAGTCCATCGCCCTGTCGGTCACGTTGCAACCGGTGGACAAGACCCTGACGGACGCGGAAATCGAAGCCGTGGCCGCCAAAGTCGTCGCCGCCGTCACCAAGACGACAGGCGCCGTGTTGCGCGGCTGACACAGAACCGGCAAGGCCGCAGTAGGCGCCCCCTGGGGTTCGGGGGCGCCCTTCTTTCCCGATCAATTTATTGTGAATTTTAGGCGACCGAACCCTCTTGCGCCCTCGCCTTCCCCGCCGCTTACTATCCTTCCAACGATAAAAAGCGGACACTGACGCCAAGACTGGCGTCATCCTCGGGGAGGAGAGGCTGCATGAGGTTTTTCCGGGACCTGCCCATCATCCAGAAGCTGCTGCTGCCCCTGATCCTGATGGGGCTGGTGACGCTGGGCACCTCGCTTTACACCCTGTCGCAGATGAACACGGGTGCGGCCCAATACCAGCACCTGCTGCATGGCGAGGCGGAGGCCCTGAAGGCCATCGACCGCGCCAATGGCGCCGCGGCCAACATCGGCCGCATCAGCTACATGATGGTGGCCGAAACCGACAAGTTCATCATCGACAGCATGAAGGATGAGATCGGGCAGCAGGCCAGCGATCTGTCCAAGTACCTGGACAGCGTCGCCAGGCTGAACCCGGGGACCAAGGACGACCTGGCCATGGCCAGAGATGAGTTCAAGGCCATGATGAAGTTCGCGGAAGAGGCGCGCGAACAGATGCTGGCCGGCAACGTCAAGGCCGGCGCCGCCACCCTGACCGATGAGTTCGACATCCGCCTGTCCAAGCTGCTGGACCGGCTGACCGTCATCACCAAGGCGGTGGACGAGAACCTGGCCAAGGGCGAGGCGGCCGCCAAGGCCCGTAACGAGCGCACCTATTGGGTGACGCTGACGGCCGGCCTGTCCGGCGCCGTCGTGGTCATGGCGCTGGCGCTGTGGATCGCCTGGGCCGGCGTGTCGCGGCCGCTGAAACGCATCGTCGACACCATGACCGCCCTGGCCGACGGCGACCAGACCGTGGAGGTGCGCGCGACCGAGCGGCGGGACGAGATCGGCGCCACCGTCCGCGCCCTGCGCATCTTCCAAAGCGCGATGGTGGAGGCCGACACCCTGCGCCATGAGCAGGAGACGCTGAAGACCCAGGCGCAGGCCGAGCGCCATGCCGCCCTGGCCCACCTGGCCGATGAGTTCGAGGCCAGCATGAACCAGGTGGTGGAAGGGGTGGCTGGAGCGGCCGACCGCATGCAGGGCAACGCCAAGGGCCTGTCCGCCATCGCGGAGCAGACCAACCACCAGACCCTGGCGGTGGCGGGCGCGGCGGAGGCCGCGGCCGGCAACGTCAACACCGTGGCGGCGGCGGCCGAGGAACTGTCCGCCAGCATCCAGGAGATCGGGCGGCGGGTCGAGGAATCCTCGCAGATCGCCCAGAACGCGGTGGTGGAGGCGGAACGCAGCAACCATACGGTCAGCGGGCTGGTGGAGGCGGCGCGCAAGATCGGCGACGTGGTGCGCCTGATCAGCGACATCGCCAGCCAAACCAATCTGCTGGCCCTGAACGCCACCATCGAGGCAGCGCGCGCCGGCGAGGCGGGCAAGGGCTTCGCCGTGGTCGCCAGCGAGGTGAAGACCCTGGCCACCCAGACGGCCAAGGCGACGGAGGAGATCAGCGCCCAGATCGGGGAGATCCAGGCGGTGGCCGGCAACGCCGCCGGCGCCATCCACGGCGTCAGCGGCACGATCGGCCGCATCAGCGACATCGTCACCACCATCGCCGCCGCCGTGGAGCAGCAGGGGGCCGCCACGAACGAGATCGCCAGCAGCGTGGCCCAGGCTGCGGCCGGCACCTCCGACGTGTCCAGCACCATCGGCCAGGTCACCCGCGCCGCCAGCGAGACTGGCACCATGGCGACCGACGTGCTGCACGCCGCCCAGGATCTGGTCAGCCAATCCGACCATCTGCGCCACCAGGTGGCGGGCTTCGTGGCCAAGGTGCGGGCGGGGTAAGATCAGCGCCCCCACCAAGGAGGGTAGCGATGACGGTGACACTGGCCTTTGACGTGTACGGCACGCTGATCGACACCCAGGGGCTGGTGACGATGCTGCGGGGCATGGTCGGGGATAAGGCGGCGGAGTTCTCCCGCACCTGGCGGGAACGGCAGTTGGAATACACATTCCGCCGCGCCCTGATGCAGAACTACGTGCCCTTCAGCGCCTGTACCGCCCAGGCCCTCGACCACACCTGCGCCCTGTACAAAACGCCACTGGGCCCAGATCAGCGGACGGCCCTGCTGGACGCCTACCGCACCCTGCCGGCGTTCAGCGACGTGGCGGATGGCCTGGCCCTGTTGCGCGCGGCCGGCTTTCGCCTTTACGCCTTTTCCAACGGGACCGCGGAGGCGGTGCGCACCCTGCTCGACGCCGCCGGGGTCGCCGACCTGTTCCTGGACATCGTCAGCACGGACGACCTGCGCTCATTCAAGCCCAACCCCGCCGTCTACAGCCATTTCCTGCGAATGGCCGGCGCCACGGGTGCAGAAACCTGGCTGGTGTCCAGCAATCCCTTCGACGTCATCGGCGCCCTTTCCGCCGGTTGGCGCGCCGCCTGGGTGAAGCGGTCCCCCGACGCGCTGTTCGATCCCTGGGGCATCCCGCCGACGGCGACCGTTCCAGACTTGCGCCATCTGGCGGCGGCGATCGCTGGATAGCACATGAACGCCCCGCCAACCCCGCGGTTGCGCCAGGACGCGGGGCATCCTATGGTCGCGGGAATTTTCCCAGACCGGCCCGTCATGACCGACCTTTCGCACATCCGCAATTTCTCCATCATCGCCCATATCGACCACGGCAAGTCGACCCTGGCCGATCGCCTGATCCAGTATTGCGGCGGCCTGGACGCCCGCGAAATGCGCGAGCAGGTGCTCGACAGCATGGATATCGAGCGCGAGCGCGGCATCACCATCAAGGCGCAGACCGTGCGCCTGAACTACAAGGCCGATGACGGGCAGACCTATCAGCTGAACCTGATGGACACGCCCGGCCACGTCGACTTCGCCTATGAGGTTTCCCGCTCGCTGGCGGCGTGCGAGGGCTCGCTGTTGGTGGTCGATGCCTCGCAGGGGGTGGAGGCGCAGACGCTGGCCAACGTCTACCAGGCCATCGACCACAACCATGAAATCGTCCCGGTCCTGAACAAGATCGACCTGCCGGCGGCCGAACCCGACCGCATCAAGCAGCAGATCGAGGACGTGATCGGCCTGGACGCCAGCGACGCCGTCATGATCTCGGCCAAGACCGGCCTGAACATCAAGGACGTGCTGGAAGCCATCGTCAAACGGCTGCCGCCGCCCAAGGGCGAGCTGGACGCGCCGCTGAAGGCCTTGGTGGTCGACAGCTGGTACGATCCCTACCTGGGCGTGGTCATCCTGGTGCGCGTCGTCGATGGCGAGCTGAAGGTTGGCCAGAAGATCCGCATGATGGCCACGGGCGCCGCCAAGGAAGCCGACCGCGTCGGCCATTTCACGCCCAAGGCCGTGCAGTCGGGCCGTCTGGGGCCGGGCGAGATGGGCTTCATCACCGCCGGCATCAAGGACATCCGCGAAACCAAGGTGGGCGACACCATCACCGAGGATCGTCGCCCGGCGGCCGAGCCGCTGGAAGGCTTCAAGCCCAGCGTGCCGGTGGTGTTCTGCGGCCTGTTCCCCACGGACGCCGCCGAGTTCGAGCATTTGCGCGAGAGTCTGGGCAAGTTGGCCCTGAACGACGCCAGCTTCCAGTTCGAGGCGGAGACGTCGGCCGCCCTGGGCTTTGGCTTCCGCTGCGGCTTCCTGGGCCTGCTGCACCTGGAGATCATCCAGGAGCGGCTGGAGCGCGAGTTCAACCTGGACCTGATCACGACGGCGCCCAGCGTCATCTACAAGGTCCACATGACCGACAAGTCGGTCATCGACATGCACAACCCGGCCGACATGCCGGACCCCATCCGCATCGACCACATCGATGAGCCGTGGATCCGCGCCACCATCATGCTGCCCGACGAATATCTGGGCGGCATCCTGGCGCTGTGCACCGAGCGGCGCGGCCAGCAGATCGACCTGACCTACGTCGGCGGGCGCGCCATGCTGGTCTACAAGCTGCCGCTGAACGAAGTGGTGTTCGACTTCTATGACCGGCTGAAGTCCATCAGCCGCGGCTATGCCAGCTTCGACTACCAGATGGAAGGGTACGAGACCGGCGACCTGGTCAAGATGTCCATCCTGGTGAACGCCGAGCCGGTGGACGCGCTGTCGACCATCGTCCACCGCAGCCAGGCCGAGCACCGCGGCCGCCTGCTGTGCGAGCGGCTGAAGGAGCTGATCCCGCGCCAGCTGTTCAAGATCGCCGTGCAGGCCGCCATCGGCAGCCGCGTCATCGCCCGCGAAACCATCAGCGCCATGCGCAAGGACGTGCTGGCCAAGTGCTACGGCGGCGACATCAGCCGCAAGCGCAAGCTGCTGGACAAGCAGAAGGAAGGCAAGAAGCGCATGCGGCAGTTCGGCGAGGTCGAAATTCCGCAGAGCGCCTTCATCGCCGCCCTCAAGATGGGCGACGGCTGATCGCCGTCCTCAAAGCTTCGATTACCGCGCCGGCCGCCCCACAAAGGGCGGCCGGTCGGCGTTTCAGGGGCCTTCGCCACCGGGAATATGCTGTTCCACGTCCATGGCATCGTGAAGGACACGCACGATCCCGACCACAGCGGCTTCGCTGTGATCAGCGCTCGCCAGCGGCTGCACCGCCCAAATTGGCGATGTAATTTTCCAGGTCCGCATCGCTTTCCAGCAGATCAAACCGGCCTTCCGCGATATCCCGGCGCCCCACCTCCGCCGCTTCGCTCAACGCCCTGAGCTTGGCGGCATGTTCCTCTTCTTCCCGTTCCACCAACCGCAGGCCGGCGCGGAGGTCCTCGCTGGCGTTCTGATAGCGGCCAGATCGCACCAGGGTTTCGATGACCCGCTCATGATGGTCGGTCAGCACCACGTTGCGTGTGGGCATAGGGATTCCTCCTGCGGCAAGGGCGGTGCTGGAAGCCCACCCCTTATTGGCATACTATGCCAATGCTGATTATCCCAGCGGGAAGCGCAAGGTGAACCGCGTGCCGGGCGCACCGTTTTCGTAGCGGAAGCTGCCCCGCAGTTGACGGGTGAAGGCGTCGATCAGCAGCAGGCCCAGGCTCTTGCGCCCGGCCCTGGACGCGGCGTCCGGCATGCCGATGCCATCGTCGGTCACGGTCAGCACGCCCTCCGCCCCCTCACGCCGCAAGGTGACGGACAGGGCGCCGCCCCGCCCGCCGGGATAGGCGTGCTTGAAGGCGTTGGACAGCACCTCGTTCAACACCAGGGTGACGGGCACCGAGGCCGTCAGGTCCGTCGCCAGCGGCTCCACCGCCAGCGCCAGGGTCACGCGGCGCGGCTCATCCGCCGGGGTTCCCTCCCCCTGGTGGATATTGTCGATCTCGCGCGCCAGGGCAGTGATCACGCGGTCCAGCGGCACCACGTCGACATCGGCGGCGCGGTGCAGCTGTTCGTGCAGGATCCCCATGGCCTGGATGCGGCGCAAGGCATCGCCCAGCACCGGGCGCAGCGCCGGGTTCATGCTGGCCTGCAGTTGCAGCAGGCTGGAGACAACCTGCAGGTTGTTCTTCACCCGGTGATGCGTATCGCGCAGCAACATCTCCCGTTCCGCCAAGGCCTTGTCCAGATGGCGGGTGCGGTCAGCCACCCGTGCCTCCAGCACGGTGTTGGCCTGGCGCAGGATGCGGTCGGCGCGCGCCAGGTCGCGGGACCGCCGGATGGCGATCCACGCCACGAGCATCAGCGCCAGCGAGGCCGGCACGGCCACAGCGGCGTAGATCAGGGCCCGGCCCTCCCATTCGCTGGCGATGCTGTCCGTGGTGATGCCGTAGACGACATACAGCGGCAGGTTGGGCACCTTGCGGCGGGCGTACAGGCGCTCCACGCCATCGATAGGCGAGGTCAGGATGAAGGTGCCGGCGGCATCCGCCGGCGCCTGGATGAAACCGGGGTAAGAGCCCTGCTGCAGGTTGTCGTCCGCCGGGGCGGGTTCCCGCAGCAGCAGGGCGCCATCTTCCCGGATCAGCAGCATGGTCTTGGGCTCACCCGCGAACAGCGACCGGTAGAAGGAAATGAAATAATCCGGCCTGAGCGACAGCTGGGCCACGCCATTGAACCGGCCATCCAACGTCTGCATGCGCTGGCTGATGGGCAGGAAGGGCTGGCCCGACAGGCGGCCGCGCAGCTGCTGGCCGATATAGATACCGGTGCCTGGTTTCAGCTGGGCGCGGAAATACTCGCGATCGCTGACATCCAGCACGGGCGTCGGCCACTGCATGGTGTTGACCCGGACGATGCCGGTGGGGTCGACCACCCACACGCCCTCCAGCTCCGGCGAGGCCTGCCAAATCTCCCGCAGCCGGTCATAGAATCGGCTGTCACCGGCGATTTCCTTCCAACCGGCATCATCCACCAGGCGTTCGACATACCGCAGGCTGGCGGCGTGGATGCTGAAGATCTTGCCCGCGTGTTCTTCCAGAACATGGGTGACGTCCACCACCTGGTCGCGGGCGTCGTCCCAGACCCGGCGGTGATGGTCCCAGGCGGCCCAGGCGAAGACCAGCAGGGTCAGCACCAGGCTCATGAGCAGCAAGGCCGCCACCGGCCGGCCGGCGGACGGGATCAGGGGAACGGCGGCGGACGCCACCCCCTCCGGCGGATCGCCGGTGGCGGGTGCGGATGGGGGGACGCCTGCCGGAATGGCATGGTCTGGCGCGGAGGCGATCATACGGGCGGGCCCAGTCCTTATTGGCCCAGGCTTCTGCACCCCATCGCAGTCCCGGGCGTACCCCTCAGGTCATCGCCACCCCTGAACGACCGGTCCTCCCCACAGTGTCCCACGAAGGACAAAGGGGGAAGCGCCGACGATGGCCGATGCCTTGATACGGACCATCGCCGGCATTCCTACGCCCGTCAGTGACGGAAATGACGCATCCCGGTAAATACCATGGCCAGGCCGCGCTCGTCCGCCGCGTCGATCACCTCCTGGTCACGCATGGAGCCGCCGGGCTGGATGACGGCGGTGACACCGGCCTCCGCCGCGGCGATCAGACCATCGGCGAAGGGGAAGAAGGCGTCGGACGCCACCACGCTGCCCTTGGTGCCCGGCTCGGACAGGCCCGCGGCCTGTGCCGCCTCGCGGCTCTTGATGGCGGCGATGCGGCTGCTGTCGACTCGGCTCATCTGGCCGGCGCCGATGCCCACGGTGGCCAGGTCCTTGGCATAGACGATGGCGTTGGACTTGACGTGCTTGCCGACGCGGAAGGCGAACAGCAGGTCGGCCAATTCCTTCGCCGTCGGGCCGCGCTTGGTCACCACCTTGAGGTCGGCCGGCAGGACACGGCCGTCATCCCGGCTCTGGGCCAGGAAGCCGCCGGCCACGGTCTTGATCAGGGTGCCGGCCTGGGCCGGGTTGGGCAGGTCGCCGGTCAGCAGCACGCGCAGGTTCTTTTTGGACGCCAGCACGGCGCGGGCCGCCTCGTCCGCGTCGGGCGCGATCACCACCTCGGCGAACAGCCGGGATATGGCCTCGGCCGTCACGGCGTCGAGCGTGCGGTTGGCGGCGATGATGCCGCCGAAGGCGGAAACGGGGTCACAGGCCAGCGCGCGGGCATAGGCGCCGGGCAGGTCATCGCCCTCGGCCACACCGCAGGGGTTGGCGTGCTTGATGATGGCGATGGCGGGACGCTCGAACTCGGCCACCAGCTCGAAGGCCGCGTCGGTGTCGTTCAGGTTGTTGTAGGACAGCTCCTTGCCCTGCAGCTGGGTGGCGGTGGCGATGCCGGGACGGCGCTCCCCCGTCACGTAGAAGGCGGCCGTCTGGTGCGGGTTCTCGCCATAGCGCAGGGTCTGGCGCAGGGTGCCGGATACGGTCACGCTCTCCGGCCAGGTCTGGCCCAGGCGGTTGGCGAACCAGGCGCCGATGGCGGCGTCATAGGCGCCGGTGCGGGCATAGGCCTTGGCGGCCAGCCGGCGGCGCAGGTCCAGTGTGGTCTGGCCGTCATGGGCGGCCAACTCCGCCAGCAGGGGGGCGTAGTCGGAGGGGTCGGTCACCACCGCCACGAAGTCGTGGTTCTTGGCGGCACCCCGGATCAAGCTGGGGCCGCCGATGTCGATGTTCTCGATGCAGGTCTCGAAATCCGCGCCCTTCGCCACCGTGGCCTCGAAGGGGTAGAGGTTCACCACCACCAGGTCGATGCCGGGGATGTCATGGGCGTTCATGGCCGCCACATGCCCCTCGTCATCGCGGCGGGCCAGGATGCCGCCATGGATGCGCGGGTGCAGGGTCTTCACCCGGCCGTCCATCATCTCGGGGAAGCCGGTGTGATCGCCCACCTCGGTCACGGGCACGCCGGCCTCGGCCAAGCGCTGGGCGGAACCGCCGGTGGACAGGATGTGCACGCCGCGCGCGGCCAGGGCCTGGCCCAGCTCAATCAGGCCGGTCTTGTCGGACACGGAGATGAGGGCGCGGCGCAGGGGAACGAGATCGGGGCTGGTCATGATGGCAATCCGGCTTGGATGGATTTGGGGAAAGAGAAAGCCCGGCAGCAAGCCGGGCTCGGGGAAATTCACACAGGGGTGGTCAGGGGTCGGCGCCCTCGGCCTTCTTCTCGCGGCGCAGGGCCCATTTCACGGTGGCGCCGCCGGGGGCCGTCTGGCCGCGCACGGTGACCTGCAAGGTGCCGCGCGGCTCGGGCCCGTCGCCCAGGTAGACGCTTTCCTCCAGCCCCACCACACCGCCCGACAGACGCAGGCGCCAACCGGCGCCCGACGGCAGGCGCAGCAGCACGCCGTCACCGCCCTGAGAAAGGCTGGCATGGACACCGGGATGCAGGTGGAAACGCAGGGTGTAGGCCTGGCCGCCCGACCCGCCCTCAAGCCTGTCCTCGCCCCGCAGGTCCTCCCCGCTTTCGGCGAGGTACAGGCGGCGGTGATGGATCAGGCCGAAGCCGTCGCGGTACCCGTCGTGCGCCGCCTCGACCAGCACGGCGCCGCCGGTTTCCCGCCGCTTGGCCTCTACGGGATGCGGGCGACGGCCCAGGCCGCCATCCTCCCGCACCGAGGCGGAGTTGGTGTCGGCCACCACCAGGGTGGAGTGGGCGGCGGTGGAGGCGAGCGCGCCGCGCCACGCGCCGGTTTCCGACGGATGGCCGCCGCAATTGACGATCAGCCGCTCCCGCCCCACGCTCATTTCAAATGAGAGGGTGCCGGCATGAGCGCGGGCGTCCAGGCCCGCGGGGGGCGGCGCGCCGGCGTCGAACAGCACGCAGGTGCGGCCCGCCGCCAGCCGCTCAAACCCCACATGGGGGGCGGAGCGCAGGGGGCGGCCGCGCGCGTCGGCCTGGCTCAGCACCGTGTCGATGAAGGCCGGGTCTTCCGCGCACCCGCCGTTGAACAGGGCGAGACCGCCATCGCCATGGCGGAAGAAGCGCAGGGTGGGGGTCAGGCGGTCAATAGTATGCTGCAGGGCGTCCGGCATGTCGGCCCGGGCGGCGCGCAACACCCCCCGGATGTCGATGAGGTGACGCAGCACCTGCAATTGCAGCGATGGGCTGCGCTGCACATGGCCACCATCGGCCATGACCTGGCGCGCCAGCTCGCGGTTCAGCAGCCACAGCGCCCGCTGGGCGGTGCGCACGCGGCCTGGCAGGCATAGGCCGCCATAGATCATGCCCTTGATGCCCAGGATCAGGTCGACGCCGCGCAGGCGACCGGGCACCAGGCGGGCCAGATGACGCAACTGGCGGGCCAGGCTGTCGAAGACCCGGGCGCGCAAGCCGTCATCGGCGCTGGCCAGGAAGAAATCATGGGCGCCGATCCAGGCTGCGATGCGCTGGGCCGTCACCTCCGGCGCCCAGGCGACGGCGTGCCAGGAGGAGAAACCGTCCAGCCAGCTGGTGACCAGCACGCGGGCCTGGCGCCGCGCGGCGTCGCCGCCCACGGCCTTCAGGTGGCGCAGCCAGTCGAACCCATGCAGCGCGGTCAGCCAGGCGGACCCGGCGGACAGGTCCAGCCAGGGCGGCAGGTCGGCCTGGCGCTCCTCCCCCGCGAAGGCGAAGCGGCCGGCCAGCAGCGCTTCACCCTGGCGGGGGTCGCCCGGCCACGGGTCGGCCGGCACCACACCCAGCGCCTGGGGCGCGCGGCTTTTCAGCAGCACGCCGTACAGCGGCGTCCGGTAGACCAGCGCGCCGGGGCCGGCGCGAAACCGTCTCATGCCGGAAGTGACACGGGCCATGCGCCGTTCGACCCCTTAGACCAGCGGGCCGCGCAGGCGGCGGATGTTGTCGGCGTAGGCGTCAGGGCCGCCCTGGAAGGTGGCGGTGCCGGCAACCAGCACGTCGGCACCGGCGGAGATCGCCACGGGCGCCATCTCGGCATTGATGCCGCCATCGACCTCCAGGTCGATGACACGGGAGGTGCCGGCGGTCACCGCGTCGATGCGCTGGCGGATGGCCCGGATCTTGTCCTTCTGGCTGTTGATGAAGGACTGGCCGCCGAAGCCGGGGTTGACCGACATGACCAGGATCATGTCGACGTCGTCCATGATGTAGTCCAGCACCGAGATGGGCGTCGCCGGGTTCAGCGCCACGCCGGCCTTCTTGCCCAGGCTGCGGATCAACTGCAGCGTGCGATGGGTGTGGGCGCCGGCCTCGGGATGCACGGTGATGATGTCGGCGCCGGCCTTGGCGAAGGCGGCGACGAAATTGTCGACCGGGCTGATCATCAGGTGAACGTCGAACACCTTGGCCGAATGCGGGCGCAGCGCCTGCACCACCATGGGGCCGATGGTCAGGTTGGGCACGAAATGCCCGTCCATGACGTCGATGTGGATATAGTCGGCGCCGGCAGCGTCCACGGCCCGAACCTCCGCGCCCAGGTTGGCGAAGTCGGCCGACAGGATGGAGGGGGCGATGCGTACCGGCTGCTGCATGGTGACTATGGTTCCTATCAACTAAGGGCTGTTTTGCCAACCGCTAGGCGGTGCGGCGCAGGCGGGTCATGAAAAATCCGTCAAGTCCACCCAGCTCGGGCCAGTGGCCGGGCGTGGTGCGCACGTCGCCGCTGTCGGTCACCAGCGGGGCGAGCGCGGTGGCGTCCGCCTGCGGGTCGTACGCCAAGTCGACCGGGATGACGGGTTCCACCATGACGTCCAGGCGGCCCGACAGCAGCTTGGACAACTGCTCCTCGCCTTCCTCCGGCTGGAGGGAGCAGGTGCAGTAGACCACCAGGCCGCCGGGCTTCACCATGTCGATGGCGCGGTCCAGTAGGCGGCGCTGCACGCCCTGCAGGCGGCCCACGTCTTCCGGCGTCTTCAGCCGCGCCACGTCGGGGTGGCGGCGGATGGTGCCGGTGGCGCTGCACGGCGCGTCCAGCAGCACGGCGTCCACCGGTTCGTCCGGCAGCCATTTGGTGGCGTCGGCCACCGCCGTGGTGACCGACAGGCCCAGCCGTTCCATGTTGCGCGACAGCCGGTCCAGCCGGGGGGCGGAGCGGTCGACCGCCGTCACCTTGGCGCCGGCGGCGGCCAACTGGGCGGTCTTGCCGCCCGGGGCGGCGCACAGGTCGATGACGGTCAGGCCAGCGACATCGCCCAGCAGGCGGGCGGGCAGCGCGGCGGCGGCATCCTGCACCCACCAGGCGCCCTCATTGAAGCCCGGCAGTTCGGTGACCGACCCGCCGGCGGCGCGGCGCAGGGTGCCGGTGGGCAGCACCGTCGCCTCCAGCCTCTCGGCCCAGGCGTGCGGGTCGCCCTTCACCGTGATGTCCAGCGGCGCCTCGACCAGATGGGCGTCGACGATGGCGCGGGTGTGGCCGGTGCCGTAGTGCTGGCGCCAGGCCAGCCACAGCCAGTCGGGCGTGTTCAGGCGGCCGGCGTCCTGCGCGGCCAGCAGGTCAGCGCCCTCGCGCGCCAGGCGGCGCAGCACGGCGTTGATCAGGCCCTTCATGCCGGCCAGGCCCTTGGCCACGGCCAGTTCCACGCCCGTGTCCACGGCGGCGTGGGCGGGGGTGCCCAGGAACAGCAGCTGGGCGGCGGAAACGCGCAGGATGTCCAGCACGCCGGCCTTGGGCAGGTCCGGCCGCGCCAGCAGCGACAGGACCACGGCGTCGATCTGGCCCAGGCGGCGGATGACGGTGGCGGTCAGCAGGCGGACGAAGGCGCGGTCGCGCGCCTCCAGCGCCGGCAATCCCCGATGCTGATCCAATGCGTCATCCAGCGGCACGCGGCGGCGCAGCACGCTTTCCAAGAGATCCAGGACCACCCGGCGGGCAGCCAACGTTTCGGTATTCATGGGGGCGGGGTGTACCCTGGAAAAAGCCCGCTGTCACCGGCCCCTTTCGGCCACCCGCCCCCCGTTTCCGGCATGGATTTGGATGGGAAAGGCCGACACCTGGCAAAAGCCCTTGGCGTCGGTGGGCGTCGGGGCCAATTATACCCCCATGAGCAAGCTCCCCCCTCTGCCCGAACCCCCTTTGCCCGAACCCAAGGCCCCCGTGTTCAAGGCGCACGTCGCCCCCACGGCATCGGCGCCCGAGCCTGCCCCCGAAGCCGTCAAGGCCGAGGCCGCGAAACCCGAACCCGTGCGCGAGATCGGGGGCCCCACCGGCCCCGAGCCCACACGCTACGGCGACTGGGAGCGCAAGGGCCGCTGCAGCGATTTTTGAGGCAGGGCGTCCGCGCCATCCAGACCCAAGTGACCGCTCCAACGGAGGAGCGTCAGCGCCGACTAGCCCGCGACTGCGGGCGCCGGAGCCTTTTGGGGAGCGAAGCGGACTGAAAGGCGAGGATAGCCAAGCCCCCGGATGGGGGCGCCCGGCGCTTGAGGGAAAACGAGACTAAGTCCTAGGCGCGTGCTTGTTCAGGATGCGCTGCAGGGTACGGCGGTGCATTTTCAGCCGGCGCGCGGTTTCCGAGACGTTGCGGTCGCACTGCTCGAACACCCGCTGGATGTGTTCCCAGCGCACGCGGTCGGCGGACATGGGGTGTTCCGGCGGCGGCGGCAGGGGGCCGTCGGTCAGCAGGGCGGCCTCCACCGCGTCGGCGTCGGCCGGCTTGGGCAGGTAGTCCACGGCGCCGGCCTTCACGGCGGCGACGGCGGTGGCGATGTTGCCATAGCCCGTCAGCATGACGATGCGCGCCTCGGGCCGGGCGTCGCGCAGGGCCTTCACCACATCCAGGCCGCTGCCGTCGGCCAGGCGGAGGTCGACCACGGCGTAGCGCGGGGCGGCCTCCTGCGCCACCTCCACGCCCACCGCGACGCTGTCCACCGCCACGACGTCGAAGCCGCGCTTTTCCAGCGCGCGGGCCAGGCGGATGCGGAAGGGGCCGTCATCGTCCACCACCAGCAGGCTGCGCGACGCGTCCCCGGTGAAGCCGAGGCGCATGGGATCGATCACGTCACCGGTCTCAACGCTCATCTCTCGAAAACCCCTTATTTTCCGGCCGTGCTGTGTGGACGGTTGCAAAGCTATGAACGACCTTATTACGCCGTCCGGGACGGCTTGCCTGCGATTTCGACACGCGGCAAAAGGACGCCCCGTTATGGCGGAATAGATGGACACGCGATTGTGGCCATCCAAGGGCGGTAATACGCCCTCGTTCCCACCCGATCCCTGATTTATCCCTTTGGCCTGTCTTGGGCCCGCGCGTACATGGCCTTGTGGGCCGCCTCACTCGCCCGGCTGCGGCCCGCTCCAGTTCACGGTGACCAGGGCGCCGGCCCCGACGGGGGTGCTACCCGGCCGGCCGTTGGCGTAGGAGACGATGGCGCCGGTGCGTTCCAGCAGGATCTGGGCGATGAACAGGCCCAGCCCCATGGTGCCGCCCCCGCCCACGCGCACGGGCACCTGCTCCAACCGCTCATCCCGGTCAGAGACATAGGGCTCCCCCAACCGTTCCAACAGGCTGACGGGAAAGCCGGGGCCATCGTCCGCCACCGTCAGCACCAGGGCGGAGGGGTCGCACTGCAGGGTCACGTCCACCCGGGTGGTGGCGAACTGCATGGCGTTCTGAATGATGTTGCCCAGGCCGTGCTGCAGTTCCGGCGACAGCGGCAGGGGGAAGGCGCCCCCTCCTCCGCCCCGGTGACGGTGATGTCCAGGGTCACGTCCGCCCGCCGGTGCGGAGCGGCCACGGCCTCGATGACCTGGACGGGGCCCAGGGGGGCATAGGGCTCCATCTCCCCTTCCGCGTCCGGGCGGCGGGCCAGATCGGCCAGGATGACGCGGCAGCGGTCGCTCTGGCTCTGCAACAGCTGGACATCCTCCAGCCAGGGGCTGTCGGGTGGCATGTCGCGGGCCAGCTCCTTGGCCACCACGGCGATGGTGCCCAGCGGGCTGCCCAGCTCATGGGCCGCCGCCGCCGCCAGGGCGCCCAGGGCGGACGCCTTCTGGGCGCGGGCCAGCGACACCTGGCTGGCGATCAGGGCCTGGGACAGGTCGCGGCCCGACTGCGCCACCTTGTAGACGTAGGTCGCGATGAAAATGGCGGCCAGGGTGAGCGCCGCCCAGATGCCGGCCAGATAGATGGGCGACAGGGTGACGCCGTTGCTGGCCGGCCAGGACAGGGGCATGGCCAACGCCCACAGCAGGGTGAGACAGGCGGTGGTCAACGCGGTGAGGCTCGTGACCAGCCGGCGCGCCAGCATGCTGGCCCCCACCATCAGCGGCGCCAGCACCAGGACGGCGAAGGGATTCTCCAGGCCGCCGGTCAGCAGGAGCAGCAGGGTGAGCTGCACGGTGTCGTAGCCCAGGAAGGCGACGGCCCCCAGTTCGGTCAGGAAGGGGCTGCGGCGCCGGCGGGCGACGGCGTACAGGTTGATCAGCAGCGATACGGCCGTCACCGCCAGGGCCGGCAGCAGCGGAATGTCGACGCCGACCAGATCCTCCACCGTCAGCAGGGTGATGGTCTGGCCGGCGATGGCGATCCAGCGGATGGTGTTGAGGGTGCGCAGGTTGATGCGCGCCGCCGCCCAACGCCCGCCCCCCGGCCGCGCCTCATCCGGGCTGTCACCCACGCTTGCTGTCCACACCTGCCGCGTCATTGTCCCGACCGTCCCAAAGCTCAAGGTCGCCTGGATTAAGCAGCGGCAACCATGCCGGGCGTCAAGCGATTGCGCATCGGGCCAAGGCGTCGCACCCGCGCAGGCCCTTGCCCCCGGGCGTATGGCATTGATAATGACGGCGGGATGCCACCTGGTGGAGAAAGGTCCGTGGACAGCCAGCGCAAATTCGCGGTGCAGAAGCCCCAGGGCAAGAAGTGGGAAACCCTGGCCCTGGTCGACAGCCTGTCGGCGGGCAAGCGGGAGTTCAGCGAAGCGGTGCGCAGCCACGGGCGCGGCTACGTCCGCCTGATCCAGGTGGATTTCGAAAGTGAGGACGCGCTGTCCAACTATGACTGGCGCCTGGTGGAACTGCACGACCCCTACAAGGGCAGCGGCCGGCCCAAACCCACCGTGGTGGCGGGCTCGGAGCGCCCGGCCAAGCCCAAGAAGGACAAGGGGCCCGGCGAAAAGGTGGCGATCCCCATCCGCACATGGATGCTGGCCTGCCTGGTGGCGGTGGCCGTGGGCGTCATGTGGGTGCTGACGTATCACCGGCCGTGAGTTCTCAAACTCCGCATGACGTATGGAAAGTTCCAAGCTTAGCTACGAAAGGCCTAGCCTACATCACATCGAGCCGTCCAATGTGAACTCGGCATATTCGTGATCGACCACAGTCGCGAAAGTCCAACGCCCATTCCGTTCCTCGAAAACGAGACTGGCACCATCGGGCGACGCCCGTAGCCCATCGCGCGTCAATGTGGCGTCCATATAAGCGGTAAGGCCGAACTTCATCCTCTCAAGCCGATATGTGGATACGTCGCCGCCTCGGCGTATGGTGCCATCCGCCAGCACAATCGAACCGCAGCAGACGCTGCTGTACGTTCCGTTCACAAAAGCTGGACTTGGCTGACCGCTTCTTTTGACGAAGTAGATAAGGGCGACCAGGAGCGCCAAGCCGATGAAAGCCACATCTTTAACGCGCCCTTTGTTCCATGCGGTCCATTCCAACCGTGATCTCCATCGTTCTCACGATAGCAGGCGCATATCATAACACTGGCAGGATAACCCCAGCAGAGCGCCGGTCGCCCCCTGCTCCGACCTGATGGAGCAGGGGGCGACGTCATCAATGCGTGGCCCGGCCCTCGCCGCCCCGCGTGGACACGCCGGCCTCGGTGAACGTCGCCATGCCGGTGTGGCAGGCGACGGCGGCCTGCAGCAGGGGCAGGGCCAGGGCGGCGCCGGAGCCTTCGCCCAAGCGCATGCCCAGGGTCAGCAGCGGCTCCTGGCCGATAGCGTCCAGCAGGCGGCGGTGGGCCGGCTCGGCCGACAGGTGGCCGACGATGCAATGGTCCAGGGCGCGGGGGTCCAGCTTGAACAGCACGGCGGCGGCGGCGGTGCAGGCGTAGCCGTCCAGCACCACCGGCGTGCGGGCCATGCGGGCCGCCATGATGGCGCCGACGATGGCCGCCAGTTCATACCCGCCCAGGGCGCGCAGGACATGGAAGGGATCGGCCAGCAGATCGGCGTTGGCCTGGACGCCGGCCGCGACCACGGCGGCCTTACGCGCCACGCCCTCGGCATCCAGGCCGGTGCCGGGACCGACCCAATCCTCAGCCTTGCCCCCGAACAGGGCCAGGCACAGGGCGGCGGCGGATGTGGAATTGCCGATGCCCATCTCCCCCAGGCACAGCACGTCGATGCCGGTCTCCACCGCCATCATGCCGTAGGCCATGGCGCGGGCGCAGGCCTCCTCGCTCATGGCGGGGCCGTGGGTGAAGTCGGCGGTGGGGTTGTCCAGGTCCAGTTCATAGACGCGGAGGTCGGCGTCGGCCTGGCCACACAGCTGGTTCACCGCCGCACCGCCCTGGGTGAAGTTGTGCACCATCTGGGCCGTGACCGCCGACGGATAGGCGGACACGCCCAGCGCCGCCACACCATGGTTGCCGGCGAACACCGCCACGCGCGGATGCTGCACCCGGGGGGCGTGCGGCCCTGCCAGGTGGCCAGCCACTCGGTCAGGCTTTCCAGCCGGCCCAGGGCGCCGCGCGGCTTGGTCAACTGCACCTCGCGCTGCATGACGGTGGTGGCGGCCTCCAGATCCGGGCCCGGCAGGTCGGCCAGGACGCGGCGGAATTCGTCGAAGGAGGGGATGTCGCTCATGATGCTCCGGCCCGATGATGGGACCCGCGATCAGGCGCCGGACTGGCGCTGGCGGGCGGACGGGACTTCCCGTATACCGGAACCATGACTGATGCAACGGGGCCGCGCCTGGGCGGTGTCTTCGCCGAATTCATAGCCGCCGTGATCTTTTTGACGCGGTTGCCCATCCGTTGGCGCGGGGCCTGGCCCCAGGACCTGGATTCCCGAGCGCTGACCTGGTTTCCCATCGTCGGCACCCTGATCGGCGCCGTGGGCGGCCTGGTCTATTGGGGCCTGAGCAGCGTCAACGTCCCGCCCCTGCTGGCGGCACTGCTGACCGTGGGCGCCCTGATGGGCCTGACCGGCGCCTTGCATGAGGACGGGCTGGCCGACGTGGCCGACGGTTTCGGCGGCGGGCGCGACCGCGAGGCCAAGCTGACCATCATGAAGGACAGCCGTGTCGGCACCTATGGCGCCACCGCTCTGGTGCTGAGCGTGGCCGCCCGCACCCTGGCCCTGGCGGCCATCGCCAGCCCCCACCATGTGGCCGTGGCCCTGATCGGGGCGCATGCCTATTCCCGCGCCTTCCTGCCGGGCATGAAGCTGCTGTTGCCCGAGGCGCGGCTGGTGGGCCACAGCGCCGGCGTGGGCAAGCCCAACAGCGCCCGCGCCCTGGCGGCGCTGCTGGCCGGCTTCGTCCTGGCCGCCACCACCCTGGGCAAGCTGCCCATGGACGGGGGCATGACCCGCCTGGCCGTCCTGGCGGTGGCGGCCGGCGGCGTCCTGGTCGTGGCCCAGCTGGCGCGCCGCCAAGTGGGCGGCATCACCGGCGACGTGCTGGGCGCCGCGGAGCAGGTGGCGGAGATCCTGTTCCTGGTGGCCGTGACGGGCGCGCTGGGCGGCGCGGTCCCCATTCCATGAGCCAACGGCCAGAGGCAACGGTCCGCTGGTGGTGGGTGCGCCACGCGCCGCTGGACCAGCCGCACCAGATCGCCGGCCAGGCCGACGTGCCGCTGGCGGCCCCCTGGCCGGGGTCCAGCGCCCAGCTGACCGCCGCGCGCCTGCCCACCCCCGCGCTGTGGCTGGCCAGCCCCTTGTCCCGCACGCGGGAAACGGCAGCACGCCTGGCCGCCCTGGTGCCCGCCGCACCGGCGGAGGCGGAGACCGACCCTCGCCTAATGGAGCAGCATTTCGGCGCCTGGCAGGGCCACAGCTACGCCGGGCTGGAGGATGCGGGCGACCCACACCTGGCCCCCTTCTGGGCCGACCCCGCCGGCACCGCCCCGCCGGCAGGTGAGAGCTTCGCCACGCTGTGCCGCCGCGTCGCCGAGGCGGTGGAGGACTGGAGCCTCCGGCAGGCGGGTGACCGCGACATCGTCTGCGTCAGCCATGCCGGGCCCATCCGGGCGGCGGTGGCCCAGGCGCTGTCGCTGTCCCCGGCGGCGGCGCTGTCCCTGGACATCGCGCCGCTGTCGCTGACCCGCCTGGACCGTATCCCCAGCCCGGACGGCCCCGTCTGGGCCGTGCGCTGGATCAACCGCATCCCCTAATCACTCTCGCCGTGCCGCACGGCCGCCTTAGTTACCCTTCAGGGTGAGGCCCATGGTGTGGCGTCGCCCTGAACCATGGGCGGCAGCATCCAGATATGGTAGGAATTCTGCCAACAACGTCAAAAGCTGGTTCAGCCCCGCTGAACCGCGACTAAAGAGGATGAGGACGATGATCGATCGGCGGCAGGTGTTGGCGGGTGCGGCGGCGGGTTTCGCGCTGGCGCTGGGAACCGCGATGCCGGCGCGGGCGGAGGTGACGGAGGCGCAGCTGATGGTGGAGCGCGCGCGCCTGACCGCCATGACCCTGCTGGGTGACCCGCAGTACGCCCCGTTGAAAAGCCTGCTGGGCCGGGCCAAGGGCGTGTTGATCCTGCCCAACGTCATCCAGGCCGGTTTCTTCCTGGGCGGCGGCGGCGGCACCGGCGTGCTGGTGGCGCGCGGTAGCGACGGGTCGTGGAGCGGCCCGGCCTTCTACACCATGGCGGAGGCCAGCTTCGGCCTACAGTTCGGGGGCCAGCAGGCGCAGATGATGCTGGTCATCATGACCGACAAGGGCCTGAACGCCGTCATGGACCGCAGCGTGAAACTGGGCGCCGACGCCAAGGTGGCGGTGGGCGAGCTGGGCACCCAGGTGGGCGCCGGCTATGGCGTGGGCATGGACGCCGACATGTACGTCTATGCCAAGACCAGCGGCCTGTTCGGCGGCCTGGCCGTCGACGGCTCGGTCATCACCCCGCGCAAGGAATGGAACGACATCTTCTACGGCCAGCAGACCACGCCCGAACAAATCCTGCTGGACCGCGCTTTCTTCCGGCCGGAGGCACAGGCGCTGGCGGCGGTGCTGAGCCAGCCGTAAGGGTGTTCCTCACGCACCGGCAGCGCGGACGGAATCGCTAAGCCCACACCAGCGCCAACAGCGCGATGCACACGGCCATCAGGCTGGCGGCACTGGTGAGGGCGACGACGGCGCGCAGGTCGCTGGTGTCGACGCGGGCTCGGCCGGTGCCCAGCCAGTCCTCATAGACCACGATCTCGCCCTCCTTGCGGGGGCCGGCCAGCGCCAGGTTCAGGGCGCGCGCCACGGCGTGGAGCGGCAGGGCCGCCGTGCCCTGGATATGATGGGTGCGCAGGGCGGCCAGCGCCAGGGCCGGGCGGCTGCCCGGCACGATCAGGCAGCCCGCCGCCAGGAACAGCACGGTCAGGCGGGCGGGCACCCAGTCCATGACGCCCAGGGCGCGTCGTGCCGGCCGGCCAAAGGCGGCGTAGCGGGGGGACGTGTGGCCCACCGTCGCCGCCACCGTTTCCACCGTCACCCACATCATCAGCCCCGGCAGGTCGAACAGCGCGAACCAGAACAGCGGCGCCACCAGGCCCCGGCTGGCCTGGCCCACCAGCGCCTCCATGCCCGCCCGCAGCACGGCGTGCCGGTCCATGGACCAGACGGGCTTGTGCGTCAGGGGCGCCACCGCCTGGCGCAACGCGTCCTCATCCGCCGCCGGCGCCGCCGCCAGCAGGGTGCGCATCGTGACCAGCAGCCGCCCGAAAACCAGCGCCCGGGTCACCAGCAGCAGCGACAGAAGCCACGCCACGCGCAGGTGCACGGCGGCGATGGTCAGCACCAGGGCCGCCAGCCCCACGCCCCCGGTGAGCACCAGCACCAGCAGGGCGCCGCGCGCCAGGCGCACACTGTCCAGCCGCTCGATGCGGTTCAGGCGCTTGTCCGCCCAGCGTACGGCCTGGGCCAACTGCCCCTGCGGCGTCATCAGCCAGCGATCCACGGCGGGAAAGCCGGCGATGAAGGCGTTCAGCGCCAGGGCCAAGGCCAGCAACAGCAGCGATTCCGCCCGGGGCGGGGCGAAGGGCAGGGGAATCATGACCGGCGGCCGGGCCTGAGGCTGGCAAGCGTGAAGGACGGCAGACGCCCGCCGAGGCGGGACGCTGCACCGGCGCCCTCGCCCCCCTCCGCCGCCGGCTCCGGCGGCGGCAGGAAGCCCAGCGTCTCGGCCGGCACGCTTCCCTGGGCGGCACCGCCGGGAAGCCGCCAGGCAAGGGTGTCGAAGCCGCCGCAATGGGCGCACAGCGCCCCCCAGGCCGGGTTCACACCCCCACAGGACCGGCACACCCAGGCCGGGTCGGCGGCGGCCTTGGCCGCCTGGGCCAGATGGCCCCGCTCTTCCGGTCCCGGACCATGCTCCGCCACGGCCACGGCCGCCAGGCGGCGGTAGACGCGCGCGCTGGGACGCAAGGTCAGCGCCCGGGTCAGATGGCCGCGCGCCAGGCCCCACAGACGGGCCTCGACCGCCGCGTCGGCCAAGGCGACGTGCGCCTCCGGCACGGTCGCGTCAATGGCCACCAGCGCCTCCAGCCGCTTCACGCGGGCCAGCGGATCGGCGGCATCCCCGGCCTTTTCCCCAGCCGCGCCCCAGGCGGCGGCCAAATCGGGGTGGGGCGAGGCCCGCCAGGCCTGTTCCAAGGCGCGCGTGGCGGCGCGGGCCGAACCGGTGGCGGCCAGCAGGCGGGCCGCCTGGACCGCGGCCGGCACGGACCCCGGCTCCAGATCATGCGCCTTGCGCGCCAGCGCCAGGGCTTGGTCCTGGTTGCCGTCGGCCTCCGCCGCCCGGCTGCGTTCGACCAGCAGGGCCGCGCGATGGCGGCGCAGGGTTTCCGGGGGCAGCGCCTTGGCCGAGGTCAGGGCGTCCAAGGTGGTCGCCGCCGCCGTCCAATCGCCGGCGCGGGCCTGCAGGTCGAACTGCGTCAGCAGGGGCCAGCGCGCCTTGGGCTTCAGGGCCCGCGCCTCCTGGGCCAGCTCCAGGGCCTGCCGGGTCTTGCCCGCCGCCAAGGCCTGCAGGGCCAGGCCGCGCAAGCCGACGAAGGCCATGTCCGGCTGCTTCAGCGCGGCCCCCCGGTCGCGCATGGCGGCATAATGGCCGGCCGCCGCCGCCTCATCGCCCGCCAGCTGCGCGGCCTGCGCCGACAGAAGCAGGGTCAGCGACGGCTCATTCAGCAGCGCCTCCGCCTTCGCCGCGAGGCGGCTGGCGGCGGCGGTGTCGCCACTGGCCACCGCCAGGAAGCCGCGGCTGAGCGCCTGGTACCCGCGCGTCCGCCGGCTGGTGCGCCGTCCCGCGCCGAAGCGCCGGGGGCTGCGCCACAGCAGCAGGAGCAGGCGGACCAGGACATAGGCCACCACCGCCACGACCAGCAGCGCCGCGGCCACTACCCCCACCTGGGTCTGGACGATGTATCCCTGCCAATCCAGGCGCAGGGTGCCGGGCCGCTGCGCCACCCAGACCGCCAAAGCGACCACCAGGCCCAGGCGCAGCAGGAACCAGAGGGTCCGCCTCATGGGTGACCCCCTTCAGCCGGCTGTTGGCCACTGGGGGGTTGAGAGGCGGGCGGTTGAGCCGCATCCTCGGGTGGCTTCGGCTGCTCCGGCTGGGGCGTCTCACCCTTGCCGGACTCCGACGGGGTGGGCGACGGCTCGGCGGGCGCGCTTTCGGCCGGCTTGGCCTTGGGGGCCGGCAGGCCGGCCTGCACATCGCTGACGGCGCGGCGCGATAGCCGGGCCATGGCCTCGTCGGCGCTCAGCCGCGCCTGGGCATCCCGCAGCCAGGCCTGGACCTCGGGCGCGGCGGCCGGCGGACCGGACAGGGCCGACATCTCCGCCACCGCCGTGCCGATATCGCCCCGGTCCAGGGCGGCGCCGGCACGCGACACGACGGCGTCGGGGGCGTTGCCCTCCAGGCGGCCATCCTTGCGGCGAATGGTGACCAGGGCCTTGAGCCGGCCCCAGAGGGTTTCCAGCCAATCCGCCCCCTCCGGCACCTGGGCGGCGCGCTGAGCGGCGGCGGCGGCGCGGTCGAAGCCTTCACGCAGGGCGACGGGGCCGGCCAGGCCGGTGGCCTGGCTTTGCGCCAGCCGGTCCAGCGCCTGGCGCAGGGTGTCATCCTCCGGCGCCAAGCCGCGCACGGCCGACAACTCAACGCCATAAGGCCGGCCAGACATGAGGGCCGCCTGCAACTGGTTGGTGGCCACCAGCAGGGCCTGCCCACGGCCGGCGGCGGCGGTTTGGGCGGCCAAGCGTCCTGACAGCTCCTCCCGCTGCTGCGCCGACTGGGCCAGCGCCTGCTCCAGCGCGCGCTGCCGTTCGGTCAGGCGGTTGAACTGGTCGGTCATCTGTTCCAGCCGCGCGGCCAAGGCCGGGTCGGGCGCCGCCGAGGCGGGCGCGCCATCGGCGGACGGCGCCTCTGGGGAAGCCGGTGCTGCGGCCAGCTTGGCCTTGAGGTCGGCCACCTCCTGCTCCAGCGCCTGTTGGTGCTGGGCGGCGGCGCTCAGGCGGCGGGCCATCTCGGCCAGCGTCGCCTCCACCCCCGCCTGCTCCGCCGACGGGGTAGGCAGGGCAGCCGAGGCGGACGCCCCAGGCGCCAGTCCGGCCCGGACCAACCAGGGATCGAGGCTGCCTGACCGGTACAACGACCAGCCCCCGGCACCCAGCGCGCCCAGGGACAGCAACAGCGCCAGGGCCGACACGGCGCCGCCGCCCCGGCGGGGCGGTGGCGCGGCGGGGCGCGGTGGATCGCGGCGGATGGCGTCGGCCTTGGGAATCTCCATGCGCGGCGTCTCCGTCCTGGAAGAGTCAGGCCTAGGCGAGTCAGCCGGCGAACTGGTGGAGGCGCTGGCCCTCGGCGGCTCCGCCCGGAAGGCTTCCAGCCTGGGGGGCTCCGGCCTTTCCGGTTGCGGCTTTGGCGCCTCCGGGAGGGAGGGGGCCGGCGACGGCACGGCATGCCCTTCGGCACGGGGTTCAACAGCGCCGGGCAGGGCGATGACAGCGGGGGCGGCCGGCGCGGCGGGAACCTCGGGCGCGCCCATCACCGCGTCCAGTTCGGCGGCGGTCAGGGGGATGCCCAGGCGCGTGGCCGCCGCCTCCAGGTCGGCGCGGCGGTTGGGCGGGATGTGCCCACGCTTTTTCCAGCCCTGGACCGTGGTCACCGGGATGCCCAGCTTGGCCGCCATGGGACGGATGCCGCCGAACCGTTCGACGATGGCGTCCACCTGCGGGTTGGCGCCCGCCTGGCCCAGGCCAGCAGGCACCAGGCCGGTTTGGGGGGACGTCGCGTCCGAACCTTCACCGCTCATACGGCGATCCTTTCATCCTTCAAAGCGTACCCTGTCAACGCGGACCCTGCCGGCGGCCGGTCAGGCCCCGGGCCCGCGCCCCAGCAGGTCGAGCAAGGCCGCCTGGTTGGGATGGGCGGCCACGGCCACATGGCGGAAAACCCCGGGGCGGAAGGAATGCACCCCGTCGTGATCATCCCGCTCCAGGGCGCCCGCCACCGCCGGGCTGAGGCACAGGGCTGAGACGGCGGCCAGATCGGCGCCGCCCTGTACCGCAAGGTTAACAAACGTACGCGCCGACCGGGGAGAAAAAAGCAGCACATGGGTGATGGACCCCGCCGCCAAGGCATCGCGCACCTCCGGCAACAGGGCATCGGCGGCCACGGTGCGGTATAGGGCCAGGCGCCGTGTGGCATAGCCCTGGGCCGCCAAATCACCGGCCGGGTCGCCCGCCACATCGGCCCCGGCCGCGTGCAGCAGCAGGCCCTCGCTCACCGGCACCTCATCCGCCACCAAGCGCACCAGGGCATCGGCATCGCCGGCGGCGGAGCGCACGGTGGTGAAGCCCAGCCCCCGCGCCACGTCGGCGGTGCGGTCGCCCACGGCGTACAACGGCCACGTACGGGGCGCGTTCAGGCGGGCCAGGGCCCGTACACCGTTGGCGCTGGTGATCAGGACGGCGCGCACCGCATCCGCCGGCGGCAGGGCCCCGTCCAGCCAGTCCACCTTCAGCAGCGGATCAACCAGGACCTGGTGGCCCAGCGCCGCCACGGCCGCCGCCGTGCGGTCGGCCTCCGGCTGGGGACGGGTGATCAGGACGGTGGCCATGGGTGCCGTCCGCTATCGTGGTCAGGAGACGGTGAAGATGCCAGGCGGCAACCGGCCCTTCAACTCCGCGCCCGCGTCCAGGCCGGCGGCCAGCGCGTCGGTGGCGAGGAAACGGCGGCTGGTGGTGACGATGGTGCGGCCGTCCGGGCTGAGGGCCATGGCGTCCAGTTCCAGCGCCCCCTCCCCCACCACGCGGGCCAGCGCGGCGATGGGGGTGCGGCAGGACCCGTCCAGGGCGGACAGCACGCCGCGCTCCGCCGTCACGCGCAGGGCGGTTTCAGCACAGTTCAGAGGGGCCAGCAGACCGTTGGTCACAGTGTCGGCGACGCGCGTCTCGATGCCGATGGCGCCCTGGGCCACGGCGGGCAGCATGAGGTCCGCCTCCAGCACCGCGGTCGCGTGCCCCTCCAGGTTTAGGCGGCGCAGGCCGGCCATGGCCAGCAGGGTGGCGTCCACCTCGCCCTCGGCCAGCTTGCGCAGGCGGGTCTGCACATTGCCGCGCAGGGGCACCACGGTCAGATCGGGGCGGCGGGCCAGCACCTGCGCCTGGCGGCGCAGGCTGGCGGTACCGACGACGGCGCCGGCCGGCAACTGCAGCAGGGTGGCGCCGTCGCGGCTGAACCAGGCGTCGCGCGGGTCCTCGCGCGGCAGCAGGCAGGTGATGTCCAGCCCCGCCGGCAGCACCGTGGGCACGTCCTTCATCGAATGGACGGCCAGGTCGATCTCCCCCGCCAGCAGGGCGTCCTCGATCTCCTTGGTGAACAGGCCCTTGCCACCGGCCTCCGCCAGGGTGCGGTCCAGGATGCGGTCGCCCGTCGTCTTGATGACAACGATTTCGATGACACCGGGCGCCGCCAGGTGCGGGTGGGCCGCTCCCAGCCGGTCGCGCGTCTCATGCGCCTGGGCTAGGGCGAGCGGGCTGCCCCGCGTTCCTATGCGGAGGGGGGCCTGCGGGGTATGGGAGGGCGTCGCGGTCGTCATGCTTGCCTGTCTATCGCCCTTTGCGGTTGCGGGAAAGGCCCCGGTCGGTGACAACGGCGCAAATCGTGCCGATTTGATATGGCTTAAATCCGGTGGACACCGGATCGGCCCCGAAGGTTTTACGTCATGATCGTCCTGGGTATCGAGACCAGTTGTGATGAGACCGCCTGCGCCATCGTCGACGATACGCGCGCCATCCGCGCCAACGTCGTGCTGTCGCAGCTGGATGAGCACCGCCCCTATGGCGGCGTGGTGCCGGAGGTGGCCGCCCGCGCCCACCTGCATTACCTGGACGGCCTGATCCGCCAGGCCCTGGATGAGGCGCACCTGGATCTGGGCCAGGTGGATGCCATCGCCGCCACCGGCGGACCCGGCCTGATCGGCGGGGTGATCGTCGGCGTCATGACGGCCAAGGCCATGGCGGCCGCGCGCGGCCTGCCCTTCGTCGCCGTCAACCACCTCGAAGGCCACGCCCTGACGGCGCGCCTGACCAACGACGTGCCCTTCCCTTATCTGCTGTTGCTGGTGTCGGGCGGGCATTGCCAGTTGCTGGAGGTGGAGGGCGTGGGCCAATACCGCCGCCTGGGCACCACCATCGACGACGCGGTGGGCGAGGCCTTCGACAAGACGGCCAAGCTGCTGGGCCTGGGCTATCCCGGCGGCCCGTTGCTGGAGAAGGCCGCACAGAAGGCCACCAACCCCAGCCGCTTCGACCTGCCGGCCCCGATGAAGGGGCGGCCGGACTGCGACTTCTCCTTCTCCGGCCTCAAGACCGCGGTGCGCCGGCATGTGGAGCAGCTGGGCACGCCGACCGAGGCGGACGTGGCGGATCTCGCCGCCGCCTTCCACCATGCCGTAGGGCAGTCGCTGCTGGACCGCTGCGACCGCGCCATCAAGGCTTTCAAGGGGCGCCACCCTACCGGCAAACACCTGGTGGTCGCTGGTGGGGTGGCGGCCAACAAATATCTGCGCGAGCAGTTGGCCAAGCTGGCGGCCAAGCGCGGCCTGACCTTCACCGCCCCGCCCCTGGCGCTGTGCACCGACAACGCCGCCATGATCGCCTGGGCGGGGCTGGAGCGCTTCCGCCTGGGCCAGACCGACGGCCTGGACTTCGCCCCCCGCCCCCGCTGGCCGCTGGACCCGACCGCGAAGCCGATGAAGTTCGCGGGGGTTAAGGCGTAAGCGCCGCGTCAGCCGGCGCTATTGCTTGGGCGAAATGGCATCGCCCGGGTCGAGGACCTCGATAGGCCAATGCTTGGCCTCATAATCGGCGATGTCCAAGGCGATCAAATCAAAGTCGCCAGCCTCCGCTGTGCCTGGGGCCGGCTCGTTGTCAAAGAAGCGCTCAATGTCGGCCTGGGCCTTTTCGTAGTCCGCTTCGAAGCCTCTAGGCAGGTGCCCCCGGCCACCGCCGGCCGGGGGCCGCCTCGCTCAATGCGCCGTGCTGGTGAATACCTGCTCGGCACCGCCTTTCTTGAAGACGACGCCACCCTTCATCACGAAGTCGACCTTGCCCATCAGGGTGATGTCCTTGGTCGGGTCGCCGGGGACGGCGACGATGTCGGCGTACTTGCCGGCGGCGACGCTGCCGATGTCCTTGTCCTTCTTCAGCAGGGTGGCGGCGTTGATGGTCGCCATCTGCAGGGTGTAGATCGCCGGCATGCCCACCTGGACCAGCAGGGGGAAATCCTTCCAGTTCTCACCATGCGGGTAGACCCCGGCATCGGTGCCATAGGCGAACTTCACCCCCGCCTTGTAGGCGTCGCCCACCGTCTTCATCAGCTGCGGCCCCACCAGCAGGGCCTTGGCCTGCACCGCCGGCGGATAGGCGTGGGGGTTGCCCTTGGCCTTCTCGGTCACATAGGTGCCGGTGTAGAGGGTGGGCACGTAATAGGTGCCGTGCTCCTTCATCAGCTTCATGTCCTGGGCGTCCATGAAGGTGCCGTGCTCGATGCTGTCGGCGCCGGCGACGACGGCGCGGCGGATGCCCTCCGCCCCGTGGGCGTGGACGCCGACGATGTAGCCATACTCGTGCGCCGCCGTGACCAGGGCCTTGGTCTCCTCCTCCGTCAACTGGCTGTTGTCGACGCTGCCCGACAGGTCCAGCACGCCGCCGGTGGTCATGATCTTGATGGTGTCGACATTCTGCTTGTAGTGCTCGCGCACCGCCTTCCAGGCGTCGGCCGTGCCGTTGATGATGCTGTCATGCGCGCCCACGTCGGGCTGCAGATCCATGCGCAGGCCGTCGCCGTCGTCGGCATGGCCGCCGGTGGAGCCGATGGCGGGCCCGGCCGTCAGGATGCGCGGGCCGGGGACCCAGCCCTTGTTGATCTGGTCGCGCAGGGCCACCGTCTCATAATGGCTGTCGCCCAGGTTGCGCACGGTGGTGAAGCCGCCCAGCAGGGTCCGCTTCGCCCATACCGTGCTGCGCACCACCCAGTCGGCCAGGTTGAAGTGCAGCATGTCGCTGTAGACCGTGGGCGAGAACTCGCTGCTGATGTGGACATGGGCGTCGATCAGGCCGGGCAGGCAGGTTTCCCCTGCCAGGTCCACCACATCGGCATCGGGGCGGGTGACGGTGCCGGGCACCACCTCCACCACCCGCTCACCCTGGATGACCACGCTGGTCGCCCCCAGCATCTTACCCGCCACCGAATCCAGCAGCGCCGGGCAGTGCAGGACCACCGGCTTGGGCGGCACGTCTGGAGCCTGGGCGGCAACCGGGCCCGAGAGGGAGACCAGCGCGCAGCCGGCCAGCAAGGCAAAGGAACGGGCGGCGCGGCGACGCGCCGTCGACAGACGACCAACAGCCATTTTCGGCATCCCCTTATGTGAAGCCATATCCCTGATTCATCCGCCGGTTACCCCACCGGTCGGCTGACGCCACGGTAGCATCGGCCCCCGCCCGCCGCCACCGGCCCCTTGCGGCGACCGTTGCGAACCGGGGCCCATCCGGGGTAAGCCAAAGCCGGCAGACGCTTACCGGTTCGGAAGGGGACGAAATGCAGCGCATCGGTGTCATCGGCGCGGGTGCCTGGGGCACGGCCTTGGCCATGGCCGCCCGCCGGGCCGGGCGCGACGTGGTGCTGTGGGCGCGTGAGGCCGAGGTGGTGACCGCCATCAACGGCCGGCATGAGAACACCCCTTTCCTGCCCGGCGTGCCCCTGGACCATGACATCCGCGCCACCGCCGACCTGGCGGAGGCCGCCCAGGCCGACGCCGTGCTGCTGGTCACCCCGGCGCAGCACATCCGCGCCACCACATCCCGACTGAAACCCCTGCTGGCCGCCGGCACCCCCGTCGTGCTGTGCGCCAAGGGCATCGAGATCGCCACCGGCAGCCTGATGACCGAGGTGGCGGCCGGCGAGTTGCCCGACACCCCCTTGGCCGTGCTGTCCGGCCCCACCTTCGCCGCCGAAGTGGCGCGCGGCCTGCCCACGGCCGTGACCCTGGCCTGCCGGGACCCACAGGTCAGCCAGCGTCTGGCCCAGGCCCTGGGCAGCCTGACCTTCCGCCCCTATGCCAGCGATGACCTGGTGGGGGCGGAGATCGGCGGCGCGGTGAAGAACGTGCTGGCCATCGCCTGCGGCATCGTCGCCGGCCGCGCCTTGGGCGACAACGCCCGCGCCGCCCTGATCACCCGCGGCCTGGCAGAGATCGCCCGCCTAGGCCAGTCACTGGGCGCCAAGCCGGAAACCTTCATGGGCCTGTCCGGCCTGGGCGACCTGACGCTGACCTGCGGCAGCCTGCAATCCCGCAACATGTCGTTGGGCCACGCCCTGGGTCAGGGCCAGCCGCTGGCCACCATCCTGGCCGGCCGCACCTCCGTGGCGGAGGGCGTCTACACGGCGGAAGCCGTGGTGCGCTTGGCCGCCCGCTGCCAGGTGGACATGCCCATCTGCCAGGCGGTGGACGCCATCCTGAACCATGGCGCCGACGTCAACGCCACCATCCAATCCCTGCTGTCCCGCCCCCTCAAACCCGAGGGCGCCTAAGCCTTCCCGGAGAGCCATCCCCATGCATTTCGCCATCACCTGCACCGATAAGCCCGGCCACCTGGATCTGCGCCTGGCCACCCGCCCGCGGCATTTGGAGTACCTGGACGGTCAGGTGGACCACATCGTCGTGGCCGGCCCCCTGCTGGACGCCGAGGGCAAGCCCACGGGCAGCCTGCTGGTCGTGGATTTCCCGGATGAGGCCGACGCCCAGGCCTTCGCCGCCGCCGACCCCTATGCCGAAGCCGGCCTTTTCGCTTCCGTAACGATCCAGCCCTTCCGCGTCGTTTACCCAAAGGCCTGACCAGCGCCATCACCAGCCCACCCCCGCTTTTCTTAGGATGCGACCCCCTTTTCACATAAAGGAGGGCCTGAGATTTACGGGGAGCGTAGCGGACTGGAAATCGAGGATAAGCCAAGCGGCCGGATGGCCGCGCCCGGCGCCTGAGGGAACAAGGAACCAAACATGTCCTACTGGCTGGTGAAGTCGGAACCCTTCAAATATTCCTGGGACAAGTTCGTGGCCGACGGCCGCACCCATTGGGATGGCGTGCGCAATTACCAGGCCGCCAACAACCTGAAGGCCATGAAGGTGGGTGACCGCGCCTTCTTCTATCATTCCAACGAGGGGCTGGAGATCGTGGGCATCGCCGAGGTGGTCCGCGAGGCCTATCCCGACCCGTCGGATGAAAGCGGCCGCTTCGTCATGGTGGACCTGAAGCCGGTGACGCCGGTGAAGACGCCCCTGACCCTGAAGAACATCAAGGCCGACCCCGAATTGTCCAGCATGGCCCTGGTGCGCCAGTCGCGCCTGTCCGTCTGCCCCATCACGGAGGCGGAATGGAAAAACGCCTGCCAGCGCATGGGCGTCGATGCCTGACGCTGTTCCCTCTCCCCTGTGTCGCCTGGACGACATCCCCGACGGCCAAGCTAAGGGAATCAATTGGGGCAGCGGCGCCGACCGCCAGGAAATCCTGGTTGCCCGGCGCGGCGGCGCGGTGTTCGCGTATCACAACCGCTGCCCCCATGTCGGCACCACCCTGGACTGGACGCCCGATCAATTCATGAGCGCCGATGGCCAGCATCTTCAGTGCGCCACCCACGGCGCCCTGTTCCGGGTGGATGACGGCCTGTGCCTGCGCGGCCCCTGCGCCGGCCGTGGCCTGACACCAGTAGCCGTCCGGGTCAAGGATGGCGCGCTGTACCTGGACATCGCCGCCGCTTGAGCGCGTACGGCGGCGCCGACAAGTCGTTACGGGAAGCGTCAGGCCGACCGGGTCTTCATGGTGGCGGCGAAATCCTCGGTCGTCGTGACCATGCGGCGGGCGATCACCCCCACCTCGCGGGCGACATCGGCGACGGTGGGTGTGGATAGGACGTCGGCGGCGTCATTGGCGACGGCGGCGGACGAGGCGGCCCGCCCCTCCCCCGTGGCCAAGCCGGAGGTCGCGCGCGCCACGGCCGGGTGCGAGAGCGCGCGCAGCACGCTATCGATGGCCATCAGGCTGGTTCGGCTACTGATCTGGCTCAAGCGGCCGATCAGGTCCGTGGCGTCCTGTCCTGCACCGTTGTCCCCAACACCGGTCGTCATGGTCGTCCTATCCGCGGAGCTACGGGCGCCGTCGCAGGGGCGGCCGCCGATGACAATAACAGCCTTATCAATAACACAAAATGAACACGCGCGGCAGCGACGCCAATGGAGAGGGGGTGGGGAAATCACCCGATCACTCCGCAACCTCCAGGAGCCCCCTTGGGCACCGCCCTGAACGGTTGGCGGGGTGATCTATGTCATGGCCCCATCGCCGTCGATGGTTTCCCATGCCACGACTCCGCCGGAAAAAACAAGGCGAACCCCCAGGGCTGACGCGAAATTTACCAGCGGCCGCAACGGCCTGGCGCTTGTGGAATGCGGGGGCAAGAGGGATACTCGGGCCGGTAAGCGATGGCCATCGCCGCCGGGCATGAACTAGACGATGCCGGCCAGCGCCCCCCGATGTGGAGGGGGCAAGCCGGACAGGGATGGCGGCTTCGGAAGGGGTATACCCCGCGAGGGAGTGGGCCCGCGAAGCCCCGGCAGGCGACAACACATCAGGGAAGGAAACCAAGGTCCCATGAGCAACAACACCCTGTTCCCCGTTCCCGACGCGGTGGCGGCAGACGCCTGGGTCGACGCGACGAAATACCAGCAGATGTATGACCGCTCGATCAGTGATCCGGACGGGTTCTGGGGCGAGCATGGCCGCCGGCTGGACTGGATTCAGCCCTACACCAAGGTGAAGAACACCAGCTTCACCGGCGATGTGTCCATCCGCTGGTATGAGGACGGCGTGCTGAACGCCTGCGCCAACTGTGTGGATCGCCACCTGCCCGCGCGCGCCGACCAGACCGCCATCCTGTGGGAGGGCGACAGCCCATCCGAACACAAGCACATCACCTATTCCGAGCTGTACGACAACGTCACCCGCCTGGCCAATGTGCTGAAGGCGCGCGGCGTTAAGAAGGGTGACCGCGTCACCATCTACCTGCCCATGATCCCGGAGGCGGCCTACGCCATGCTGGCCTGCGCCCGCATCGGCGCCGTCCATTCCGTGGTGTTCGGCGGCTTCTCCCCCGACAGCCTGAAGGACCGGGTGCAGGACTGCGGCAGCAGCGTCGTCATCACCGCCGACGAGGGCCTGCGCGGCGGCCGCAAGGTGGGCCTGAAGGTCAACGCCGACCAGGCCCTGAAGTCCTGCCCCAGCGTGGACACGGTCATCGTCGTGCGCCGCACCGGCGGGGCCGTGAACTGGGTCGAAGGCCGGGACATCTGGTATCACGAGGCGGTGGCCGCCGCCTCCCCCGATTGCCCGCCGGAACCGATGAACGCGGAAGATCCGCTGTTCATCCTCTACACCTCCGGTTCCACCGGGAAGCCCAAGGGCGTGCTGCACACCACCGGCGGCTATCTGGTCTATGCCAGCATGACGCACCAGTACGTCTTCGACTACCACGAGGGCGATGTCTACTGGTGCACGGCCGACGTAGGCTGGGTCACCGGCCACAGCTACATCCTGTACGGGCCGCTGGCCAACGGCGCCGTGACCCTGATGTTCGAGGGCGTGCCCAACTATCCGGACAGCGGGCGCTTCTGGGAGGTCATCGACAAGCACAAGGTCAACATCTTCTACACCGCCCCAACCGCCATCCGCGCCCTGATGCGCGAGGGCGAGGGGCCGGTGAAGCGCCATAGCCGCAAGAGCCTGCGCCTGCTGGGTTCGGTGGGGGAACCCATCAACCCCGAGGCCTGGCTGTGGTACCACTCCGTGGTGGGGGATGAGCGCTGCCCCATCGTCGACACCTGGTGGCAGACGGAAACCGGCGGCATCCTGATCACCCCGCTGCCCGGCGCCACCGCCACGAAGCCAGGCTCGGCCACCCGCCCGTTCTTCGGCGTGAAGCCGGTCATCGTCGACAATGAGGGCCATCTGCTGGAAGGCGCCACCGAGGGCAATCTCTGCATCGCCGACAGCTGGCCCGGCCAGATGCGCACCGTGTTCGGCGACCACGAGCGCTTCAAGCAGACCTATTTCTCCACCTTCGCCGGCAAGTATTTCACCGGCGACGGCTGCCGCCGGGACGAGGACGGCTATTACTGGATCACCGGCCGTGTGGACGACGTCATCAACGTTTCCGGCCACCGCCTGGGCACGGCCGAGGTGGAAAGCGCGCTGGTCGCCCACCCCAAGGTGGCCGAGGCCGCCGTCGTCGGCTACCCGCACGACATCAAGGGCCAGGGCATCTACGCCTACGTCACCCTGAACGCCGGCGAAACGCCTTCGGAGGAGTTGCGCAAAGAGTTGGTGGCATGGGTGCGCAAGGAGATCGGGCCCATCGCCACGCCCGACCTGATCCAATGGGCGCCGGGCCTGCCCAAGACCCGCTCCGGCAAGATCATGCGCCGCATCCTGCGCAAGATCGCCGCCAACGAGCATGAGGCGCTGGGCGACACGTCCACCCTAGCCGATCCCACGGTCGTCACCGACCTGGTGGACAGCCGCATGAACCGGGCCTGAGGCACCGTATCATCCATGACGGAAAGGCCGGCCGGGGTAACCTGGCCGGCTTTTTTCTTTGAGTATCGGCGCGTATCACAGCGCCGTCGGCCGGGGATCTTCCACCTGGTGCAGGCGCTGGAAGGCCTGCATGGCCACGCGCAGCAACAGGGTCTTGCGCCGCGCGGCGTTCAGTTTGACCTCGGGCCCCTCGCGCAGGATTTCCGCGCCATAGCCATCGGCAACGATCAGGCCGCATTCCTCGGGGATCAGTTCCTGGGGAAAGTCCTCGCCCACGGCGAAATAGAAACGGTCGCAGAACTCCAGGTAATCACCCCATTTGTGGTCGGCGCGGAAATCGGCGACGGAGCTTTTGATCTCGACGATGGTGACGGTGCCGTCGCCGGCCAGGGCCAGGATGTCGGCGCGGCGGTTGTTGGCCAGCGGCACCTCCAGCATGGAGCGCATGCCGCGGTGGACCAGCATGCGGCGCACACCACGCGCCAGCAGCAGGGCGCGCTCCATGCCGGGCCGGCCAAAGAAGGGCGGCACAGTGGCGGGAATGACGAAGTCAGCCGCATCGTCGTCGGAGGGTGCGGACATGGGGCCTTACCCCCGCTTGAAGCGTTCCACCTTCTGGACGCGATAGCCCAGGCCGGTGGGAAAGCGCTGTTCCGCCCGGAAACGGGCATCGCGATCGGTGGTGGCGCCCAGCAGATAGACCCGGGCGCCGTTATCGCCGGCGGGGGTCTCCGCCTCGGCCCCGTTGGCGGCCGTTCCGGCCACGGGGACCACGGTCACCTCCCACAGGCGGCCATGCACCAGTACCGCCTTGTCCGGCACGATCAGGCGGCGGCGGGGGGCAGACTGCAATTCACGCAGCTTGGCGTCAGCCTCCGCACGCACGGCGCGCAGTTCCGCCACCGCTTCTTCCAGGGCGGCGGCCTCGCGGGCGCTGCCCTCGGCCGTGGCCTTGGCGTCATTGGCGGCGGCGGTGGCGTGACCCAATTCCTCCTCCAGACGGCCCAGCCGGCGCTCCCGCGTCCGGCGGTCCTCCTCAATGCTGCGGGCGGTCAGCGTGAACTGGATGAGCGAATACATCAACAGGACGATCAGCCCGATATTGGCGAGCAGCGCGGCCGACATCAGGAGGCCACCAGCTGCTGGGGTGCCGAATCACGCGCCTGCAGCATGGACAGGGTGAAGCCCGCCGCCTCTGGAAAGGCCTGGCGGGCCAGGCGCAGGGCCTCCGCCTGATTGTCGGCCCACACCTCGACCAGATGCGGGCATCCGCGCAAATGGCTGTGCGTGGTGGCCGTCTGGTTGATGGTCAGGGTCGGCCCCAGGGCCAAGCTGCCGGTGTAGAGCCGGCGGCTGGCGCCCGCCTCCCCCACCTCGTGGATCACCTCGAAATTGTCGGACTGGGCGGTCAGCAGGCGGCGATGCGTTTCCGCCAGTTGGTTCTGAATCATGCGCCGCTCCTCCGCCAAATCCCGGCCCCGGGCCAGGTTCTGGTCATGGGCCTTGGCGGCCTGGTCCATGGCGGTGCGCGCCTTGGACACCCGGCCCTCCAACTCCGCCACGGCGTTGCGGGTGGCGTAGAGCAAGGTCTGGCGAAACAGCACCATGGCGACCATGCCGATCGCGCCGAGGAGCGCGATCACGAACAGGCTGATGCTGAATTCTTCAAGCACGACCGCGGTGATCCTTTCGGCGTTCCTGGTAAGCCTAACATTAGCGACAATTTTCCACAAATTGTCGCGCCTTACCGCCAGACCATACCGCCAAGTCCATCACGCCGGTCCGTTCATAGACGGTTATTATGGGACCCTAAACCCCGACAAGGCCAGAAGCAACCTATACGGGAGCATTCTGAACGATCTCACGCAGCGCTTTGTGAGAAGCCCTGGCTGGCGATTTCGCGGAGGAAGGCACGATCGACGGCGGGATAACGGGACGGCATCTCACGCTCGATGCTATCCATCAGGGCGCGCGCGGCCGCCCGGCCATTGATCTCGGCATACAGCAGGAACCAGGCGGCGTAGGTCCGCCCCAGGCCCACGGCGGCGGCCCCGACGGCGACATCGCCGTCCTGGGGCATCACCCAATAACCCAAGGCCCCGTCCCGGCGCAAACCGACGAAAGGCAGCTTGACCAGCGGCAGGTGGGTAGGGTTGGGCTGGGAGGGGGAGGAGACCATCGGATGCCGTTGAGGACGGGCCTGCCCCCAATGATAGCGGAGCGCGACCGGCAAACACACCGGCAATGGTATATCGTGGCGAGTTGGGGCCCGCCACCGATGCGGAAGAATAGGGTGCCCGCGCCAGGGGGTGACCGATTGCCCCACCCTGGCACGTGGTATGGCGTGCCCGGCGTCAGTGGCCGTGGCCGCCCTTGGCCTTGCCGGCCTCGGACAGGACGAAATGGCGGCCGCAATAGGGGCAGTCGATCTCGCCGTTCTTTTCCATGGTCAGGTAGACCAGCGGATGGCCCAGCGCACCGCCCCCGCCATCACACCCGACGGACGGGGTGTCGACATAGATCGTCTCAATCGGCTGCATGGCCTTGGGCGCTCCGTAAGAAATAAAGGTCAAGGGGGCGGGACGGCCGTCCCACCGACGCCCGGATCATAGCCAAGCGCGCCGGCGGATCAAGGGCGAGGCGCCGGGGATGCCTCTTCCTTCCCTTGCACATCCGTACCGCCACGCCGGGGGGGGTGTGATGGCCGTGGTTGACCGCCATCAACCGCGGGGTGTACGCCTTTTTGCATCCGGTTTTGTTAGGCCTCCCCTTCATTTCGGGCCCCACGCTTTCCGGCCCCGCCATCATGGACCGTTCCGATCCCATGCCTGACACGCGCGCGCCCGATTCCCACCCCGCCCAACCCGCCCCGACGGTGGAGCCTGGCGCCCAGCCCGCCCTGGCGATTGAGCTGCGCGGCCTGACCAAGACCTACAAGGCCAGTGGCAAGGCGCCGGCCAAGCTGGCGCTGAAGGGCATAGACCTGTCCATCCCGCGCGGCTCGGTCTATGGCCTGCTGGGCCCCAATGGCGCCGGCAAGTCCACCATGATCAACATCCTGGCGGGCCTGGTGACCAAGAGCGGCGGCACGGCCAAAATCTGGGGCATCGATATCGACCAGGACCCGCGGGCCGCCCGCGCCGCCATCGGCGTGGTGCCCCAGGAACTGAACATGGACCCCTTCTTCACGCCACGGGAACTGCTGGACCTGCAGGCCGGCCTGTACGGTGTGCCCAAGCGCGAGCGGCAGACCGACCGCCTGCTGGAGGCAGTGGGCCTGAAGGACAAGGCCAACGCCTATGCCCGCACCCTGTCGGGCGGCATGCGCCGGCGCCTGATGGTGGCCAAGGCCATGGTGCACACCCCGCCGGTGCTGGTGCTGGACGAGCCCACCGCCGGCGTGGACGTGGAACTGCGCCAATCGCTGTGGGCCCATGTGCGCGAACTGAATCGCGCCGGCACCACCGTGGTGCTGACCACCCATTACCTGGAAGAGGCGCAGGAGCTGTGCGACAGCATCGCCATCGTCAACCATGGCCAGGTGGTGGCCTGCGACAGCACCGACCGCCTGCTGCGCACCCTGGACCGCAAGGACCTGGTGGCAGTGGTGGACCAGGATCTGACGGAGGTGCCCGCCACCCTGGCCGGCTTCGAGGTTGCGCTGAAGGGCCGGCAACTGACGGTGCAATATCCACCCAGCCGCGTGAAGGTGGGGGAGGTGCTGAACGCCATCGCCGCCGCCGGCCTGACCATCGTCGACCTCAGCACCAAGGAGTCGGACCTGGAGGACATCTTCCTTCAGCTGACCCGCGCCCCCGCCGGCAATGGCGAGGGCTGAGAGTGGCATCCATTCCGCAGCAGTTCCGCGCCGGCGCCGCCGCTGGCTGGCGGCCTGTGTTCTTTTGCTGTCCGTGACCGCTTGCGCCACCACCCCGCGGGTGGCGCCGCCGCCGGTGGCCGTCACCCCACACTTGACCCAGGCCGGGATCGCGGCGCGCGACGGCGCCGTGTTGCCCACCCAATCCTGGCTGCCCGCTGACACCCCCCCGCGCGCCGTCATCCTGGCGCTGCACGGCTTCAACGACTACGCCAACGCCTATGACGCGCCCGGCCGCTGGTGGGCGGAGCGCGGCGTCGCCACCTACGCCTATGACCAGCGGGGCTTCGGCCGCAATCCCCGGCCCGGCGTCTGGGCCGGGGGCGACGTCATGGCGCGCGACATGTGGGACGCGGCGGCGGCCCTGCACGACCGCTATCCTGACACGCCCCTGTTCCTGACCGGGGAGAGCATGGGCGGGGCCGTGCTGATGACCGCCCTGGCCGGCCACACCCTGCCGGCAGGGTTCAAGGGTGCCATTCTGACCGCCCCCGCCGTCTGGTCGCGCGGCACCATGCCCTTCTATCAGCGCTGGGCGCTGGCCATCGCCAACTGGACCGTACCCTGGCTGACGCTGACACCGCCGCGCGGCCTGGTCCATGTGCAGGCGTCGGACAACATCCCCATGATGATCGCGCTGGGCCGCGACCCTCTGGTGGTGAAGGCGACCCGCGTGGATGCGTTGGAGGGCCTGACCGATCTGATGGATGCCGCCATGGCCGCGGCGCCGGACTTCAGGGTGCCGTCGCTGGTGATGTACGGGCAGCATGAGCAACTGATCCCGCGTGAACCCATGACGAAGGCCCTGGCCCGCCTGCCCGACCCCAGCCAGGGCGGGCCGCGCATCGCCTTTTATCCCACGGCCTGGCACATGATGTTGCGGGACCTTCAGGCCCGGATCGTGTGGCAGGATATCCTGGCCTGGATCACCGACCCGTCCGCCCCGCTGCCCAGCGGCGCGGATGTGAACCCCGAAATCCCCAAGCTGCTGGCCGAGGGGCGCGCACCATGACCGCGACCATCATCCCGAATGCCGACGCGGGTCCCCTCGGCAATGCCGGCGAGAGTCGTCCCGTTGTCGTCGTCAATGCCGACGACTATGGCCTATCCCCCGGGGTGTCCCAGGGCATCCTGGCCCTGATTCGCCAGGGGCGGCTGTCGGGCACCAGCTGCATGACCGCCACGCCGTACTGGCCGGAGCATGCCGCCTGGCTGGCAGAGGTGGCGGACAAGGCGGACATCGGCCTGCATCTGACCCTGACGGACCAGGAACCAGCCGGCCCCTGCCCGGCGCTGGCGCCCGGCGGACGCTTCGGCGGCGTGGGCGGCCTGATGGCCCGCGCCCTGACCGGCCGCCTGATGGGGGCCGCGGTTCAGGCAGACCTGAAGGCGGAGATCAACCGCCAGTTGGATCTGTTCGAGGCTCATGCCGGACGGCCGCCGTCGCACGTCGACGGGCACCAGCATGTGCACCTGCTGCCCGGCATCCGGGCTCTGGTGCTGGACGCCGTGGCCCGCCGCTATCCGGCCGGCAGCGTTTACGTGCGCGACTGCTCCGACCCCATCGCGGCCGTGCTGGCCCGCGGGGTGGACAGCGTGAAGGCCCTGATCATCGCCACCCTGGCACGGGGGCTGGCGGCGGCGGCGGCCCGGCGCGGCATCCCCACCAATCGGGGCTTTCGCGGCGTCTACGACTTTGCCCCCGGCCGCGACTTTCCCGCGCTGATGGCCAAGTTCCTGGAACCGGCCCGCGACCGTGCGCTGATCATGGTGCATCCCGCCCTTCCTGACGAGGTGCTGGCCGGGCTGGACCCGGTGGTGGCCAGCCGCCAGGTGGAACAGGCCTATCTGGCGGGCCCGGCCTTCGCGGCGCTGCTGGATCGCGCGGGCGTGCGGCTGGGGCGTCTTCTGGGTTGAAACAAAACCGGTTGACCCCGTAAGGACCCGCGCGCTTCATGCGGCCCCATCACCGCTATTCGTCACGAGGACCAGGGATGCCGGACCCCCGCAGCGCCAAAGGGCCGTCCAAGGCCGCCCCCCAGCCCAAGCCCGTCGGTATGGCTGAAGCCACCGGCGGTGACAGCGCCCGCCGCAAGACCTTCCGCGTCCTGGGCCTGCCGGCGGTGGCCGCCCTGTTCGCCCAGGACCCGGGGCGGGTGGAGCGGCTGTTCTTCGACGACCGCATGAAGGAGAAGGTGGGCGCCTACTGCGCGGCCCTGGCCCAGGCGCGCAAGGTCTATCGCCTGCTGCCCGCCGATGAGATGGAGAAGGTGGCCGGTACCCCCCTGCATGGTGGCGTCGTGGCGGTGGCCCCGCCCCGGCCCGTCCTGCCGCTCGACGTGGACGAGGCGGCGCGATGGGCGGCGGCGGGGGAGCCGCTGATGATCCTGGACGGCGTCGGCAATCCACACAATCTGGGCGCCATCGTCCGCACCTGCGCCTTCTTCGGCATCAACCGCCTGGTGCTGTCCGACCATGGTGAGCAGGCCTTGCCGTCCGAGGCCACCTATCGCGTGGCCGAGGGCGGGCTGGAATATGTGACGCTGTACCAGGCATCGCGCTTCGTCCAGACGCTACGCCACCTGCGCGCCCACTATCGCATCGTCGGCACCGCCCTGGGCGACCATCCGGACCCGGCGGCCGTCCTGGCGGGCGGCCAGCCCAAGCCCGCCGCCCTGATCCTGGGCAACGAGGAGGTGGGCCTGCCCGCCACCACGCTGCAGGCCTGCAACCAGCTGGTCACCCTGCGCGGCAGCGGCCAGGTCCAGTCGCTGAACGTTTCCGCCACCGCCGCCATCCTGGTCCATGCTTTGGCGACCCCCGGGGTCCGGCGGGCCTGAGATGCCGCGGCTGATCCTGTTCAACAAGCCCTATGACGTGCTGTCGCAGTTCAGCGACGATGGGGCCAATGGGGGCAAACCTCGGGCGACGGTGAAGGATTATGTCGACGTGCCCGGCGTCTATCCGGCCGGCCGCCTGGACCGGGACAGCGAAGGGCTGCTGGTGCTGAGCGACCATGGCCCCCTGATCCACCGCATCGCCGACCCCAAGCACAAGTCGCCCAAGACCTACTGGGCGCAGGTCGAGGGCGTGCCGGACGAGGCTGCCCTGGAAGCCCTGCGCCGGGGCGTCCTGCTGAAGGACGGGCCCACCCTGCCCGCCGGCGCGCGGCTGATGGCGGAGCCCGCCGGCCTGTGGCCCCGCGACCCGCCCATCCGCTATCGGGCATCCATCCCCACCAGCTGGGTGGAGCTGACCCTGAGGGAGGGGCGCAACCGCCAGGTCCGCCGCATGACGGCGGCCGTGGGCTTCCCCACCCTGCGTCTGGTGCGCTGGGCGGTGGGCGATTGGACGCTGGAGGACCTGGCGCCCGGCCAGTGGCGCGACGCGCCGCTGCCGCCGCCCCCTACCGGGTCTCGACGATCAAGGTGACGCGCCGGTCGGCGGCACGGTCATGGTCCGGCGCGGTGGGGTCGGCGTTGCCCCCCGGTGGCGCCACATGCGGCCGGGTATCGGCATAGCCCACCGCCCGCAGGCGGTTGGCCGGCACGCCATCGCTGATCAACATGCGCACCACGGCAGCCGCACGGGCGGCCGACAATTCCCAATTGCTGGGAAAGCGGGCGGTATTGATGGCGTTGCTGTCGGTGTGCCCCTCCACCGTGACCATGCCCTTCAGCGATTGCAGCATGGGGACCAGGCGGGCCAGCAACTGCTGCCCTTCCTCCCCCAAATCGGCCCGGCCGGAGGCGAACAGCACGCGGTCCTTGATCTCAATGGACAGGCCGCTGCCGTGGGGGGTGACCTGCACGTCCGGCGGCAGGTCCTGCGCCTCCAGGGTCTGGGCCAGGCGCTTGGCCTCCGCCGTCGGCTCTTCCGCCGGGCCGGCCTCCGGAAGGGCGTCGGTGGGCGGGCGTTGCGGCGGGTAGGAGGGGACGGGCGGGAAGGTGGGGCTGGTGGTGGAGGCCGCCGTCGGATGCTTGGCCATGTCCCGGGCGGGCGCCCCGATGGGATCGGCCGTGACCGCCACGCGACCGGCGCCCGGCTGGTCGTTGTCGGACTTCAGCTTCAGCCGGCCATTGATGCCCAGGATGGCCACCATGCCCAGGAACACGATCATCAGCAGCGTGACCATGTCCATGTAGCTGATGACCCACTCCTCCGACTCCTCGGCCGGCTCGCCGGGCATGCGGCCCGGGACCGTGCGGTTATGGGCCAGCCGGCCCCCGCGGGCACGGACGTCCGGGCGGGCTGGGGGCTTGGGTAGCGGCGATTTGGGGGTGGACGGTTGCGCGAACGAAGCGTGCGCCGCCCCCGGCATGACGGGGGGCGGGACGGGAACACCGGAGGCGTAGACGCGGGCGGTGTGCCGGGGCTTGGGCGGCGGCGGGTCGCCACCACCATTGCCGGCGCCGCTGCTGGACTGGTCGCTAGGCGCCACCCCAGTCCTCCTCCCGCGCGTCGCGCAGGTAATGGTCCAGGCTGTCCTGGATCAGGGTGGGGGAGCGGCCGAGATGGGTCAGCACCACCCCCTCCAGCAGCACGTTCATCAGGGCGACCCGCCGGCCGGTGCGTTGCTCCAGCTTGATGGCGATGGGCTTGAACACCAGGTTGGCCAGGATGAGGCCGTACAGCGTGGCCAGCATGGCCACCGCCATGCTGGCGCCGATCAGACCGATGTCGCCCTCCCCCAGGTGCTTCAGCATGCCGACCATGCCGGCCAGTGTGCCCAGCAGGCCGAAGGCGGGGGAGAAGGTCGCCAGCGTGCGGAAAAAGCGCGACTGCCCGGCCTCCAACTCCATCTGTTTCTGGATGCGCCAGTTCATGACCTGCAGCAGGTCCTCCAGCGGCTGGCCATCCACGACCATCTGCAGGCCCAGGCGCAGGAAGGGGTGGGACACGCGCTGGGCCCGCTCATCCGCCGCCTGGATGCGCTTTTCATAAAGAGGACGGGCGACCTCCATCAACTCCGCCACATCGGCGCGGATGCTGTCGCGGTCGCGCACGATGCCGACCAGGGCGCCCAGGGCGGCGCGAATTTCGTCACCACGAAAGGCCAGCAGCGCGACGCAGACGACGCCGCCCAGCACGATGACCAGGCCCTCGGGATTGTAATAGAAATGCCAGCTGCCGCCGGCGGAGACGACGAACCACAGCAGGACGATGGTGGCCAGCACCCCCGCCAGCGTCGTGCCGATGAAGCGCGAGGTGACGCCGCTGCCCTTGGCGCGTCCATCGCCGGCGCCTTGGCCCCCTCTGGCGGCCGGCGCGTTCCGCGCCGGGCGCGCGCCCCGTTCATTCACAGTCACGCCCCATACCCCTAAACGGACAGATGCCGCCTGCCCCGGCGGCTCGCTTCCCCAGATTAACCGACTGCCCCCGCCGAATATACCCCGGCCAGAAGATCAAGCGTTTAGGGGCGTGACCTTCTGGATACGAAATGGCAACGGCCCCGCCTGGGTGACCAGGCGGGGCCGTTTTGCATTGGGGGAAGAAGCGTCACTTTCCCTGGATGGTGATGGTCAGGGTGTCGGTGTAGCTGCCGGCGATGGCCTGTGCGTTGGCGGGGACGGTGACGGCGACGGTGGCGGTCTTGTTGAACTGGGCGGAGGAGCGGACGACGTTGACGCTGCTGCCGCTGGACTGGCCGTCGTAGATGGGGGTGTAGCTGATGGGCTGGGCGCCGGTGGCGTTGGACTTCAGGGTGCCGCCGTTGGCGGAGGTGACGCTGATCTGGTAGCCGGCGCCGTCGTTGCAGGTCTCGACCACGCTGCCGACGGTGACGGCGTTGGAGCCGGAGAGGATGTTCAACTGGGCGCCGGCGTCGGTGACGGCCACGGTGCAGGTCTGGGCGACGGTGCTGTTCAGCTGGATGGTGCCCGAGGCGCTGGCGGCGGCGAAGGCGGGGGCGGCGGCCAGGGAAGCGGCGGCGATCAGGGCGGCGGCGGCGAAGCGGATCATGACGGTGGTTCCTATCGGTTCGGCTGGGCTTGTTGCCCGTTTGCTTGATGGAAGGAATAACAGCAAACGGGGTGCCAGAACCGGGGCCGCGCCGGGCCAATTTGTTAATGTGTTGATAACGTTAATATATCTTATTTATACGGGCCGGGCCCGCCGGACACGGTGGCGGAACCCTTGCGTTCCGCAGTGGGCGGAAGGCAAGGACCGCAAGCGAATCAATGCATTAGGATTTGCCGTTCGCCAGGGCCGGCCCGGACGCGCGAAAGGGCGCCCCGGTCTGGGGCGCCCATTTGCCACGGCGAAGAAGGGGTCGGCTTACTTGCCGGCGATGGTGATGGTCAGGGTGTCGGCGTAGCTGCCGGCGATGGCCTGGGCGTTGGCCGGGACGGTCACGGACACGGCGGCGGTCTTGTTGAACTGGGCGCCGGAGCGGGTGACGGCGAAGCTGGAGCCCGAGCCGCTAGTGCCGTCATAGCTCGTGGTGTAGCTGATGGCCTGGGCGCCGGTGGCGCTGGACTTCAGGGTGCCGTTGTTGGCCGAGGCGACGGTGATGGTATAGCCGGCGCCGTCGTTGCAGTTCTCGACCACGCTGCCGACCGCCACGTTGCTGGAGCCGGACAGGATGTTCAGGGTGGCGCCGGCATCGGTCACCGCCACGGTGCAGGTCTGGGCGACCGTGCTGTTCAGCTGGATGGTGCCCGACGTGCCGGCGGCGGCGAAGGCGGGGGCGGCGAACAGGGCGCTGGAGACCAGGGCGGCGGTGGCGGCGGCGGTGGCGATGCGGCGGATCATGGCAGAGGTTCCTATCGGTTCGGCGCGGCTTCGGCGCCAAGTTTGTTCATGCCAGGTTAGTAAGCATCCACCGTGCCAAGTGCCGCGCCTTCCCGGACCGGCGTTCACCAAAATTCAACGAATTCATTTTACTGTTTGGTTGAACCGGGTTGGAACGCCGTCCAACCCTTAGACGCCGCACGCCGGCGACCCGACGGGTCGCTGCACCTTGCATCACGCCCTTGGGATAGGTTCTTTTGATAATGCATTGCAATATGCAAATACACCCAAAAGCCTCCCCATTTGCCCCACCGCCAGGGCGGGGCTTCTTCTTCGACACTCCCCATACGGGTGGGTGATGGGCGACAACCCAGACTCGTGTTAGGGTCTGCCGGGATTCACATCAATAGACACCCCGGTGGCCCCGCCCACCGTATCGCCAAGTACCCTCCGGAGACATGTTCCTATGGCCAAGGCCTCTGCCACCCCCGTCCTCGTTGTCGATGACTACGCCACCATGCGCCGCATCGTGCGCAATCTGCTGACCCAGATCGGCTTCACCCAGATCGAAGAGGCCGCCGATGGCGCGGAGGCCCTGGGCAAGCTGCGCGGCTCCAACGTCGGGCTGGTCATTTCCGACTGGAACATGGAGCCCATGACCGGCCTGCAGCTGCTGAAGGAAGTGCGCGCGGACGTCCGCCTGAAGGGCACGCCCTTCATCATGGTCACTGCCGAGTCCAAGACGGAAAACGTGGTTGCCGCCAAGGAAGCCGGCGTCAACAACTACATCGTGAAGCCGTTCAACGCCGAAACGCTGAAAAAGAAGATCGAGAGCGTCCTCGGCACGCTGGAGTAACCCCGCATGGGCCAGAAGACGGGTGTGGTTGAAACGGCGGCCCTGACGGCCGCCGATTACACCGCCATTGAGGCCGAGCTGCTGAACGACCCGCGGACCCGCGCCTTTCTGGAAAAGCGCGACGCCCATATGCGGAACGTGGGGGCGGCAGCCGGTGGGGATCTGCTGGGCGCCTTGCGGGCCGAGGTCGGCAAGCTGCAGTCCATGAGCCATCAGCTGGGCGACGGCAGCATCGCCATCGCCGGCCAGCATCCGCACATGCACATGATGCGGCAGGAACTGCGGCAGCTGTCCTCGCATATCGAGCAGACGAAGCAGGAAATCGCCCAGATGGTGCCCAAGGATTCGGCCAACAGCCGCATCCTGGCCGCCACCTCGGAACTGGACGCCATCGTCACCGCCACGGAGCGGGCGACCAGCGACATCCTGTCCGCCGCGGAGGCCATCCAGGCCACCACCGAGCGGCTGGCCCGCACCGGCCACATCGACGTCATCGAGATCGCCACCGATATCGAAAACCACGTCATGTCCATCCTGCTGGCTTGCAGCTTCCAGGACATCACCGGCCAGCGCACCACCAAGGTGGTGAACACCCTGCGCTATATCGAGCACCGGGTGGCGGCGATGATCGGCATCTGGGGGGTGGAAGGCAACGGCGATCCGATGATGCCAACCAAGCCCGGCGACACCCGGCCCGATGCGCATCTGCTGAACGGCCCGGCCCTGAACGACGTCAGCCAGGACAACATCGACGCCCTGTTCAACGCCGCCGGCACACCGGCGGCGGCGCCCAAGCCCGCCGCGCCAACCGGTCCGAGCAGTCAGTCGGATATCGACGCCCTGTTCGACTAAGGCGCGATGTCTGGCTGAAGGCCGGCGCCTTAGTCGAACAGCCGTACCGATCCCACCGAAAGCGGTCCCCCAAGGACCGCTTTCGTATTTGTGGGCCTTGTGATTTCCTATGGGGTAGGCACTCCCAAGACTTGACCATTTGGTCAGGTTGTGGCGGTGTCCTGGGTGTGGCGGCGCGGCCCTTGCCGCTTCACCCGCGTTGGACCAAACACCCGCCCCTCGGAGCCTAGGCCCCTCATGTCCGCACCTCCGCCCGCCCCTGTGCCCACACCGGCATCGCCCGCGCTGTTCACGGCCGCCGCCGCCGCACGCCTGCATGCCCATGCGCCCTATTCCCGTTTCCTGGTGGGCGCGGCCCTGCGCACGGCGGACGGCACCGTCTTCGTCGGCGCCAATGTGGAGAACGCGGCCTATCCCCAGGGCCAGTGCGCGGAGGCCAGCGCCATCGGCGCCATGGTGGCCGGCGGCGCCAAGCGGATCGCGGAAATCGTCGTCATCGGCGCGCCGGCCGACCCGAACGCTGACGCGTCGGGACTGTGCACGCCGTGCGGCGGCTGTCGCCAGCGCTTGCGCGAATTTTCCGCCCCCGACACCCTGATCCATGTCGCGGGGCCGGAGGGGATGCGCGCCACCTTCACCATGGACCAGCTGCTGCCCTTTTCCTTCGGGCCGGATAACCTCAGTTTCTAACGGGTTGAGCTGTTGACGCCATGACCGATCCCCAGTCGCTAGAAGGTCAAGACCTGGCCCGCCGCGCCCTGCCCCTGCTGGACCTCACCAGCCTGAACGAGGAGGAGGACGAGGCCACGACCGACGCGCTGTGCGCGCGCGCCGTCACCCCGGCCGGCCGGGTCGCCGCCGTCTGCCTCTGGCCCAGCTTCATTCCCCAGGCCCGGGAACGCCTGGCCGGCACCGGCGTGCGCATCGCCACGGTGGTGAATTTCCCCGGCGGCAGCCTGTCGCCGGAAAAGGTGGCGGAACAGACGGCCGCCGCACTGGCCGATGGCGCGGACGAGATCGACGTGGTCATCCCCTATCACAGCATCATGCACTACCCGAACAGCCCCCAGCCGGATGAGGTGCTGGCCGCCACGCGGGAGGCGGCGGGCGACGCCGTGATGAAGGTGATTCTGGAAACCGGCAGCCTGGCCAAGCCCGTCTTCATTGAAAAGGCGGTGGAGATCGCGGTGCGCAACGGCGCCGATTTCCTGAAGACCTCCACCGGCAAGGTGCAGATCGGGGCCACCCTGGGCGCCGCCCGCATCATGCTGGAAGCCTGCCGCGACAGCCTGAAGCCCGACAGCCCCCGCCGCGTGGGCTTCAAGGCGTCGGGCGGCATTCGCGACCTGGACGGCGCGCGGGATTATCTGGCCTTGGCCGACAAGATCTGCGGCCCCGACTGGGCCAGCCCTGCCACCTTCCGCTTCGGCGCCTCGGGCCTGCTGGACGCCCTGCTGGCGGCCCTGGGCCAGGATGCAGGTCACCCGGCCGCGACCAGCGGGTACTGACGCCCTTCCAATCGCCCCTTTCACGGCCCCCCTGGCCGCTGTCCCCTTCGTGAACGGACCATCCCATGCTTCCCCAAGAAATCATCCGCCAGAAGCGCGACGGCGGGCGCCTCAGCGCCGCCGACATCACCGATTTCGTGCGCGGCCTGACCGACGGCCGCGTCACCGAGGGCCAGGCCGCGGCCTTCGCCATGGCGGTCTATTTCCAGGGGCTGGAGATGGAGGAGCGTGTGGCCCTGACCCGCGCCATGACCCAGTCCGGCACGGTGATGGAATGGCGCTCGCAAGATCTGCCGGGCCCCATCCTGGACAAGCATTCCACCGGCGGCGTCGGCGACAAGGTCAGCCTGCTGCTGGCGCCTCTGGTGGCGGCCTGCGGCGGCTTCGTCCCCATGCTGTCCGGCCGGGGCCTGGGCCACACCGGCGGCACCTTCGACAAGATGGAAAGCATTCCCGGCTATGTCGTGCAGCCGGACCTGGGGACGTTGCGCCAGGTGGTGCGGGAGGTGGGCTGCGCCGTCATCGGCGCCACAGCCGACCTGGCCCCGGCCGACCGCCGCCTCTATTCCATCCGCGACGTGACCGCGACGGTGGAGAGCATCGACCTCATCACCGCCTCCATCCTGTCCAAGAAGCTGGCCGCCGGCCTGGACGGGCTGGTCATGGACGTGAAGTTCGGCAGCGGCGCCTTCATGGCGCAGTATGACAAGGCGGAAGCGCTGGCCCGCAGCATTGCCACCGTGGCGCGGGGCGCCGGACTGCCCACCGTGTCGCTGCTGACCGACATGAACGAGGTGCTGGGCACCACCGCCGGCAACGCGGTCGAGGTGGCGGAGTGCGTGGCCATCCTGAAGGGCGACGCGCCTGAATCCCGGCTGTGGGAGGTGACGCGCGACCTGACGGCGGAGTTGATCCTGCTGGGCGGCCTGGCCACCGACCTGACGGAGGCCCGCGCCAAGGTGGACCGGGCACTGGCCGACGGCAGCGCCGCCGACCGCTTCAGCCGCATGGTGGCGGCCCTGGGCGGCCCCGCCGACTTCCTGGAACGGTCGGAGGCCTACCTGGCGGCGGCCCCGGTGGTGCGCGACATCCATGCCGCCGAGGCCGGCACCGTCACCGCCATCGACACCCGCGCCGTGGGCATCGCCGTGGTGGCGCTGGGCGGCGGCCGCACCCGGCCACAGGATGGCGTGGACCACCGCGTGGGCTTCACCGCCATCGCGGGCCTGGGCGACCGGGTCGGCCCCGGCGGCCGGCCGCTGGCCCAGGTCCATGCCGCGACCGAGGCCGACGCGGAGGCCGCCGTGGCGGCCTTGGCGGCGGCCTACACCGTGGGCGGGGGCCCCGCCCGGCGCGGCCCGACGGTGGCGGATCGCATCACCGGCTGACCCAGGTTCGGGGGGCTGGCAGGGGCTATCCTTTCGGGGGGCGCCCCCTTTCTCACAGGCCGGCCTTCTCGCATTCATTGCATTATTGGGGGCGAGCGGCCATGATTCCGTGTCGTCGTTGGGCTGTCGGAATGACCGGCGCCCAGCGGCCCGTCACTGTCCCCCGCGCCTGCCGTCCGCCTCATGTCCCTTGACCTCAGCAAGATCCAGACCCTGCTGGTTGACGCCGACCTGAACACACGGCGCATCCTGCGCGCCATGCTGGCGCGCATGGGCATGGACAAGGTGACGGATCACGCCACCCTGGCGGAGGCCGCCGGCAGCCCCGCCACCATCGACCTGGTCATCCTGGACGCCGACCAGGCGGATGGCGCGGCGCTGCGCTGGATACACGCCATCCGCCACGGCCTGACGACGCTGAACCCCTTCGTCGGCGCCATCGTCATGACCTGGAACCCGACGCAGCAGATGCTGATCCGCTTCGCCAGTTCCGGCGCCGACGACATCCTGGTGAAGCCCTACTCGCCCAAGCAGGTGCAGGAGCGGCTGGTCAACCTGGTGGAGAATCGCAAGAAGTTCGTCGTCACCAGCGACTATATCGGCCCCGACCGGCGGCGGGCCCCCCGCGAGGGCCAGGTGATACAGCTGATCGACGTGCCCAATCCCCCCCGCCTGAAATGCACGGGCGAGTTCGACCGCGTGAACATCCATGAGCTGACCGCCCAGGCGGCCCGCGTCATCGACGCCGAGAAGGTGGTGCGCCACGGCTTCCAGGTCGCCTTCCTGGTGGAGTTCGCCCTGCCCGGCTTGTCGACCCAACCGCCGGAGAAGCGCGCCATGGACCACGCCCTGCGCGTGACCGCCGTACTGGAGGATCTGGAGCGGCGCCTGCCGCCGGGCGACTTGCGGGTGGAGGCCACGAACCACATCCGCCGCATGGAAACCCTGCTGGGCATCCTGAAGACCCGCCACACCCTGCCCCCCCATGAGCTGGAGCAGCTGCGCCAGGACGCCCATTCCCTGATGGGCCTGACCAGCCGCGTGGATGACGCGGAAAAGCGCATGAACGAGGTGCTGGCGGCCGTCGCCGGCTATCGCACCCGGTTGGACCAGCTGACCCTGGCCAAGAACGCGGCTGACGCGGCGCCGGCCACCGGTGCCGGTTGATGCCTGCGGCATAAGCCCACCGGCCACCGAGCCCATGGCTCCCCGGCGCCGCCCACGGTATGGTTGGCACCCCAGCCCACCACGGTACGCCCGCAGCCCATGGCCCCGCACGATCACGACTTTTCCAGCACTTCGCCGGCCTCAACCGCGCCGGCCCACGGCCATGACCACAGCCATGGCGCGGGGCATGATCATGGGCACGACCATGACGCCCACGGCTGTGCCGGGCATGACAACGGGCATGATCATCACGGGCACGATCATCACGGCCATGATCATGACGACCATGATCACGATCGTCACGGCCACGACCACCATGGACACAGCCATGGCCTGGGCGGGCATCACCATGCCGCACCGGCTGACGCCGGCACGGCCTTCGCCATCGGCATTGCCCTGAACCTGGCCTACGTCGGGGCGGAAGCGTTCTATGGATTCGTCAGCAACTCGCTGGCGCTGCTGGCGGACGCGGGGCACAACCTGTCGGACGTGCTGGGCCTGGCCGCCAGCTGGGTGGCGGTGATCCTGGCGCGGCGCCAGCCCTCCAGCCGCTATACCTATGGCCTGGGCGGCAGTTCCATCCTGGCGGCCCTGGCCAACGCCGTGGCCCTGCTGCTGGTCACCGGCGGTATCGCGTGGGAAGCCTTGCGCCGCTTCACCGAGCCCCAGCCCGCGTCACCCACCATCATGATGTGGGTCGCGGCCGGCGGCATCCTGGTCAATGGCGGCACCGCGCTGCTGTTCATGCGCGGCTCCCAGCATGACCTGAACCTGCGCAGCGCCTTCCTGCACCTGGCGTCTGACGCCCTGGTCACCCTGGGTGTGGTCATCGCCGGCGCCCTGATCCTATGGACGGGGTGGAGCTGGCTGGACCCGGTCATCAGCCTGGTGATCAGCGTGGTCATCGTGCTGGGTACCTGGTCGCTGCTGCGCGAATCGCTGAACTTGGCGCTGAACGCCGTGCCGGCCGGTGTGGACATCGCCGCGGTGCGCGCCTATCTGGCGGCCCTGCCGGGGGTGACGGAGGTGCACGACCTGCACGTCTGGGCGCTCAGCACCACCGACACGGCCCTGACCGCCCACCTGGTGCGCCCGGACAACGCGGACGGCGACCGCCTGCTGGCGGAAATCTGCCGCGACCTGAAGGCGCGCTTCCGCATCAGCCATGCGACGGTACAGGTGGAAACCGGCCTGGGCGAGCCCTGCGCGCTGGCACCGGACAGCGTGGTTTAATCTTCTTCTTTGTGGCACGACGCCTTGATCGTGCCCCCCGCTTCGCACAGCATGCCGGTGGAGGACTTGAAGTTGCCGCCGGCCACGCGCCGCATGCTGACGCCATTGCTGAACTGCACCCAGCTGCCGGCCCCCCAATGGGCGGTGATGCCGTTGGAGAAGGAAAGGTTGCCGTCCGGCAGCCGCGACACCACCACGCCGTTGTCGTAGTGGATGACGCCCTTCTCCTCCGTCGCCGACAGGCCATTGGTGCATTCCACCGCCTGGTCCTTCTGTTCGCAGAAGAACGGCTTCTTCCCGCCGGTCATCACCAGGGCGTAGACGGCGACCTCAAGGACGGTCATGGGGCCTCATGCGCGAAAAAGGGAAACGACGCGCCCATTGTCCGTCCTTCCCCGCATGCCGTCAATTTCACGCCCGCGTGGCCACGATGAACAGCCGGCGGAAGGGGAACAGGGTGCGGCCATCGGGACGGCGGGGATAGGCGGAGGCCAGCGCCGCGCGGTACCGCTCCGTGAAATCGGCCAGTTCAGCCCCCGTCAGCGTTTCCAGGACCGGCAGCATGGCCGTGGCCCGGGTCCATTCCAGCACCGGGTCGGGGCCGTCCAGCACGTGCAGATATTCCGTCTCCCACACATTCACGTGGGCGGCGGCCGGGGACAGCCAGTCATAATACTGGGCGGGATCGTGCACTGGCGCCTCTCTCAGCCGGCCCTCCAATACCGCCGCCCACGGCCCCTCCGCCGCCACCCGCCGCAGCAGCGTGTGGGAGGGGGAGGCGAAGTTGCGCGGCATCTGCACCGCCATCACGCCCCCCGGCGCCACCGCGTCGAACAGCCGGGGGAACAGCGCCTCATGCCCCTCCACCCATTGCAGGGCGGCGTTGGAGAACAGCAGATCGACCGGCGCCTTGGGGCGCCAATGGCGGATATCCCCCAGTTCCCAGGCGACGCGTGCGTCCAGCAGGGCGGCGCGGCCCAGCATGGCGGGGGAACTGTCGATGCCCGCCACCTCCGCCCCGGACCACCGGCTGGCCAGGGCCATGGTCAGCTTGCCGGGCCCACAGCCCAGATCGACCACGGTGGCGGGCTTGCACGGCGGCAGTGCGGCGATCAGGTCATGCCCGGGCCGGGCACGGGCCGCCTCGAACAAACCATACTGCGCTGGATCCCAAGCCATGGGCGGTCCCTCTCCTCCATGAGTCCTTACTTATACATAGGAGCGAATCGGGCGGTGCGCGAGGCTCAGGACCGATGACGGAGGGCGCGGATGAGCACCGGCGCCAGGGCCAGCAATGCCAGTGCCACCAGGGGGCCGCCCACTTCCGGCCGCAGCAGCAGCCCCGGGCCCGGTCGTTCGCCCGCCGCCAGCAGGGCCGGCAGGCGGGACCCAAGCAGGGCGTACAGGAACTGGGGTGGATAGGCGCCCAGCGCCGTGCCGGCCGCGAAGACGGGCAGGGGCATGCGAATCGCCGCCGCCAGCACGTTGATGGCGGAGAAGGGCATGACGGGCAGCAGGCGCAGGACCAGGATGACCGCCCAGGGTTGCCCCGCCATCGGCTTCAGCCAGCCCGGCAGCCTTGCTGCCAGCCCACCGGCGCCGGCGCGCCGCAACGCCAGGAAAACCAAGGTTCCGCCCAAGGTGCTGCCCGCCACCGACAGCAGGGCGCCCAGCGGCGCGCCGAACGCGTATCCGGCCCCCAGGCTGACCACCGTCGCCGCCGGCAGGGAGAAGGCGGCCACGCCCAAGGCCACGCTGAACACGGCCGCCGCCGCCCAGGCGGGATGCTGGTCAACCAGATCGGAGAGGTCGCGCAGGCGGCTGGCCAGGGCGTCCACCGTCAACCAATGGTGTCCACCGGCCGCCAACACCACAAGAAGCCCCGCCAGCAAAAGGCCAAGGGGCAGCAAACGCCGTATCAGAGAGACAGGTGTCCGTGATGGACGAGCCGCGTCCATGCTTTCATAATGGCGAGACGCCTTCTCTACAGGCAATGCGGCCATCCTTTCGACGAAGAACAGGCGCATTGACTCTGCGCCGGGCCGCCACTATACAACGCCCTTCCATTTTCCAGTTTTTTATCCGGAGTATCCGTCGTGAAGCGTACGTTCCAGCCGAGCAAGCTCGTGCGTGCCCGCCGCCATGGCTTCCGCGCCCGCATGGCCACCCCCGGCGGTCGCAAGGTTCTGGCCCGCCGTCGCGCCCAGGGCCGCAAGCGTCTGTCGGCCTAAGGCCGAAGATGGCGCCCCGGCGCGCAGCCGTGGTGGGGCGCCTCCTGAAACGGTCGGAGTTTCTGGCCGTTGCCGGGGCGCGCCGTAAATGGGCAACCCCCGGCCTGATTCTGCAAGCCCGTGCCCACGACGATCGCCAGCGGCCTGCCGCCGGCGACGTTTTGGTGCGCGTGGGCTTTACCGCCAGTAAAAAGGTCGGCAACGCCGTCAAGCGCAATCGCGCCCGGCGACGCCTTCGCGCAGCCGTGCGCGAGGTGCTGGCCCTGCATGGCAAGCCCAACAATGATTTCGTGGTGATCGCGCGCGGTGAGACCGTGACGCGGCGCTATGCCGATTTGTTGGCTGACCTGACCCTGGCCTTGAAAAAGCTGGGCGCCTGGACCGAGGGCGCCCAGGCTATTGCCATGCCCGCGGCCCCGCCGGCGCCCGCCGGACCGTCTTCGGACACCGCCCCCGGCGCCGCGTCATGAGCCCGCTGGCCCGCCTTCTTCGCCTTCCCATCCATGCCTACCGGCTGCTGCTGGCCCCGCTGCTGGGGCCGCGCTGCCGGTTCGAGCCCAGCTGTTCGGCCTATGCGCTGGAGGCCTTGGCCGTGCATGGGGGAATCAAGGGGGCGTGGCTGGCCGCCCGCCGCATCGCCCGCTGCCACCCCTGGGGTGGCGGGGGCTTCGATCCGGTGCCGCCGATGACGTCCGGCCCATCCGAATCGGCCCCATCGCGGCGTCATTCGCCTGACATCCATTGCTGCCATATGGACGGGGGCCGCGCGGCCCGTTAGGGTCCTGCCGCCGTCTGTTTCCAAAGATTGCCGCCATCGCCGGCCGGGGTCGTGTGGGAAGTGATTACATGAGCGATCAGAAGAACCTGTTCATTGCCTTGGGCCTGTCGGCCGCCATCTTGGTGGGTTTCCACTATTTCTACGAGGCGCCGCGCCAGCGGGCCCTGCAGGAGGCGCGGGCCAAGCAGGAAGCGGCGCAGGCCCTGGCGGCGCCCAATACCACCCCAGGGGCGGCGCCGGGTGCGGCCCCCACCGGGGCCCCGGGCGCCGTGGCCTCCGGCGGTGTGGCCGACGCCCTGCGTGACCGCGCCACCGTGCTGAGCGAGGGCCAGCGCGTCACCATCCGCACCCCGCGCCTGGCCGGCAGCCTGAACCTGCGCGGCGGCCGCTTCGACGATTTGAGCCTGCAGGACTATCGCGAGACGGTGGACAAGAGCAGCCCGGCCGTCACCCTGCTGTCGCCCAGCGGCGCCCCCGGCGCCTATTTCGCGGAATACGGCTGGACCGCCAACGGCGCCACCGTCCCCGGCCCCACCACCGAGTGGCAGGCCGACGGGACGGAACTGACGCCGGACCACCCGGTCACCCTGCGCTGGGACAACGGCCAGGGCCTGACGTTCGAGCGCAAGGTGGCGGTCGACGCCAACTTCATGTTCACCATCACCCAGAAGGTGACGAACAACGGCGCCGCCGCCGTCACCCTCTACCCTTACGCCCGCATCGCGCGGGCCAGCCACCCGACGCTGGTCGGTTCCTACATGCTGCATGAGGGCCCCATCGGCCTGATGGACGGCACGCTGAAGGAGATCAGCTACAAGGACGTCAGCGGCGAGACCTCCAAGTCCTTCGAGACCAAGGGCGGCTGGCTGGGCATCACCGACAAGTACTGGCTGGTCAGCCTGGTGCCGGACCAGGCCAAGAGCCTGACGGCCCACGTCACCCACCAGGAGAAGGGTGACCTCTACCAGACCGACTATGCCGAGCCGTCGGTGACGCTGGAGGCCGGGCAGAGCACCGAGGATACCGAGCGCCTGTTCGCCGGGGCCAAGGAGATGAAGCTGCTGGACAGCTACCAGGATGACCAGCACATCCCGCTGTTCAACCGGGCCATCGACTTCGGCCACCTGTGGTTCCTGACCATGCCGTTCTCGCTGGCGCTGGATTTCTTCGGCCGCCTGCTGGGCAACTTCGGCCTGGGCATCATGCTGTTCACCATCTGCCTGCGCACGCTGATGTTCCCGCTGGCGCAGAAGCAGTTCCGCAGCGCCGCCAAGATGAAGAAGCTGCAGCCGCAGGTGGAGGCCATCCGCAAGCGCGCCGGCGACGACAAGCAGAAGGCGTCCATCGAGATGATGGCGCTGTACAAGAAGGAAGGCGCCAACCCCATGACGGGCTGCCTGCCCGTCCTGGTCCAGATGCCGATCTTCTGGTCGCTGTACAAGGTGCTGTCGGTCACCATCGAAATGCGGCACGCGCCCTTCTTCGGTTGGATCCATGACCTGTCGGCGCCCGATCCGACCAGCCTGTTCAACCTGTTCGGGCTGCTGCCCTTCACCCCGCCGGCCTTCCTGCACCTGGGCGTCTGGCCCATCCTGCTGGGCTGCACCATGTTCCTGCTGCAGAAGATGACGCCCACCCCGGGCATGGACCCGACGCAGCAGAAGGTGATGATGACCATGCCCCTGGTTTTCACCTGGATGATGGGCTCCCTGCCCGCCGGCCTGGTGATCTACTATGTGTGGTCCAACCTGTTCAGCGTGACGCAGCAGTACGTGCTGATGCGCCGCATGGGTGTGAAGCCAACTTAAAGAGTGCCCTCAAGCGCCGGGCGCCGGTATCCGCCGGCTTGGCTTCCTCGCTCCGCCCCCCGTTACACTAACTGGGGGTGCTCGCTCCGGCGGACGCGGTCGCGTCCTACAACGGCATGCGGCGTGGCCGCACGTCGTTGGTGCAAGAGGTGTTTTCATACCGCCGGGGGCATGGGACAAGGTTCCATGCCCCCGCGCCATTTCAAGCAAGTGAGAGAGTCCGGCCCATGGCCATCCAGCTGCCCCCCCTGCCCGCCCTGACCCCCATCTCGCCCGAGGCGCTGGAGCAGGGGCGCCTGCTGTTCGCCAAGGAGTGCGAGTTCAAGTGGGGCGCCTCGGCCAAGGACAACCTGCCGCCGCAGGGCCTGCCGGAGGTGGCCTTCGCCGGCCGGTCCAACGTGGGCAAGTCCAGCCTGGTGAACGCCCTGACCGGCCGCAAGACCTTGGCCCGCACCTCCCACACCCCAGGCCGGACGCAGCAACTGAACTTCTTCGACCTGGGTGACCGGCTGTCACTGGTGGACATGCCGGGCTACGGCTACGCCAAGGAGAGCAAGGACAAGGTGGAGGCGTGGAACGAGTTCGTGCGCGCCTACCTCAAGGGCCGGGTGACCCTGCGCCGCTGCTGCCTGCTGATCGACAGCCGCCATGGCTTCAAGCCCATCGACATGGAGGTCATGGGCATGCTGGACAACGCCGCCGTGGTCTACCAGGTGGTGCTGACCAAGACCGACAAGCTGACCCGCCAGGCCCTGAACCACGTGCACGCCGCCACCCAGGCCGCGATCAAGAAGCATCCCGCCGCCCATCCCGAGGTGCTGTTCACCAGCAGCGAGACGGGCCAGGGCGTGCCGGAACTGCGGGCCAGCCTGGCGGCTTTAGCGAATCCGTAACAGGCGTCGGGGCGTCCGCCCCGCTATGCTCGGGACCATCGCCGCACCGGCCGACAGGGGGATTGCCCCGGGGCCGGGTCGGGTATAGATACGAACCGCCCTTCCATCCCGTGACACGGATCCCGAGCCGATGACCGCTGCCACCGCCGCTTCCTCCTCCCTGGCCGCCTCGCGTGAGGATTGGTTGGGCAAGGCCACCACCCTGTCGGAAGCGCTGCCCTACATGCGCCGCTATGCCGGCCAGACCTTCGTCGTGAAGTATGGCGGCCACGCCATGGGCGACGAGCGCCTGGGCGAGATGTTCGCCCGCGACATCGTGTTGCTGAAGCAGGTGGGCATCAACCCCATCGTCGTGCACGGCGGCGGGCCGCAGATCGGCCAGATGCTGGACCGGCTGAAGATCAAGTCCGAGTTCATCGACGGCCTGCGCGTCACCGACAAGGAAACGGTGGAGATCGTCGAGATGGTGCTGTCCGGCTCCATCAACAAGCAGCTGGTGCAGCTGATCAATGACCAGGGCGGCCAAGCCATCGGCATGTCCGGCAAGGACGGCAACCTGATCGAGGCCCGCAAGGTCATGCGCACCAAGCGCGACCCCGACAGCAACATCGAGCGGGTGCTGGACCTGGGCTTCGTGGGTGACCCCTTCAACGTCAACCCGGGCATGATCCGCCGTATCCAGGACGCCGGCCTGATCCCCGTGATCGCCCCCATCGGCTTCGGCCCGCATGGCGAGACGTTCAACATCAACGCCGACACCGCCGCCGGCGCCGTGGCCGCCGCCGTGAACGCCAAGCGCCTGCTGCTGCTGACCGACGTGGCCGGCGTGCTGACCAAGGACAAGACCCTGATCCCCGAGCTGTCGGTGGAGCAGGCCAAGGCCCTGATCGCCGACGGCACCGCCAGCGGCGGCATGATCCCCAAGATCGAGACCTGCATCCAGGCGGTGGAAAAGGGTGTCGACGCCTCCGTCATCCTGGACGGCCGCGTGCCCCACGCCATCCTCATGGAAATCTTCACCGAGGGCGGCGCCGGCACCCTGATCGGCCACAAGTAAGCGCCGACTTCGGTCCAAAACGCGAAACGCCGGGCGGAGCGATCCACCCGGCGTTTTTTCTTATCATCGTTAATTCCGGAGCCCACCTTCCAGGCCTGGAGCCGGATGGATATAGCCCAGCGTCGCCGAAATGTTCGCGGCGGCGACCTGCAGCAGCCGCTGGGCTGTTTCAAAATCGACCTTTTGCGATCCATCGATCAAGGCCAGAAACGGGATGGTCAGGGCGCCGACGACGTCCCCATCGAAGCCGAAGACGGGATAACTGATATCGGTCACCCCGTGGGTGATCGGGCTTTTGCGGTGATCGAAGCCATCCCGTCGGATGGCATCCAAACGCTCGGCCAGCCAGGCGCGGTCAGCGGGCCCGCCTTGAACCACCTCGGCATCGGCGATGATACGATCGGCGCGATCCGATTTGGAAAAGGCCAGGATCACCTGACCGGAGCAACTTCTCACCATGTCGATGGCCGCGCCGAGCCGCAGCGAAAAACCCCGCGCACCAGGGTTTTCCTCGCGCGCGATAACCAGCCCTTCGCCGCCATTGGGAACGACAAAGTGGCACGACTGCCCCGTCTCGATCGCCAACTGGCGCATTTCGGGCAGCGCCGCATGCATGAGATTCTGCGCCGGGGTGGCCCGGTAGGCGAGGTCGAGCAGCTTGTACGCCACCGTGTAGCGATCCGATTTCGCCGACTTCTGCAGATAGCCCAACTGCTCCATCACGATGACCACGCGGAATAGCTCACCGACGGACCGGTTGAGTTGAGCCGCCATTTCGCTGACCAGTGCCCCGTCGCGCCGAGTCGCCAACATCTCAAGGATTTCAAACGCCTTTTCTATGGCAGGCGCGGCATAGGTGCCTTTAGGGCCGGCTCGGTTCATGTCGTCTCCCTTGATTGCCAACGCGGGCTGGTTGGCATCCCCGTTCCATGATCGATCCGCCTTGCGGGGGTGTTCGTCAAGCCGGTGCATCGCCCCGGGCAGCCCTCCGATTAATGCACAGGTGCGATCTCCTCAAAGTTCTAATTGCATATATGATAATTGGATCGTACTGGTGAAAACACCGAAGCAAAAAACGATCTGGGAGGTTGCGCATGTCGCGCCGACGCCGTTCATCAGGACTGATTACGCTGTTGCTAGGCTTGCCGCTGCCGCTGGCCCTGATCTGGTCAGCCCCGGCCATCGCGCAAACGACCGATGCGCCGCCGCCAACCCAAGGCCCGGCCACCACCACGGGCGCCACCACCCCGGCCGAGCAGGATGGCCTGGAGGAGATCGTCGTCACGGGCGTCCGCGCGAGTTTGAAATCGGCGGAAGCCATCAAGCGCGACGCGCCGGAAATCGTCGATTCCATCGTCGCCGAAGACATCGGCAAGCTTCCCGACCGCAATGTCGCCGAAGCGTTGCAGCGGGTCGCCGGCATTCAAATCCAGCGCAATTACGGTGAAGGCAGCTCGGTGGCCATCCGGGGCTTGACCCAGGTGCGAACCGAACTGAATGGCCGCGATATTTTCACCGCCGGCGGTGTCGACCTTCTGAATCTGGAAGACGTCCCGGCTGAATTGCTGGCGGGCATCGACGTCTACAAGAATCCGTCGGCCGAACAGATCGAAGGGCAACTCAGCGGCGTCATCAACTTCCGCACGCGCAAGCCCTTCGACTTCGACGGCTTCAAATTCGCCGGCGGGATCACCGGCAACTATTATGACCTAGCCGACAAGACAGGGCCATCCGGGTCGGTGCTGATGAGCGATCGCTGGAATACGGGCATCGGCGAAATCGGCGTGCTGGCCGACATCGCCTACCAGAAGGACTATTTCCGCGATGACCAGATCACGACAGAGCCGTTTTACACGCTGAATCAAAGCCGCAATGCCGACGGCAGCTTCGTCAACCCGTCGGACGCGGCGGCGGCGGCGGCCATGGGCCGGTCGGGCCAGCTCACGACCATTCCGCACGGCGGCGGTCTGAACAAAAATTACGGCAACCGGCAGCGCTTCGGCACGGACGTCGCCCTGCAGTGGAAACCCACGGACACGGTGGATATCACGGGCGAGGTGCTGCGCAACAACTACAAATTCAACATCCGCGGTAACGCCTTCTTCGCCACCACCGGGGATGGGCCGATCACGCCGCTGCCGGGCGCCGACTTCAAATTCGCCAGCAACGGCGATTTCATCAGCGGCACCTGGGAAGACGTTCCGCTGGGGTCCTACGCCAGCCTGACCACGCGCGATTCGACCACGACCGACTATTCCCTCAAGGCGCATTGGACACCGACGTCGAACCTGGAGATCACGGCGGATGGCCAATACATCCGGTCGGACACCAGCCAGAGCAATTTCATCGTTCTCACCAATGGCCCGAACACCGTCTTTCACCAAAACGTATCGGGTGACGTGGCCTCGTTCTCCACCATCCCAGCCAGCCAGACGACCAATGCCGCGCTTTATTCCAACAACGGGTTCCTCGACGACTTCTCCAATTCCGTGGGGGAGGAAAAAGCGGCCGACTTGACGTCAAGTACAGCTTCGACACCGGCATTTTGAAGTCACTGCGGGCCGGGGTCCGCTACACGGACAGGACGAACTCGACCCGCGATACCGGCTATCGGTATTCGAGCATCAACGGCCGGGGCGCACTTGAGAATTACGACCTGACCGATATTTTCCGCGGTGACGCGGATGTGTTCCGCAGCGTGGTCACCTTCCCGCTGGAGACCATCGGCAATTACACCAACACGCTGGCCGCCTTCGGGATTAACGGCGCGCCGCCCTTCCTGCCCAGCGGCTCGAACGCGCAGAGCCAGCAGACCTATGCGGAATATGGGGCGGCCTATTTCGACGCCAGCCCACTGTCGATCCCGCTGGACGGCAATATCGGCGTGCGGATCGTCCAGACCAACCTGGGCGTCTCGGGCTATTATCAGCAGGTGCCGCAGATCGCACAGCCGGATGGGTCGACGGCGACCGGCGCCCCCCAATACGCCGCCATCGCGTTCCAGGACTCCTACACCAAGTTCCTGCCCAGCCTGAACCTGCGCTATCACCTGACGGATGCCCTGCAGCTCCGCCTGGCGGCATCGACCAACCTGGCGGCCCCGACCTTCTCCCAGCTGAATCCCAGCCTGACGCTGACCGAGCCGGGGCCCTCGCAACATGCCGAGATCCATACGGCCACCGGCGGCAACCCGTTGCTCAAGCCGATGACTTCCCGCAACCTCGACGCCTCGCTGGAATGGTATTTCTCGGACCATGAATATGTCTCGGTCGCGGGCTTCTACAAGAAGATCAACGGATACATCCAGACCGCGATCACGCCGCGCGACATCACCTTCCCGGATGGGAAGACGTACACCTACCAGGTCACGTCCTATACCAACGCGGCGGATGCCGAGGTGAAGGGGGCCGAGTTCTCGTTCCAGCAGTTCTTCGATTTCCTGCCCGCGCCACTGGACGGCTTGGGACTTCAGGCGAACTTCACCTATGTCGACTCCCAGGCGCCCAGCCCGGCCACGTCGGGCCCCGTCACCAACGTGCCGCTCGAACTGCTGTCAAAGTATAGCTACAACCTGATCGGGATTTACGAGAAGGGCCCGCTGTCGGTTCGGCTTGCGTACAATTGGCGCAGCAAGTTCGTCGAGACGACGGCGGGCGTCGGCACCGGCAACCTGCCGATCTTCGACCAGCCCTACGGTCAGCTCGACGGCTCGCTGACCTATCAGGTGACCCAGAATTTCTCGCTGGGCGTGGATGCGCGCAACATCAATAATGCGCTCAAAATGTCGTATTTCGGCATCGAGACGCGGCCGCGAACCGCGACCATCTCGGACAGGCGTTTCAGCGTCACGGCCCGCGTCACCTACTGACGGGTCACCCACCGTCAGGCATATGAAACGCCCGTACGACCCATGGAAGACATACGCCGGGTGGAGCGATCCACCCGGCGTTTTCGTTTGGGACGGAATGGATCAGGCGGTCGTCACTGGCTCCAGAACGACGCCTTGCGGCCATGGTCCTTGCGCAGGCGCAAGACATACGTGGTGTGGTTGTCCAGGTCCTCATAGGTCTCGATGCGCGGCGCGAGGGCGCCGAGACGGGCCAGATAGCGGGCACCATGGCCGTAAGCGGCCGAGACACCGCGCCCCAGGATGTCGTCCAGCAGCACGCGGTAGAGAACAGTCGCCGCCAGGGGGAACACGTCCTCCAGTGCCGCCGACGCCTCGGACAGCACGTCGTAGTAGGCGCCCCTCCACTCGCCGCGCCTGGCAAAGACCAGGCTGGCCGCCAGGTCAAGGCGGGGCCAGCGGATGAAAAAGTCCAGCCCCGTGTGCGGGTCCTTGCTGGCGGCGACGACGGCGAACGCCCGATCCAACTCATCGAATTCCTGGAAGTCATCCAGTTTTTCGATGTAATCGCGCAGCAGGCTGGCGTCCAACGTGGCCTCGAACCCCCGCCAGCGCAGCGCCTGGGCGGCGGCGCGATCCTTCATGGCGTCCAGGATCCTGGCTTCCAGCCGAATCTTGTCGGGGTGGCCCCCTCGGCGCGGCAGGGTGCCGGCCATCAGTTCAGCGGTGGTCGCCACGATCAGCCGGTTGGGCTTGTCCTCGGTGCGGACCCAGCGCAGCGCGTCCTCATACCGGCCCGCCGCCAGCAAGCGCTCAGCCAGGCGCATGGGATTCTGACGCCAGGACGGCAACCGCGTCTCCAGCGCCATCACCGCGTCCATGTCGCCCCGGGCTTCGGCCAGGGCCTGGCGCACCTCTATGGGCGCCGACCGGTCGCTGCCCGCCTTGGCCAGCGCCCTGTCCCAATCCTGGCGCTGGGGGTCGGACAGCAGGGGCGCCAGCGCCAGGGCGACGCGCAGGAACAAGGAATAATCGTCCGTTTCCAACGCAGGGGTCAGCCACTCGGCGATCTGCGCCCGTTCCACCGGCTTCAGCCGCTCCAGCAACCCATGGGCCAACTCCGTCGCCTCCCAATAGAGGTTACCCATGCGTCCACCGGAATCAGCGGTACGCTCCAGCACATCCTGCTGCGTCCCCAGGAATCGCAACAGGCGGTTGACCGCGGCAAAGGCATCCGCCGGCCCCAATTCCTTGACGATGGTGTCCACGGTCGCCTGAAGGTCGGCGACGAAGGCCTTTTCCTTTTCCCAGGGAATCAAAGACTGCGCCCGCTCCAGCGCGCTCAAGCGGCGATCGATCAGCTTGGCCACCGCGTCCGGTCCCTTAAGGGCTGCCAGGGCCGCATTCACCCGCTTGCGGAACGGGGCGCTGTCGGCCGCCTCATCCAGGATGATCTGCGCCAGTTTCTCCGGCCCCAGGGCGATCAGGGCCTCTACGGACAAGGCGGGTTTACGCGCCATCACTCAACCCCGAAAAATTCCAGCTGCCACTTCATCTCATCGTCGGTCATGGGGTATTTGGTGCCCTCACGCGCGTTCAGCACGTTGGACGGGGGGATTTGGGCCAGGCGCATCTGCACCTGGCGGGCGGCGCGCATGGTCAGCTTGGCCTTCCAGCACAACGCGGTGACCCCGCGCGGGCTCTGGCCGGCGATGATCTTGTCCACGATGGGCAGGGGCAGGCCGGACAAGAGCGCCAGGGCGGCGATGACGAAGCCCCGGTCGCCCTGGCCCAGGGCCATGGTCACCGTATCCTCCGTCAGCTTCTTTTCCTTGTGCAGGCGGCGGGCGCGGTCGACCGGCCGCTCCTTGGGCGTCTCTTCCTCATCCACCAGACCGTTGCCAATCCCGGTGCCGGCCTTGGCGGCGGGCAGGCGCTGGCGCACGGCCTGGGTGATGGCTTGGCGGGTTTCCGGCGGCAGGTCGCTGCGGCTTTCCAGCACCTTCACCAGGCTGTCGGTGACGAAGCCGGCGATGCGGGCCGCCGCCGCCGCCGGCAGATGGGGCCGGCGCACCAGGGGGGCGTGCCAGGGTTCATGCTTGGGCGCGAGATCCAGGATGCGGTCCAGAGTCTCTTCCCGGATCTGGGCGCTGGCGTTGCCCAGCAGGCTGGCCACCGCCGCCTCACGCTCCGTCTGCACGATGGCGTCGGACACGGCGACGCTGACGTCGGCGCGTTCGGCGATGGCGCACAGCCGGTCATCCTCCGGCGCGCCGGCGATGATCTCCAACAGGTCGTCGTCGGTCAGGATGGGAGAATGGCGCAGGACGGGGCCGGAAATGCTGGCGTCCAGGTCGCGGGCCAGTTGCTGGATGACCGTGGGCGGGGCGTTGGGCAGGTCCTTCAGCGCTGCGACCATGACACCCCGCACCGCCGCCGCGCGATCGCGGGCCAGCGTTTCCAGGATCTGCAGGGTCATGCGCTCGATCTGCCCTACCCGGTCGGCGGACAGCGAGGGCACCAGGGCCGCGATCTTAGAGGCCAGGCCGCTGCGCACGCTCTCATCCACGTCGGTGGACAGCAGCATGTCCGCCTGGCGGGGCGTGGCGTTGTTCAGCGCGATCTCGCGCCGCACGTCGGCGCTCTTGTCCGTCGCCAGCAGGTACAGGATTTCCGGCTGGGTTTCGGCGCGGGAGGCGACGAAACGCCGATCGGCGGTGTCGCCGGTGGCCAGCTTCTTGGCGGTATCGTAGTCCAGTCCGCCCATCACAGATCCTTTTCCCTGGGTTCACCGGGTTCCCCGAGAGCCTCTTTCCCGGTGTCGTCACTATAGGCCGGCGCCAGGGTGCGGTGGCCCTTGCCCAGGCGCTTGGCGGCGTACATGCCCTGGTCGCCGCGATCCACCAGGCTTTGCGCCAGTTCACCCCCGCCGCCCCGGTGGACGGCCACGCCCACCGACACGCCCAGCGGCTTTTCCGGCCCGGCCGACAGCGGGCGCAGGAATTCCGCCGCCTCGCGCAGCAGACGGTCGGCCACGGACAGGGCCTGGTCCCCGTCCACCCGGTCCACCCACAGCACGAATTCGTCACCGCCCAGGCGGCCCGCCAGGTCGCCCGGCCGCGCCATGCGGCGCAGCAGGTCGCCCACGGCGCGCAGCACGTCGTCACCGGCGGTGTGGCCGCGCAGGTCGTTCACCGCCTTGAAATTGTCGAGGTCGAAATACAGCAGGGCGGAGGAGCCGCCGGTCTTGGCGCCCAGGCGCTGCCCCAGCAGTTCCATGACGGTGCGGCGGTTATAGAGGCCGGTGAGCCCGTCCCGCTCCGACAGGGTCTTCAGCCGTTCCTGGTAGCGGGCCTGGGCGATGGCGGCCCCGACATGGTCGGCGATGGTGCGGACCATGGACAGGTCGTCCGCCGACCAGCCGCTGGCTTTGGCGTCCTCACCGCCGGTGCCCGCCGCCGTATTGGTGTCAGCGGTGGGGCGCCAGACCAGGACGGCGCCATTGACCTCATGCCGGAACAGGGTGCGGGCGGCCAGCACGTCATAACCCGCCGCCGTAACCGTCACCGGCCCCTCGCTGCCGGCGGCGCGCTGGGGTAGGCCGGCCAGGACCGTCTCCAACTCCGGCGGGATGCGCTCCTCCGCGCCCACCGGGGTGCCGACGGGCGTGTAATCGGTGGTGCCCACCGTGCGGGCGCGCAGCGCGGAACCGGCGGCGCCGGTGGCGTTCACCGCCACGCCGGCAGCGATCTCCAGCGTGCGGGCGGGATCGACGTCATCGCGGGTGGAGGAGACGATATAGCCCAGATACTGCTCGCGCAGCCGCACCTGGGCCAGTTCCATGGCCCGCAGCCGGGCATCGGTGATGTCACGGCACGCGCCCCGCGCGCCAGCCCACCGGCCGTCCGGCCCCGTCAGCGGCAGGGCGGAGGAGATGAGGCAGGCCGGGCGGCCATCCGCCGCGCGCAGCCAGACCTCCACCCGCTCGATGGCGTCCCGCGCCTCGAACGGGGACAGGCCGTCGTCGAATTCCGGCAGCAGGAAGTCGTTGGGATGGCGGCCCACCAGGTCATCCGGGCGATAGCCGATGGCCCCAGCGGGAGAGACGAAGGCGAACCTTCCGTCCGGCCCGGTTTCCCAGGCGAAGTCGCTGGAGATCTCCACCAGGTCCTTGTACCGCTGACGCGATTCGGTCAGCGCCTGGCGCAGGCGCCGCTCCAGGGTGGCCATGCGCCCCAGCAACAGGTAGCGGGGCTGGCCGTTCCCGTCCGACCCGTCCGCCTGGGGCGGCAGGGCTAGGGGCGTCCACTCCACCACCTCCTGGTCCGGCAGGGGGCTGGAATGGGTGCCCGGCTGCAAGCCGCCGCCATCGGCCACCCAGCGGGACAGCAGGTCCAGCCAACCGTCATCCCGGGTCAGAAGCTGGGCACCGGCTGGGTTTGCGCCGGTGACGGCGCCGGCGGCGTCCATGGCCAGGCCAGGCCCGGCCCAGCCCATGAGCAACGCCTGGCTGTCCACCTCGCGCCCCGCGGACCGGTCATCATGCATATCGGAACCCATGCCCGCGCCTCGCGCCCCAAGCCGTCCGGCTTCCCTCGTGGAAGCCAAGCCTATCAGACCAAAGGAGTAGCCTACTCAACCGGTGGCGGCAACCAGCCCGGACGGGCACCCAGGGCCGCATTGGGGGACTGCATCGGGATAGGGTCCCCGCGCGGTTGGGCCGTTCCGCGTCTTGCCGCGAACCGGCGCCGGGCCCATGTTGGGGGCATGATGACCGACACAGCCGCCCCCGCCGCTCTCGCCCCCACTGCCCCGGGAAGCCCGTTCGCCCAGATCGACACCTGGATCTTCGACCTGGACAACACGCTGTACCCGGCGGCGTGCGACCTGTTCGCCCAGGTCGATGTGCGCATTGGCGCCTACATCGCCCAGGCCCTGGGCCTGGATGCCGAGGCCGCCCGGCGGCTGCAGAAGGATTATTTCCGTCAATACGGCACCAGCCTGCGTGGCCTGATGCTGAACCACGGGGTGCAGCCGGGGCCCTTCCTGGACTATGTCCACGACATCGACGTCAGCGCCATCCTGCCGCAGCCGGCCATGGCCGAAAGCCTGGCGGCCCTGCCGGGGCGCAAGATCATCTACACCAACGGGTCGGCCGGCCATGCGGAGAACGTGATGCGCCGCCTGGGCGTGGCCGACCAGTTCCACGCCGTGTTCGACATCGTGGCGGCGGACTACACCCCCAAACCGGATGCCCAGCCCTACACCACCCTGGTGCAGCGCCACGGCATTGACCCCACCCGCGCCGTGATGGTGGAGGATATCGCCCGCAACCTGGAACCGGCGCGGGCGCTGGGCATGGCCACCGTGCTGGTGGAGACGAACTCGCCTTTTTCCCTGCCCAATCCCGAGGCTCCGCCGGCGGCACTGCCCTATGTGCAGCACCGCATCACCGACGTGCCCGCCTGGCTGGCCCAGGTGGTGGCCGATCTGGACCAGGGGCGGTGAGCGCCCCCACGCAACAATATGTCCGGGAGAGCCTGCTAAAGTAGGATCTGGCTTGTGGCCGCGGGACGTTGACAGGGGGCGAAGCCGCCCGCCATTGTCCCCCGCCCCCATCGCCCCACCTTCAAAGTCGCCGCCAAGGCGCCCTCCGGACGACGCCCCATGACCGCTTTCACCGACCTGCAAAGCCATATCGAGCAAGCGTGGGAAACCCACGACACCCTGAACGCCAGCACCCACGGCGCCATCCGCGACGCGGTGGATGAGGCGCTGTCGGCCCTGGACCGGGGCGACCTGCGGGTGGCGGAGAAGGTGGACGGCGCCTGGGTGGTGAATCAGTGGCTGAAGAAGGCGGTGCTGCTGTCCTTCCGCCTGACCGACAGCGCGCCGGTGCCCGGCGCCCCGGGCGGCAGCACCTGGTTCGACAAGGTGCCGACCAAGTTCGAGGGCTGGGACGATGCCCGCTTCCGCGCCGCCGGCTTCCGCGCCGTGCCGGGCGCCATCGTGCGCCGCAGCGCCTACATCGCCCCGGGCGTGGTGCTGATGCCCAGCTTCGTCAACATCGGCGCCCGCGTGGGCAAGGGCACCATGGTCGACACCTGGGCCACGGTCGGCTCCTGCGCCCAGATCGGCGCCAACGTCCACCTCTCGGGCGGTGTCGGCATCGGCGGCGTGCTGGAGCCGCTGCAGGCCGGCCCGGTGATCATCGAGGACAACTGCTTCATCGGCGCGCGGTCCGAGGTGGTCGAGGGCGTGGTGGTCGAGGAGGGCGCCGTCCTGTCCATGGGCGTCTACATCGGCGCCAGCACCAAGATCGTCGACCGCACCACGGGTGAGGTGTTCGTGGGCCGCGTGCCCGCCTATTCCGTCGTCGTGCCCGGCAGCCTGCCCGGCAAGCCCCTGCCCGACGGCACCCCCGGCCCCAGCCTGTACTGCGCCGTCATCGTCAAGCGCGTGGACGAGCAGACCCGGGCCAAGACCTCGATCAACGACCTGCTGCGGGACTGATCCCCATGGCCAACGCCTCCCCCACGCCCCCGAACGCCGCGCTGGACCCCACGGATCCGGTGGCGCTGACCCAGGCGCTGATCCGCTGCGCCAGCGTCACGCCGGCCGACGCCGGCGCGCTGGGGGTGCTGGAGGGGGTGCTGGCACCCCTGGGCTTCACCTGCCACCGCCTGACCTTCACCGAGGACGGGACGGCGCCGGTGGAAAACCTGTACGCCCGCCTGGGCGACGCGGGCCCCAACTTCTGTTTCGCCGGCCATACCGACGTGGTGCCGGTGGGGGATGAGGCGGCGTGGACCGTGCCGCCCTTCGCGGGGGAGATCATCGAGGACCGGCTGTTCGGCCGGGGCGCGTCGGACATGAAGGGGGCCATCGCCGCCTTCATCGCCGCCGTGGCCCGGCACAGGGCCGCCGGACTGCCCATGGCCGGCAGCCTCAGCCTGCTGATCACCGGGGATGAGGAAGGCCCGTCCATCAACGGCACGCGCAAGGTGCTGGGCTGGCTGGCGGAACGGGGCGAGAACCTGGACGCCTGCCTGGTGGGGGAACCGACCAACCCGCAGCGCCTGGGCCAGATGATGAAGATCGGCCGGCGTGGCAGCATCACCTTCACCCTCACCAGCCTGGGTGCCCAAGGCCACGTGGCCTATCCCCACTTGGCCGACAACCCGCTGCCCCGCCTGGCCCAGGCCCTGGCCCGCCTGTCGGGGGAGCCGCTGGACCAGGGCACGCCCCATTTCCAGCCAAGCAGCCTGCAGATCACCACCATCGACGTGGGCAACCCCACCACCAACATCATCCCGGCCAAGGGCACGGCGGTGCTCAACATCCGCTTCAACGACCTGCACAGCCCCGCCAGCCTGGAGGCCCACGTGCGCGGCGTCCTGGCCGAGGTGGGCGGCGCCTGGGATGTGAAGGTCGCGGTCAGCGGCGACGCCTTCCTGACCCCGCCGGGGCAGCTCAGCGCCATCGTTGCGCAGGCGGTTCAATCCGTGACGGGACTGGAGCCCGAGCTGAGCACCAGTGGCGGCACCTCCGACGCCCGCTTCATCAAGAACCACTGCCCGGTGGTGGAGTTCGGTGGCGTGGGCGCCAGCATGCACAAGGTCGATGAGCATATCGCCGTGGACGATCTGACCCGCCTGACCGACATCTACGCCCGCGTGCTGGTCGACTGGTTCGCCGCCCAGGGCGTGGGTCAGGCCCCGGGCGCCACCGCGTGATGGGCGAGCTGGGCCGCAGCCTGGCCGGCGCCCTGCGCCTGGCCTTCCTGGATAAGACGGCCGCCGACCGCTTCCCCGCGGACCGGGCCGGCGCCCTGCGCAGTTTCTGGGCCATGCTGATCCTGCTGCCGGGACTGGCGGCACTGGACACGGTGGACCGCTGGATGGGCCACCCTATAGTGCTTGTTGGGGAAGCGCCGACAAGCACACCGATGGTTCCCCTGACACAGGCCATCCTGTCCCTGCTCCTGGCCTACATCATCGGTACCCTGGCCTATTTCCTTATGGTCGAGCGCCTCCTGCATCTGCAGGGCAACGCCGCCGTGTTCCCCCGCCTCGTCGCCGGCCTCAACTGGAGCGGGGTCGTCGCCCTGATTGTCGTCCTTCCGCTGGCCGCCCTGGCCCATACCGGCTGGCTGTCCACGCCCATGGCGCTGGCCATCGTATGGGTGACCTATTTCTGGAACCTGTTTTACGAGGCTTATGTCGCCCGCGCCATCTTGGGAACGGGTTGGATCACCGCCGCCGGCTTCGTCATGCTGGACGTCATCACCACGGAACTGGCCTTCGCCCTGGTGCGCGGCCCCCTCATGGCGGCGGTGGGTTAGGGCGCGCTACTCATACCATGCTTCGGTGAAGTAGAGCCCGTCGGGCGGCGCCGTCTGGCCGGCGGCGGCGCGGTCGCGCGCCTCCAGCGCCCGGGTCACGTCGTCGGGCGTCCACTTGCCCTCGCCCACCAGGCGCAGGGTGCCGATCATGTTGCGGATTTGGTGGTGCAGGAAGGACCGGGCGCGGGCCACCATGTGGATCTCCTGCCCCACCCGGCTCACCGTCAATAGGCTCAGCGTCTTCACCGGGCTCTTGGCCTGGCAGATGCTGGCGCGAAAGCTGGTGAAGTCATGGTTGCCCACCAGGCGCTGGGCGCCTTCGTTCATAGCGTCGGCGTCCAGGGCCGTGGGGATGTGCCAGGCGCGGCCGATGTCCAGCGCCAGCGGCGCCCGGCGGTTGACGATGCGGTAGAGATAGGCGCGGCCCTTGCAGGACAGGCGGGCGTGGAAGTCGTCGTCCACCGCCTCCACCGTCACCACGGCCACCGGCTCGGGCCGCAGGTGGAAGTTCAGGGCGTCGCGCACCGTGTCGGCCTTGGTCGGCTTTTCCAGGTCGAAATGGCAGACCTGGCCCAGGGCATGGACGCCGGCGTCGGTGCGGCCGGCGGCATGCACCCGCACCACCTCGCCCGAGAAGCGCCGGATGGCCTCTTCCAGGCAGGCCTGGACGGAGGGGCCATGCGGCTGCAGCTGCCAGCCCTGATAGGGCCGGCCATCATATTCGACGGTGAGTTTCCAGCGCGGCATGGGGGTCAGACGGTGGCGATGGGCGTGCCCACCTGGTGCGGGAAGCCGCGCAAGAAGGCCGCCCCCTCTACCGGGCCCTTGCCCGGACGCTGCACGGTGGTGAGGCGCAGGGCGCCCTCGCCGCAGGCCACGGTCAGATCGGCGCCCAGCAAGGTGCCGGGAGCGCCGGAACCCGCGACAGGTTCAGCCGCCAGCACCTTGATCTTTTCAACCGTACCACCCTCAAGGGCCGCCTCGAACCAGGTGCCGGGCCAGGGGGTCAGCGCCCGCACCTGGCGGTCCAGCTCGGCCGCCGGTTTGGTGAAGTCCAGCAGCCCTTCCTCCTTGGCCAGCTTGGCGGCGTAGGTCACGCCCGCTTCCGGCTGAACCGTGGCGGGCAGGTCGCCGGCGGCCAGGCGGTCCAGCGCCGTGACGATCAGGCGCGCGCCCATGGATGACAAGCCGTCGTGCAACTGGCTGGCGGTCATGCGCGGGGTGATCGCGATGCGCTCCTCCAGCAGCATGGGGCCGGTGTCGAGGCCCGCCTCCATCTGCATGATGGTGACACCGCTCTCGGCATCGCCGGCCAGGATGGCGCGCTGGATGGGCGCGGCGCCGCGCCAGCGGGGTAGCAGCGAGGCGTGGATGTTGAGGCAGCCCAGGCGCGGCGCGTCCAGCACCGCCTGCGGCAGGATCAGGCCATAGGCGACCACCACCGCGACATCCAGGTTCAGCTCCCGGAACTCCGCCTGGGCCTGCTCGTTGCGCAGGGTTCGCGGCGTGCGCACGGGGATGCCCAACGCCGCCGCTCGCGCGTGCACCGGCGTCAGCTGCTCCTTGTGCCCGCGCCCGGCGGGGCGGGGCGGCTGGCTGTAGACACAGGCGACCTCATGCCCGGCCGCGACCAGGGCGTCCAGCACCGGAACGGAAAAGTCGGGCGTGCCCATGAAGGCTAGGCGCAGGCGGGTCATGGCGACCTCCAACCAAAAAGTGAACCAGGCCTGCGACCGCAGGCCCCGGAGATTTCTGGGGAGCGTAGCGGACTGGAAATCGAGGATAGCCAAGCGGCCGGACGGCCGCGCCCGGCGCCTGAGGGAACAGCGTCAGCGAGACGCCTTGGTCACCTTGCGCATGATCATGTTGCGCTTCAGGGAGGACAGGTGGTCGATGAACAGCACACCGTTCAGATGGTCGACCTCATGCTGGATGCAGCGGGCCAACAGGTCGTCGCAGTCACGCTCCTGCACACTGCCGTCGCGGTCGACATAGCGCACACGGATTTGCTTGGGCCGCACCACGTCGGCGTAGATCTCGGGGATGGAAAGGCAGCCCTCGTTGTGCACGCAGGTCTCATCCGACAGCCACAGCAGCTCCGGATTGGCCATGGCGATGGGTTCCTTGGCGCCTTCCTTATGCTCGGACACGTCCACCACGATGATGCGCTCCAGCAGGCCGATCTGCGGGGCGGCCAGGCCGATGCCGGGGGCCTTGTACATGGTCTCCAGCATGTCATCCATCAGCTTCACCACCCGGCCATCGACATTGGCGATGGGGGCGCACTTCTTCTTAAGGCGGGCGTCGGGAACGGTGAGGATGGGCAGGAGGGCCATGGGTGTCGTGTCCAGGTCAAGCGGCGCCAAGTTGGGCGGCAAATGAATTAGGGCGGCAAGTATAATCACTTGTTCCCCTGCGAGATAGGGGAAGCCGTCGGCGGGGGCAAGGCCCGGTTGCGGCGCGGGGGGTATGCGGGCCTTTACAGGTCGGGAAAGGGACCTCCTGACAATTGATTCCGCCTGTCACTTATTCTAACGCTAAGGCATGCGTTAAGGGGGAACGCGCGTCGCCATGCACCACCGTCATCATCGACTGTTTGTCGCCCTATGCCTGGCCCTGCTGCCGTCCACCGCCGGCGCGGCGGACCAGCCCGACCCGACCCAGCCCCGCCTCGACATCGCCTCGTTCAAGCAGCCGGACTATCCGGCGGAATCGGCGCGGGCGGGCGAGGAGGGCCGCGTCGGCGTCAGTGTCCTGTGCGAGGCGGATGGGCGCGTCAGCGACCCCCAGGTGGTGGAGCCCAGCGGCTTCGCCCGGCTGGATAACGCCGTGCTGGCCGTGGTGCCCGGCCTGCGCTGCTTTCCCGGCCACGACGCCAAGACGGGTGAGATCGTCACCGGCCGTACCCGCTTCCGCTTTAATTTCAAGCTGCGGGAACCGCCGCCACCGGCCAGCCTGCACCTGACCCCCGACGATATCCGCGACTTGGCGGCGGCGGCCCGTGCGGCCAACCCCGGCGTCACCATTCCCGAGCCCACGGACAGCGACAGCCAGCAGACCCTGTGGAAACTGGCGCTGGAGGCCAAGCTGGCGCCCGGTGCCTTCAAACGCCCGGCCTACCCGGCCGCGTCGGTGGATCAGCGGGAGGCCGGCACGGCGGCCGTCGCCTTCCTCTGCGGCATCGATGGCCATGTCACCACCACCCGCGTCATCAACAGCGCCGGCAGCCCCCGGCTGGATGCCGCCCTGTCCGAGGCGGTGCCCGTGGGCACCGCCTGCCAGCCCACGACCACGGGACCGGATAAACGGCCCGTGGCGTCCTGGGGCTTCGTCGCCCACGCCTTCACGCCGCCGGAGCCGGCCGCTGGCGCGCCGCGGCCCTAGGCTCCGCCCCCATCCGCACAAACCCGTTCCTTGGAGAACGGGGGCGACGACTGTCTCCGCATCATACCCGGCGCCTCAAGGGGGCCGGCCACGGCTGTTTGTCGAAAACCCAAATTTTCAGCGAAGGCGGGTGCCGGAAATATTCCGAGCCCTTTTCGACCCCCAGCGCAAAAAACGCTTTCCCCGTGCGCGGAGCACGCCAACCGACTTTATTTTTCGGCCGGCACCAATAGATTTTCAAAGATGGTTGGCGAAATTCTTGCAATCACACCAACCGGCGCGTCACTCAGACATAATCTAAACTCTATACCAAAGCATATATCGGTGATCCAGAAACAAATTCGCTCGTAAGAAACCTCCTATTTCTATTCTATGAAAATATTGGTTAACCATATTAAAAACGCTATCCGATTAGGATTACATTTTATAACTATGGTTATACGTACCTTGAACAGCATAAAATAAAATTTATTCTTTTCACCCCAAGACAATCCTCGCACTCCAGCACCCGCTACTCCGGGAAGGACGCAGTCCCATGGCTTTGGAAAATCTTCGCATCTCAAACAAAATCAACATCATCGTCGGGCTGTTCTCCGCCGCCTTCCTGGCATCAGTGGCCGTTAGCGGCATGCGGATGCAGAAAATCGACACTGATTATTCCGACTTGGTTTCCCGGGTGGATCGGGCCGTCGCGACCAGTTCCCGCGCCAACCGCAACCTTGCCAACTATCTGGCCCAAACCTACCAACTGGCCGCCGAAACGACGGTGGAAGGCAACGCCAAGGCCAAGGCCTCGGTCGAGGAAAGCCAGAAAAAATATGGCGCCTTCATGGAAGAGGTTCGCCAGCGGCTGCCGGAAATGGCGGATGATTTCAAGGTCATAGATGCGGAAGCGAAGGCGGCGTTCACCGCCTGCGCGCCGGTGATCGACTTGGCGGCGAAGACCGCCACGGCGGAGGAAAGCCAGAAGGCGGCCGGTGAAATCAAAGCCCGATGCGCGCCCCTGATCACCCAGGCGACGAAAAATCTGTCTGCGTTCAATGACAAGGCCAGCGCATACGCGCAGAAGGTGTCCGATGAGCTTAGCGACCGGACCGACACCACCATCAAGACGCAGATGGTGATGGCCATCCTCAGCATCGCGGCCATCCTGGCCCTGGCGCTGTGGATCAGCCGCGCCGCCATCACCCGGCCGCTGAACGTGCTGCGCGCCGCCATGGAGGCGTTGGCCACCGGTGACTTCAGCACCGAGGTCACCGGCCAGGCCCGCAAGGATGAGGTCGGCCTGATGGCTCGCAGCGTCCAGGTCTTCAAGACCAATGGCCTGGAAGTCCTGCGCCTGCGCGAGGAGCAGGAGCGGCAGAAGGAGATCGCCGCCCAGGAACAGAAGCGGGTGCTGAACCAGATGGCCGACGCGTTCGAGGCCAAGGTCATGGCCGTCGTCCAGGCCGTCACCCTGTCCTCCGGTGAGTTGCAGGACACGGCCAAGACCATGTCGTCCAGCGCCAGCGAGTCCACCGTGCGCTCCACCACCGTCGCCGCGGCGGCCGAGCAGGCGTCGGCCAACGTTCAGACCGTGGCGGCCGCGTCGGAGGAGCTGACCTCCTCCATCATCGAGATTTCCCGCCAGGTCACCGACTCCGCCCGCATCGCCAGCACGGCATCGGAGGAGGCGGCCCGCACCAACGCGCTGGTCACCAAGCTGGCGGAGGCCGCCAACCGCATCGGCCAGGTGGTGAAGCTGATCACCGACATCGCCAGCCAGACCAACCTGCTGGCCCTGAACGCCACCATCGAAGCGGCACGCGCCGGGGACGCCGGCAAGGGCTTCTCCGTGGTGGCGAACGAGGTGAAGTCGCTGGCCAACCAGACGGCCAAGGCCACGGGCGAGATCGGCGAACAGGTCACCTCCATCCAGGAGGAAACCCGCCGGACCGTGGCCGCCATCGGCGAGATCGCCACCACCATCGAGCGCCTGGGCGCCATCTCCACCGGCATCTCCTCGGCGGTGGAGGAGCAAGGGGCGGCGACGCAGGAGATTTCCCGCAACGTGCAGGAGGCCGCCCAAGGCACCCAGCAGGTGAGCGAGAACATCAGCGCGGTCTCGGAAAGCGCCACCGTCACCGGTGCCGCCGCCACCCAGGTCCTGGCCTCCGCCAGCGAACTGGCCGGCCTTTCCGCCCAACTGCGCCAGGAGGTCCAGGACTTCCTGGTCACGGTGCGGGCGGCCTGAGGCGGGCGGGACACGGCTTGGGGTGAGGGCGTTCCCTCACCCCAGGCCGCCCAACCTCGACCTTCGCGATGAACCTGCTATCATCGTCCCATGGCGGAGAGGGGACGTCATGCGGACGAGTGCGGCGCACGCGGTTCTGAGCGGGGTACTGGTGGTGCTCGCCTGTTGGCCGGCGACGGTACCGGTTCATTCACAGGCAAGCGAACGGGTGTTCCATCCCGCATTCTATTCCGAGATGATAATTTACGATTTTGCGATGACGCCTCCCCCCTCGATCCAAACCAACATGCAGCCCCCTATGCAGCCTGGCCTCTCACCAGAGTTGATGCGCATTCCTTTCACCGCTTTCCGCCGGCCTATCCAGCGGCGGCGGTAAAGCGGGGCGAGGAAGGCAGGGTGGTCTTCATCGCTCTCTGTGACGCGAAAGGCCATGTCTATGACGCCAGGGTCTGGGAGAGCAGCACCCACGACCGATTGGACGCGGCCCTGGTAAAGGCCGCGCGCTCCCGCCGGTGGCGATGCGTCCCGGCCATGGAGAACGGCCAAGCGGTCCCCTCTGTTTCGACAAAAATAGCCTACCGCTTCCAACTCCCCGATGTCGGCAAGAGCCAACACCGATAGCTGCCCCCTCACCCCAGCGTCCGCCGCGCCCGTAACGCCGCGGTCAGTGTGCCGTCATCCAGGTAGTCCAGCTCGCCGCCCACGGGCACGCCGTGGGCCAGGCGGCTGATGGCGACGTTCAGGCCGGAGAGGCGGTCAGTCAGGTAATGGGCGGTGGTCTGGCCGCCGGCGGTGGCGTTCAGCGCCAGGATGACCTCGCGCACGGGCATGCCGTCCGTCCCTTGGGCCACGCGGGCCAGCAGGCCCGGCACGGCCAAATCATCGGGGCCGATGCCGTCGAGCGCCGACAGGGTGCCGCCCAGCACGTGGTAGAGGCCGCGATAGGCGCCCGTGCGCTCCAGCGCCCACAGGTCGCCCACCTCCTCCACCACGCATAGGGTGGTGCTGTCGCGCGACGGGTCGCGGCAGACGCCGCAGGGGTCGACCGTGTCCAGGTTGCCGCAGATGGGGCAGGTGCGGATGCGGGCGGCGGCGGCGGCCAGCGCCTCGGCCAGCGGGTCCATCAGTTGGTCGCGCTTCTTGATCAGATGCAGGGCGGCGCGGCGGGCCGAGCGCGGGCCCAGGCCCGGCAAGCGCGACAACAGCTGTATCAGGCGGTCGATTTCAGGGCCGATCATGGCCCCAAGATAGGGGCTGTGCCGGCTTTGTTCCAGCCCTGCTTTGTCTTGGGCCCTGCCGGAAAAATGACAAACGCCGGGCCCGTCGCCAGGCCCGGCGTTCAAAACCATACCCTGACGGGCGGCGCCGATCAGAACGGCAGCTTCATGCCCGGCGGCAGCTTCAGGCCGCCCATGAGCTTGTTGGTCTCTTCGGCGATGTGCGCCTCGACCTTGCTCTTGGCATCGTTGAAGGCGGCGACCAGCAGGTCCTCCAGCACCTCGATGTCCTCGGGGTCGACGACGGACTTGTCGAGCTTCACCTTCTTCAGCTCGCCCTTGCCGTTGACCACGACGCGGACCATGCCGGCGCCGGACTGGCCGTCGGCCTCGATCTCGCCCAGCTTGCCCTGCATTTCCTGCATCTTGGCCTGCATCTGCTGGGCCTGCTTCATCATCTGGCCGATGTTTTTCATGGCCTAAAAATCTCCTTCCCAGTCGCCGTCGCTCATATCGGGCGGCGCGTCGAAATACGGGTTGTCCGGGGCATCCATACCGCCATCCTCGTAAGAAGGGAAGGCGGGGGCGCGTGCGGCCTCTTCGGCGGCGGCCTTGGCGGCGGCGGCGGCCACCTGGTCCAGGTCACGCACCGCCGTCATCTTGGCGCCGGGAAAGGCGGCCATGAGGGCCTGCACCAGGGGGCTGGCGGCCGCCTGCTCCCGGGTGCGGTTCTCGGCCGCGCGATCCTGGTCGCTGAGCGTGGGTTCGCCGGGGGCGCCGGAAACGGTGACGATCCAGCGCCGGCCGGTCCATTCCGTCAGCAGCTGGCCCACGCGGCCGGCCAGGTTGGGCACGGCCATGGCGGTGGGCCGCAGCTCGATCAGCCCCGGCTCGAACTTCACCAGGTGGACCATGCTCAAGAGGTTGCCTTGCAGCATGCCCTCACGCCGGGCGCCGAACAGCTCCGCCACCTCGCGGAAGGACTTGGGATCGGCCGGGGGCAGGTCCGGCACAGGCTCCATCATCGGCGCCGGGGCCACCGGCGCCGGGGCCGCCACGGGCGCCGCCTTCACCGCGCCGGCCAAGCCGCCACGCAGCACGGCCATGGGGGCGCCACCGCCGTTCGAGGTGCCGTTGGACAGGGCCATGCCCCGCGCCAGGGCGCCGCCGCCGTTGCCCCCCACGGGGGCGCCACCGCCATTACCACCGCCGCCCCCCATGGCGGCACCGGTGGGCACGCCGCCCTCCATCACCTTGCGCACCAGGTCGCCCGGACTGGGCAGGTCGGCGGCGTAGGCCAGGCGGATCAGCACCATTTCCAGGGCCTGCATGGGCACCGGCGCCTGCTGCACCTCCGACAGGCCTTTCAGCAGGATCTGCCAGGCCCGGGCCAGGGCCGGCATGCCCAGCTTGGCCGCCAGGTCGCCGCCGCGTACCCGCTCCATCTCCGGGATGCCCTGGTCCTGGGCCGTGCCGGGCACCACGCGGGCGCGGGTCAGGAAATGGGTGAAGTCCAGCAGGTCCTGGGCGATGACCACCGGGTCGGCGCCGCGCTTGTGCAAATCGTCCAGCACGGCCAGCGCGTCGGCCGGCTTGCCCGACAGGGTCGATTCGAACAGGTCCACCACCAGGGTGCGGTCGGCCAGCCCCAGCATGTCGCGGACCTGCAGGCCGGTGACAGCACCACCACCCAGCGCGATGGCCTGGTCCAGCAGCGACAGGCCATCGCGCACCGACCCGTCGGCGGCGCGGGCGATCAGACTCAGCGCCTCCGCCTCCACCGGCACCGATTCCTGATCGGCGATACGGCCGAAATGGGCCTGCAAGGTGCCCTGGTCCACCCGGCGCAGGTCGAAGCGCTGGCAGCGCGACAGCACCGTCACCGGCACCTTGCGGATTTCGGTGGTGGCGAAGACGAACTTCACATGCGGCGGCGGCTCCTCCAGCGTCTTCAGCAGCGCGTTGAACGCGCTGCGTGACAGCATGTGGACCTCGTCGATGACGTAGACCTTGTAGCGGGCGCCGGCGGGGGCGTAGCGCACGCCCTCGATGATCTCGCGGATGTTGTCGACCGAGGTGTTGCTGGCCGCGTCCATCTCGATGACGTCGACATTGCGGTCCTGCGAGATGGACACGCACTGCTCACACACGCCGCAGGGGCTGACGGTCGGGCCGCCCTGACCGTCGGGGCCGACGCAGTTCAGCGCGCGGGCGATGATGCGGGCGGTGGTGGTCTTGCCCACGCCGCGCACGCCGGTCAGCATGTAGGCTTGATGGATGCGCCCGGACTGGATGGCATTGCGCAGAGTGCGCACCAAGGCGTCCTGGCCGATCAGCTCATCGAAATTGCGGGGGCGGTACTTGCGGGCCAGCACGCGATAGACGGCGTCGCCGGCGGAGGCGGGGGACTGGACGTCGGGGGAAAGCGGGCTCTGATCGGTCACGGGATCGCTCAACCCTTCCGGCGCTGGCTGCCGCCGGCCAAGTGTGGGCCGGACCGTGTGGCCGGCCCAAAGGCGGCGTTCAGATTTTATGAGGTGGGAGGCTGGACATGCGACCCGCGCCGAAACTCGTTACGGCTGCTTCCTTCCGGACCTGACCGGGTTGGCGAGGGACACGTCCGCCGCCAACCTCCCGCCGCCATATATCGGCATCGACCCGCCCCATAGCAAGTGAAAAGGCGGCAGGGCCGACCCGCCCGTTCCGACGCGCTGCCCAAAAGGGGTGGCCTTGTCCCCCCTGGCCCGTCGTGAGACGAATGATGATCATGACGAACCGCTCCCAAAAGAACTTCTACACTGGCGCCGGCCTGGACCGCGCCACCGTCGCCCGCAAGCAGGCCGACTGGCTGGCCCAGCGTCTGGCGGCACCGGAAAGCCGCTTCCTGGCCGTGTGGCGCGGCCAGTTCCTGGTGGCCCCGCCGCCAGAGGGGGCGCCGGATCGGGGGACGTCAGAGGGAGAAGCGGTGCGGCCGGCCTATCTCGACCCCGGCAGCCCGTGGTGGCGGGAGGCGGCCACCCTGGCCCCCGCCTTCCTGGGCGTGGAGGGCGACATCGCCCATTTCGCCGTGGACCTGTCGGGCCTGGAGCAAGACCATCCGGCGCTGCAGGGCCTGGGCACGCCGACGGAGCTGCGCACCCTGGCCCACCAGGTGGACCGGCCCACGGCCAGCCTGCTGGCCTATGTGCGCGGCCTGTTGGGCTGGCACCAGCGCCACCGCTTCTGCGGCGTCTGCGGCACGGTGACCGAGGTGATCGAGGGCGGGCATGTCCGGCGCTGCACCAACCCCGACTGCCAGACCCTGCATTTCCCGCGCACCGATCCCGCCGTGATCATGCTGGTGCATGATGGCGACCGCTGCGTCCTGGGCCGGCAAAGCCGTTTCGGCCAGGGCATGTATTCCACCCTGGCCGGCTTCGTGGAACCGGGCGAAAGCCTGGAGGAGGCGGTGGCCCGCGAGGTGATGGAGGAGGCGGGCATCCAGGTGACGGACGTGCGCTATCTCTCCTCCCAACCCTGGCCCTTCCCCTCCTCCCTCATGCTGGGCTTCCACGCCCGCGCCGTGACCACCGAGTTGAAGGTGGATTTGGAGGAGTTGGAGGACGCGCGCTGGTTCACCCGGGATGAGGTGTACCAGGCCAGCCTGCGGCGCGGGCCGCCGGACGGCAGCTTGCGCCTGCCCGGCGCCGACAGCATCGCCCGCCGCCTGATTGAGGATTGGCTGGAGGGCGACGTTTAGGGATGCGGCGGCGCCCTGGGCTTGTCACAGGTGCCGTCGTAGGCATCGGCATAGGGCTTGGTGAAGCAAGCCACCAGGCTATTGACGATCCCCATATTCATGGGCCATTTCACCACCTTCATGGACGTGCCCCTGGCGTCCGGCTCGGGTGGGGGCGGCGGAACATGGCTCAGGCGGTCGCGCGCCGCCAGCAGGGACCGCTGGTCACGGCGCAGAAAGGCCATGGTGGCGTCGACGTAGGCATTCCAGGCCTGGGCCCGGGACGTGGCGCGCGGGTCGCGTGATTGGTCGAGCAAGGGCAGGGCGGCGGCGGTATCGCCGGTCATGGCCCGCAACTGCCCCTCATGCCAGTACAGGATACGGGCCGGTTCCTGCGGATGGGCGGCCCGGTAGTCGCGCAGCAGATCGGCCGCCGCCGTCATGCAACCCGGCTTGTAGGCGATATGACGCCACCCCCCGTTCAGATCCTGGTCGAATGCCTGCCCATCCAGTGCCAGCAGCGCGGCTCGGTCGGGAATGCAGGCATCAGCGGGGGCATCGGCCGCCAGCGCCACCCCCGCGCCCAGCATTGGCAAGCTGGAAAGGAAAACCGATGCCTGCAGGAAGGCCAAACCCCACGTCTTCATGGCCACACCATCAACGCGATTGATGGTGGTGATATTAACCCAGAAAGTATCACCCCCCCATGATGGCCAGCGCCTCGGCATGCGACCGGATGTCGCCGGATGCCACCACCTCGCCCACGGCGCCTAGCACCAGGTCGCGGCCCTGCCAGTCGGTCATGCGGCCGCCCGCACCCTCGACCACCGGCACCAGGGCGGCCCAGTCCCAGGGCGCCAGGTCGCGTTCCACCGAAATGTCCAGCCAGCCGTTGGCCACCTGGGCATAGCCGTAGCAGTCGCTGCCGTAGACGACGTAGCGCGAGGCGGCCTTGAGCCGGGCGAAACGCTCCGCCTCCTCGCCCTTGAACATGTCGGGGCTGGTGGTGGTCACGGTCGCCTCCGCCAAGGTGGGGCAGGCGCGGGTGCGGACGGGCGTGCCGTTGAACCGGGTGGGGTGGCCCACGCCACCGATCCAGCGTTCGCCAAGGATGGGCTGGTCGATGACGCCCAGCACCGGCCGGCCATGGCGCAACAGGCCGATCAGGGTGCCGAAGATGGGCCGGCCGGTCATGAAGCTCTTGGTGCCGTCGATGGGGTCCAGCACCCAGACATACTCCCGGTCCAGGCCGTGGGTGCCCAGCTCCTCCCCCAGGATGCCGTCGTCGGGGCGCTCGGCGGCCAGGATGGCGCGCAGGGCCTCTTCCGCCTGGCGGTCGGCGATGGTGACCGGCGTCAGGTTGGACTTGGCGTCGATCTCCACATCCGCGCGGAAATAGCGGCGGATGACCGCGCCCGCCGACTCGGCCATGCGGTGGGCCAGGGCGATGAGGTCATCGGGCACGGGCGTGGTCATGGGGGCGCTTCCTGGGCAAACGGGACATGCAAAGAGGGGCGGCCCCGGCTGGGACCGCCCCTGCTTTTATACCGAAGAGGCCGCCGCCTCAAACCCAAGGCGGCGGACTATCCCATCAGCGCCTTATTGCGGCAGCGGCGCCGGGCTGTCGGCCTGGGTGCGCAGATAGGCGATCACGTCGGCGCGGTCCTTCACGGACTTGAAGCCGGCGAAGGTCATCTTGGTGCCGGGGGCGTAGGTCTTGGGGCTGGCGAGGAACTCGTTCAGCTTTTCGTAATCCCAGGTGCCGCCCAGCTTCTTGATGGCGTCGGAATAGGCGAAGCCTTCCATATGCCCCTGCTTGTTGCCGATGATGCCCCACAGGTTGGGGCCCACCTTGGCGGCGCCACCCTTGTCGAAGGTGTGGCAGGCCTGGCAGACCTTGGTCAGCTTGGCGCCGTTCTCGGCGCTGGCGCTGGCCAGCAGCGGGCTGACCGGGTCCGGCTTGGCCGGGGCGGCGGGCTCACCGCCGCCGGCGGCCGGCGCCGCCTCCGCCCCTTCGATCTTGTAGACGTTTTCGGTCAACATCGTCGGGTGCACGACCTTCTTGGCGATGAACCCCGCCAGCAGGGCGATCAACGCGCCCAGCAGAATGGCCATGGAAATCTTGTTGAAGAAGCTACCCGCCATCAGATCAAGCCCTCATGTCCCACGCTGCTGCGGTTCGCGTGCTGGTTATAGTCCCTGCGCGTTCAAATTAACGCCAGGTGGTGACGCTTGTCGATGCCCCGGGGCCGCCCCAGCAATGCAAGAGGGGGTCCGGCCATCGTTCTCCCAATTCCGGGCGACGATAAGCGGCCTGTTCAACCAGGGCAAGATAGTTCGGCGCCCCGCTTGTAAACCGGCTTGACCGAGGGTGGTAAATGTCGCACGCCTGCCCCGGCCATGAGGCAAATCAATTCGTAGGCGACACCCCCATGTCTTCCCGCCCCGCCGGCAGCCCGTCCCTGGGCGCCCCCACCTCTCCCATCGTCATCATCCCGGCGCGCCTGGCCTCCACCCGCCTACCCAATAAGCCGCTGGCTGACATTGGCGGCGCGCCCATGATCGTGCAGGTGTGGCGCCGCGCGGCGGAGGCCGACATCGGCCCTGTCCTGGTGGCGGCGGCGGAAAAGGAAATCGTGGAAGCCGTGCGCGACGCCGGGGGCCAGGCGGTGCTGACCGACCCCAACCACCCCTCCGGCTCCGACCGCATCTATGAGGCGCTGTGCCAGGTGGACCCGGAGGGGCGCCACGACGCCGTGGTCAACGTCCAGGGCGACCTGCCGACGGTGGAGCCCGCGACGGTGCGCGCCGCCTTCGGCCCGCTGGCCAACCCGCAGGTGGACATCGCCACCCTGGCCGTGGAGATCACGGTGGAGGAGGAGCGGCACAACCCCAACGTGGTCAAGGCGGTGATCGAACTGGCACCGGGCGCCCGCGTGGGCCGCGCCCTGTACTTCACCCGCACCACCACGCCCTGGGGCGCCGGGCCGCACTATCACCATATCGGCCTGTACGCCTATCGCCGCGAGGCGCTGGCCCGCTTCGTCGCCCTGCCGCCCGCCGCGCTGGAGCAACGCGAGAAGCTGGAACAGCTGCGCGCCCTGGCCAACGGCATGCGCATCGACGTGGCGGTGGTGGACGCCGTCCCCCTGGGCGTTGATACGCCGGAGGATCTGGAGCGCGCCCGCGCCCTCATCAGCCGCATAGGCGCCCCCTGATTCAAACGGCATGAGCCCCGGCCCCCGCCGTTGTAGGCTGCCCCCGGTTACAGGACCGCAGACCGGCGGCACGAAGGCACCGGTACAAGAGAGGGAAAGTGATGCCGAACAGTGTGCAGGGCGCTGAGAACACCATCGCCTACCAGGGGGCGCCGGGCGCCAATTCCGACATGGCGTGCCGCCAGGTGTTCCCCGACATGGTTCCCCTGCCCTGCCATTCCTTCGAGGACGCCTTCGCCGCCGTGACGGAGGGCCGCGCCCGCCTGGCCATGATCCCCATCGAGAATTCGGTGGCGGGCCGCGTGGCCGACATGCACCACCTGTTGCCCCAGGGCGGCCTGCACATCATCGGGGAGCATTTCCAGCGCGTGGTCCATTGCCTGGTGGCGCCCAAGGGGGCGACCATCGCCGGTCTGAAACAGGTGCATTCCCATATCCAGGCGCTGTCGCAGTGCCGGGGCTATCTACGCGGCCACGGCCTGGCGCCCATCACCCACGCCGACACGGCGGGTGCGGCCGCCGACGTGGCCAAGTGGGGCGACCTGACCCAGGGCGCCATCGCCTCGGAACTGGCGGCGCAGATTTACGGGCTGGAGGTGCTGGCGCGGGGCATCGAGGATGCGGAGCACAACACCACCCGCTTCCTGATCCTGTCGCGGGAGCCCAAGCCGGCGCCGCGCGGCCAGGGCCCCGTGATCACCAGCTTCGTCTTCCGCGTGCGCAGCGTGCCGGCCGCCCTGTACAAGGCCATGGGCGGCTTCGCCACCAACGGCGTCAACATGACCAAGCTGGAAAGCTACATGGTGGGCGGCCGCTTCACCTCCACCCAATTCTACGCCGACGTGGAGGGCCATCCCGAGGACCGGCCCCTGCGGCTGGCTTTGGAGGAGCTGGACTTCTTCGCCCGCGAACTGAAGATCCTGGGCGTCTACCCCGCCCACCCATTCCGCTCGGAGAGCAGCCAGCGCGACGACGGTCAGGATTAGTTTTTGCTGACCGTTGATCGTCACCGATCAACGGTCCCCTCAAGCGCCGGGCGCCAGCATCCGCTGGCTTGGCTTCCCCGCTCCGCCCTGCGGTACTCGCTCCGGGGCCGGCAGTCGCCGGCCTCCAACAGCATGAGTCCAAGCCTCACGCTGTTGGTTCATCTCTCGACACCGGGATTGCGCTATGGCCTTGCTGTTCGTCTCCGCCCACGACCATGCCGCCGACTGGGTGCATGAGCTGAAAGCCCAGTTGCCGGACATGGATGTGCGCGTCTGGCCGGAGGGCATGGGCGACCCGGCGGAGATCGACTACGCCCTGGTGTGGAAGCCGCCGGCGGGCCTGCTGGCCAGCCTGCCCAAGCTGAAGGTCATCTTCTCGCTGGGCGCCGGGGTCGACGCCTTGCTGGCCGACCCCACCCTGCCCGACCTGCCGCTGGTGCGCATGGTCGAGCCCGGCCTGACCGAGGGTATGACCGAGTATGTCTGCCTGCACGTCCTGCGCTGGCACCGCGACGCCCCCTTGTTCGAGGCGCAGCAGCGGGATGTCGTCTGGAAACAGCTGACCCACCAGCACCTGGCGCGGGAACGGCGGGTGGGCATCCTGGGGCTGGGCGCCCTGGGTAGCGATGCGGCGCAGGCCCTGAAGGCGCTGCGCTTCGACGTGGCGGGATGGAGCCGCTCGCCCAAGAGCCTGGACGGCATCACCACGTATCACGGGGCGGAAGGGCTGACGCCCTTCCTGGCCCGCACGGACATCCTGGTCTGCCTGCTGCCCCTGACGCCGGACACCGAGAACATCCTGGATTCGGGCCTGTTCGCCCAGTTGCCCCGGGGCGCGGTGGTCATCAACGCCGCCCGGGGACGTCATCTGGTGGAGGAGGATCTGCTGGCGGCGCTGGATGGCGGCCATCTGGCCGGGGCCACCCTGGACGTGTTCCGCACCGAGCCGCTGCCGGCCGACCACCCGTTCTGGACCCACCCCAAGGTGACCGTCACCCCCCATGTCGCCGCCATCACCCAGGCGCGCACGGCGGTGGAACAGGTGGTGGGCGGCCTGAAGCGGCTGGCCGCCGGGCAACCGCTGATCAATCTGGTGGATCGCCAGCGGGGATACTGAACCGCTTATTGCACCAGGCCCGACCGGCCACCGCCCTCCGACAGGTCGATCAGGGCCTCGACATCCACCAGTTCCACCATCTGGTCGGGCAACAGCCGGATGAGACGGGTGGTCTTCAGCTTGGTGAAGGCGCGCGACACGGTTTCCATGGTCAGGCCCAGGAAATCCGCGATGTCGGTGCGGGTCATCGGCAACGGGATGCGGCAATGGTCCTGGGGCTCGGGCGTCACGCGGCGGGCCTGGCGCAGCAGGAAGCTGGCCAGCCGCTCCGGCGCGGTCTTGCGGCCCAGCAACAGCATCTGTTCCTGCGCGACCTGCAATTCGGTGGCGGTGGCGGCCAGCAGGCGCAGGCGCAATTCCGGATCCCGTTCCAGCAGCGTATCGAACTGCGTGCGCGACAGACGGCGCAGGGTCACCGGGGTCACGGCTTCGGCGGAGTAGAGGTAGGTGCCGCCCAGGGCCAGCCCCAGCATGTCGCCGGGCTGGAGGAAGCCGACGATCTGGCGCCGCCCATCGGCCATCATGCGCAGGATGCGGACCATGCCGGAGGTGACGATGCGCACGCTGCTGGCCGGATCGCCCTCGGAAAAGATCACCTGGTCCCGGCTGTAGGCGGAGGCCTCATCCCCCAGGGGGCGAACGGGCTGGCCGGAGCGGCGCGGCCGGCGGAGGACGCGGGCACGGCACCGAAAATGGCGGGGCTGGGGTGGCGGGCGGTGGCCGGGGCGGTGGCGAGCGATGGCGTCATCTGGGGGGCTCCCGTTGTGTCGGGCCTGAACCAGCCCGTCGTCGTTCCGTAAGAGGACGTTAGCGCCCGTGGGCCCGCCTGATGAGTTCGGTCTTCTACCTACGTAAAACCCCTTATGCCGGTAAAACCCCTTATGGATGTGACGGTCACGCCGTCAGGCGGCGGTGGCCAGCAGGCGGTGCAATTCATCCACCAGCCGGCCGGTATCGACGGGCTTGTCGAAAAAACAGGCCACGCCCGCCCGCGCGGCGCGGTCCCGCGTCTCCGGCTCCATGTTCGCGGACATCATCAGGACGGGCACGTCGCGCAGCAGGGCGCGGTGCCCTTCCACGAATTCGACGCCGGTCATGCCCGGCATATGCTGGTCGAGCAGCAGGCAGCTCCGCCCGCCATCGTAGGTCGCGGCGAAGTCCTGGCAGGAGGCGTGGAGGTCGACCTCGAAGCCATACAGCCGCAGCAGGAACTTAAGGGAATGGCGGACGGACTCGTCGTCATCGACGACATGGATCCGTCCCGCCGCGATCTCGGCCACATCAAATCTCCTCGGGGGCGTTACACCGGCGTCGGTGGTGCCGGCCCCGTCGACCCTGATGAATTTAAGGCGTCGGCGCGTACGGGAGTAATAAGGGTTTCCCCGTATTCCGTCCGTGTTTGACGCGGATCAACCCGCGTTCGGGCGAATACCTGCCGTCAGCGCCAGGCGGACCAGTTGGGACAGGCTGGTGGCGCGCATCTTCTCCATCACCCGGGCGCGGTGGATTTCCACGGTGCGCGGGCTGATGGACAGGTCGAAGGCGATGATCTTGTTGGGCTTGCCGTCGACCAGGCCCTGCAGCACATCCAGTTCCCGGGGCGTCAGCGCGCCCAGGCAGGCCAGAACCTCCGGCGAGGGCGCCTCCACCGCCGCCGTGGTCGAGGGCGGCGGAACCTCGGCCGCGGCCCGGGGACGCGACAGCGCCGACTGGATGGAGGCCAGCAGCGTCTCCTCCTCGAACGGCTTTTCGATGAAATCCACGGCCCCGGCCTTCATCGCGGCCACCGCCAGGGGCACGTCGCCATGGCCGGTCATGATGATGACCGGCAGGGTGGACCCGCTGGCGACCAGCCGCTCCTGGACCTCCAGGCCGGTCAGCCCCGGCATGCGCACATCCACCACCAGGCAAGCGCAGCGCGCCGGGGCATCGGAGTCGAGGAAATCCAAGGGGGAGGGAAAGGCCGCGACCTGGTAACCCGACGCCATCAGCAACAGCCGCAGCGAATCCCGCACGGCGGCATCGTCATCCAGCACGGCGATGACAGGGTCAGGCATCCTGGTTTTCCTCGGATTCGGACAGCAGAGGCAGCGTGAAGCGGAAGGTCGCGCCGCCGTGTTCGTTACGTTCCGGCCACAGCCGGCCGCCATGGGCCTCGACGATGGACCGGCTGATCGACAGCCCCACCCCCATGCCCCGTTCCTTGCCGGAAACGAAGGGCTGGAACAGGCGGGCCATGGCGGCGTCATCCAGGCCATGGCCGGTATCGGCCACCGCGACCTCCATGAATCCCGCGCCATCCGGGGCGACCATGGGGGCGGCCGAGATGGTGAGGATGCGTTCAGGCTGGCCGCTCATCGCCTCGACCGCGTTGCGGATAAGGTTCAGCAGCACCTGCTGAACCTGGATTTTGTCGATGACGGCGCGCAGGTCCTGCCGCTGCAGGCGCAATTCCATGCGCACGCCGCTTTCCCGCGCCCCGACCAGGGCCAGGGCGGCGGCCTCCTCGATCAGGCCGTCCAGGCTTTCGGCGCGGCGGTCGGTGCCGCCCTTGGCGATGAAGTCGCGCAGCCGGCGGATGATCTGCCCGGCCCGCAGCGCCTGCGCCGACGCCTTGTCCATGGCCTCGCGCGCCAGGGGCATGTCGGCGGTCTCCGCCCGCTCCAGCAACCGCAGGGACGCCTTGATGTAGTTGACCACCGCCGTCAGCGGCTGGTTCAGTTCATGCGCCAGGGCGGACGCCAGCTGCCCCATGACGCTGACCCGGCTGACATGCAGCAGTTCCGCCTGAAGCTGCTGCAGCCGCCGCTCCACCGCCTGATGTTCCGTCAGGTCGTGGATGAAGCCGGTGAACAGCCTCTCCCCCTCCAAATCCACGGCACCGACCGCCAATTCCATGGGGAACACGGTTCCGTCGCGGCGCTGGCCGGAAACGATGCGGCCGACGCCGATGATCCGCTTCTCCCCCGTGGCGAGGTAGCGGCCGATATACTGGTCGTGCTGTTCCCGGTAGGGCGAGGGCATCAGCATGCTGACGTTCAGCCCCAGCACCTCGCCCTCGGCATAGCCGAACATCCGCTGGGCCGCCGGGCTGAAGGAGCGAATCAGCCCCTGGCCGTCGATGACGATGAGGGCGTCGGGAATGGTCTCGATGATGGAGGCTAGGCGCGCCTCGCGGTTGCGCAACGCCTGTTCCGCCGCCCGCCGGTCGCTAATGTCGCGGATGATGCCGATATAGGCGGGCGGTCCGTCCTGCTGCGCCTCCCCCACCGACAGTTCCATGGGGAAGGTGGTGCCATCGCGGCGCAGGCCCGTCACCTCACGGCCGATGCCGATGATGCGCTTTTCCCCCGTCGCGTGATAGCGGGCCAGGTACTGGTCATGCTCCTCCTGATAGGGGGCGGGCATCAGCACCTTGACGTTGCGGCCGATCACCTCCGCCGCCGTCCAGCCGAACAGGCGTTCGCAGGCGGGGTTGAAGGATTGGATCGTGCCCTGGCCATCGATGACGATCACGCCATCGGGCACGGTATCCATCAACGCGCGGAAGTGAGGTGAGAGCATGGGGTCCTCCGTCCGCCACACCATATGTCGTGGGCCGAACGTTTCCCATACCTAACAATCTTTCCGCCCCCGCGTAAGGTTGAAATGCGGCGCGGTATTCGCCTGATGCGTGGGGCGGAGGCCCCACGCCCTCACCCCAGCCGCTTGACCGCTGTGACGCCCTTGCCGGCCGCCGCCCGCGCCAGGACATCGGCCAGGGGTTCGCGCACCGTGGCCATGTGATGGGCGTTGGCGTGCACCAGGTGGGTTTCATCCGCCATGATGCCGACATGGCCGGGGAAGAACACCAGGTCGCCGCGCTGGTAGGCGTGGCCGACGCCATCGGCCGAAACCAGCGTGCCCAGGGCCGCCTGCTGCTGGTCGCTGTCGCGCGGGCACGGCAGGCCGGCGGCGTCCAGCGCCAACTGGATCAGGCCGGAACAGTCGATGCCCACGCTGGTGCGCCCGCCCCACAGATAGGGCGTGCCCAGCAGGCGCAGCGCGGTTTCCACCGGGTCGGCCTTCACGGCCCCGATCTCCGCCACATGCACCAGGGGCACCCAGCCGCCGCCGGCCACACCAGCGAAGCCGTCGGCCTCTTCCACCACGCACAACGGCGCGCCCAGGCTGATCATGTCCAGCGGCGGCGTCTTCAGGTCCGGCTCCGGATGGAAGAAGCTGCGCAGCGCCGTCAGCTTGTGCGTCGGCTCCGCCAGCTCGTCATCCAGCGCTTCCAATTGCAGATAGCCGACATAGCCGTCCGTGGCGTTCTGGCCCCAGACCCAGCCGTCCTTCTCCTCGAACACCGTGAACACCTCACCGAACAGCAACTGGCTGGACTGGCGGGCGGTGAAGGTCGGCTCTTCCTTCAGGCTGACATAGCCGGCGCGAACCTGGCAGGGCACGCCATCGACATAGCGGTCGGCCGTGACCTTGCCATAGAGGTGGGCGGAGGCGAGGTCGGAACGATAGGGGTTCACACGGGGGTCGAGAGCCGCCTTGGGGGCTGGCGTGGACTTGGACTTGCTGGACATCTCACATCATACCGGCGCTGAAACCGGCTCCGAAGCAGGGGCTGACGGCGGGCGCGGCGGCGTGGCGCGCGCCCCGTCCAATGCGCCCTGCACGGCGCCGGCGTCAATCACCATCTGCCCGAACTCATGCAGGAAGACCGAACCCTTGACCGTGCGTTGGACCAGGACGTTGCGCCGGTCGTCCGCGTCCCGCTTGCGCTTGGTGAAGCCCAGACGGCCCAGCCGGTCCAGGGCGCGCGTGATGGCGGGCTTGGACACGTTCAGCGTCGCCGCCAAGCCGCGCACGGTATGGGGTGGCGGGGTCATGTAGACCGTCAGCAGCAACGCCAACTGGCGGGCCGAGAGATCCGGGCCGGCGGCCCGCACGCTGGCCACCAGCGCGCCGCGCCAGAGTTCCAGGGCTTCGAGATTACGCGACATGCTGCCCCCCGCATCCGGAAACGGTCGTCCGGCCACCCCCGCTGCGCCGGCCCCACCGTCATTCCGGTAGCGTATCGGGCGAGACGCAACTTTTCCGGAGTGTGCCGAAAGTCCCGCGCAGCGGCAAGGGCTTGCCACCCCCTTAGGGGTAGGCATTGGATAAAGTATCTATGATTTTATCCCCGGGAGCCCCTCTCGGGATTCCCCCGGGCGCCGCCCGCCCTTCCCCGGCGTCAGCCCTTGGGGATCAGCCCTTGGGGAAGCGGCGGCTCAGCATGGCGAAGGCGGCGCGCAGGCCCATGGCCTCGCCCCCCTCGGGGCGGCCGGGCTTGGCGCTGGCGTTCCAGGCCATCAGGTCGATATGGGCCCAGGGGGTACCCTTGGTGATGAAGCGCTCCAGGTACAGGGCGGCGGTGATGGCGCCGCCATAGCCGCCGCCGGGGGCGTTGTTGAGATCGGCGATCTTGCTGTCCAGCTGCTTGGCGTAGCCCTGCCACAGCGGCAGGCGCCACAGCGGGTCGCCCGTCTCCTTGGCGGCGGCCAGGATGTCGTCCGCCAATTGGTCGTCGTTGGCGAACAGGGCCGGCAGCTCGGTGCCCAGCGCGATGCGCGCCGCCCCCGTCAGGGTGGCGAAGTCCAGGATCAGGGCGGGCTTGGCGCTGTCGGCCTCCGCCAGGGCATCGCACAGGATCAGCCGGCCCTCGGCGTCGGTGTTACCGATCTCTACCGTCAGGCCCTTGCGCGTGGTGATGATGTCCATGGGGCGGAAGGCGTTGCCGGAAATGGCGTTCTCCACCGCCGGCACCAGCACGCGCAGCCGCACCGGCAACTGGGCCGCCATGACCAGGCGGGCCAAGCCCAGCACATGGGCGGCACCGCCCATGTCCTTCTTCATCAGCAGCATGCCGCCCGCCGCCTTGATGTCCAGGCCGCCGCTGTCGAAGCACACGCCCTTGCCCACCAGGCAGACCAGCGGATGGCCGGCATCGCCCCAGGTGAGGTCGATCAGGCAGGGCGCCTTGGCCGCGGCCCGGCCCACGGCATGGACGGTGGGATAGTTGGCGGCCAACAGATCGTCACCGGCGATGACCGAAACATCGGCGCCGAACTCGGCCCCCAATTCCCGGGCGGCGGCGGCCAGGTCGGACGGGCCCATGTCCTCCGCCGGGGTGTTGATGAGGTCGCGCACCAGGGTGACGGCGCGGACCATGCTGTCTACCGCCTGGGCGTCGGCGCCGGCCGGCAGCACCAGGCGCGGCAGAACCTTCTTCGGCTTGCGGTAGCGGGTGAAGCGATAGCTGCCCAGGGCCCAGCCGGTGGCAAGCACGGTCGCCTCATCCGGGGTCAGGCCGTCCTCCAGGGCATAACTGGCCTCCCCCTCCTTGGCGCCCGTCGGCAGCGTCGTGGGCAGGCCGGCGATGCTCCACAGGTCCAGCGTCTCCCCCACGCCCACCAGCACCCGGTCCAAGCGGCCATCGGCGGCGGGCAGCAGGGCCGTGGCCCCAGGCTCGGCGGTGAAGCCGACGCCACGCACCCAGGCGGCCGTCTCGGCGGGGGCCGCCGCCAGCCAGGCGTCCAGCCCATCCTTGCGCACGGGGATCAGGGTGACGGTATCGGCGGCCTTTTCGGCCAGGAAGCAGGACAGCACGGGGGAAACCCTTTCGGCTTCGGAAAGTCAGGCCCGCAGGGTTCCACATCCGGGCGCCGGTTTCAAACGCGGCGGCGTCACAGCGCTGGCGCGGGGCGGCATCCCCCGCTACCCTCACCCGCCCGACCTTACCGATTCCCGAGGGCCGATTCATGTCCGCCGACCTGACCTTGATCCTGGGCAGCAAGACCTATTCCTCCTGGTCGCTGCGTCCCTATCTGGCGCTACGCCATGCCGGCCTGGCGTTCGAAGAGGTGGTGATCCCCCTGCGGCAGCCGGACAGCAAGGCCCGCATGCTGGCCCACAACCCGGCGGGCAAGGTGCCGGCGCTGATCCACCGCACCGCCGACGGGCCGGTGACGGTCTGGGACAGCCTGGCCATGTGCGAGTACGCGGCCGAGCTGGCGCCCAGTGCCAACCTCTGGCCCGAGGACCGCGCGGCGCGGGCGCACGCGCGCTCCGTCAGCGCGGAGATGCACGCCGGCTTCATGGACCTGCGCCGCAACCTGTTCATGGACCTGGCCCGCACCATCGACCGGCCGGAGCGGGTGGCCAAGGCCGCCGGCGACATCGCCCGTGTCCAATCTTTGTGGGCCGATTGCCTGGACCGGTACGGCGGCCCCTTCCTGTTCGGCGCCTTCACCATCGCGGACGCCATGTACGCGCCCGTCATCACCCGTTTCCAGACCTGGCGCGTGCCGCTGACCGAAAGGTCGCAGGCTTATGCCGCCACCGTCGAGGAATTGCCCGCCATGAAGGACTGGCGCGCGGCCGCCGCCACCGAAACCGTGGTCCTGGACATGTTACTGGATTGAGGTCAGCATCGGCCGGCAAACGGCATCCGTAGGTCGTCCCAGCGACGGTACGGAGAACAGGGAGGGGACGGTATGGCAATCACCGGTATAGGCGGGCTGTTCTTTCGGGCGCGCGACCCGGCGGGCTTACGCGCCTGGTACAAGACCCATCTGGGCATCAACGTGGGCGGTGTCTGGAACCAGGAGGCCGGCCCCACGATACTGTCGCCCTTCGCGCAGGACACCAGCTATTTCCCTGCGGATCACGCCTGGATGCTGAACCTGCGCGTCGATCAGCTGGACCCGCTGCTGGAGGCGTTGCGCGCCGCCGGCATCGCAATCACGACCGACCCTGCCTGGGACACCCCGGAAACCGGCCGCTTCGCCCGTATCCATGACCCCGAGGGCAATCCCATCGAGCTGTGGGAACCGCCCGCCGACGACTGAGCGGCATAACCTAACCGCCCGGGATCAGCCCGAGGTGGCTAGGGAGACATCGAACCCCTGCTCCCGGTAATAGCGCGCGGCCCCCGGGTGCAGGGGCACGGCGAGGCCGGTCAGCGCCGCCTCTTTGCGGATGCTTTCTCCCCGGGGATGGCCGGCGACCAGCAGGCGGTGGGTGTTGGGGTGCCACAGCGCCTTGACGATGCCGTAGGCCAGGTCGTCCGGCAGGGCGGTGGTGGCCAGCCACTGCGCGCCCACCCCCAGGGTCTTGGTCTCCGGCACGCCGACATAGGCGCCGTCGCCGCCGATCATGGTTTCGGTGAACAAGGGCAGGCCAGGGCTGAGGCGCGGCAGGCGCGCGTCGATGATGGAGATGAGGCGTACCGGCAGGCGGGCGGCCACATCGGCCACCGCCGGCAGGGGGTAGCCGCCGATGATGAAAAAGGCGTCCAGTTGGCCTGAGGCCAGGCGATCCCCGGCCGTGCCGGGGTTGAGGTAGAAGGGCTGCACCGTTTTTTCCGACAGGTCGTGCGCCTGGAGGATCAGCAGGGCCGTGGGCAGGGTGCCGGACCCCTTCTCCCCCAGGGCCACGCGCCGGCCCTTCAGGTCGTTCACCGTTTTGATGGGGCTGTCGCCCCGAACCACCAGGTGCACCGTCTCGCTGTACAGGTTGGCCAGGGCCCGCAGCTCGGTGAACGGCGGCTTGCCGGCGTAGGGGCCCTTGCCCTTGTACGCCAGGAAACCGATATCGGCCTGGACCAGCCCGGTCTCATACCGCCCGGTGCGCAAGGCCTCGATATTCTCCACCGCGCCGGAGGTGGTCTGCGCCACGGCGATCATGCCCGGCACGCCACAACTGCCGCCCCGGTCGCAACCGGGACTGCCGGGCGGGTTGCTGATGGCGTTGGCCAGGATGCCGCCGATGGGGAAGTAGGTGCCACCAGCCGTGCCGGTGCCGATGGTCAGGAAGCGGATGGACTCCGCGCGGGGGCGACCGCCGCCGCCGCCCCAACCCAGGCCCGCCGCCGCAAGCGCGCCCAATCCCCCCATCAGCACATGGCGGCGCGAGGCCGTGGCGGGAGGCGTGCTGGCGACCATGCCTGGGGCTGCCTCAGAACCCGCGCGCCGTTTCCCTGGTGACGGGACGGAGGGCCGGGTGGGGGGAACCTCAGACACGGCGGAAACATCCTTGGCGGCGGTGCAACGGAACGCGGTGCGACGGACGGCGGGGCGGCCCCAGGCTACAAGGGCGACTCGGGTAATTATTATCGCGCCGAGATGCCTTTTCGCGCAACGTTCGAATGCCGCGCGCGCACACTTCCTTTGGCCAGTGTGGCCTTAAAACGCCACCAGCCTCAGCTCGCGGCGCAGCAGCCGGGCACGGTCCTGCAGCACGCGCAACCGAACCCGGAAGTTTTCCGGCGTCGGCTGGTAATGCATGACGACAGCCAACCGGTCCAGGCCGCCATCCGTTCCCCGGAACGGCAGGCCCAGGCGGGGAACGTTGTACATCACACCCTCATCCGTGCCGATCTGGTCCAAGCCGAAGACCGGCCGGGCGTCGCGCACGATGGCTGCCTGAAAGCCCAGTGCCGCTTCCAGCATGTCGGGTGGATAAAATTCATCGAAATACTGGCCGGTGGGATCGCCCCCGGCGGCCAGGGCGGAGAGGGAGCCACAGAAGACGACACGCACCCGGCCATCGGCGCGATAGGCCGTCGTCACCGCCAAATGGGGCAGGAAGCTGTCGGGAACCGCAGCCACATCCAGAGCGGCAGACGGCGGTGGAACGACACCTCCACCCAGCCCCCGCCACCACGCGTAGGCATGGGCGATAGGGCCGTCGGGCAATTCATCCGCATGGATGAAACCCGCGATATCCGGCAAGGGTTCGCATGCGTTCAATGGCATAATGATATGACCATACCGTCGCGCCCGGCCGATCGCCAGATGCAAGACCGTCGTCGGCGATCCACCTTTACGGTTGGAGGAGAATGCCCATGAAACTTTATGGCGCCGCCCTGTCCCCCTACTCCGCCCGCGTGATGCTGGCCATCCGCGCCAAGGGCCTGGACATTCCCCTGACGGACCCGCCGGGCGGGCAGAAATCCGCCGCTTTCCTGGCCATCAACCCGCTGGGCAAGACCCCAGTGCTGGAGGTGGACGGGGCGTACATCATCGAGTCCGCCGTCATTTGTGAATTTTTGGAGGATGCCTTCCCCACGCCGCCCCTGCTGCCGGGGGAGCCGCCGGCGCGGGCGGCCCAGCGCACGGTGGCGCGCCTTCTGGACCTTTATGTCCTGCCACCACTGCTGTCGCTGATGGCCCAGACGGGCGACGCGGCGGCCGGGGCGGCGCGCCTGTCGGACCTGACCCGGGGGCTGGACGCGCTGGAAACGGTGGTGGGGCGCGGGCCCCCACCACCGGCGGCGGACGGGTTGTTGGGCCTGGCCGACTGCGCCCTGGCCCCCACCCTGATTTTCCTGGAGCGCTTCCTGCCCCGCTACACGCCCCAGGACATGCTGGAGGGACGGCCGGCGTTGGCCGCCCGCTGGGCCGCCTATGCCGACCATCCCCTGGTCATCCCGGTCGCGCGGGCGATGGAAACGGCGCTGGAGGCGTTCCGCCAGCGCCGGGGATGATACCCGCCGTCCTTACTTGGCGTTCATGCGGACCGCGCCGTCAAGGCGGATGGTCTCGGCGTTCAGCATCACGTTGCGCACGATGGTCAGCGCCAGATCCGCGTATTCCTCCGGCTTGCCCAGGCGCTTGGGGAAGGGGATGGAGGCCGCCAGGCTGTCCTGCACCTCCTGCGTGAAGCCGGCGACCATGGGGGTCCAGAAGATGCCGGGGGCGATGGTCATGACGCGCACGCCCACGCGGGCCAGTTCCCGGGCGATGGGCAGGGCCATTGCATGCACGCCGCCCTTGGACGCGCTGTAGGCGGCCTGGCCCACCTGGCCATCGAAGGCCGCGACCGAGGCCGTGTTGATGATCACGCCGCGCTCATTGTCCTCCAACGGGTCCAGGGCGCTCATATCCGCCGCCGCCAGGCGCAGGATGTTGAAGGTGCCGATCAGGTTGATCTCGATGACCTTGCGGAAGGCATTGAGGTCCAGCGGACCTTCGCGGCCCAACACGCGGCCGGCGGTGGCCACGCCGGCGCAGTTCACGGCGATACGGGCGGCGCCATGGGCCTCGCGCGCGGCGGCGATGGCAGCGGTGGCGCTGTCGGCGCTGGTGACATCGCAGCTGAGCGCCAGGCCGCCGATCTCGGCGGCGACCGCCTCGGCCGCGGCCAGGTTCACGTCCAACAGGGCCACCTTGGCGCCCTCGGCCGCCAGCCGGCGCGCGGTCGCAGCACCCAGACCGGACCCGCCACCGGTGATGATGGCGGCAACACCTTGAACCTGCATGCTTCTCTCCCGAAAGTTCTGGCCCGATCCTGTCGGCCCGAAAATTTTGACGTCTGGCCTGGCTTGGCCACGTTTAGGCGTCTTTCTGGCAAGGAAGAGGGCTCAAGTCCAGGCCCCGATGTCCCGGTCCCACGTGCCGGTCCCACGTCCAGGCGGACCAGGGTGCGCGTCGGCTGCGCGGGGCGGCGCCTCAGCCGTTCGGGTCCACGATGAACGTCATCAGCGGCGCCCAATCCTGGCGCAAATCGGCCAGACGCTTAGCCTTCTGGTCGAACAGGGTGAGGCCGGCGGCCGCCGCGTCGGGGTAGGCCTGGCTGTCGCGCAGGCGGGTCACCACCCGGTGGCCAACCGTGCCCAGGAAGGCGTCCAGCCGGTCGGCGGCGCGGGTGCGGGCGCGCACGCGGTTGCCCACCACCGCCACGGCCTTGCGGCTTTTGCGGATGGGCTTCAGCTCATCCAGCTTTTTCAGGAAGCGCTCGGTCGCCTGCTCATCGAACGCGCCGGGCAGCAGGGGCAGCACCACCACGTCGGCCTCCGCCACCAGCAGTTCCACCTCCTTGGCCTTCAAGGCGGCCGGCGCGTCGATGACCAGCACGTCGGCGCCCTTGGGCACGCTGCCGATTTCCTTCGTCCAGTCCAGGGCGGCGATGACCGGGGCCGTCACCGGGCGGCGGGCCAGCCAGCCCAGGGACGATTTCTGCCGGTCGACATCGGCCAGCACCGTCTGCCGGCCCTCGCCGGCGAAGGCGGCGGCCAGGTGGGTGGCGACCGTGGTCTTGCCGACGCCGCCCTTGATGTTGGCCACGAGGATGGAAAGCATGAGGCGCCAATTCCCTTGAAATATGCAGCGATTGAAAGACGGGAGGGTCAGGAGGGCGGATGCGGCCAGTGATCGGCCGGCGTCCAGAAGGGGTCGGCGTCCATGAATCCATCCACCGCGCGGCACAGCGCCTCCTCCCCCACCGCCATGTGGGCGGCATGCCAGCCCAGCACCAGGCCGGCGCCCATGTCCCAGCCGGCGGGGCTCACGTCCTTGGCGGCGGCCAGATCGGCCCGAAGGTCGCGGATCAGCGCGTCCATGGTGGCGACGTCGTTCAGGTGGCCCAGACCGTCCTGCAGGGCGGAGAGCCGCTCCAGATACCGGCGCACGCCCTTCTGTGGGTAAATCTCGCGGAAGAAGTCCACGGCATAGCGCAACTTCTTCAGGGCGATGCGCAGGCCATGGCGGGCGGGCGCGTCCAGCCGGGCGAAGTGGCGCCCGCGCTTGGCGGCGCGGTGGCGCTGGCGTGTCAGCACGGCGTCGGCGAAAGGCAGCAGGGGTTGGCCCAGCCAGGCCAGGCGCTCCGCCGGCGCGTCGTCGCGCCAGCACCGCCCATCCACCCACCGGCCCAGGGTCAGCAGCAATTCGGTGTAGCCGGGGCCCGACACGGCGGCCCGCGCGGCGGCATGGCCCCGGCCCCGGGCGCCCTGCGCCGCCACGGCCAGCGCCTGCAGGCTTTCCTGCTCCGGCATCGCCGCCGAAACCGGCGTCAGCAATTCCTCCAGGAACACGTCCCAGGAACGGGCGGGGCCGACGGCATCGGCCAGCCCCTTCAACGCCGCCTTCAAGGCGGCCGCCTGGGCATCGGGCAGGATGGCCTTGAACAGGGTCAGGGCGGAGCGCAGGCGCCGGACCGCCACGCGCAGCTGATGCACGCCCGAGGGATCGCCGGCCAGCACCGCCGCCTCGTTCGCCGCCATGTGATGCAGGCAGGCGCGGGCCACGCCGGCCAGGGCCGCCTCCACCGTCTCATCGGGTTTGAAGTTCAGGGGGCCGGCCTTCACGGCCTTGGCGGACGTCAGCTCCCCCCGCGCCAGGGCATAGCCCCGGTCCGCCTTGCTGCGCGGTTCCAGGCGCAGCGGCACGGTGCGGTGGAGGGCCAGCGCCAGGTCATAGAGCACGCGGCGGTCCTGGCCGGCGGCCAGTTCCAGCTCCACCTCCGCGATGGCCTCTTCCCGCCCGTCGGCCGCACGGGTGACGCCCTGGTCCACCGCCACCTCCACCGCCAGGCCGGCGGCCAGCGGCAGGGTGCGGGTCCAGCGCTTGACCTCATTGCTGAACACCGGCGCCAGGCGGCGCAGATCCACGCCGTCCAGCAGGGTCTGGGCGGTGGGGTCGGTGAAGGCCTGGGGCACCAGATGCCCGTCCGGCGCCGGGATTTCCCATTCCGACCGGGACATGGCCATGCCGGCCCCGGCCGAGGGCCCCTTCAGCGTCTGCAAAACCTTGGCCCCAGACTGGCGCAGGCGCAGGCTGACGCCCCGGGCGGCCAAGTCCCCCTCCGGCGTGTCGAAGTAGGTGTTGCGCAGGGTCTTGGTCACGGCGCGGGCGCCGGCCAGGACGGGCGCGGACTTCAGCCGGGACAGGTGCTCCGGCGCCACCGCCAGCTTCAGTTCGATCTCCTGCGGGGCATCCGCCTCCACAGGAATGGCCGCGCCCTCCGTCGGGACGGAAGGGGCGGGGGACGGCGACGGGTTTTCAGGCATCAAGGCGGGAATCCGGCATTGACAGGGGCGGCGGCCGCAGGGGCGCACCCTTGTCCCTCAACGCTATAGGACGCGACGGCCCGCGACAATATGGGTAAAGGTGAAACTTTCGCGGGCTGGCGGCCCGCCGCTCACAGGTGTCCATGGCGCACGATGGCCAGGTTGATGGCCAGGTGCAGCACCACCATGAGGGTGAACCACAGCGCGCGGGCCGCCGGATAGGTCGCCCGCACCGCCCACAGCTGCCCGAACGACAGGGCGACGTGCAGCAGGCTGGGCACCGACCGCGCCACCAGCACCGTGCCCAGTGCCAGCAAGGGCGGGAACCCCAGGCCGAAGCAATGCGGATTGCCGGCGGCGCACAGGGGCAACATGCCGCGCGCCAGCGCCCAGACCGCCCCGCCCAGTTCCCACGCCGCCCAGGCGTAGCCGGCGCTGACCGCCGCGCGGGTGTCGCGGTTGCTGAGCGACAGCAGCAGGTAGCGACCCGCCTCCTCCACGCAGGCGCCCAGGATCAGCAGCAGGGTGACCGGCCCGACATGGCCCCCGGACAGGCCCAGGGCGCCCATGTCACGGGCCGCCCATCCCTCCATGGCCGTCACCCCGGGCAGGACCAGCAGGCCGGCGGCCAGCACCCGCCCCTCCAGCACGCCCTGGCGGGCCAGTAAGAGGGTGGCCAGGACCAGGACAATCAGGAAAAGGATGTAATAGATCACCAACGTCCTCCCAGTCGCCGCGCGGCCGTCCGCCTTTCGGCCAGAGTGGTGTAGCGGGCCGGCTTGTGCGGTTGCAACAGGGTCCCGCCTATGCTTCCTTGGCCCCCGTCTTTCGCTTTTACGGGCCGGGAACCGACATCATGACCTTCAAGACCCTAGACGATATCGCCCCCGCCAGCCGCACCGTGCTGGTCCGCGCCGACCTCAACGTCCCGGTGCAGGACGGCCAGGTCACGGACGCCACCCGCCTGGTCCGTCTGGTCCCCACCTTGAAGGAACTGGCGTCCAAGGGCGCCAAGGTCGTGGTGCTGTCGCATTTCGGGCGGCCCAAGAACGGCCCGGATGAGAAGAACTCCCTGCGCCAAGTGGTGCCGGCCCTGGCGGACGCCCTGGGCGCGCCGGTGGCCTTCGCCAGCGACTGCATCGGCAAGCCGGCCCAGGACGCCATCCGCGGCCTGGAAAAGGGCCAGGTGCTGGTGCTGGAGAACCTGCGTTTCCACGCTGGGGAAGAGAAGAACGACCCCGCCTTCGCCGCCGAGCTGGCCAAGCTGGGCGACCTTTATGTCAACGACGCCTTCTCCGCCGCCCACCGCGCCCACGCCTCGACCGAGGCGCTGGCCCGCCTGCTGCCGGCGGCCGCCGGCCGCTTGATGCAGGCGGAACTAGTGGCCCTGTCCAAGGCCCTGGGCCAGCCGCAGCGGCCGGTGGCCGCCGTGGTCGGCGGCGCCAAGATCAGCACCAAGCTGGACCTGCTGCTGAACCTGGTGGGCAAGGTCGATATCCTGGCGCTGGGCGGCGGCATGGCCAACACCTTCCTCTACGCCCAGGGCGTGGACGTCGGCGCCTCGCTGGCGGAGAAGGACATGGCCGACCAAGCCCGCGCCATCCTGGCCAAGGCCGAGGCCGGCGGTTGCCAGATCCTGCTGCCCAAGGACGGCGCGGTGGCCAAGCAGTTCAAGGCCCATGCCCCCTCGCGCATCGCCGCCCCCGGCGACATCGCCGCCGATGAGATGATCCTGGACGCCGGCCCCGCCACCGTCGCCTATTACGGCGAGAAGCTGGCCACCGCCAAGACGGTGGTGTGGAACGGCCCCATGGGCGCCTTCGAGATCGAGCCCTTCGACGCCGCCACCAACGCCGTGGCCAAGATCGTGGCCGACCTGACCAAGGCCGGCACCGTCCTGTCCGTGGCCGGCGGCGGCGACACCGTCGCGGCCCTGGAGCATGCCGGCGTGGCGGACGCCTTCAGCTACATCTCCACCGCCGGCGGCGCCTTCCTGGAATGGCTGGAAGGCAAGGAATTGCCGGGCGTGAAGGCGCTGGAAGCGTGATGGAGTGGCCATTGGTCCTAACGGATCAATGGCCCCCTCAAACGCCGGGCGCGGTCGCGTCCTGTGGTGGCATGAGGCAATCTCATGCCACTGGCAGGTTGGCTCACCCCCTCAAAACTAACCGAACCGGTGCAGCTTAGCTCCATGGGCTTTCAGCCAGGCACGCGGCTTGTCCACGTCGCCGGCCAGTTCCGCGCACAAGGCCCAGAACTTGGGTCCGTGGTTCATCTCCTTGAGGTGCGCCACCTCGTGCGCCACGACGTACTCGACGATCTGCGGCGGGGCCAGGATCAGGCGCCAGGAATAGCTGATGCGGCCGGTGGCGGAGCAACTGCCCCAGCGGCTACGGGTGTCGCGCACGGAGACGCCACTGGCGCGCAAACCGGCGCGGGCGGCCGTGTCCGCCGTCAGGGCCGACAGGTGGCGCCGCGCCTCCGCCTTCAGGAAGTCGGTCACACGGCGATTGAGGAACTCCGCCTCCCCGCCCACGCGCAGGTCCAGTCCCCCCGGCCCTTCCACCAGGTGGGCGCCCCCCCGGCGGCCGGCGTCATGACGGATGATGGCCGAACGGCCCAGCAAGGGCACCGCCATGCCATCGACGAAGGGCTGACGCGGCGGTAGGGCCGCCAGGCGGGCGTTCACCCAATCCAGGTGCCGCCCGACGAAGCCCGCGACCTCGGCATCGCCGACGCGGGGAGGCACGGTGACGCGCACGGTGTCGGTGGCGCCATCGACCTTGAGCGACAGGCGGCGGGCGCGCGGACTGCGCCGCACCTCGATCGGCTGGGCGATGCCGGCGATACGCAGCCGCGTGACCGTTATCGGCACCGCCGGCCGCGCCACACGCGCCTTCGTCCTGGTTTTCGGCGCCGGCTTTTTCGGGGCGGTCAGCCCCATGCCGCGCAGCAGGCCCATCAAACCCATCGGCCCCGGCCCTCGATTCCTCCAGCGGCCGCACCATCGGCCTGCCGTCCTCACCCTATATACGGTGTCCGGTGCCCAGGCGCACCCCCATAGAGGTCATGGCGCGCGGGGTGAAACCGTCGGCGAAAGCGTCCCGCCCGTGTTCCCATGCCCCAAAAAGCGAACCCCCGCGCCGGTCAGGGTCGCGGGGGTTCTTTTGGCTTCAGCGAAGCTCAGATATCCATCGAGCGATACACCGGTCAGCAACCGGCGTTAGCTACAGCTATATATGTGGAGTTGGTCACACAACTCATACAGTACGCATCGGTGGAGTCATGGTTTGACGCACCCTCCTGGTTACGGGCAACACATCGAATACTGCATGCATTCGACGATTTACCTGATCTGGTGGGCTAATCTGGTTTCTGATGCCTCCTGAGTGCTTCGGTAAGACAGATGGTGCGCCTGTTACAGTTCCGCGTCAACCCCATTACGCAGGACTTTTCGCCCCCCTTCTGGATAGCTTTTTCCGACCCCGGCGTTGACAGGGTGACCCTTGCGACGCACCGTCGGCGTACAGCGCACGGGCGACCAAGGCCCGTGATAACAAGACCCTGAGGGAGGGGCCGCGATGCCCGCCAACCTGATCCTGGCCATCGACCAGGGGACCACCTCCACCCGCGCCATCCTGTTCGAAGCCGGGGGCCGGCCCCTGGCCACAGCCCAGCGCGAGTTGCCGCAGCACTATCCCGCCGACGGCCAGGTGGAGCATGACCCCGAGGATATCTGGCGCGACACCGTGGCCGTCTGCCGGGGCGTGGTGGAAAAGGCCGGGGTGGACGCCGCCCGCGTGGCCGCCATCGGCATCACCAACCAGCGTGAGACGACGGTGGTATGGGACCGCCGCACGGGGGAGGTGTTGCACCCCGCCATCGTCTGGCAGGATCGCCGCACCGCCGGCCTGTGCCAGGCCCTGCGCCGCGAAGGGGCGGAAGACATGGTGCGCCAGCGCACCGGCCTGCTGCTGGACCCCTATTTCTCCGCCACCAAGCTGGCCTGGATTCTGGACACCGTGCCCGGTGCGCGCCGCCGGGCCGAGGCCGGGGAGCTGGCCTTCGGCACCATCGACTGTTTCCTGCTGTGGCGCCTGACCGGCGGCCAGGTGCATGCGACCGATGCCACCAACGCCGCCCGCACCCTGCTGTTCAACCTGGAAACCCTGGACTGGGACGCCGACTTGCTGCGCCTGTTCGGCATACCGGCGGCCGTCCTGCCCCGGGTGTTGGACAATTCCGGTCCCTTCGGCATCGCCACGGCAGATCTGCTGGGCCGTCCCATCCCCGTGCTGGGCATGGCGGGCGACCAGCAGGCCGCCGCCATCGGCCAAGCCTGCCTGGCCCCGGGCATGATCAAGAGCACCTACGGCACCGGCTGCTTCGCCCTGATGAACATCGGCGACCGGCCGCGCCCGTCCGCCCACCGGCTGCTGACCACCCTGGCCTATCGCCTGGACGGCCGCGCCAGCTACGCGCTGGAGGGGTCGATCTTCGTGGCGGGCGCCGCCGTGCAATGGCTGCGCGACGGCTTGCGGCTGATCCCCGACGCGGCGGCCACCCAGGGTCACGCGGCGGCCCTGGCCGATACCGGCGGCGTCTATCTGGTGCCGGCCTTCACCGGCCTGGGAGCCCCCTACTGGGACCCGGATGCGCGCGGCGCCATCCTGGGCCTGACCCGGGACAGTGGGGTCAGCCACATCGTGCGCGCCGCCCTGGAGTCCGTCTGCTACCAGACCCGCGACCTGATGGACGCCATGGCGGCGGACGGCGGCTGCGACCTGACCGCCCTGCGCGTGGACGGCGGCATGGTCGCCAATGACTGGCTGATGCAGTTCCTGGCCGACCAGCTGGACCTGACGGTGGAACGCCCCGCCGTGACCGAGACCACGGCCCTCGGCGCCGCCTTCCTGGCCGGCCTGGCCGCCGGCCTGTTCCCCAGCCTGGACGCCATCGCCACCTTGTGGCGGGAGGAGCGGCGGTTCGAGCCGGCCGCCGACCCCGCCGCGCGGGAGCGCCTGTACGACGGATGGAAGCGCGCCGTCGCCCGGGTGCGGACGGTGTCCTAAGCACCGGCCCCGGCGCCAGCCGGGTGCGACCAAGAACCGCACGCCATTTCCCGCGCCCCTCGTCGGCCAGAGGGGCGCGGTAGTTGCAATCATGCTTCCCCATACCCGCGCGCGGCGATAAATTGTTGCCAAGAATGGGTCCAAAAGGGATCCGCAACAGGGGATGAACGGGAAATGGGTTGGGGACTCAGGGCCTGGGGTGGTGTGGGGCGATTGGCGGGGCTGGGACTGATGGGGCTGGTGCTGGCGGCGGCGCCCGCGCAGGCGGCTTCCAAATGCCAATTCGTCAAGGTGGCCAGCCTGCCGGTGAAGATGGAAGGCAACAGTCCCCTGATCCAGGGCAGCATCAACGGCCAGCCGGTGTACTTCCTGGTCGATACCGGTTCTTTCGCCAGCCTGCTGTTCCGTGGGTCGGCCGAGAAGCTGGGCCTGCGCCTGAACACGGTGGAGGGGGCCACCGTCTACGGCGTCGGCGGCGGCAGCGATGTCTGGATCACCACCGTGGACAACCTGACCCTGGACGCAGCGTCGGTGAAGAACCTGAAGCTGAACGTGGTGGGAAGTAACCAGGGCGGCGACGGTCCTGTGACCACGGCCGGGGTCCTGGGCGAGGATCTGTTGCGGCAATTCGACGTCGAGATGGATTTGAGCCACGGCAAAATCAATCTCTATGACAGCAAGAACTGCGACGATGTCGACCTCATTCCCTGGGATGACCCCTTCACGGTCGCGGAATTTCCGACCGTCACCCGGGACAATACCCACATCCAGGTTGTGGTCCAGGTGAATGGGGAGCGCGTGCGCGCCGACCTGGATTCCGGCGCCTACTATTCCATCCTGACCACGGCCGACGCCGCCCGGGCCGGGGTCAGGCCCGACAGTCCCGGTGTGGTCGAGGTGGGCCGCGCCTACGGCATCGGCGCGCGGCAAGAGCAGACGTGGGTCGGCACCTTCGACAGCTTCAGCATCGGCGAAGAATCCATCCACCATCCCAAGATGCGCTTTGGCGACCTGTTCAAGCACAGCGCCGTGACCTTCACCGGATCGCACATCCCCACCCAGATGCTGCCGGCGGGGATGCTGCTGGGCGCGGACTTCCTGCGGGCGCACCATGTGATGATCGCCCACAGCCAGGGCAAGCTGTACGTCAGCTATGTCGGCGGCACGGTGTTCCAGACGGATCAGCCGGCGCCGGCGACGTCGGCGCCAGCCAACCCAACACCTTCGTCCCCGAGCCCTTGACCTGGAGGGGACCAGGCGCCCCTTGATCCCCACACCATTTGCGCGCACCTTTCCGCGCACAAATGCGAACAATAGGGGCCGTGCGGGAAATGGGGGAGCGGATGCGGGGGGTCGTGGGGCGTGCCGTGGCGGGGGCCATCGTGGCCGCCTTTTCCGTGGCCGGTGGGACGCTGGTGGCTGGGGCGCTGGTGGCCGGGGCGGCGGCCCAGGCCGCCGAGACCTGCCAGATGATCAAGTCGGACACCCTGCCCGTCGAGATGGACGGCAACCAGCCGCTGGTGAAGGTGGCGGTCAATGGCCACCCGGTCTATTTCCTGGTCGACACCGGCTCCGCCCTCAGCATGATCCTGCGCAGCAAGGCGGAGGAGCTGGACCTGCCCAGTTTCAGCGGACGCAACGGCACGCTGGTGGGCGTGGGCGGGCGCAGCGATATCCAAGGCACCCGCATCAAGACCTTCACCCTGGGCAAGCAGACGGTCACCGACATGCCCCTGAAGCTGGCGGGGGAGCGTCGCATCGGCCGCGAGGACGTCGTGGGCCTGCTGGGCGAGGACGTGTTCCGCAAGTTCGACGTCGAAATCGACCTGGCGCACAACGTCATCAACCTGTACCAGCCGCGGGGCTGCGACAGCGCCTTCCTGGGTTTTTGGGCTGAAAACGCCATGACCGCCGACTTCCGGCCGGTGGACTGGCAGGCGCCCAGCATCGTCCTGGATGTCACCGTCGGCGGCAAACCGGTAAGGGCCATCCTGGACAGTGGCGCCACCCATTCCGTTCTGTCCCTGGAGGCGGCCAGCCGCGCCGGCGTCACCCCCGACACGCCAGGCGTGGTCATGGGGGAGAAGAGCGAAGGCATCGGCGCCAAGCTCGTCCAGGATTGGGTGGGTGTCTTCGACGGCTTCACCCTGGGCGATGAAACCATCAAGCGCGCCAAGCTGCGCTTCAGTGACCTGAACGGCTCGGCCAGCTACGCCGATGCCGGATCGCGCACCCGCTTCGACACCAGCGGCGGGCCGGAAATGCTGCTGGGCGCCGATTTCCTGCGGGCGCACCATGTGCTGATCGCCCACAGCCAGAACAGGCTGTACTTCACCTACAATGGCGGCCCGGTCTTCCAGGTCACCGGGCCGGCGCTGCGACGTGCGTCCGGCGAGAACGCCGACGCCAACTGATCCCATAAGGAAAGACCGCCACCGGTGCGTACCGGCGGCGGTCCTATTTTTCAGCGTGCGGCCCGGTCGAAACCGGGCCGCCTGACTGGAAGGCTCACTCGGCGCTCAGCGCCTGGGGCGGGACGACGGGCACCGCCAGGCGGTGCAGCATCTCCTTGGGCACGACCTGCCAGAAGTGGCCGCGCACCAGCGGCCAGTCGTTCAGCAGGGTCATGGCCCAGCGGCTTTGCGTGCGCGCCACGTGCTCCTCGATCAGGGACACCAGCATGTCCTCGTAATGCTGGACCTCGATGCGCTGGAAGATGACGCTGTCCGGGTTGATGTGCAGCGGCAGGGTGCCGCTCTCGTCATAGACGAAGGCCATGCCGCCGGTCATGCCGGCCGCGAAGTTGTCGCCCACGCCGCCCAGGATGACCACCATGCCGCCCGTCATGTACTCGCAGCCGTTGGAGCCGCAGCCCTCAACCACCACGGTGGCGCCGGAGTTGCGGACGGCGAAGCGCTCACCCGCCTGGCCGGCGGCGAACAGCTTGCCGGCCGTGGCGCCGTACAGCACCGTGTTGCCGATGATGGTGTTCTCATTCGACTTCAACGGCGTGGCCGTCATGGGCCGGACGATGATGGTGCCGCCCGACAGGCCCTTGCCGACATAGTCATTGGCGTCGCCGAACACCTCCAGGGTCAGGCCCTGGACGGCGAAGGCGCCCAGCGACTGGCCGGCGGAGCCGCGCAGCCGCACCGTGCAGTGGCCGGGCTGCAGCCCGCTCATCCCGAACTTGCGGGTGATCATGGCCGACATCCGGGTGCCGATGGCGCGATGCGTGTTCTGGACGTTGTAGGCCAGCTGCATCTTCTCGCCGTCGTCGAACAGCTGACGGGCGTCGCGGATCATCTGGGCGTCCAGGGTGTCCGGCACCTCGTTGCGGCCGACCTGGGTGCAGTAGCGGGCGCTATCCCCGGCCGGGTCGGCCTGGGCCAGCAGCGGGTTCAGGTCCAGGTCGTCCAGGTGGACGGCGCCGCGGCTGACCTGGTGCAGCAGGTCGGTGCGGCCGATGACCTCGCGCAGGGTGCGGAAGCCCAGGCTGGCCAGGATCTCGCGCACCTCTTCGGCCATGAAGCTGAACAGGTTCACCACCTTTTCCGGCGTGCCCACGAACTTCTGGCGCAGGGCCTCGTCCTGCACGCACACGCCCACGGGGCAGGTGTTGCTGTGGCACTGGCGGACCATGATGCAGCCCATGGCGATCAGGCTGGCGGTGCCCACGCCGAACTCCTCGGCGCCCAGCATCGCCGCCATGACGATGTCGCGGCCGGTCTTCAGGCCGCCGTCGGTGCGCAGGGTGACGCGGTGGCGCAGGCGGTTCAGCGTCAGAACCTGCTGCACCTCGCTGAGGCCCATTTCCCAGGGCAGGCCGGCGAACTTCACGCTGGTCTGGGGCGAGGCGCCGGTGCCACCGACATTGCCCGACACCAGGATGACGTCGGCGCCGGCCTTGGCCACGCCGGCGGCGATGGTGCCGATGCCCGAGCGGCTGACCAGCTTCACGCAGACCTTGGCGTCCGGGTTGATCTGCTTCAGGTCGTAGATCAGCTGCGCCAGATCCTCGATCGAATAGATGTCGTGGTGCGGCGGCGGGCTGATCAGCATGACGCCGGGCGTGCTGTGACGCAGGCGGGCGATCAGTTCCGTCACCTTGAAGCCGGGCAGCTGCCCACCCTCGCCGGGCTTGGCGCCCTGGGCCACCTTGATCTCGATCTCACGGCACTGGTTCAGGTATTCGGCGGTGACGCCGAAGCGGCCCGACGCCACCTGCTTGATGGCAGAGTTCCAGTTGTCGCCGTTGGCGTCCGGCTTGAAACGCGCCGGATCCTCACCGCCCTCACCCGAGTCGGACTTGGCGCCGATGCGGTTCATGGCCACGTTCAGCGTGCCGTGCGCTTCGGGGCTGAGCGCGCCCAGCGACATGGCGGGGGTGATGAAGCGCTTGCGGATGGCGGTGATGCTCTCCACCTCGTCCACCGGAACCTTGCCCTTGGACGGGCGGAAGTCCAGCAGGTCGCGCAACTGCATGGGCGGGCGCTTGTGCACACCCTCGGAGTAGCGCTTGAAGGTGGAATAGCTGTCGTTGGACACCGCCTGCTGCAGCAGGTGGATCAGGCCGCCTTCCCAGGCGTGGCGGTCGCCGCCCTTGCGGAACTTGTAGAAGCCGCCGATGGGCAGGGCCACGACCTCCTCGTTCCAGGCCAGGGCATGCTGCTCCAGCACGTCCTTCTGGATGCCGACCAGGCCCAGGCCGGAGATGCGGCTGATCATGCCGGGGAAGTGCTCGGCCACCAGCGAGCGGGACAGGCCCACCGCCTCGAAATTCAGGCCACCGCGATAGCTGGAGACGATGGAGATGCCCATCTTGGACATGATCTTCAGCAGGCCTTCGTTGATGGCCTTCTTGTACCGCTCCAGGCACTTTTCCAGAGGCATGTCGCCGAACAGGCCACGCCGCTGGCGGTCGGCGATGGCCTCCTGCGCCAGGTAGGCGTTGACCGTGGTGGCGCCCACGCCGATCAGCACGGCGAAATAATGCACGTCCAGGCACTCGCCCGCCCGCACGTTCACCGACGTGAAGGTGCGCAGCTGTTGGCGGATCAGGTGGGTGTGGACGGCCCCCGTCACCAGGATCATGGGCAGGGCGGCGCGGCCCGGGCCCATGGCCTCGTCCGTCAGGATCAGGTGGGTGGCGCCGCCGCGCACCGCGTCCTCCGCCTCCTGGCGCACGCGGCGCAGGGCGTCGTTCATGGCGAACTCGCCGCCAGCGGGGTCGAAGGTGCAGTCGATTTCCGCCGCCGTGTCGCCCATGTAGCGGCGCATGGCGATGAACTCCGCCGTCGTCAGGACGGGGGTTTCCAGCTGCAGCAGGCGGGTCTGGCTGTCATCCTCGTCCAGGATGTTGCCCAAATTGCCCAGGCGGGTCTTCAGGCTCATCACCCGCTGCTCGCGCAGGCTGTCGATGGGCGGGTTGGTGACCTGGCTGAAGTTCTGGCGGAAATAGTGGTGCAAACCACGGTAGCGATCCGACAGCACGGCCAGCGGGCTGTCGTCACCCATGGAGCCCACGGCCTCCTTCGCATCCTCCACCATGGGGTGCAGGATGGTCTCCACATCCTCCATGGAGATGCCGTAGGCCACCTGGCGGCGGCGCAACTGGTCGCGGCTGAGTTCGGCCGTGGCGGCGGGCGCCCCCTTCACCAGATCGTCCAGCGCCGTGATGTGGCGCACCCAACTGCCATAGGGCTTGCCGGCGGCCAGGGTGTCCTTGATCTCCCGGTCCTTGTAGAGGCGGCCCTCGGCCAGATCCAAGGCGATCATCTGCCCCGGGCCCAGGCGGCCCTTCTCGCGCACCGTATATTCCTCGACCTTGGTCATGCCGGTCTCGGAACCGGCGATCAGCAGGCCGTCGCCGGTGACGACATAGCGCATGGGGCGCAGGCCGTTGCGGTCCATGCCGCCCACGACCCAGCGGCCGTCATACATGGCCAGCGCCGCCGGGCCGTCCCACGGCTCCATCACCGCGTTGGCATAGCTGTACAGGTCGCGATGGTTCTGGGGCATGGTCTCGCGGTCGGACCAGGCCTCCGGCACCAGCATGGTCTTGACCATGGGGGCGGAACGGCCGGAGCGCACCAGCACCTCGAACACCGCGTCCAGGCAGGCGCTGTCGGACCCACCGGCGGGGATGATGGGCTTCACGTCCTCGATCAGGTTGCCGAAGATCTCGTGACCCATGCGGGTCTCGTGCGCCTTCATCCAATTGACGTTGCCGCGCAGCGTGTTGACCTCGCCATTGTGCGCCAGCATGCGGAAGGGCTGGGCCAGCCACCAGGTGGGGAAGGTGTTGGTGGAGTAGCGCTGATGGTAGATGGCGAAGTTGGACTCGAAGCGCTCGTCCAGCAGGTCCGGATAGAAAGACGTCAGCTGTTCCGCCAGGAACATGCCCTTGTAGATGATGGACCGGCAGGACAGCGTGCAGATGTAGAAGTCGCTGATGCTTTCCGCCTTCACCGCCTTCTCGATACGGCGGCGGATGACGTAGAGGTCACGCTCCAACTGGTCTTCGGGGATGTTGCGCGGGTTGCCCACCATGATCTGCTCGATCTCGGGGCGGGTGGCGTTGGCCTTCTCGCCGATGATCTCGATGTTGATGGGGACCTGGCGCCAGCCATAGATGATGTAGCCGAACTTCAGGATTTCCGTCTCGACGATGCAGCGGCAGCGCTCCTGCGCCTCCATGTCGGTGCGGGGCAGGAAGACCTGGCCGACGGAAATCAGGCCCTCGGGCGGCAGGTGGCCGCTGCGGGCCACGTGCTCCCGGAAAAAGCTCTGCGGGATCTGCAGGTGGATGCCGGCGCCGTCGCCGGTCTTGCCGTCGGCGTCCACGGCACCGCGGTGCCACAGGGCGCTGAGCGCCTCCACCGCCTTCTCCACGACGGAGCGGCGGGGCTTGCCGTCCAGGGCGGCGACGAAGCCCACGCCGCAGGCGTCATGCTCCATCTCCGGCGACCAGACGTGCGCGTCCTCCAGGCGGCGGGCGGCATCACGGTACCGCTCGACGAATTGGGCGCCGGTTTCGGCGCGGGTCCCGTTGGACACGGAAAGGGGGCTGCCGTTCTCGATCATTTCGCTCATGTCCAATCCCCCTCTTACTCGGCGGCCAGCGCGGCGGCGGCGCGGGCGGTGATGTAGTTATGGATGCCGGCGGCGGCGTCGCGGCCGTCGCGGATGCCCCAGACGACCAGAGAGGCGCCGCGCACGATGTCGCCGGCGGCGAACACGCCCTCCAGGTTGGTCATCAGGGTGCGCGGGTCGGCCATGACGGTGCCCCAGCGGCTGACCTTCAGGCCCGGTTCACCGAACAGGGTGGGCAGCGGCTCGGGATCGAAGCCCAGGGCCTTGATCACCAGGTCAGCCTCCAGCGTGAAGGCGGAGCCCTCGATGGGCTGCGGCGTCTGGCGGCCGGAGGCGTCGGCCACGCCCATGTGCATGCGGTGGGCGCGCACGCCGGTCACCTGGCGGTCGCCCAGGAAGGCGTCCGGGGCGGCCTGCCACACGAATTCCACGCCCTCTTCCTCGGCATGGGCGACCTCGCGCTGGCTGCCCGGCATGTTGGCGCGGTTGCGGCGGTACAGGCACTTCACCGACTTCGCCCCCTGGCGAATGGCGGTGCGCACGCAGTCCATGGCGGTGTCGCCACCGCCGATGACGACGACGTTCTTGCCTTTGGCATTCAGGCGGCCGTTCTCGAAATCGACCACCGTGTCGCCCAGGCTGGTGCGGTTGCTGGCGGTCAGGTAATCCAGCGCCGGGACGATGCCGTCCACGCCGCTGCCCGGGCCTTCCAACTCACGCGCCTTGTAGACGCCGGTGGCGATCAGGATGGCGTCGTGCTGCACCCGCAGCTGGCCCAGCGTGGCATGGCGGCCGACCTCGAAGCCCAGGTGGAAGACGACGCCGGCATCGGCCAGCAGCTTGGCCCGGCGCTCCACCACGTCCTTTTCCAGCTTGAAGCCGGGAATGCCGTAGATCAGCAGGCCGCCCACGCGGTCGTAGCGGTCATAGACATGTACCTGATAGCCCTTGCGGCGCAGCTGGTCGGCGGCGGCCAGGCCGGCGGGGCCGGCGCCGATGATGCCGACGCTCTGCGGCCGCTCACGCACGGGCGTGGCCGGCTTCACCCAGCCGCGTTCCCAGGCGGTGTCGGTGATGTACTTCTCGACCGCGCCGATGGTGACGGTGCCGTGGGTCGACTGCTCGATGGTGCAGTTGCCCTCGCACAGGCGATCCTGCGGGCAGATGCGGCCGCAGATTTCCGGGAAGTTGTTGGTGGCCTGCGACACCTCGTAGGCCTCTTCCAGGCGGCCCTCGGCCGTCAGCTTCAGCCAGTCGGGGATGTTGTTGGAGACGGGGCAGTGCACCTGGCAGAAGGGCACGCCGCACTGGGAGCAGCGCGAGGCCTGCGTCACCGCCTGGTTGTCGGCGAAGCGGGCGTAAATCTCGTTGAAATCGTGCCGACGCAGCGCGGGTTCCCGTTTATCGGGCATCTGCTGGTCCGTGTGGACGAACTGGAGCATCTGCTGCTTCTGCGCCATGGCCTTGTTCCTCGTGTCCAATCCGGCGGGCCCCCAGCCCGGCCGGGTGATCCCGACATTCCGTCGGCGGCCCTGTGCGGGGACCGCCGTGTTCCCGACGCCCGCAACCGTCGTGGGTCACGGGCTTGCGCACAAGCGGGTGCGCCGAGTTCATATAAGTCGTTAGACACCACCGCTCCAGCACTTTTTTCACGATAGGTCAGCCTTATTGACACATTTATTGCCAGCCAAGCGACTCGCGTGTGGAAAAGCGGTGACTGCCCGGGTTGCTGGCGCAGCAAATAGTACACTATTGCTTACTAAATTTTTTCAAGACGTTGATTCAGATAGTAATTTTGATTTACGTTTTTTGTCAGCCGGCGATGCCCGCGCCCGCAAGCCATTGTCGCGGGCCGCAGCGACCGCTGCTATAAGCAGGCAGCCGTCCCCCGGCCGGGCCCGTCCGGCCGTCTTTCGCCCCTAGACGTTGAGGCGCCATGTCTTTTTTGCAGACCCTGATCTTCGCGATCATCCAGGGCATCACCGAGCTTTTCCCCATCAGCAGCGTGGCCCACGGGGTGCTGACGCCCTTCCTGCTGGGCTGGGGCCTGGACCAGGCGTTCCTCAAGGAACACTTCCTGCCCTATCTGGTGATGCTGCACCTGGGCACGGCCACCGCCCTGCTGGTGTTCTTTTGGCGCGACTGGATCAACCTGCTGAGGGGCGTGATCAAGGGCGGCGAGGACCGCCGCGTGCTGGCCCTGCTGGTGGTGGGCACCATCCCCGCCGCCATCCTGGGCCTGGCTTTCGAAAAGGTGCTGCGCGCCGCTTTCAGCGACCCGGCCAACGCCGCCCTGTTCCTGATCGTGAACGGCTTCCTGCTGTTCTTCGGTGAGCGCCTGCGCGGGCGGGGTGACCGCACGCTGGCGCAATTGGGCTTCGGCCAGGCGCTGCTGATCGGCCTGGCCCAGTCCCTGGCCCTGATTCCCGGCTTCTCCCGCTCCGGCGCCAGCATGGTGGCGGGCTTCTGGGCGGGCCTGCGCCATGAGGAGGCGGCGCGCTTCTCCATGCTGTTGGCGACCCCCATCATCGCCGGCGCCAGCCTGCTGGTGGTGCCCAAGATGCTGCGCCAGGCGGAGGGCGACGTGATCCAGAGCGCGCTGGTGGGCGGCGCCGTGTCCGGCGTCTGCGCCCTGGCGGCCGTCTGGGCCCTGATGCGCTGGTTCAAGCGCCACGAGGTCGACGCCATGCGCCCCTTCGCCTTCTATTGCTGGGCCCTGGGCGCCATCGTGCTGGGGATGGTCTATATCTAAGGAGTGCCCCGCACCCGAATCGGCCCCCGAATCGCACAACAAAAAGGGCGCCTCCCGGCTGGGAAGGCGCCCTTTCCATTCAGATCCCGATCCGCCGTCCGGCGTCTAAGGGAATCTCTCAATAATGCGTGCCGTGGGCGTCGACTTTGGTCAGCTGCGGCAGGGACGGGCCCTGGCGGTGGGTACCGTAACGGCCGCCGACCTGGAAGCGATCCAGATAGGTGGGCAGGATCACCTCGGCGGCGGTGGGCGCCACGCCGAGATCGGCCAGGCCCGGCAGCTTGCCGGACAGGACATTGTCGCTCTTCAGCAGGATGACCTGGTCACGGGTCAGCGGCTTGCCCGGCACCATTTCCAGGAAGGCGGCCTGCAGGCTGGCCAGCCCCCACGGGATGGAGATCAAGCGGGTCTTGCGGCCCGTCAGGTCCAGCGTCAGCTGGATCAGCTCCCGGAAGCTGTAGGCGCGCGGGCCACCCAGCTCATACGTCTTGCCCTCGGCGCCGGCGCGGGTGGCGGCGTTGACGATGGCGTCGGCGACGTCACCGACATAGACCGGCTGGAAGCGGGTGGCGCCGCCGCCGATCAGCGGAACGAAGGGCAACGTCTTCGCCATGCCGGCGAAACGGTTGAAGAAGTTGTCCTCGGGCCCGAACACCACGCTGGGGCGCAGGATGGTGGCCTCGGGGAACACGGCGCGCACCGCCTGCTCACCCGCCGCCTTGCTGCGGGCGTAGGCGGAGCGGGAGTTGGCATCAACGCCCAGGGCGGAGACATGCACCAGGCGGGACACGTCGGCGCCCTTGGCCAGGCGGGCGATGCGGCCGGCGGCCTCGGTATGCACCAGGTCGAAGCGCTGGCGGCGGCCGCTCTCGGCCAGGATGCCCATCAGGTTGATGACAACATCGGCGCCCTCGATGGCGCGGGCGACGGAGGCGTCGTCGGCGATATCCACGGCCATCGGGACGATCTGGCCCACGGCGCCGTTGGTCTTGAGGAAGGCCGCCTCACCCGGGTGGCGGGCGGGCACACGGATGACGCAGCCCGTCTTGGCCAGGCGCCGGATGACATGGCGGCCGATGAAGCCGGCCCCGCCGAACACGGTGGCGATACGAATGCTAGTGCCCATCCTCTTAGACCCTCTGCCCACTGAACGATTGACCCGCCGGACCTGTTGGTTCCAGCCACCCCGCATGCGGGCGGGGGTGGAAGCGAAGCCGGCGGTGGCCGAAGACCCAAGCTTATAGCGAAGCCGGCGGGCCAGGGCTAGGCGCTTGGAATGCAAAGGAGAGGGCGCGCCCATGCGCGTGTGCGTGCGTGTCCGTGCGCGCGCCGAAGGCCGCTGGCCCGTCTCCGGCGGCGGCGTCACAAAAAACAGAAAATCCCAAAAGAAGAGTATTGACAGGCCCCGGCCATAATCGTACTTAGGCGGCCCGCGCTGCCCAGGTGGCGGAATTGGTAGACGCGCAGGTTTCAGGTACCTGTGGCAGAGATGTCGTGGAAGTTCGAGTCTTCTCCTGGGCACCAATTACAGCGCGGGTTTAACGCAGGGCCGCCGTGTTCCAAATGGAACCGGCGGCCCGCGGCGTTTCTGGGGCTTGCTTCAGCGCCGAAGCCTCCATAGGTCACGTCCCCCCGGATGGTGTAGCAGGCACCGGTGCCGGAACAGCCCTGTAGGACGGCGTAGCCGGCCGGAAGGGCTGCCCCGGCGGGCGGTCATCGTGGGTCTTCGGTAAAGTCTGGTCACCACAACTATCCCCAACCGAGGGTGACCACGATGACCGACGAGATGATGGCACTGCGCAGCATGCTGGAAAAGGGCGCAGACGCCGATGTGCTGAGGCAGATGATCGGCTTTGCCGCTGAGCGGCTGATGGAATTGGAAGTCCATGCCCTGACCGGGGCGGCGCCTGGGGAGCGGTCACCCGACCGCCTGGTCCAGCGCAACGGCTACCGCGACCGCGACTGGGAAACCAGGGCCGGCACGGTGGAACTGCGCATCCCCAAGCTGCGCAAGGGCAGCTACTTCCCGGGCTTCCTGGAGCCCCGGCGCATGGCGGAAAAGGCGCTGACCGCCGTCATCCAGGAAGCCTATATCCAGGGCATCTCCACCCGCTCGGTGGACGACCTGGTGCAAGCCATGGGCATGTCGGGAATATCCAAGAGCCAGGTCAGCCGGTTGTGCGCCGACATCGACGACCGGGTGAAGGCCTTCCTCGACCGGCAGATCGAGGGTGACTGGCCCTATCTCTGGATCGACGCCACCTATGTGAAGGTCCGCCAGGACAAGCGCACCGTCTCGGTCGCCGTCACCATCGCCATGGCGGTCAACAGCGACGGCCGCCGCGAGGTGCTGGGCATGGACATCGGCCCGTCGGAGGCGGAAACCTTCTGGACCGACTTCCTGCGCAAGCTCAAACGCCGGGGGCTGAAAGGCGTCAAGCTGGTCGTCTCTGACGCCCATGAGGGCATCAAGGCCGCCGTCGCCAAGGTGTTCTGCGCCACCTGGCAGCGCTGCCGGGTGCATTTTATGCGCAACGTCCTGGCCCACGCCGGCAAGAACGGCCGCCGCGTCGTCTCCGCCTTCATCGCCACCGCCTTTGCCCAGAACGATGCCGCCGCGGCCAGAGCCCAGTGGCGCCAGGTGGCCGATCAACTCCGCCCCAAGGTGCCCAAACTCGCCACCCTGCTGGACGAGGCCGAGAACGACGTGCTGGCCTACATGACCTTCCCGAAGGAACATCGGGCCAAGATCCACTCCACGAACCCCATCGAACGCCTCAATGGCGAGATCAAGCGCCGCACCGAGGTCGTCGGAATATTCCCAAACGAGGCCGCCATCACCCGCCTCGTCGGTGCCATCCTATTGGAACAGAACGATGAATGGGCCGTCCAACGCGCCCGTTACATGACCCTTGAGACCATCGCTCCGCTCAGCGATGATCCAACCATCATGCTGGCCACAATGGCCGCATGACACAGCCGGCCAGATATGCCGGAGAGCACGACGCCAAAGCGCGAGCTACACCACGTCAGGGGACACGATCCCTCCATACCCCTTCCCTGAATACCTCCGCCCGACGCAACCACCTCTGTCGAAAGCCAGTGGTGGAGTTCCCTTCTGCCTGAAGGCGTGATCAAAAAATATCGGGCGGCCACAAGAAGGGTGTTGACAGGCCCCGGCCATAATCGTACTTAGGCGGCCCGCGCTGCCCAGGTGGCGGAATTGGTAGACGCGCAGGTTTCAGGTACCTGTGGCAGAGATGTCGTGGAAGTTCGAGTCTTCTCCTGGGCACCAATTCAGCGCGGGTTTAAGGTCGCAGGGCCGCCGATGTTCCGATGGAACGCCGGCGGCCCGCGGCGTTTCTGGGGTCCGCTTCCCGACGCGCACCCCGATACGCGCCCTTGCGGCTCCCCAGAACGCGCGGACCTTAATCGGCAGCCCCACCAGCATGAAGGACGGTATGATGCCCATCGATCTCTATGACGGCGACTTGCCCGACGGCCTGGACCTGGGCCCGGTGGTGGCCATCGATACCGAAACCATGGGCCTGAACCCGCACCGCGACCGACTGTGCCTGATCCAACTGTCTTCCGGCGACGGCCGCAGCCATCTGGTGCAGCTGCGCCAGGGCCAGTACGACGCGCCCAACCTGAAGCGCCTGCTGACCAATCCGGACCAGTTGAAGCTGTTCCATTTCGCGCGCTTCGACATCGCCGTGCTGAACCAATACCTGGGCGTGCTGACCGCGCCGGTCTACTGCACCAAGATCGCGTCCAAGCTGGTGCGCACCTACACCGATCGCCATGGCCTGAAGGACCTGTGCCGCGACCTGCTGGGCGTGGAACTGTCCAAGCAGCAGCAGTCGTCCGACTGGGGTGCGGAGGAGCTGACGGCCGAACAGTTGAAGTACGCCGCCTCCGACGTTCTGTACCTGCATGAGATCAAGGCCAAGTTCGACGCCGTGCTGGCCCGCGAGGGGCGCACGGAATTGGCCGAGGCCTGCTTCCGCTTCCTGCCGCATCGCGCCCTGCTGGACCTGGCCGGCTGGGACGAGCCGGACATTTTCGCCCACTGACGCGGTCGGCGCCAACACGCCCCCGCCCCCATCCGCATGGGTGGGTCGCGGGGGCGCCCCTGGAAAAAGGGACGGCGCATGACGATTTGACCGTGGAATCCAGGCTCGGGTAGATTACGCCCAAGCCGGCGTGGTGCCGCGCGACATGCCCGCGCCACATTTGGCGGCCAAACCCCGTGGAACCATGACCCTGCCCCCCCTTCAGAAACCCCCGGCGCCGACCATGGCGACGTGGGCGGGATTCGGCAGCCGGCAAGCCCGGCCGGTTCCGCGCGTCCCTCTTCCAGCCCGCCTGCCCCAACCGCATCTGCCCCAGCCACACCTGCCCCACGGGGCGGCGCCAGCGCCCGCCATACCCGCCGGGTGAACCAGGCCAAGGTGGTGCTGCCCACCCTGGCGGGATTGACCATCGCCGCCATCGCTCTGTGGCCCCTGATCAAGGAAACCACCAACCCGCGCCCCGCCGACCCCGGCACGGGACAGCTGGAGATGTTGGACGCGCATTTCCTGGGCACGGACAAGACCGACCGCCCGGTGGAGGTGCGTGCCGACCGCGCGATGCAGGAGAGCAATCAGGACAACCTGATCGATCTTGTTTCGCCGGAGGCGGAGATCACGCTAAAGAATGGGCAGTGGGTGACCCTGAACGGGGACACCGGGCGGTACGACAAGCAGTCTGGCCACCTGACGCTGGAGGGGAGGGTCACGCTGTTTCATGACCATGGCTATGAGTTCACCACCGACAAGGCGGAAGTGGACACCAGCAAGAACATCGCCTGGGGCAACGCGCGCGTCGCCGGCCAGGGCCCCTTCGGCGACATCGACGCTGGCGGCTTCCGCATGACCGACAAGGGCAGCACCATCGTCTTCACCGGCAAGGCCCGCCTGCGCCTGGTGGAGAAGGACCGCCATACCGACGGAGCCGCGCCCACCGGCGCCGGCGCCATGCCCCGCATTCCGGCCCCGCCCACCCTGTCCACACCCGCTCCCTCTACCCCCAGTGCGGAACCATCGCGGACCGGAGGCAAGCAACCTTGAGTACCCGGTTCATGAAAACGGCCCCGCAAAAAACCGCCCCGATGATGCGGACCCTGCTGCTGGGTGGCCTGGCGGTCGCGGCCTGCGCCCTGGTCACCCTGGCCCCCGCCTCCCGTGCGGAAGAGCCGGCGGCCAAGGCTGCCACCCAGACGCCGGCGGGCGGAAAGCCGGCGAAAGCGAAGAAGGCCGCGCCGCCGGCGCAGAACCCGGCCGTGGCCGGGGAACCCGGCCTGTTGCCCTTCACCCCGACCGAGGTGACGGCCGCCCCGCCGGGCGCCATCGACATCACCTCGGACGAGACGATGGAATGGCATAACGACCAGCTGGCGGCGGTGGCCCGTGGCCATGTCATCGTGGTGCGGGGGGAAGACACCCTGCATTGCGATACGCTGGTGGTCTATTACCGCAAGGCCCAGGACGGCTCGACCGAGATGTACCGCATGGCCGCCGACGGCCAGGTGGTCATGACCTCCCCCAGCCAGCAGGCCTATGGCGATCACGGCGTCTATGACGTGGACCAGGACGTGACCGTGCTGACCGGCGACCATCTGCACCTGGTCACGCGCAGCGACACCGTCTACGCTCGCGACACCCTGGAATACTGGAAGCAACAGCAGTTGCTGGTCGCGCGCGGCAACGCCGTCGCCATCAACGACAAGGGCGATCGCATCCGCGCCGACGTGCTGGTCGGCATCATGGAGCAGAACGCCGCCAAGCAGCTGGAAATGACGCGCATGGACGCCAAGGGCAACGTGCTGATCGTCACGCCCAAGGATATCGCCCGCGGCAGCGACGGCACCTATAACGTGAAGACCCGCATCGCCATCCTGACCGGCGATGTGAAGCTGACCCAGGGTCAGAACCAGGTGAATGGCCACAGGGCCGAGGTCAACAACGCCACGGGGGTCAGCCGCATGCTGCCCGACGAGACCGTCAAGGGCGGGCGCGTGCACAGCGTGCTGGTGCCCAAGCGGTCGGACCAGCCGGCCGCCCCTGCCGGCGGCACCAAAACCCCTGGCGGCGGAGCGCAGCCATGAGCAAGACGACCGAACCCGCCAAGGCGGCGCCAAGGGACAAGGTGCCCGCCACCCCCAAGGATTCGAAAACGGAAGGCCCCCGTCTGGTGTCGGACAACCCCAACAGCGGCCTGACCGCCACCAAGCTGGGCAAAAGCTACAAGGGCCGGCCCGTCCTGCGCGACGTCAGCGTCAGTGTGCGCCGGGGCGAGGTCGTGGGCCTGCTGGGCCCCAACGGCGCCGGCAAGACCACCAGCTTCTACATCATGACCGGGCTGATCATGCCCGATTACGGCACCATCACCCTGGACGGGCTGGAGGTCACCGAGCTGCCCATGTACCGCCGCGCGCGGCTGGGCATCGGCTACCTGCCGCAGGAGGCCTCGATCTTCCGCGGCCTGACGGTGGAGAATAACATCCGCGCCGTGCTGGAGGTGGTGGAGCCCGACCGCGACAAGCGCGAAGCCACGCTGGATGAGCTGCTGGCGGAGTTTTCCATCAGCCATCTGCGCCGCACCTCGGCCCTGGCCCTGTCGGGCGGTGAGCGCCGCCGCGTGGAAATCGCCCGCGCGCTGGCATCCCAACCCAACTTCATCCTGCTGGACGAACCGTTCGCCGGCATCGACCCCATCGCCGTGAACGACATCCGCGAGCTGGTCAGCCATCTGCGCGAGCGCGGCATCGGCGTGCTGATCACCGATCACAACGTACGCGAAACCCTGGACATCGTTGATCGCGCATACATTCTTCACGACGGTATGGTATTGATGGAGGGTGAACCGTCGGAAATCGTGGCGCACAAGGATGTGCGTCGCGTCTATCTCGGCGAACGGTTCAGTCTGTAAAGCAAGTATAAGCGCATTCGCGCGATTCCATTTCGGGCCACAGTTATAATTTGGGCGGGTGATGGCGCTTCAACAACGCCTCGATCTTCGGCAGACCCAGGCGCTGGTGATGACTCCCCAGCTGCAGCAGGCAATTAAGCTGTTGCAGCTGTCGAACCTGGAGTTAGCCGACTACGTCGACCGCGAGATGGAGCAGAACCCGCTCCTGGAACGCGATGATGGCGACCGCAACCGCGATCCCGCCCCTGATGGCGTGGATCGTGAAGACCCCGTGGCGCGCGCCGACGACCAGCCCATCCGCGACACGGCCGACCTTACCGCGTCCGACCGGCTGGGCCCATCCAGCGACGCGCCGCTGGACACGGATTATGAAAACGTCTGGACCAACTCCAGCGCCGTGGACATGGCCGCCGACATGCGCGCGGACGGTGGCGGCGATGGGGGCGAGGCCTTCGGCAACTGGTCCGGTCGGGGCGGCAGTTTCGAGGACGACGAGAACTCGTTCGAGCAGACGCTGTCGGGCAGCGTCTCGCTGCGCGACCACCTGACCGAACAGATCACCATGGACATCGCCGATCCGCTGGACCGGATGGTGGCCTTCGCGTTGATGGATTATCTGGATGAGGCCGGCTATTTCATCGGCGACATCGGGATCATCGGGGACCAGCTGGGCTGCACCGAATCGCAGGTCGTTTCGGTACTGGAACGGTTGCAGCGCCTGGACCCGGTGGGCATTTTCGCCCGGTCGCTGAAGGAATGCCTGGCCCTGCAGCTGCGCGAGCTGGACCGGCTGGACCCCTGCATGCAGGCGCTGCTGGATAATCTGCCCCTGCTGGCGGCGCGCAACGTGCCGGCCCTGCTGAAGGTCTGCCAGGTCGACACCGAGGACCTGTCCGACATGGTGTCGGAGATCAAGGCGCTAAACCCGAAGCCGGCGCTGGCCTTCGACCATGAGCCGGTGCACACCGTGGTGCCGGACATCCTGATGCGCGCCCAGCCCGGCGGCGGCTGGCTGGTGGAGCTGAACAGCGATACCCTTCCCCGCGTGCTGGTCAACCAGCGCTACTACGCCCGCATCCAGGGCGCCGCACGCAACAAGCAGGACAAAGAGTATTTGGCCGAACAGTTCCAGTCGGCCAGCTGGCTGGTGAAGTCGTTGCACCAGCGTGCCAACACCATCCTGAAGGTCGCGACCGAAATCGTCCGCCAGCAGGACGCGTTTTTCCTGCACGGCCTGCAGTTCCTGCGCCCCCTTATCCTTCGGGATATAGCGGAGGCGATCGGCATGCACGAATCGACCGTCAGCCGGGTGACGACCAACAAGTTCATGGCCACGCCGCGCGGCCTGTTCGAGCTGAAATACTTTTTCACATCAGCCATTTCCGGGGCTGATGGCCAGGCCGCCCACTCCGCCGAGGCGGTGCGCTACCGCATCAAGGTGCTGATCGACGCGGAGAAGCCGGACGAGATCCTTTCGGATGACCGCCTGGTCGAGATCCTTCGGGATGAGGGGATCGACATTGCACGGCGGACGGTCGCCAAGTATCGTGAAGCCATGAAGATCCCTTCCTCAGTCCAGCGTCGCCGGGAGAAGGCCCTTGGGATCTGAACCATGCGCCCGATGGATGGCGCATGGCGGCTGGCCTTCCCAGCGTAACGAGGCCGGTCGCGGGCTATTGTAACGGCCGACGGCAAGGCACCACGCCGCCGCCACTCCTGGCTTCCAACCAAGCGAGACGGACAGGCCATGCATATAATCGTCAAAGGCAAGCAGCTAGACGTTGGCGAGTCCCTGCGCACCCATGTCGAAACGACATTGACCGGGTTGGTCGAGAAATATTTCAGCAGTCCGATCGAGGCGACCGTCGTGCTGTCGCGCGAGGCGCACCTCTACAAGGCGGACATTCAGGCCCATGTGGGCCGCGGGATTCTTCTGCAAGCCTACGCCGAGGCCACGGAACCCTATCCCGCCTTCGACGAGGCGGCGGAGCGCGTCGCCAAGCGGCTGCGACGGTACAAGCGCCGGCTGCGCGACCATCACCAGCGCGTCCATGGCGAGGCCGAGGCCGCCGTGCCGGCCCGCAAGTACATCATCAACGCCGACGCCCATGACGACGAGGCCGACGAAGGCGGTCATGAGGCGGGCGCCCACAATGGGCACGCGGTGAACGGCAACGGCGCCGACCACCACCCCATGATCATCGCCGAGATGCAGACCCATATCGACATGCTGACGGTCAGCGAGGCGGTGATGCGCATGGACCTGGCGGACCTGCCGGCCCTGCTTTTCCGCAACCGCGCGCACGGCCACCTGAACATGGTTTACCGCCGGCCGGACGGCAATGTCGGCTGGGTCGACCCGTCCGACGGAAAATCGGCGGCAACCCACTGAAACGGCGAGGCCCCCGGGGTTCCCCCCATTGACCTGGGGCCGGTGATCGCCGAAGCTTGAATTGGGGGTGGGGCGGAAAAGTTTGGTAACTTTTCCGCCCTATAACACTTCAAGTGAAAGCCGGGTAAGTGAGTGTGGTGGCAATGCCGTCCCAGTTTTTGTTGACGCCGATGGTCGAGTTGCTGAGGCCGGACGGCATTGTCGCCAATCTCAAGGCCTCCTCCAAAAAGCAGGTGCTGCAGGAGTTGGCGAAGCGGGCCGCCGACCTGACGGGCCAGCATGAGCGGGCCATCTTCGACGTCCTGCTGGAGCGGGAGCGGCTGGGCACCACCGGCGTGGGGCGCGGCATCGCCATCCCCCACGGCAAGCTTCCGGCCCTGCCCAAGGTCTGCGCCCTGTTCGCCCGCCTGGACCGGCCGGTGGACTTCGATTCCATCGATGAACAGCCGGTGGACCTGATCTGCCTGCTGCTGGCCCCCGAATCCGCCGGGGCGGACCACCTGAAGGCCCTGGCCCTGGTGTCCCGCATGCTGCGCAACCCGCTGTTCTGCGAGAAGCTGCGCGGCGCCGACACCGCCGACGCCATCTACGCCCTGCTGACCCACACGGAAGCCAGCAACGCGGCTTAGTTTGTGTTTCCCTCAAACGCCGGGCGGGCGCATCCGCGCCCTTGGCTGTCCTCACTTTTCAGTCCGCTGACGCTCCCCGAAAAGTTCCGGCGGCCGCGGTCGCGGCCTACGGCGGCATGGGGTCATGCCGCCGCTTCAGTCGCGCTTATTTGGCCAGATCTATGTCAGCGGCACGAGATGGTGACTCGTGCCGCTCTAGCCCGCGACTGCGGGCGCCGGAGCGAGCACCGAAGGGCGCAGCGAGGAAGCCAAGCCTGCGGATGCTGGCGCCAGGCGACTGAGGGGGCGTTTGAGCGTTCGCGATCAAACGCCGCGGGTTTCAGCGGCAGGCCCAGAGCAGGTAGTTGACGTCCAGGTCGCGGGCGTCCAGGCGGAAAGTGTCGTTGAAGGGGCTGTAGACCAGGCCCACGACCTCGCGCACCGTCAGGCCGGTGGCGCGCAGGCCGGCGGCCAGTTCGGACGGCTTCAGGAACTTGCGCCAATCGTGGGTGCCGCGCGGCAGCCAGCGCAGCACGTATTCAGCACCGATGATGGCCATGAGATAGGATTTGGGCGTGCGGTTCAGCGTCGCCATGACCAGCAGGCCCTCGGGCTTCAGCAGCGCGGCCAGACTGTCCAGGAACAGCGGCACGTCGGCGACGTGCTCCACCACCTCCAGCGACAGCACGGCGTCGAAGGTTTCGCCGGCGGCGACCAGTTCCTCCGCCGTGGTGTGGCGGTAGTCGACCGGCGTGCCGCTCTCCATCGCGTGGGTGGCGGCCGTCTTCACGTTGCGCTCGGCGGCGTCGATGCCCACCACGTCGGCACCCATGCGGGCCAGCGGTTCGGACAGCAGGCCGCCGCCACAGCCGATATCCACCAGGCGCAGCCCCTTCAGCGGCTGCGGCGCCAACGGATCGCGGCCGAAATGGGAGCAAATGCGGTCGCGCAGGTATTCCAGCCGAACGGGGTTCAGCTTGTGCAGGGGCCGGAACTTGCCCGCCTCATCCCACCATTCGGCGGCGATGGCCGAAAAGCGCTGGATTTCACCGGGATCGACGGTCGTGGCGGTCTGGCTCATGATGGCACCCTTGAACGGAACGGGCCAGAATATGGGCCGCCGCCGTCGCCAACTCAACACCCCCCAACTCAACGCTGCCGGCGCACGCCGGACAGGGCCCGCGAAATAGAAATGCTCTGTCGCCCGGTTTACGCAACCCTGACCTTTTATTACCCGTTTGTTGCCTGCGCGGCCGCGACGGGGTAAGGATAGCGCGCTTTCGCGCAGCCCCCGCGCAGGATCCGCCCGAACGGGACGGACCCCGCCCGCGCGGCACCGGAAGCCCCCTGCATCCACCGCCGGCGGTTGGCCGGCTTTTAGCAAGGCAGACACGGGTTATGGCACGCCTCGTCTTGAAGTTCGGCGGCACGTCGGTCGGCACCATCGACCGCATCAAGAATGTCGCCCGCAAAGTGAAACAGGAGGTCGACGCCGGCCATGAGGTGGCAGTGGTCGTCTCCGCCATGTCGGGCGTGACCAACCAGCTGGTGGACTATGTGAAACAGGTCGGCCGCCTGGCGGACGAGCGCGAATACGACGCCGTGGTCGCCTCGGGCGAGCAGGTGACCAGCGGGCTGCTGGCCATCGCCCTGCAGGAGATCGGCATCCCCGCGCGGTCGTGGCAGGGATGGCAGATCCCGCTGATCACCGACGACGTGCATGGCAAGGCCCGGATCGAGCGCATCGAGTCCGCCGAGCTGGTGGCCCGCATGTCCACGGGCGAGGTGGCGGTGGTCGCGGGCTTCCAGGGCGTGTCCAAGGACGGCCGCATCGCCACCCTGGGCCGCGGCGGCTCCGACACCTCGGCCGTCGCCCTGGCGGCGGCGGTGGGCGCCGAGCGGTGCGATATTTACACCGATGTCGATGGCGTCTACACCACCGACCCGCGCATCGTGACCAAGGCCCGCAAGCTGGGCCGCATCACGTACGAGGAAATGCTGGAGATGGCGTCGCTGGGCGCCAAGGTCCTGCAGACCCGGTCGGTGGAAATGGCAATGAAGCACCGGGTGCGCGTCCAGGTGCTGTCGACCTTCGAGGAAGCGGCCGGCAGCGCGTTGCCGGGAACTCTTGTCGTTGATGAGGACGAAATCGTGGAACAGGAACTGGTCAGCGGCATCGCCTACAGCCGGGATGAGGCGAAGGTGACCCTGGTGGGCGTTGAAGACCGGCCGGGCGTGGCGGCCGCCATTTTCGGGCCGCTCACCGACGCCGCCATCAACGTCGACATGATCGTGCAGAACGTGTCGGAGGACGGCACCACCACCGACATGACCTTCACCGTCACCAAGGCCGACCTGGACCGCACCGTGCAGGTGCTGGAGGGCGCCCGGGACGACCTGAAGTTCCGCCGCCTGATCGCCGACAGCAACGTGGTCAAGGTCTCGGTCATCGGTGTGGGCATGCGCAGCCACGCTGGCGTTGCCCAGCGCATGTTCAAGGCGCTGGCCGATCGCGGCATCAACATCCAGGTCATTTCCACCAGCGAGATCAAGGTCAGCGTCCTGATCGCCGAAGAATACACCGAACTGGCGTTGCGCGCGCTGCACACCGCATACGGCCTGGACCAGGCATAAGCATCTGAGCGACACTGTGCCCCGGGGGTCCGCCAAGACGACCCCCGGGGCATTGTTGTTTTCAGCGGCTGTTTTGGGTTAGGGATCGGCATCGTCCCGGTGCCGGACCGCCCGGGGCGCCCCACTCGGGGAGCGGCCCCACGGAATACCCGTCGCAAGACACCCGCCGGGCACCACGCCTTTTTCGCCAAACAGGGACTAGCGTTTTGATGACCATCGCCACCACGACCGGAACCGCGCGCGGCAAGCTGGACGCGCTTTGGGCCCGTGGACGGGATTTCCTGGGAACGGAGTTGGCCATCATGGGCGGCGCCATGACCTGGGTGTCGGACGCCAACCTGGTGGCCGCCATTTCGAACGGCGGGGGGTTCGGCGTCCTGGCCTGTGGCGCCATGACGCCCGAGATGCTGGCCCAGGAGATCGACGCCACCCGCGCGCTGACCGCGAAGCCCTTCGGCGTCAACCTGATCACCATGCACCCGCAACTGGACGTGCTGGCCGAGGTTTGCCTGAGCCATGGCGTCCACCATGTGGTCCTGGCCGGCGGTCTGCCGCCCGCGCCGGTGATCAAGCAGTTGAAGGACGGCGGCGCCAAGGTCATCTGCTTCGCCCCGGCGCTGGTGCTGGCCAAGAAGCTGGTGCGCATGGGCGTGGACGCCCTGGTGATCGAGGGCATGGAGGCCGGCGGCCACATCGGGCCCGTCGCCACCTCCGTCCTGGCGCAGGAGATCCTGCCGGAAATCCACGACGTGCCGGTATTCGTGGCCGGTGGCATCGGCCGGGGCGAGGCCATCGTGGCCTATCTGGAACTGGGCGCCGCCGGCGTGCAGCTGGGCACCCGCTTCGTCTGCGCCACCGAATCGCGGGCGCACCCGAATTTCAAGCGCGCCTTCATCCGCGCCAGCGCGCGCGACGCCATGCCGTCGGCCCAGTTGGACAGCCGCTTTCCCGTCATCCCCGTGCGCGCCTTGCAGAACGAGGGCACCCGCCGCTTCATGGATTTCCAGCGCGAGGTGGTGGAACGCTTCAACCGTGGCGAGGTGGAGCAGAAGGACGCGCAGCTCGAGATCGAGCACTTCTGGGCGGGCGCCCTGCGGCGCGCCGTCATCGAGGGCGATGTGGAGAATGGCAGCCTGATGGCGGGCCAATCGGTGGGCATGGTGACGCGGGAACAGCCGACGGCCGAAATCCTGGCCGAACTGGTGGCCCAGGCGGAGGACGCGCTGGCCGGTCGCTATGGCCATGTCCGTGAAACGGTGGAGACGGGACCGGCGTTGGCGCTGGCGGGAGCGGCGGGCTAGTGGCACCGAACTCCGGAACTCCTCCCCTCCTCATCGACCCGGGGCTTGACGTTCCGGAGGCCGGCACCGTCGCCACCGGTGCCCCCCCCGACGCCGTGACCACCCTGCGCCGCTCCGCCGACGCGGCCGGCGGTGCCCGCCGCCTGCTTGCCCGGCTGCGCGACGTCATGGCCGCCGGCGGCACCGCCCAGTCGCGGCTGGACAAGATCGTCATGCTGATCGCCGCCGAGATGGGGGCGGACGTCTGTTCCTGCTACGTCATGCGGGCGGGCGAGGTGCTGGAGCTGTTCGCCACCATCGGCCTGAACCTGGACGCCGTGCACAAGACGAGGCTGAGGGTGGGCGAGGGCCTAGTGGGCGATATCGCCGCCCACGCCCGGCCGGTGGCCCTGGCCAACGCGCCCAGCCACCCCAACTTCGCCTATCGACCGGAAACCGGCGAAGACCCGTTCGACAGCTTCATGGGCGTGCCCATCCTGCGCGGCGGCCGCGTGCGCGGGGTGTTGGCCATCCAGCACATCGCGCGCCGCGCCTATGACGAGCAGGACGTGGAGACGCTGGAGACCATCGCCATGGTGGTGGCCGAGCTGGTGGCCACGGGCGAGCTGGTTGACAACCGCGAACTGCAGGTGGCCAACGACCTGGTGCTGCTGCCGTCCCGCCTGGACGGCGTCAGCCTGAACCGGGGCATCGCCATGGCCGTGGCGGTGCTGCACCGGCCGCAGCTGACCATCCGCCAGATGGTGGCGGACGATCCGGAGCTGGAGCTGGGCCGCCTGCGCGAGGCGGTGGACAGCATGCACTCCGCCATCGACCGGCTGCTGATCCTGTCGGGCGAAAGCGGGGGTGAGCACCACGAGATCATCGAAACCTACCGCATGTTCGCCACCGACCGCGGCTGGCTGTCGCGCATCCGCGAGGCGATCCGCACCGGCCTGACGGCGGAGGCGGCGGTGCAGCAGGTGCAGAACGACAACCGCGCCCGCATGGCGTCGGTGACCGACAGCTACATCCGCGAGCGCCAGCTGGACCTGGACGACATCACCAACCGCCTGCTGCAGCACCTGGCCGGGCGGCAGGACAAGGCCGACGGCGGCACCCTGCCGGAGGAGTTCGTGCTGGTGGCCCGCAACCTGGGCCCAGCCGAGCTGCTGGATTACGACCGCACGCGGCTGCGCGGCCTGGTGCTGGAGGAAGGGGCGGCCTACAGCCACGTGGCCATCGTGGCCCGCGCCCTGGACATCCCGGTGGTGGGCCAATGCACCGGCGTGCTGAGCCGCGTCGACCCGCTGGACTTCGTCATCGTCGATGGCGACCACGGCCAGGTCTTCGTGCGCCCGGCGGAAGACATCACCGAAGCTTTCCTGAAAAGCATCGAGGTGGGGGAGGAGCGCAAGCGCGAGTTCGCCGCCGCCCGCAAGCTGGAGTCGGTGACGCGCGACGGCGTGCCCGTGCGCCTGATGCTGAACGCCGGCCTGCTGATCGACCTGCCCCACCTGCACGCCACCGGCGCCGACGGCATCGGCCTCTACCGCACCGAAATCCCCTTCATGGTGCGGCACACCTATCCCGACACGGCGGTGCAGAAGGAAACCTACGCCAAGGTGCTGGACGAGGCGGGGGACAAGCCCGTCACCTTCCGCACCCTGGACGTGGGCGGGGACAAGACCCTGCCCTATTTCCCCGACCTGGGCGAGGAGAACCCGGCCCTGGGCTGGCGCGCCATCCGCATCGGCCTGGACCGCCCGGCCATGCTGCGCAAGCAGCTGCGCGCCCTGTTGTGGGCGGCGGCGGGCCGCGACCTGCGGGTGATGTTCCCCATGGTGGCTGAGGTGTCGGAGTTCATCCGCGCCCGCCGTGTGCTGGACCTGGAATTGCGCCGGCTGGAGCACGACGGCGTGACCCCGCCCCGCGACCTGAAGGTCGGCGTGATGATGGAGGTGCCGGCCCTGCTGTTCCAGCTGGACGCGCTGCTGCCCAACATCGACTTCATGTCCGTCGGCTCCAACGACCTGCTGCAGTACCTGTTCGCCAGCGACCGCGGCAACCCCATGCTGAACAACCGCTATGACCTGCTGTCGCCGGCCATGTTGTCGGTGCTGCGCATGCTGGTGCGGCGGTGCGAGGCGGCCGGGGTGCAGCTGTCGCTGTGCGGGGAGATGGCCAGCCGGCCCCTGGACGCCATGGCCCTGCTGGGCTGCGGCTTCCGCACCCTGTCGATGAGCCCCGGGGCCTTCGGCGAGGTCAAGACCATGATCCGCTCGGTGGACGTGGGTGTGCTGCAGCAGTTCCTGGACAGCCTGCTGGACCGGCCGGACCGCAGTTTGCGCCAGCACCTGCTGGCCTTCGCCCGGGACCACGGCGTGCGGCTGTAAGTCAGCGGCAGCATCGCTCCACCGTCGGTGCCCGGTGACAAGCCCAAGGGGCATATGCCCGCCGACGTTCGGAGCGGCTGGAGACTTACTGTGGTTGCGGTACCGCGAGCCCCTTGATAAGACTCCGGCCAACATCGTCGTCGGCGCAATAAACGGACCGGCGGTTGGGATAATTCGTGCACCATTCTGTGCTGGGACAGCCGTCATGACTGAACGCCGCGACCGTTACCGGGACATGATAGACGCCGGTCGTGCCGCCGAACCGCAGGCCCCGCGCCAAACGGTGGGCGACATCCTGCGCATGCGGCGGGAGGAGCTGGGCTACGATCTGACGGGCGTGGCCAACGTCCTGCGCATCCGCCGCGCCTATCTGGAAGCCATCGAGGACGGCCGTTACGGCGACCTGCCGGGCCAAGCCTACATCCTGGGCTTCCTGCGCAGCTACGCCGACCTGCTGGGCATCGATTCCGGCGACCTGCTGAACCGCTTCAAGGATGAAACGGCGGGCCATGTCCGCCCGGCGGAGCTGTACCTGCCCATCCCCGTCAGCGAGAACCGCGTGCCCAGCGGCGCCCTGATGGTGGCGGCCGTGGTGCTGGCCGCCGTGCTCTACGGCGGCTGGTATCTCTATTCCTCCGCCGACCGCAGCGCGCTGGATCTGGTGCCCAAGCTGCCGGAGCGGCTGGCCCACCTCACGGGCGGCGGCGACACGTCGTCCCCGCCGCCGGCCAACGTGCTGCCGGCCCCGGCGGTGCAGGCCCTGCTGAACCAGGCGCAGCCCACGGCGCCGGAGGTGGGGGCGGCGCCGGACGCCACCGCCCCGATGCCCGACGCCATGCCGGGCCCCGTGCCGGTGGCCCCGGCTGGTGGCTCCACCACTGCCCCGGGGGCGACGGGCGCCACCGTCCCGGCCGTCCCCCCTGCACACGGCCCGGCCGCGCCCGCCCCGGCGGGAAAGACGGTCCCGGCGACGACGCAGCCGACCGCCCCCGTCACGTCGGAAGCACCGGATGACGAGGCGCCGCAGATGCCGGATTTGGGCCAGCCCAAGAGTGCCGCCGCCGACACCGACGCGGCGCCGGCCGATACCGGCATGCGGCCCGACACCACCGCCCCCGGCACGGCGCCGGTCGCCACCAAGGGCCGAGTCTTCGGCCAGACCGGGCCCGCCCGCGTGGTGGTGCGCGCCACGGACGAGAGCTGGATCCAGGTGCGCGACGCCAAGGGCACGCTGTGGGCGTCGCGCGTGCTGCACCCGGGCGACAGCTTCCGCGCGCCCGACGTGCCCGGCCTGTCCCTGGAAACCGGCAACGCCGGTGGCGTTGTCATCAGCCTGGACGGCAAGGACCTGCCGGCGCTGGGCGCCAAGGGCCAGGTGGTGCGCAGCTATTCCCTGCAACCGGACGATCTACAGGCTCGGGTGACACATTGATGGCTTCCCTGTTCCGCGGCCGGGCGGTCGCCGCCGCCTGCCTTTCCGCCTGCGTCGCCCTGACGGCCGGCCTTGCCTCCCCGACGGCGCGGGCCGCGGGCCGCGTCCGCCAGATCGACGTCGACGTGGCCAAGGCGACCCAGCCGCTGGATCGCTTCTACGACCTGTCCATCGGGTCCGATTACCCGGGCACCCTGATGCGCCCGGACAGCATGGCGCAGTTGAAGACCACGCAGGATGAGCTGGGCTTCCGCTACATCCGCTTCCACGCCATTTTCCATGACGTGCTGGGCACGGTGAAGGTCGAGAACGGCGCCACCACCTACGACTGGAGCAAGATCGACCAGTTGTACGACGACCTGAAGGCGCGCGGGCTGAAGCCCTTCGTGGAGCTGGGCTTCACGCCCAAGGCCATGGCCACCTCGGACAACAAGATTTTCTATTGGGAAGGCAACACCTCCCATCCCCGTCCCAACGCCTGGCGCGACCTGATCACCGCCTTCGTCCAGCATATCGAGGCGCGCTATGGCCAGGCCGAGGTGCGCAGCTGGTTCTTCGAAGTGTGGAACGAGCCCAACCTGGCCGGGTTCTGGGAGGGGGCGGACCAGCAGGCCTATTTCGCCCTCTACGACCTGACCGCCAACACCATGAAGGCCATCGACCCCGAACTGAAGGTGGGCGGCCCCGCCACCGCCGGCGCCGCCTGGGTGCCGGAGTTCCTGGACCATGTGGCCAAGAGCGGCGCGCCGGTCGATTTCGTCACCACCCACACCTATGGCGTGGATGGCGGCTTTCTGGACGAGGCGGGCAAGGCCGACACCAAGCTGTCGCCCTCCCCCGACGCCATCATCGGCGACGTGCGCAAGGTGCGCGAGCAGATCGCCGCCTCCCGCTTTCCGCACCTGCCGCTCTATTTCACGGAATGGAGCACCAGCTACACCCCGCGTGACCTGGTGCATGACAGCTACATCAGCGCGCCCTACATCCTGGCCAAGCTGAAGGCCAGCCAGGGCATGGTCCAGGGCATGAGCTACTGGACCTACAGCGACCTGTTCGAGGAGCCCGGCCCGCCCACCGCCCCGTTCGAGGGCGGCTTTGGCCTGATGAACCGCGAGGGCATCCGCAAGCCGGCCTATTTCGCCTACAAGTACCTGCACGCCCTGCAGGGCGACGCCGTGCCGGTGACGGATGGCCAGGTCATGGCCGCCGCGACGGAGGGCAAGGCCGCCGCCCTGGTGTGGGACTTCCAGCAGCCGCGCCAGCCGGTCAGCAACCGGTCCTTCTACAGCAGGATCGTGCCCAACAAGCCGGCACCGGCCATCAAGGTGGCGTTCCAGGGGCTGAAGCCCGGTTCGTACCGCCTGGCGGTTCACCGTACCGGCTATCGCGCCAACGACGCCTATTCCGCCTACATCGACATGGGCGCGCCCAAGACCCTGTCGCCGGAGCAGCTGGCCAAGCTGACCGACCTGACACGCGACCTGCCCGAGGCGGACAAGACCGTGACCATCGGCGCCGACGGCCACTATGCCACCACGCTGCCCATGCACAGCAACGACATCGTGCTGGTCACGCTGGAGAAAAGCGGCGCTGTCGCCGGCGGCAAATAGGCCAGCCGGTTCGGCCGCTTAACCGTTCAAGCCCGCGCCGCGCCGCCAGGACCCGCACGCGGCGCGGTGAAGCCTTGTGCGATGGCCTCTTGATCCCGGGGCCGTCCGGCAGCACTTTACGGTCAAAATTCCCTCATGAGGCCCGTTCCCATGTCCACCTCCCATCGTGCGTATCGCCAGATCCTGCGCCGGCCCTCCCGTCAGATTCGCGTCGGCAAGGTCCTGGTCGGTGGCGACGCGCCGATCTCCGTCCAGACCATGACCAACACGCTGACCGCCGACGCCAAGGCGACCATCGAGCAGGTGTTGCGGGCCGAAGAGGCCGGCGCCGACATGGTCCGCGTCTCCTGCCCCGACGAGGAGTCGACGGCGGCGCTGAAGGAGATCGTGAAGGCGGTGAACGTGCCCATCGTGGCCGACATCCACTTCCACTATAAGCGCGCCATCGAGGCCGCCGAGGCGGGTGCCGCCTGCCTGCGCATCAACCCCGGCAACATCGGGTCGCACGACCGCGTGCGCGAGGTCGTGCAGGCCGCCAAGGACCATGGCTGCGCCATGCGCATCGGCGTCAACGCCGGCTCGCTGGAGCGTGAGTTGCTGGAACGCTACGGCGAGCCCTGCCCGGAAGCCCTGGTGGAAAGCGCCCTGACCCACGCCAAGATCCTGGAAGACCATGACTTCCGGGAGTTCAAGATTTCCGTGAAGGCGTCGGACGTGTTCCTGGCCGTGGCCGCCTATCAGGGCCTGGCGGAAGCCTGCGACTATCCCCTGCACATCGGCATCACCGAGGCTGGCGGCCTGCGCGCCGGCACGGTGAAGTCGTCCATCGGCCTGGGCATGCTGCTGTGGTCGGGCATCGGCGACACCATCCGCGTGTCACTGTCCGCCCCCCGGAGGAAGAGGTCAAGGTCGGCTTCGAGATGCTGAAGTCGCTGGGCCTGCGCCGCCGCGGCGTCACCGTCATCTCCTGCCCGTCCTGCGCCCGCCAGCAGTTCGACGTCATCAAGACGGTCGAGGTGCTGGAGGAACGCCTGGCCCACATCACCACCCCCATGACCGTCTCGGTCATCGGCTGCGTGGTGAACGGCCCGGGTGAGGCCACCATGACCGACATCGGCTTCACCGGCGGCGGCAAGGGCGTGCACCAGGTGTTCCTGGCCGGCCAGCCGGCCCACCGCCTGAAGGACGAGAGCATCGTCGACCACCTGGTGTCGCTGGTGGAAAAGAAGGCCGAGGAAATCAAGGCCGCCCAGGCCGCCGAAGAAGCCGCCGCTGCCGCCGAGTAGTATGAAAGTGCCCGCGGCATGAGCCTTGGCTCATGCCGCTAGGCCCCAAGTGGGGCCGCCGGAGCTTTTTGGGAAGCGAAGCGGACTGAAAAGCGAGGAAGCCAAGCGGCCGGATGGCCGCGCCCGGCGCTTGAGGGCTTTAGTCAGCCCGGACACGGGATGACGGAAACACCATGACCACATTGGAAGAACGGTTCGGGGACACGCTGGCCAAGCTGTCGGCCCGGCATGACGAACTGCGCGACGCCCTGGCGACGGGAACGCTGGCGGCCGACGCCTACACCCGCATGAGCAAGGAGTTCGCGGAGCTGACGCCGGTGGCGGAATCCATCGCGGACCTGCGCCGCGCCCGGTCCGACCTGGCCGAACTGGTCCGCATGGCGGAAGCCGAAGCCGACCCCGAGATGCGGGAGCTGGCGCAGGAAGAGCTGATCCAGGCGGAAAAGGCCCTACCCGGGCTGGAACGCCAGGTCATGCTGGCCCTGCTGCCCAAGGACGCCGCCGACGACAAGAACGCCATGCTGGAGGTGCGCGCCGGCACCGGTGGTGATGAGGCGGCCCTGTTCGCCGCCAACCTGTTCGATATGTACCGCCGCTACGCCGGTATTCAGGGCTGGCGCTTCGAGGTCATCGAAATTTCTGAGACCGGGCTGGGCGGCTACAAGGAAGCCATCGCCAGCATTTCCGGCCGGGGCGTGTTCCGCCGGCTGAAGTTCGAATCGGGCGTGCACCGGGTGCAGCGCGTGCCCGCGACCGAAACCCAGGGCCGCATCCACACCTCCGCCGCCACCGTGGCCGTGCTGCCCGAGGCGGAGGAGGTGGACATCCAGATCGATGAGAAGGACCTGCGCATCGACGTATTCCGCTCGTCCGGCCCGGGCGGACAGTCGGTCAACACGACCGACAGCGCCGTGCGCATCACCCACCTGCCCACCGGCCTGGTGGTCAGCCAGCAGGATGAGAAGTCGCAGCACAAGAACAAGGCCAAGGCCCTGCGCGTGCTGCGCTCCCGCCTCTATGACCTGCAGCGCAGCGCCCTGGACGCCGAGCGCGCGGCCAACCGCAAAAGCCAGGTGGGCAGCGGCGACCGCTCCGAACGCATCCGCACCTACAACTTTCCCCAAGGCCGGGTGACCGACCACCGCATCAACCTGACGCTCTACAAGATCGACAAGGTCATGGCGGGCGAAGCCCTGGACGAGGTGGTGGAGGCGCTGATCGCCCAGGATGAGGCGGAGCGCCTGGCCGAACTGCAGTGAGCGCGGCGATCCTTCCCCCCTGCCCCTTCGCACCGTGCTGAAGGCGGCCGAGGCGCGCCTGGCGGCCGCCGGTTGCGCCAGCCCCCGGCTGGACGTGCGCCTGCTGGCGGAAGAGGCGCTGGGCTGGTCGCGCACCGTCCTGCTGCTGGAGGGCGACCGACCCGTGCCGGCCGAAGCCCAGGCCGCGCTGACCGCCCTGGTCGAGCGCCGCGCCGCGCGGGAGCCGGTGTCCCGCATCCTGGGCAAGCGGGAGTTCTGGAGCCTGGAGTTCCGCCTGGCCCCCGACACGCTGGACCCCCGCCCCGATACCGAAACCCTGGTGGAAACGGCCCTGCGCCATCTGCCGGACGGCGGGCGCCCCCGGCGCCTGCTGGATTTGGGCACGGGCAGCGGCTGCATCCTGCTGGCCCTGTTGTCGGAACTGCCGGGCGCCTGGGGCCTGGGCGTGGATATCGCCCCCGGCGCCGCGCGGGCCGCCGCCGCCAACGCGCGGGATCTGGGGTTCGCCGGCCGCAGCGCCTTCATGGTGGGCAGTTGGACGGACGCCCTGGCAGCCGGTGCGCCCGGTGGCCGCTTCGACGCCATCGTGTCCAACCCACCCTACATCCCGGCAGCCGACATCGCCAACCTGGAGCCGGAGGTGCGGACCTTCGATCCCCTGCGCGCCCTGGATGGCGGCGCCGACGGGCTGGACCCGTACCGCCACTTGGCCAAGGTCGCCGGCGGACTGCTCATTCCCGGCGGGCTGCTGGCGGTGGAGCATGGCGCCGGCCAAGGAGCGGACGTGGCGGCCCTGTTCACCGCCGGGGGCCTGGAGGTTCTGGAACGGGTCGACGACTTGGCCGGTCATGACCGGGTGGTGGCCGCCCGTACCCCGCCCGGCAGCCCCGCCTCTTCCTAAAGGACGGAACGACGCCGGCTGACCTGACCGTCTGCGCCGGGAACGCAGGGGCGCTTCGCCAAAAAAGATGTTGGATTAGCGGGATACTGCGTTTAGGGTCGTGTTCGCGTGGTGAAGGCCGAAGGGGCGACGCGCCAGGTCCAAACGGGGAAACACCCGTGCAGGGGTCCGGCTAGCGTTCATGGGCCAAGAATGATCACCACGGCATGCCAGTTTGCCCAGCATGGTCGATCCGGTTTCAATCCGGGTAACGGGTGGATTCCGGGATCGGATGCAGTGGCGCGGATGGAAAAGCTCCGCCCCCTTGGCACGGCATGCATTGAACTCCAACGGGGCTAGAGCAGCAGTCGGATGAGACAGGGACCGAACTCCAGGCGTTCGCGTGGACGCGGCGGTAACAACGGTGGCAATGCCGGCGGCAACGGCGGCGGCAATGGCAACAACGGGGGCGGCAATAACCGCCGCCAGAACGTGCCCCTGCGCCACCAGACCTTTGACAGCAACGGCCCGGATGTGCGCATCCGCGGCAACGCCTTCCAGGTGCATGAGAAGTACCTGGCCCTGGCCCGGGACGCCCAGTCGTCCGGTGACCGGGTAGCGGCAGAAAACTATCTGCAGCATGCGGAGCACTATTTCCGCATCATCACGCAGATCAACGAGTCCGAACAGCGCCAGCGCGGCGGTGAGCCCCGGCCTTACCAGCCGCAGACGGGCTACGACGACGCCGACAGTGGCGACGCGTCCGACGAGGGCGAGGGCGACAGCCCGGCCGAAGACGAACGCGAGACGCTGAGCGCGTGATCTTAAAAAGCCCCGCCCTCACCGGCGGGGCTTTTTGCTGCCCTGTTTTAGGTGCCTCGGGCGCCGGCGGCCCCAATCGGGGCCTCGGCCCCTGGGGAAGCCCGCCCCGCTGCTGGGCCGGTGCTGGGCCGGCGCTGGGGACGCAAGAACAAATGACCGCTATGCGGCGACGGCACGCTCTTGCGCTTGTTCACGACAGGACCGGTCGTTATTCTGCGCCTCCGTGAAACAAAAAGACCCGCCGCACGGGTTTTGGCGTTTCAGAAATGTCGGTCCGCATTAGAGTGAAGATCCATGGGCAAGCCGCGCACCCTCTATGACAAGATCTGGGACAGCCATGTCGTTCACCGGCAGGAGGACGGCACATGCGTGCTCTATATCGATCTCCACCTCGTGCATGAGGTGACGAGCCCGCAGGCGTTCGAAGGACTGCGCATGGCCGGCCGCAAGGTGCGCCGCCCGTCCGCGACCCTGGCCGTGGCCGACCACAACGTCCCCACCAGCCATGACCGCCTGGCCGGCATCAAGAATGAGGAAAGCCGCGTCCAGGTCGAGCAGCTGGCCATCAACACCAAGGAATTCGGCGTCGACTATTACGACATGTCCGACATCCGCCAGGGCATCGTCCACGTCGTGGGGCCGGAGCAGGGGCTGACCCAGCCGGGCATGACCATCGTCTGCGGCGACAGCCACACCGCCACCCACGGTGCGTTTGGCGCTTTGGCCTTCGGCATCGGCACGTCGGACGTGGAACATGTGCTGGCCACGCAGACCCTGCTGCTGAAGCCGTCGAAGAACATGCGCATCACCGTGGATGGTGAGTTGCCCGTGGGCGTGACCGCCAAGGACGTGGTGCTGGCCATCATCGGCAAGATCGGCACCGCCGGCGGCACCGGCCATGTCATCGAGTTCGCCGGCTCCGTCATCCGGGGCCTGAGCATGGAAGGCCGCATGACGGTCTGCAACATGGCCATCGAGGCGGGCGCCCGCGCCGGCCTGATCGCCCCGGACGAGACCACGTTCGACTACCTGAAGGGCCGCCCGCAGGCGCCCAAGGCCGCGACCTGGGAACAGGCCGTCAACTGGTGGAAGAGCCTGCCCTCGGACGAGGGTGCGGTCTACGACCGCGAGGTCGTTCTGAAGGCCGAGGACATCGCCCCCATGGTCACCTGGGGCACCAGCCCGCAGGACGTGCTGCCCATCACCGCCGCCGTGCCCAACCCCGCCGACGAGGCAGATGAGCACCGCCGCGCCGCCATGGAACGCGCGCTGAAGTACATGGGGCTGGAAGCCGGCACGCCGCTGGACGCCATTCCCGTGGACAAGGTCTTCATCGGCAGCTGCACCAACAGCCGCATCGAGGACCTGCGCGCTGCCGCCAAGGTGGTGGAAGGCCGCCATGTGAAAGATGGCATCTACGCCATGGTGGTCCCTGGTTCAGGCCTGGTGAAGGAACAGGCGGAGGCCGAGGGCCTGGACAAGGTGTTCACCGCCGCAGGCTTCGACTGGCGGGAGCCCGGTTGCTCCATGTGCCTGGCCATGAACGACGACAAGCTGAAGCCGGGTGAGCGCTGCGCCTCCACCTCCAACCGCAACTTCGAGGGTCGCCAGGGCCCCGGCGGCCGCACCCATCTGGTGAGCCCCGAAATGGCCGCCGCCGCCGCCCTGACCGGCAAGCTGACGGACGTGCGCACGCTGAACTGAGCGGACGCCACGGAGTGATCCGAGCGACGGCGCGGGCCCTTCGGGTTCCGCGCCGTTCGCGTTTCAGCGATGGCCCATGCCTACCCGGGTCACAGTCCATCCACCGGATTGGCGGCGGGGGCGAAGGGCTGGCCGGCGCGGATCAGGTCCCGCCGGGCCTCATACTCGCGCAAGGCCCAGTCGACGCTGGGGAAAGCCAGGTCGGTCCAGGGGACATCCTCCCAGGCGAACAGGGCGACTTCCTGGCTTTCCACGCCGGCGGCGATGTCCGGACTGGTCAGGGTGGCCAGGTAGATCAGTTGCACCTGGCTGATGCGGGGAATGTTGTAGACGGCCAGCAAGGGCCCGATGGCCAGGCGTGCGCCCGCCTCCTCCCACGCCTCGCGGGCGGCGCCGTCCTGGGTGGTTTCCCCCAACTCCATGAAGCCGGCGGGCAGGGTCCAGTACCCGATGCGGGGCGGGATGGCGCGGCGGCACAGCAGGATGCGGTCCTGCCACAGGGCGACGGAACCCACCACAATCTTGGGGTTGTCATAGGCGATATAGCCGCAGTCGGGGCAGACCAGCCGTTCCCGATCCTCCCCCGGCGGCACCGTCACCACGCGGGGCCCGAACGTCGGCACGGGATCGGACATGGGGCGCTCTCCCTCGCTGCTTTACGCCACTATAACGGCCCCGCCGCCGATGCGAAGCGCTCCAAAGCACCTGCCCCCAAAGGCACCGGACGCGAAGCGCCAGCCTGCGACCGCAGGCGCCGGAACTTTCCGGGGAGCGTCAGCGGACTGGAAAGTGAGGACAAGCCAAGGGGCGGATGCCCCGCCGGCGTTTGGGAATACGATCAAGAGTCGTGTTTGGGTACCCACGGGATGCGGGCGAAGGTCACGCCCTCGTCCTCCAGCTCCGCCGCTTCCTCGTCGGTGGTCTGGCCGTAGATGGGCTTGGCCTCGGTCTCGCCGTAGTGGATTTTGCGCGCCTCCTCGGCGAAACGGTCGCCCACATGGGTGGCGTTGGCCTCCACCTGGCGGCGCACCTCCCGCAACAGGGACAGCACCGCCGCCGGGCCCTGGGCCGCCGCCTCGGCCATCACCGCCGGCGTCACCTCCGGTGCTGGCTGCTGCGGCGCCGGCACGGAAACGGGGGCGTTCCCCTCTTCCGCGCGGCCGCCCCGTCCCTTGGCGATGCGAGGCGCCATGGGCGCCTTGCCCACCTGATGATCGCCGCAGACCGCGCACGCGACCTCGCCCGCCGCCAGCTGCTGATCACAGGCGTCGGCGTTGCGGAACCAGACATCGAAGGTGTGGCCCTGGCCACATTTCATTTCATACAGGATCATGGAACGGAATCTTGAGGAGCGCAGCGCCTTGCGACGACTCGGACTGGGCGACGACTCGAACTGGAAAGTGTCATATACAGTCTTGATGTGGGTGGGAAAAGCCGCCCTGACAATGGACCGGCCCGGCGGCCCAGCCGCCCGCGGATCATACACCACCCCTTATATTCAGAGCGCATGCCATGATGCCGTCCGTTTGCGATCCCCGGGGCCAACCCAGCGCCTGGGTCGCCCGCTTCGCGCCCCTGGTCGCCCGGGGTGGCGCCGTGCTGGACGTGGCCTGTGGCGGCGGCCGGCATACCCGGCTGTTCCGGGGGCGGGGCCACCCGGTCACGGCGGTGGACATCGACCTGCGCGGCTTGGCCGACCTGGCGGACCAACCGGGCGTCACCCTTCTGCAGGCGGATCTGGAGGGGGAGGCACCGGTGGATTTGGGCGGCGCCTACGCCGGCATTGTCGTCACCAACTACCTGCACCGGCCGCTTCTGCCGCGCCTGCCCACCCTGCTGGCCCCCGGCGGGGTGCTGCTGTACGAGACCTTCGCCCAGGGCAACCAGCGCCATGGCCGGCCCTCCAGCCCCGCCTTCCTGTTGCGCGCGGGCGAACTGCTGGCCCTGGCGCGGGACGCCGGCCTGCAGGTGGTCGCCTTCGAACAGGGGGAGATCGCCCTGCCCCGCGCCGCCGTGGTGCAGCGCCTGGCCGCCGTGCGCCCGCTGCCCGCCCCGGACATGGAGGGCGAGCCCGAGCCGCGCCCCCTGCCGCACGCCTGAAAACAGAAACGGCCCCGACCGCTGAGGCCGGGGCCGTCCTGTTCAGGAGGCGTGTAAGGGCTGGGGCTTACTTCTTGGGTGCGGCGGTTTCGCTGCCGGCTTCGGCCTTGGCCTTCTTCGCATGATGATGATGGGCGACCTTCTTGGTCTCCTTCGTGCCCTCGACCTTGGTTTCAGCCTTGGCCTCGGTCTTGGTCTCGGACGCCTTGGCGTCGGTCTTCACCTCGGTGGCCTTGGTGGCCTCAACCGGCTTGCCGGCCTCGGCGGCCTTCTGCACCGGGGCGGTCGTCGTGCCCGCGGTGGCGGGGGTGGCGGCGACAGGGGCGGCGGCAGGGGCGGCGGCAGGGGCGGTCGCCGTGGAGGCGGCGGTCTTGGCCGGAGCGGCGGGGGTGTCCGCCGCGAACGCCCCGTAAGACACCATCACGGCCGCGGCGGTAGCGAGGGCCAGCAGGGGACGGCGGTGGGCGAACATGCTCATGGTCGTGATCCTTAGTGATCAGAGGGGGTTTGATCGGGCGTCCCACCATCGGGGCGCAGGGTCATAATCCCAAGGCATGAGGGCCGCCGTTGGCCCGGATTGTGGCAAAGACGCGATTTCATCACGGCCTTTCCGCCGAACTCCTTGCCAAAAGGTTAAGACTTTTCCGCCCTATGTGCCCGACCGCCGCTGCGTACTATGAGCGTCTGGCATAGGCTGGGGCGCGGGGACGGGGGCGGGGCGGAAGGTATGGACAGCACAAAGGACAAGGACCGGGAGCACATCGCCAAGCTGGTCCGCCTGATGGGGTCGGACCATGAGGGCGAGGCCACCGCCGCCTTGCGGAAGCTGCAGGGGGCCTTGAGGCAGCGCGGCCTGAACTTCAACGACCTGGGGCACTGGATCACCCAGCCGGCCCCCGCCGCCACGCGGACGGCACCGGCCGACCATACCGCCTGTAACCGCCGTGCCAACGACCTGACGCGGCAGAACCAGCAACTGACCCTCAGCCTGCGGGAGGCCCAAGCCCAGCTCGCCGCCGCGCACGCCGCCGCCCAAAAGGCGGAGGCCCGCGTGGTGCAGGTGACGACGGAGGGGGAAGCCATCCGCCGCCAGGGCCGCCGACACTGGTGGGCCCACGGAGCCGCAGGCGCGCTGGTGTGCGCCCTGGCCGTGCTCATAAGCGTGCAATCGCGGACCGTACCCCCGCCGCGTCCCGTGGCGACGGGCCCGGGGTCTCACCAAATGGCCACCGATGATCCACGACCCGCCGTCCCCGCCAAGCCCCGCGTCCCGGCCAAGCCTATGCCGGCGCCGACGGATGCCGTCCTGCGCCGCGACAGCGAAATTGCCGGCCGCACCGCCTATCTCTACGGATCGCCGGGCCGGGAAGAGACCATCGACATCCTGCTGACACCGCACACACCGGTGGAGGTGCTGGCGGGCGACGTGGTTCCCGGCTGGCTGCGGGTCCATGTCGAAACCGAAGACGGGGACAAGGTGGGTTATGTCCAGGCGGGCCGCATTGGACCGCGCACAGCCGGAGCGCCCTGAAGGCAGAGGAACCGTGAGCCTTGGCCGTCACTGGCCCTGGGGCTTGTCGCCTTGGGGCTTGTCGTCCGTCTTTTTCCCATCGGTCTTCGGGGCCGCCTTGCCCGCCGCGTCGTCCTTCAGCGGGTCCTTGCCATCCAGGCGAAGGATGTTGTCCTGGGCGGCGGCGCCGGCGGCGGTGTCGCCCGCCACCTGCACGGCGTGGGCCCAATCGGCCTTGGCCCCGACCTTGTCACCCCGGTCGGCCTTGATATTGCCGCTGAGCAACAGGCCCTGGGCGTTGTCCGGGTCCAGCGACAGCGCCATGCGCAGGTCGCGCCCGGCCTCCACATCGCGGCCCAGGCGGTGCTTGGTTTCCGCCCGCATGATGATGGCGTCCACCCGGCCGCCGTCCAGGGTCAACGCCCGGTCCAGGTCACGCAGCACGTCCCACCAGCGCTCCGCCCCCGCCCGTTCGGTGGCGCGGTCGATCAGCAGGTCGGGATCGGTGGGCTGCAGGCCGATGGCCTTGGTGTAGTCGACATCCGCCTTGGCGTGTTCCTTGGCGTTGAACCAGGCCCAGCCGGCCTTGCCCCACAGCCCCGCCGTCACCTTGGGCGGCAGGCCCAGGGCGGGGATCACCGCCTCCAGCGCCACCGCCAATTCCTTGTATTCGCCCCGGAACAGCTGGGCCATGGCCTGGCAGAGGCGGGCATCGTCGCCGCCGCCCTTCTTTTCCCACAGCTGCGCCTCGGCATAGGCGAAGTCGGGCAGTTGCTTGGCCCGCTCCAGGCAGGTGTCGCGGTTCAGGGCCACGGGCGCGGCACTGGCCACGCCGGCGATGCCGCACAGGACGGTGACCGCCGCCGCCAGGCGGGCGGAAAAGCGGAGGGGGTGCTTGAGGGTAATCATCATGACGCCTAGAGTCCCGAACGGCGGATGGATCGCAAGTGCTTTCATCCCGGGCCTTGCCGATTCGGGCGCGGCCACGGGTCACAGGATAGCACGGGCGGACACCGCTCTGGCAGGCGTGAGCCCTGCCATCCTGAAGGTGCAGGGGTCGCCGCCGGCGCCCCTTATGGTTAATCTAATGGAGCCTGACCCGATGCCGCAGTCCCCCGCGCCCCGCCGCCTGTTCTGCTTCGGCCTGGGCTTCAGCGCGACGGCGCTGGCCCACCGGCTGCTTGAGGCCGGCTGGCTGGTCGCCGGCACCTGCCGCACGGCGGAAAAGGCGGCCGCCCTGCGCGCACGGGGCATCGAGGCCCATATCTTCGGCCCCGGCCAATCGCTGGACCCGACGGCCCTGGCAGGCACCACCCATCTGCTGGACTCCGTGCCACCCACCTCGGAGGTGGACGGCGTGCTGGCGGCGCTAACGCCCGCCATCCTGGCCCTGCCCGGCCTGCGCTGGGTGGGCTATCTCTCCACCACCGGCGTCTACGGTAACCGGGATGGCGGCTGGGTGGACGAATCGGCGCCGGTGCAGCCCAGCACGGAACGGGGCGTGGCCCGCGCCGTGGCGGAGGGGCAGTGGATGGCCCTGCACGGCGCCCACGGCCTGCCCGTCCACCGCTTCCGCCTGCCCGGCATCTACGGCCCCGGCCGCAGCGCGCTGGACCAGATGCGGGCCGGCACCGCGCGGCGGGTGGACAAGAAGGGCCAGGTGTTCAGCCGCATCCACATCCACGATCTGGGCAGCGCCCTGATGGCCAGCATGGAACGACCCAACCCCGGCGCCATCTACAACGTCGCCGACGACCACCCCTGCCCCTCGCCCGAGGTGGTGGCCTACGCCGCCGAGCTGCTGGGGCTGGAACCGCCGCCCCTGGTGCCGTTCGATCAGGCCAACCTGTCGCCCATGGCCGCCAGCTTCTATGGCGAGAACAAGCGCATCTCCAACGCCCGCATCAAGGCGGAGCTGGGGGTGACCTTGCGCTATCCCAGCTACCGCGAGGGGCTGGCGGACCAGCTGGCGACGGAGCGGGACGCTCACCGCCCCTGAGGCGCCGCCGGCGCGTAGGCGGAGAAGGTGACGCGGGCCGTCTGCGTCGCCTTCTGCGCCACGTCCAGCCCGCCGCCCTCGGCGGCGGCGCCATCCGCCGTCTTGGCCATGGCCATCATCGGTGCGCGGGGGGCCATGCCGCCGCCGATCACCGGGGCGTTGAAGTCCACCCGACCGACGCGGAAGTCCCGGCCGGGGAAGGCGGTGTTCAGGCCTTTCATCTCATCATTCACGCGGCGGTACAGCGTCTCGCGCAGGCGGCTACGCACGGCCTCCTGCTCCGCCAGGGTGGGGGTGAAGTCCATGCCCGCCACCCGGATTTGCAGGCCGGGGCGGCTGGCCTGACGCGCGCGGTCGGCCAGGCCACCCAGCTGCGCCTCGGGCAGGCGTGTCTCCAACTCCGCCCGCCACTGATCCAAGCCGGCGGCGTCCTGCTGCCGGTCGAAGGCGACCACGCGCCACTCGCCCTTGTCCGACACGCTTTGCGCCGCCTTCAGGATGTCCGCGCGGGCGGAGCCGGCGCTGCCGCCGCCAGCGTCCACCGTCAGCGACACGCGGGCCGTGTCGGTCTTCACCCAGTCCTCCGCCATCAGGGTCAGGGTCACCTGGTCCTGCACCGGCGGGGCCGTCATGACCTGCGCCACGGCGGGGACGGCGGCCAGAGGCAGGGCGCCGAGGCTGGCGGTCGAGATCAGGGAGGCGGCAATCAGGCTACGCATCGGGTTCCACCCATCGTTTCTTGGCCGATGCGGAATGCATCGGTGTTCTCCCCCGCTTATGGCAAGGGGACGCGGCGGATTTATGGCGGGAACGAAACCCAGATTTGGCAATCAGCCGGTTCAATAAGCCCCAGCGGCATGGACATCATGCCGCTGTAGGCCCCGACCGGGGCCGCCGGAGCTTTCCGGGGAGCGTAGCGGACTGGAAAGCGAGGATGAGGATAAGGCAAGCGGGCGGATGCCCGCCCCCGCCGCCTGAGGGGGCAACTAAAAATTAAAAGTCCAAATCCGCGTAATGCTTGGGCGGCGGGGCGCCCGGCAGGTGGTCGCCCAGCAGGGGGCGGAAGCTGGGCCGGCACTTGATGCGCATGTACCAGTCCTTGGCCTCGGGATGCTGGTCCCACGGCACGTCGCCCAGATAGTCGATGGTGGACAGGTGCGCCGCCGCCGCGATGTCGGCCAGCGAGAACTCGTTGCCCGCCAGCCATTTCCGCCGGTCCGCCAGATAGGCGATGTAGTCCAGGTGGTAATGGATGTTGGCCAGGCCGGCCCGGATGGCCTGGGCGTGCGGCGTGCCGGAGCCGGAGAAGCGCTTGATCAGCTTTTCACCCACCAGGTTCTCCGTCACCTCCTGGTTGAACTTCACGTCGAACCAGGCGGCCAGGCGCCGCACCTCCGCCCGCAGCAGCACCTCCCGACCCAGCAGGGTGGGGGCGTGGGGGTAGGCCTCTTCCAGATAGCTGCAGATGGCGGCGTGTTCCGCCACCGTCGCCCCGTCATCCTCGATCAGCACCGGCAGCTCGCCCGCCGGATTCAGCGCCAGGAACTCATCCCGGCGTTCCCACGGCTTTTCGACCTCGAGTTCGACCTCAAGACGTTTTTCCGCCAGGACGACGCGCACCTTGCGCGCGAAGGGGGACAGGGGATGATGGATAAGTGTACGCATGTGGGCGGCAATCTAACGTAAGCGCGTTGAATCCAATAGAGCCTAAAGGCCTTAAGCGGAGATCACCCTATGGCCAAGCCCGAGTCACCCGCCCTGGGAATTAAGATAGAGCCCATCGGCCCCGATGACGAGGCCGCATGGCGTCCTTTATGGGACCAATACTGCGCTTTTTACCAGGTCAACGTGGATATCGCTGTGACATCTACGCTGTGGACCCGGCTCATGGACCCGGATTTCGCCATCAAGGCGCTGGTGGCGCGGGGCGGGGATGGCCACATCCTGGGCTTCTGCCACTACGTCCTGCACCCCAACACCTGGGGGACCAGCCCGGTCTGTTATCTGGAGGACCTGTTCACCGACCCGGCATCCCGCGGCCAGGGGGTCGGCCGGGCCCTGATCGACCAACTGGTGGCCCTGGGGCGGGCGGGCGGCTGGGGCCGCGTCTACTGGCACACGCAGGAGACCAACACCACCGCCCGCCGCCTATACGACAACGTGGCCGGCGGCGCGGACGGCTTCGTGCGCTACGTGATACGGCTGTAAAATGCGACCAGGGCGGCCCCGGCGGGACCGCCCTGGTCTACATCATTCCAAACCGGTCGATCAGACGGCGGCGTCGCGGCGCGGTTGCGCCGCCGCCTTGTCGTGGCTGCGGATGAAGGACCGCACCCGCGGCATGATGTGTTCACGCCAGCGACGGCCGTTGAAGATGCCGTAATGGCCGACGCCCAGCTGCAGGTGGTGCTGCTTCATCTCTTCCGGCAGGCCGGCGCACAGGGCGTGCGCCGCCACCGTCTGGCCGGGGGCGGAGATGTCGTCCAGCTCCCCCTCCACCGTGAACAGGGCCGTCTTCTTGATGGCCGAGGGGTCGACCCGCATGCCGCGGTAGTGCAGGGTGCCCTTGGGCAGGGCATGTTCCTGGAACACCAGATTGACGGTCTGAAGGTAGAATTCCGCCGTCAGGTCCATGACCGACAGGTATTCGTCATAGAAGCGGCGGTGCGCTTCGGCGCTTTCGCCGTCACCGCGCACCAGGTGATTGAACATCTTCATATGCTCGCCGACATGCCGGTCCAGGTTCATGGACATGAAGCCGGTGAGCTGGACGAAGCCGGGGTACACATGGCGCATGGCGCCGGGATAGTAGGGCGGGACGGTGGTGGTCACCGTGCGCTCGAACCAGCCGATGTCCCGGGTTTCCGCCAGCTGGGTCACCTGGGTGGGCGACACGCGGGTGTCGATGGGCCCGCCCATCAGGGTCATGCTGCGCGGCTGGCAGTCGTCGGCGGTCTGGGCCATGACGGCGGCCGCGACCAGGGTCGGCACGGCCGGCTGGCAGACGGCGATGACATGGGTGTCCGGGCCCAGGAAGCGGATGAAATCCATCACGTATTCGACGTAGTCGTCGAAATCGAAGCGGCCGCGGGCCAGCGGCACCAGCTTCGCGTCCACCCAGTCGGTGATGTAGACGTCGTGGGCCGGCAGCAGCGCCTCCACCGTGCCGCGCAGCAGGGTGGCGTAGTGGCCGGACATGGGGGCCACCACCAGCACCTTGGGATCGCTGTGCGGCGTCGCGCGCTCAAAATGGCGCAGCACGCAGAAGGGCTTGCGCAGCGCCGCCTTTTCCGTGACCGCGACCTCGCGCCCGTCGATATGGGTGATGTTGAGGCCGAACTCCGGCTTGCCCCAGCGTCGGGTCGTGCGCTCGATCAACTCACCGGCGGCGGCCATGGCGCGGCCCATGCCGGTGTAGGACGCGGGCACGAAGGGGTGGCGGAACGTCGCCTGCGTCGCCTCCGCCACCAGGCGGAGGGGGGTGAGGGCGGCATGGTGCAGGTCAAACAGCTGGTAAAGCACGCGGATCATCCTCGTCATTGGACGTGGCGGCGCCGTACGACCCGCGCTGCGGGGCGGCGTCTCGGGAGTAAATAGGCTTTGCCGCGTCGGCGGCCCCAGGCGCGCCGCTACCCCACATCCACCGGAACCTATATCCGGAGGGGTAGGCGGCCTTCCAACTATGCCTCGTCCATTATCCTAGCTAGGTAAGGATGAAAAGGTCCTTAATGAAGGCGACGAACGATAGCGGTCACATTTCCGCAACGGAACCACTTTTTCCCCCGCTGCGGCCGGCTTTTCCGAGTCCAGCTAAGAACTCCCGGCGTTCGCGGGATGTTCCGCCCACGGTGGGCGACGCCACAGGAAGCAGTGGACAGCGGCCCCTTGGCACCCCTAGATATTGGCTTATCCTAAGCACGCACCCGCTATCCCTGGCCCCATTCGCGGCATCTTCCGCTGGTGGGACCCGGCCATGCCCAGAGCCGTCATGTCCCACGCCCGGCCCCTTCCCCTCGCCCTGTTCGACCAGGATCCCGGTACGCCGGACTCCGGCTATCCTGATATGGGTCACCCGGATATGGGCGACTTCGTGCCCGACCATTATGGCGACCTGCCGGAGCCCAGCATCATCCATGGCGACTGGCCGGAGGATGAGGCGCCCCAGGGCACGCGCGACCCGGTGGCGACGGCGCGGGACATCCTGAAGCGCGTCTACGGCTATTCCGCCTTCCGCGGCAACCAGGAAGACATCATCACCCATGTCATCCAGGGCGGCGACGCCCTGGTGCTGATGCCCACCGGCGGTGGCAAGTCGCTGTGCTTCCAGATCCCGGCCCTGGCCCGGCCGGGTGTCGCCATCGTCGTCAGCCCCCTGATCGCCCTGATGCGCGACCAGGTGGACACGCTGCGCCAGGCGGGCGTGCGGGCCGCCTATCTCAACTCCACCCTCGACTGGCGCGAGGCGCTGGATGTGGAGCGGGCGTGCGAGCGCGGTGACCTGGACCTGCTCTACGTGGCGCCGGAGCGGCTGGTGACCCCCCGCTTCCTGGAACTGCTGGAACGCTCGCGCCTCTCCCTGTTCGCACTGGATGAGGCGCATTGCGTGAGCCAATGGGGCCACGACTTCCGGCCGGAATACCTGCAGCTGTCGGTGCTGCATGAGCGCTTCCCCACCGTGCCGCGCATCGCGCTGACGGCCACGGCCGACGCGCAGACCCAGGCCGACATCGTGGAGCGCCTGGCCTTGGGCGAGGCGCGGCAGTTCGTCTCCAGCTTCGACCGGCCCAACATCACCTATCGCGTGGCGCCCAAGGACAACGAGCGCCGGCAATTGCTGGACTTCATCCGCCGCCACCACGCTGAAGACGCAGGCATCGTCTATTGCCTGTCCCGCGCCCGGGTGGAGGCGCTGGCCGACTGGCTGAAGGAGCAGGGGCTGGACGCGCTGCCCTACCACGCCGGCCTGGACCCGGCCGTGCGCCAGGCCAACCAGGACCGCTTCATCAAGGGCGAGGGCGTGGTGGTGGTGGCGACCATCGCCTTCGGCATGGGCATCGACAAGCCCAACGTCCGATTCGTGGTGCACATGGACGCGCCCAAGAGCCTCGAGGCCTACTATCAGGAAACGGGTCGCGCCGGCCGCGACGGCCTGCCCGCCAACGCCCTGATGCTGTACGGCCTGCAGGACGTGGTCATGCTGCGCCAGATGATGGACGCATCGGACAGCAGCGCTCAGCACAAGCGGACGGAACGGCGCAAGCTGGACGCCCTGCTGGGCTTCTGCGAAACCGCTCATTGTCGGCGCCAGGTGCTGCTGACCTATTTCGGGGAGGAGCACCCGGGCAATTGCGGCAACTGCGACACCTGTTTCGAGCCGGTGGAAACCTGGGACGGCACAGTGGCGGCGCAGAAGGCGCTGTCGGCCGTCTACCGCACCGGCCAAAAGTTCGGCGTGGGCCATTTGATCGACGTGCTGCGCGGCGGCGCCACGGAAAAGGTGGTGCGCTTCGGCCATGACCAGCTGAAGACCTTCGGCTGCGGCGCCGACATCTCGAAAAGCGACTGGCAGACGGTGTTCCGCCAGTTGGTGGCGCTGGGCCACCTGACGGCCGATCCGGAGGGGCACGGCGGCCTGATGCTGACCGACCAGGCGGCGTCCGTGCTGAAGGGGCAGGAGACCGTGCGCCTGCGCCGCGACCGCGCCGTGCTGTCGGGCGACGGCCGGCGCGGCGGCGGACGCACAAGCGGCGGGCGCACCGGCCCCGCGCTGGCCCCGCCGGACGACAAGCTGTGGCACAAGTTGAAAGCCGTACGCCTGGAATTGGCCAAGGCCCAGGGCGTGCCGCCCTACGTCATCTTCCACGACAGCACACTGATGGAGATGGTGATCAGCCGCCCGCGCGACCTGACCGGCCTGGGCCTGCTGCCCGGCGTGGGTGTGCGCAAGCTGGAGCGCTATGGCGCGACGTTCTTGGACGCCATCCTGGCGGATGGCTGAGTTTTGTTTCCCACCCTCAAACGCCGGGCGCCGGCATCCGCCGGCTTGGCTTCCTCGCTGCGCCCTGCGGTGCTCGCTGCGGCGGCCGCGGTCGCGGCCTAGCCCAGTTCCATGGAAACTGGGCCTTATGCTCGTGCAACCTGCCGGGCGCACCTGGAGCGTAGCGACAAGGACGCGACCGCGTCCGCCGCAGGTTTCCGGGGAACGCAGTGGACTGGAACCGAGGACAAGCCTAGGCCACGGATGTGGCCGCCCGGCGTCTGAGGGCGAACGAAGCACTAAATAACCTCAAAATCGCACCGCGCTGTTGCCATCCGCGTTTCGGTCTGCTAATACCCCCCTCCATTCCAAGGGGCGCCCCAATAGCTCAGTGGTAGAGCAACCGCTTCGTAAGCGGTAGGCCGTTGGTTCAAATCCGACTTGGGGCACCATCCTTCCCGTCATTCCCGCATCGCTGAGCCAAACCGCGTCCAACCGGGCGTTGATTTACCGTTCCCTGCGACGGACGGTCGCACGATTGCAATACGATGACGGTATGGTGGCGCCACCCTGGTTTCCACCCTTCTGGATGCACCGCCCATGTCCGAGCAGCTGCCCCGTCACATCGTCACCTCTTACGAAAACGAACTGCAGCGTCTGGACGCGCTGCTGGCGGAAATGGGCGGCCGGGCCGAGCAGCAGCTGGAACAGGCGACCCGCGCCGTGCTGGGCCGCGACGACGCGCTGGCACGCGAGACGGTGGCCCAGGATCAAGTGCTGGACGCCCTGGAGCATGAGGTGGAGAGCCTGATCATCCGCCTGCTGGCCCTGCGCCATCCCATGGCCATCGACCTGCGCCACACCCTGGCCGCCCTGAAGGCCGCCAACGCCCTGGAACGCGTGGGTGACTACGCCAAGAACATGGCCAAGCGCGCCCTGGTGCTGAACGCCGTTCCCGCCATCGCCGCCACCGCCTCGGTCGGCCGCCTGTCGGAGCTGGCGCGGCGCCAGCTGGCCAGCGCCATCGAGGCCTTCACCCGCCGCGACACCGCCCTGGCCGCCGAAGTGTGGCGCCGCGACCAGGAGCTGGACGACATGCATGCCGGCGTGACGCAGGAGATTTTCGCCTTCGTCGCCAAGGACGCCAGCCTGATCGAGGCCTGCACCAGCCTGCAGTTCATCGCCAAGAACCTGGAGCGGGTGGGCGACCTCGCCACCAACATCGCCGAGATGGTGCAGTTCGACGCCACCGGCACCCTGGTGGAACCGGCGCGCCCCCGGGGCGGCGAAGCCCACTGACCGTTCGGAGCGGGAGGCGATCCGTCATGATCGCCTCCCGCTCCGAACCTGTTCATGGGTAGAGCGGAACGCGGCCGGCCCCGGGCGGAAATGGACACCGGCCCCAGCCTGGCGCCCGGATTTGGATTCCCCGCGGCCTCGCGGCTCTCACGGGGCCGGCGCCTGGCGCATTGGCCCGATTTTTAATCATTCCCCGCACCTGCTTCGTTTTCGGGCGGTTCGCGGCCCCCTATGCCGTGTGGGAGGTCGGCGGAGCCGTACCTGCGCCCCGCGACGGGCGCGGGAAGGATTCGCGAATCGCGTGTGGGCCTGCCCGGCCGGCGCTGATTCTTTTCCCTTTTTCAGTGAAGCCCTTACCCTAATTCCGCGACGCCGCAACCCTTTCAAGTTGCTAAATCAACCCCAACCGCAGGTTCACCCCTTATGAATTAACACGTTCATCATTTGGGTATAGAGCTACGATCCTAGGGAACTTTCGCAGACGCGGCGTCGCGTAAAACAATACATATCCTTTTGCTACAGGTTCATTGCTTGACATCTTTTACGCCATGGGTTTTACGTAATGTGTCCTGTATCACAGAGCAGGACCCAACTGCCAAAACTCTCGGCCCGCCACTTCTTGAAGTGTGCGGGCCGTATTTTATCCAAAATACATTCTACTCACCGCATCGTTTCTAGCCCGTCGATGCCCGGTTCCAGTTGAGGCTAGTCTAAAGCGCGGCCGTTGCGCTCCCGGTTCAGGCTTATTGGGCGATATACGCGTCGCAATGCGACGCGCGCTTATGCCGCAGCCGTGCTATGAAGGGTCGATCCACGACCGGAACGGCTGTGCCCCATGCTGCTTGCTGAACTGACCGCCCTGATCCAGGTGCTTCTCATTGACCTTGTCCTGGCCGGAGACAACGCCCTGGTGGTGGGGATGGCGGCCAGCGGCGTGCCAGTGGAAAAGCGGCGCAAAGTCATCTTCTGGGGCATCGGCGTGGCCGTGCTGTTGCGAATCGGCTTCGCCCTGCTGGCCACACGCCTGCTGGACATCATCGGCCTGACGCTGGCCGGCGGCATCCTGTTGCTGTGGGTCTGCTGGAAGCTGTGGCGGGAACTGCGCCAGCATGGCAAGGAGCAGGCCACCACGGCGGCGGTGGAGGGGCACGACTCGCCCATGGCGCCGGTCGCGGGCAAAAGCGTGGGCGTCGCCATCCGGCAGATCGCGCTGGCCGACGTCTCCATGTCGCTGGACAACGTGCTGGCGGTGGCCGGCGCCGCGGAGGACCACACCCGGGTCATGGTGCTGGGCCTGGTGCTGTCGGTGGCCCTGATGGGGGCGGCCGCCACGCTGATCGCCCGGCTGCTGGCCCGCTATTTCTGGATCTCCTACATCGGCCTGGCCATCATCGCCTACGTCGCCTGCCACATGATCTGGGACGGCGGGACGGAAGTGGCGCCCTTCGCCCAGCCCCTGATCGACATGATCAAACGGATTTAAGCGACCCGCGGCCGGCCGGGCGCGGTGGCTGTCGCGCCTTGGGCACAGGGCTGGGGAATCTCGGCAGGGGAGGCATGCGATGTAGCCCCGACCGCAACCGTCCGGGTATTTGATCGCAGGCGCAAAAAGCGGTAAACCTCGCGCGCGCGCCTTTCCGCGCAAACCTTTCGATCAAGGGCGTCCCCAGCCCGGTATTCTTATTTCATAAGGGTCTCAATAAGGGGACGTCGCGAAGGGTGTCGGAATGGCCGTCCGCATCGCTGGCCATGACACCCGCTGAAGGGTGCCGGCGGCGCGGTACCATCCCCTTCCCCTAGGAGGCCACTCCTGTGTCCACGATCACCGGTCACGACACGCTGAAAACCCGCCGCAGCCTGAGCGTCGGCAGCAAGAGCTATGACTACTTCAGCCTCAAGGCGGCTGAGGAAGCCGGCCTGGGCGACCTGTCCCGCCTGCCCTACAGCCTGAAGGTGCTGCTGGAGAACCTGCTGCGCTTCGAGGACGGCCGCACCGTCAGCGTCGACGACGTGAAGGCCGCCGCCCAGTGGCTGGTCGACCGCCGCAGCGACCGTGAGATCGCCTACCGCCCCGCCCGCGTGCTGATGCAGGACTTCACCGGCGTTCCCGCCGTGTGCGACCTGGCCGCGATGCGCGAGGCCATGGTGGGCCTGGGTGGCAAGCCGGAGCGGATCAACCCGCTGACCGCCGTCGACCTGGTCATCGACCACTCGGTGATGGTGGACTACTTCGGTGGCCCCGACGCCTTCCAGAAGAACGTCGACGTCGAATTCCAGCGCAATGGCGAACGTTACGCCTTCCTGCGCTGGGGCCAGAAGGCCTTCAACAACTTCCGCGTCGTGCCGCCCGGCACCGGCATCTGCCACCAGGTGAACGTTGAGTACCTGGCCCAGACCGTGTGGACCGACGGCGACCAGACCGGCGCCACCGTCGCCTACCCCGACACCCTGGTCGGCACCGACAGCCACACCACCATGGTGAACGGCATGGGCGTGCTGGGCTGGGGCGTGGGCGGCATCGAGGCCGAGGCGGCCATGCTGGGCCAGCCCATCTCCATGCTGATCCCGGAAGTCATCGGCTTCCGCCTGACGGGCAAGCTGAAGGAAGGCGCCACGGCGACCGACCTGGTGCTGACCGTCACCCAGATGCTGCGCAAGAAGGGCGTGGTGGGCAAGTTCGTGGAGTTCTACGGCCCCGGCCTGGACGCCCTGACCCTGGCCGACCGCGCGACGATCGCCAACATGGCCCCGGAATACGGCGCCACCTGCGGCATCTTCCCGATCGACGCCGAGACCATCCGCTTCCTGAACTTCACCGGCCGTGACGCCGACCGCGTCGCCCTGGTGGAAGCCTATGCGAAGGCCCAGGGCATGTGGCGCGACGCCAACAGCCCCGAGCCGGTGTTCACCGACACGCTGGAACTGGACCTCAACAGCGTCGAGTCCTCGCTGGCCGGCCCGAAGCGCCCGCAGGACCGCGTGCTGCTGTCCAACGCCAAGACCGAGTTCGAGGGCGTGTTCGCCAAGGACTACGCCGGCAAGCCCGCCAGCAACCCGGCCAAGGTCGCCGGCGCCGACTTCACGGTCGACCACGGCGACGTGGTGATCGCGGCCATCACCAGCTGCACCAACACCTCCAACCCCAACGTGCTGGTCGCCGCCGGCCTGCTGGCCAAGAAGGCGGTTGAGGCGGGCCTGGCCACGAAGCCGTGGGTGAAGACCTCGCTGGCCCCCGGCAGCCAGGTCGTGACCGATTACCTGAACGCCGCCGGCCTGACCCCCTATCTGGACAAGCTGGGCTTCAATCTGGTCGGCTACGGCTGCACCACCTGCATCGGCAACTCCGGCCCGCTGCCCGACGCCATCGGCGCCGCGGTGGACGCCAACGACCTGCTGGCTTGCTCGGTCCTGTCGGGCAACCGCAACTTCGAAGGCCGCGTGAACCCGCAGGTGAAGGCCAACTACCTGGCCTCCCCGCCGCTGGTCGTGGCCTACGCCCTGGCCGGCACGCTGCGCAAGGACCTGACCACCGAGCCGCTGGGCAAGGGCAAGGACGGCAAGGACGTCTTCCTGAAGGACATCTGGCCGAGCAGCGCCGAGATCGAGGACGCCATCGCCAAGTCCCTGACGCCGGAGATGTACCGTTCGCGCTACGCCAACGTGTTCCTGGGTCCGCAGCAGTGGCAGTCCATCGAGACCGCCACCGGCCTGACCTACAAGTGGGAAGACGACAGCACCTATGTGAAGCTGCCGCCGATCTTCGAAGGCATGACCACCACCCCGGGTGCGGTGCATGACGTGAAGAAGGCCCGTCCGCTGGCCATTCTGGGCGACAGCATCACCACGGACCACATCTCCCCCGCCGGTTCGATCAAGAAGACCAGCCCCGCTGGCACCTACCTGATCAGCCACGGCGTGGAGCCGGTGGACTTCAACGGCTACGGCGCCCGCCGCGGCAACCACGAAGTCATGATGCGCGGCACCTTCGCCAACATCCGCATCAAGAACGAGATGGTGCCGGGCGTCGAAGGCGGCGTGACCAAGTACATCCCGACCGGCGACGTCATGTCGATCTACGACGCCGCCATGAAGTACCAGGCCGACGGCACCCCGCTGGTGGTGTTCGCCGGCCAGGAGTACGGCACCGGCTCGTCCCGCGACTGGGCGGCCAAGGGCACCCGCCTGCTGGGCGTCCGCGCCGTGGTGGCCGAGAGCTTTGAGCGCATCCACCGGTCCAACCTGGTGGGCATGGGCGTGCTGCCCCTGCAGTTCAAGGACGGCGCCAGCCGCAAGACCCTGGGCCTGGACGGCACCGAGGTCATCGACATCACCGGCGTCGAGGCCGGCCTGAAGCCCCGCATGGACCTGACCCTGACCATCACCCGCGCGGATGGCAAGGTCGACACCGTGCCGGTGCTGTGCCGCATCGACACCCTGGACGAGGTCGACTACTTCAAGCACGGCGGCATCCTGCAGTACGTGCTGCGCAACATGCTGAACCAGCCCCAGGCGGCTGAGTAAAGCGTGATATCGGCTCCGGCGGTCTTGGGATCGCCGGAGCCAATGGAAAGGGGCGCGACCCGGCCGGGTCGCGCCCCTTTTTCCTATGCCATCGTCAACGCGGCGGGCCTTTGAAGAACGTCTCCGCCGCCATTTCCTCCGGCGTCTTGCCCGGCATAGGCCGTAGGGGGATGACTTGGCTCAACCCGCCTATCACCGCACCGGAGCCCAGGACGCCCCAATAAATCACTCGCATGGGTGGCCATTGATGAGAAACGAGGCGCCACAGCCCGAACATCAGGGCCAAGGAACCGGCCCAGGCCAGCAAGCCCAGACCGGCGCCGATGTTGGCCCGCACCACCTTGCGGCGACGGCGTTCACGGACGGAAGACAACCAGCCGTCTTCTCCCATCCCAATCCTCAGTCGAACTGCAGGTCGCTGACGGCCCCGCCGACCTCGGAGACCGGCAGCAGGCCGGCGGCCGTCAGGTCGCCCGCCGCCACCAGCAGGGTGCGGCCGGCCGCGCCGGGGATGCCGGCAGCCTGGGCCAGGGTGGCCAGGGCCTCGCGCGTCGGCGCCTGGCTGATGACGCCGTTGCCATAGATGAGGATGGAGACGGCCAGGGTGCCCGGCCGGCTTTTTTCCACCAGCGCGGCCGCGTTCATCAGGCCGCGCAGGGTGGAAACGCGGGGGAAGCCGCTGTCGCTGAGGGTGTCGCCCGCCTCATCCAGCACCCAGTGGCGGCCCACCAGAATCCTCAACCCCCACCAGGATGGCCAGCGGCATGCCGCGGTGCCGGCCCGTGGCCACAGCCACCAGGCCGCCATCCTGAGGCGTCTGCGGCAGTTGCACGGTGCCGCCCAGGAGGTGCCCCACGCTGTCCAGCACGGACGAAACGGCCTGGGCCAGCGCCTCCGCCCCCGTGGGCCGCATCAGGCTGGGCCAGGCGCCGAACACCAGGGAGGCGAGGCCGGCGGTGCCGCCATCGGACCGGTCCGCTGGCGCGGACGCGGGCGCCCGGCGCAGCTTCTCCTCCACCGCGTCCAGCCGACCGGCCAGCGCCTGCACCGCCCCCGCGTCGGGCGCGGCGGCCTTAACGTCGGCCACCTTGCCATCAGCGGCCGGCGGCGGCAGGGCGGGGACACCGCCCCTCACCTGGTCGCGCAGGTCGCGCACATCCAACTGCGTGGCGCGCACGGCGTTGACGACGCGCAGCAGCGATTCGTGCAGATGGTCGACCAGGCTGTTCAGCTGCTCCGGCAGGGGGCCGGGCGGCAGATCGGGCAGGCGCACGCCGTTCACGGCCTTGGCATGGCTGAGCCAGTTCTCCAGCACGCCCACCCGCTGGGTCACGTCCTGAAGGGTGTTCGACAGCTCGCCGACGCCACGGGCCAGGCGCTCCGCCTCTTCCGCCGGGCGGCCGGCGTGATGGCTGACCACGCCGGTCAGGTGGGCCACGCGCTCGCGCAGTTCCTGGATCGACTGCCCCAGGGCGTTGATCCGCATCGTTTCCGGCAACGAAACGACGGCGGAGTGCATGGCCGTCAGGTCGTTGCGCAGGTCGCGCAGCCGGCTGCCGACATGCAGCGCCAGGTCGCGGACGATGGATTCGGCGTAATCGAAGGGGTCAACCCCCTCGTCGATCTCCCCCTCGCGCACGGCGGCTGGCGCGGATGGCGGCGCCACCTCGATGTCGGCGGATGGGGTGGCTGGCACGGCGCCGGGGGCTCCCGAACCGGCGTCGCCATCGGGGCCTGGGGCGTCACGGTGCTCGTCGGTCATGGCGTCGCTCATGAGGATCGGGGAAGGGGGCTGGCGGGCATAGGCGTCACAGGGGGTGTCACAGCTCGCCGGCAATGGCTTCTAGCAGACGCGCCCGGCGCTTGTCCGCCTGTTCGCGTGGCATACGGGGCACGGCGGCGGCCGGACGCCGCGCCATCGCCGGCTGGGGCGGCGGCACCGGAGCGTCGGAGGAGACACGGGGCGGCGGCACGACCACGGGCGCGGCCAGGGGCGCCGCGCCCTCCGGATTGGAAACGGCGGCGGGGCTGGGCTTGGGGCCGTGCAGGGTTACACGGGCGGCGGCGACGGGATTGGTGGCCATGCGTGCGCCGCCCGGAACGGTCACGGCCGACACGGTCACGGGCGCGTGGATCGGCGTCGGGCGGCTGGGGGTGGACAGGGGTTGCGCCGGCAGCGTGCCCGCCACGGCCGAGGCCCGCACCGGTGTCGGCGGCGCCGCGCGCAAGGACAAGGCCCCGGGCACCCGGGGGGTGGGGGTGGGCACGGCCCGCATTTCCGCCCGATCCGCCGGATGGGCATCACGGGTCAGGGCATCGCGCCCCTTGGCCGCCAGGGTGGTGAACAGCGGGCCCGTGCGCGACGGCTGCGGGCCCGGGGCCGGAGGGGCCGACGCGGGCGGCGCCGGAACCGACAGCGGGGCGGACGCCGTGGCCGTCATGACCGGCGCTGGCGGGGCCACCGGCGACGGGGCGGCGGATATCTCCGCCTCGCCCCTGGACAGAGGGGGGGTGGATCCAGATGGGCCGGAAGGGGAGGCTTCGGACGGTGCGGTCGGCCCGCCCTCGCCCGAGGGCTTTCCCCCATCGCCGATATCGCTCAGCAGGCGGCGCAAGGTGGTGGCGCTGGCGGCACGCGCGTCCCCCAGTTGGGCCAGGGCCTTGGCGGTCAGAGCCGGGTCGATGCTGATCTGCAGGAAGCCGAACTGCTCGGTCGACAGGGACTGCAGCTTGCGGACCAGCCCCTCTGCCTGTTCCTCACCCGCGACGTAGCGGCGGATGGTGTCGATGGTGGAGGTGACGACGGCGGCGTCCCGCACCGCGCGGGAGGAAAACACAGGGCCGCGGCCGGCGTCGGCGAAGCCGGCCCCGCTTTGACCGTGCCCCCCGTCTGCCCGCAGGGCGCCACCACTGGCCCCATCGGCGGAAAGGACAGCATCCGGCGGGGGCGACGTGTCATCCCCCTTGCCGGCAATCCAGCCCATCACCTTCCGAAACATGCCACCCTGCCCCCTGCAAGAGACCGGAATTATGACCCCGCGGGTCCCGGCACGGCAAACGGTTTGCACCGGCCGCGAGTTCTCGACGGACTAATGGTTACCACGGCCGATCCGGCCGATTCAATTTCTACCCCCGGCGAATTCTTCCGGCGCTTGTGCCCTGTAATGCAAGAAAAAAGGCACCTTTCACACGACCGCCCCGCATTTCCCCGGGCTCACGCGATAAACCCCGGCTAACAACCGATGATTGATGGCGCTCACTAAGCCTTTCCACTTGGACCAGCGGCGCTGATCAAGGCTTTGCGGGCACAGGTGTCTAAAATTTTAGGGATCTTTTCTGATCTTTAATTACGCAAGGGATTCGCAAATGTGATTGGCCAATTTCCGCCGCCGTCGTACAGTCGGCCCGGGGATTTCGCATGGAAATTGACGGGTTCAGGGCCGACCACGGCCTTCACCGGGCGGCATCGCCCCCCGGCACCCGCATCCCATGGCAGTAGACCTTTCCGGCACCGGGACGCTGGAGGGACCATCCCCGAATGGATCAACACCCGGAACAGACCACGGGGAATACCGGACGTGCGGCGCTTGGAACCGGGATTGCGGCGATGGACCGGCCCGCTGATCGGCGACCCAGCCACCGACCCCCTGGAAGCGCTGGGCGACCGCGCCCCGACCATAGCCCGCCCACAGCTGGTCGAACTGGGCCAGCTTATCCTGATGGCGCTGAACCATCGCGATGATGCCTGGCTGCTGCCCCTGCTGACGGCCGTCGTCGCCGGCGGCATCGCAACGTGGGCACCCTGGCCGGCCGTCGTCGTCTGGTCAGTGCTGTCGATCGGGGCGGCGGGCATATCGCAACTGGCGTTCCAGCGTTTCCTGGTCCGGGCCAACAGCCTGACCGATCCGCGTCCCTGGTTGTGGGTGCTGGCCGCCGCGCGCTTCGCCACGTCCGCGGTGTGGGGCCTGCTGCCCCTGTTCGCCTGGCCCGACCATGACTTGGCCGGTCGATGCTTGCTGATGCTTATCATGGGCACGGCCATGGCGCTGCGCACCTGTGGAACGATACCGCATCCCTTGATGCTGGGTTTGCAAATGGTGCCGCCGGCCCTGGCGCTGCTGGTGCTGGCCGGCGCCACGCTGGCCGAGGAAAGCGGCACAGCACGGGGCGGGGCCCCCGGTATGGCCTTGGTTCTGGGCAGCCTGCTCTATTCGGTGTTCATCTACCGGATGGGCCGCCAGATCTGCCGACGCATGCGCCATATGCTGGAGATGCAGCTGGACCTCGCCGCCGCCAAGCGGGCAGCCGACCAGGCCAACGACGCCAAGTCCGGCTTCCTGGCCACGCTGAGCCATGAAATCCGCACCCCCATGACCGGCATCCTGGGCCTGACCCAATTGCTGCTGGAAACGGGGCTGTCCATGCGACAGCGCGACTACGTCCGCACCGTGCACGAATTGGGCGAATCGCTGTTGGCCATCCTGAATGACGTGCTGGACCTGTCGAAGGTGGAGGCTGGCAAGCTGGAGATAGACCAACGCCCCTTCGACACGGCCGCGCTGCTGGACGGGGTGCTGAAGCTGATGGTCGGCCGCGCGGCGGAGAAGGGGCTGGACCTGCAGCTGCGCACCAGCCAGGCCTTTCCCGCGCGGCTGATGGGCGATCCGTTGCGCCTGCGCCAGGTGCTGCTGAACCTGGTGGGGAACGCCATCAAGTTCACCGACCGCGGCTGGGTGCGCATCAGCGCCTCCGCCGACCGCCTGGACGACGGACGCATGCAATTCGGCATCATCGTGTCGGACACCGGGATGGGGGTGCCCGAGGCATCACAGGGGCGCCTGTTCGAAACCTTCAGCCAGGCCAGTGTCGAGGTCACGCGCCGCTATGGCGGCAGTGGGCTGGGCCTGGCCATCGCCAAGCGCCTGGTCCAGGCCATGGGGGGCGAGATCGGCTTTCGCAGCCGCCCGGGCAACGGCAGCCATTTCTGGTTCACCATTCCGACCGCGGAGCCCGACGATGAGGTGGCTATCGCCCGGAATACCGACGCCCCGCCCCTGTGCCTGCCCCCCCTGGCCGTCCTGGTGGTTGAGGATGTGACCGCCAACCAGGTCGTGCTGGATGCCCTGTTGCGGGCACGGGGACACGCGGTCACCGTGGCGGCTGACGGTGCCGCCGCCGTCCGTCTCGTGGCGCAGGGCCGCTTCGACCTGGTGCTGATGGACATGCAGTTGCCGGGCATCGACGGGCTGGAGGCGACCCGCCGCATCCGCGCCCTGCCGGACGGCAACCGCGCGCGCGTTCCCGTGGTGGCCACCACCGCCAACACCGATGCGGCCGATGGCGACCGCTGCCTGGCGGCGGGCATGGACGGCTTCGTCACCAAGCCCATCCGCCCCGACGCCTTGGTCGAGGCTATGCACAGGGCGTGGACCGCCTGCGGCGCCCATGTCTGGCCGAGCGCCGAGCCCGACGCGGCGGATGCCGTTCTGGACGCGCGGCAGATCGAGACCGTGGCCCAAGCCATTGGCGCCCAGGATATGCCGGAGTTCATCACGATCACCGCCCGCACCCTGGTCGAAACGGCGGATCGTTTCGCGGAGAAGGTGGTGGCCGGCGATCTTCCGGGCGCTGGCCAGGCCGTCCACACCCTTTACGGCGTCGCCGCCAACGTCGGGCTCAGCAGCCTGTCGGCCGAGGCGCGCCGAGCGCAGCAGGCCCTGCGCGACGATCCGCCGGAAATTCAGCGCGCCCTGGCCGGCACCCTGCGAAGCAATGCCGAGCAGGCGGCGGCGGCCTTGGCCGACTGGCTGAGGGAATGGCTGGGCAGCCAGCGCCCCGCCGACAGCGCCGTGGCCTGAGACGCGCCCCGGGATGCGAAAGGCCCCGGAGCGATCCGGGGCCTTGGCGGTGGGATGGGGTCAGTGCGGGGTCACCGGTGTGGCCGTCGGCGCCCGGGGCGTCAGGGGGATGCCCCCGGGATTGGCGGGCGTCACCGCCGGATTGCCGGCCGGGCCGGGCCCATCGGCGCCATCATCCGGCGGCGGCGGCGGTCCGTCCGGGAAGGGGGGATGGTCGAAGCGGCCGTCACCACGGCCATCCGGTCCCCGCCCGTCTGGTCCCCGGCCATCGGGATGGGGGCCATGCATGCCCCCCAGGATGAAGGGGGCCTTCAGCTCCGACAACTTCTTGCGGCCTTCCGGCGACATCTTGGACAGGACGTCGATCAGCGCCGCCTGGCGCGACGCCTCGAAGGCGCGGCGGCTGTCGGCGACCTTCTGCAAGGCGGCGGCGAAGGCCTGGGCGTCGAAGGTGTCGGCCGCAAGCAGGGGCTGGACTTCAGCCCAGCTTTCGCGGGCCTGCTTCTCCAACGCCTTGAAATCGGCGCGGTCGGGCGCCATGGCCTTCTGCAGCAGCTCGGCATCGGCCGGCGGCAGGATGTCGGCCAGGGGGCGCGGGCGATAGTTCAGGCCCGGCGCGGGCTCGCGGCCCGGCCCGCCGTCATGATGCCCCAACAAGTGGGGGATGAAGGTGCCGGCCAGGAACAGGTTCATACCGACCGACGCGATCAGCAGGGGCCCACGCCACCGGCTGGAAAACACACTCATCGCGCGTGGGTCTCCACCGTGTAAGAGGTGAACAGCAGGCTGGGCATGTCCGTGACATCGGCCTGCGCCGTCTCCACCGTTCCCGCCGTCTGGGCCACCGTTTCAGACATCGGCAGGGTGGCGGCGGGCATGGTCATGACGCCCACCATGATACCGGCCGCCGTGGCACCGGCCAGCCAACCGGCCTGGGGCGCCCGGACGCTCAGCCACGACAGGGCCGCGCGCACCACATCGAAGGGCGACGGCAGGAAGGTGTCCAGCCGGCGCGACGCGGCCTTGGCCGCCGCCGGTGCGGCCATCGCATCCAGCCGCGCCAGCGCGCCGGCCACCACGCTATCCACCCGGGTGGCCGAAATCTCCGGCTCCGCCACCAGCGACAGCAGCGCGTCCAGCCGCGCCTCGTTCACCACCAACTCATGCGCCTCACCGTCCGCGGCCAGGGCACGCACCGCCGCGGCCCGGCGATCCGCCGGCCAGCGGGCGGGGTTGCCGCCGTAAACCGCGGTGAGCGCCGCGATATCCTCCACGTCCACCGTGGACCATTCCCTGTCAGCCATGACCAACCCCCTAGACCTCACCCGTATCCTGAACCACACCGGACAGGCGCGCCCGCAACGCGCGCCGGGCCCGGGCCAACAGCGATTCCACCGCCGAAACAGAGAGGGAAAGGATTTGCGCAGCGTCGGCGGCGCTGCGTTCCTCGTAATAGCAGAGCGTGACGGCCAACCGCTGCCGTTCCGGCAACTCCGCCAAGGCCTGCGACACCAATTTGGCCGTCTGTTGCCGCGCCATCACATTCACCGCGGATGGCGTCGGGTCAGGCGGCTCGGGTATTCCTTCCAGCCCGGCGAAGGCGGGACGCCGCCGCCGGTCCACACATAAATTCACCACCACGCGGTGCAGCCAAGTGGAAAACCGGGCGCGGCCATCGGGAATCCAGTTCTTGGCCCCCGTCCACACCCGAAGCAAGGCCTCCTGCACCACCTCATCCGCGTCGGCCGCGTTGCCCAGAATGCGCTGGGCCAGCTTCATGGCCTTGGGCGCATGGCGGGCGGCCAGCAGGGCGAAAGCCTGGCGGTCCCCCTGGGCGATGCGCGCCAGCAAGGCGTCATCCCCCGGTTCCGGCAGGGAGCCGCCCGGGATGGACGCGGATAGGGCCCCGGACCTGGTCCGGGACGCGGCGATGTCAGCGGCCGAGGCTGCGCCGATGCGCGGCTCCGGCTGGACGGATTCGTCCATCAGTTCCCCTGAAGAGTGACCCGGGACGTCTATGTCGCGAAGTGCATACATGACCCCTTATACGGGCCGCGGGCAATGCCCTGTCGGTAAGGTTGTCAAATAAAATCCGGCCTGGTCGAGACGGGATATCGTCTGCGGGGCGTAAAAGGATAGTCACGGGGACGGTCCTGCCCCAAACCGCCGATCCCGTCGACGCCGGCCACGCCAGCCCCGATACGGCGTGGCCGACCGGATGCGCGCCCCCGCACGCATCCCGGCGCCGCCCCCGACCTACCGCGATTGCAGCCCCGCCCGCGGAACAGAGGTCGGGGGCGGATTTGCCCGTGACCCCGGCCGGACCCCTCGGCTACCATCGCTCGCAATAATTGAAGGGCCGGCAACAAGACCGGACCCGCAAACGCGGTGGAGAGAGAACGTATGGCCGATACCGAGAAGCGCGTCACCGACGCCGAGGCCCTGCTGCTGCATGCCAGCGGGCGTCCGGGCAAGCTGGAAATCACCCCGACCAAGCCCCTGACGACCCAGCGCGACCTGGCGCTGGCCTATTCCCCCGGCGTCGCGGTGCCCTGCCTGCGCATCCATGAGGACCCGGCCACCGCCTACGATTACACCGCCAAGGGCAACCTGGTGGCCGTCATTTCCAACGGTACCGCCGTGCTGGGCCTGGGTGACCTGGGCGCCTTGGCCTCCAAGCCGGTCATGGAAGGCAAGGCCGTGCTGTTCAAGCGCTTCGCCGACGTGGACGGCATCGACCTGGAGGTCGACACCCGCGACGTCGATGAATTCATCAATTCCGTGCGCTATCTGGGCCCCAGCTTCGGCGGCATCAACCTGGAAGACATCAAGGCGCCCGATTGCTTCATCATCGAGCAGCGCCTGCGCGAACTGATGGACATTCCCGTCTTCCACGACGACCAGCACGGCACCGCCATCATCGCCGCCGCCGGCCTGATCAACGCCCTGCACCTGACGGGCCGCAGCATGACCGACGCCCGCCTGGTGGTGAACGGCGCCGGTGCCGCCGCCATCGCCTGCGTGGAATTGATCAAGTCCATGGGCATGCCCCATGAGAACGTGACCCTGTGCGACACCAAGGGCGTCGTCTACCAGGGCCGGACCAACGGCATGAACCAGTGGAAATCGGCCCACGCCGTCACCACCGACGCCCGCACCCTGGCCGAGGCGGTCAAGGGCGCCGACGTGTTCTTGGGCTTGTCGGTCAAGGGCGCCCTGACGGCCGAGATGGTGGCCAGCATGGCGGCCAAGCCCATCATCTTCGCCATGGCCAACCCCGATCCGGAAATCACGCCGGAAGAGGTGAAGTCGGTGCGTGACGACGCCATCGTCGCCACCGGCCGGTCCGACTATCCCAACCAGGTCAACAACGTCCTGGGATTCCCCTACATTTTCCGCGGCGCCCTGGACGTTCGGGCCAGCACCATCAACGACGCCATGAAGATCGCGGCCGTGAATGCCTTGGCCGAGCTGGCGCGCGAGGACGTGCCGGACGAGGTGGACGCCGCCTATTCCGGCCGGCGCCTGCGCTATGGCCCGGAATACATCATCCCCGTGCCGTTCGACCCGCGCCTGATCGTGAAGGTGCCGGCGGCCGTGGCCCAGGCGGCCATGGACACCGGCGTGGCCAAGCGCCCCATCACGGACATGGAGGCCTATGGCCGCGCCCTGCGCCTGCGCCTGGACCCCACGGCCGACAGCCTGCAGCAGATCTTCGACAAGGTGAAGGCCAACCCGCGCCGCGTCGTCTTCGCCGAGGGCGAGGAGGAGCGGACCATCCGCGCCGCCCTGGCCTTCCGCTCCGCCGGCTACGGCACGCCCATCCTGATCGGCCGCGAGAAGGTGGTGGCGGAGCAGATGGCGGCCTTGGGCCTGCCCCAGGGCAGCGCGCCACTGGAGGTGCGTAACGCCCGTCTGTTCCAGTCCACGGAAAACCAGCGCTACACCGACTTCCTGTACAGCCGCCTGCAGCGCAAGGGCATGCTGCACCGCGACTGCCAGCGGCTGGTCAACCAGCATCGCAACGTCTTCGCCGCCTGCATGGTGGCGCTGGGCGACGCCGACGCGGTGGTCACGGGCCTGACCCGCGACTTCTTCACCTCGTATGAGGAGATCGGCCACGTCATCGACGCCCGTCCGGGCGCGCCGGCCTTCGGCCTGTCGGTGCTGGCGTTGCGCAAGCAGACGGTGTTCATCGCCGACACCACGGTGCATGAGCGCCCGACCGCCCAGCAGCTGGTCTGCATCGCCGAGGGGGCGGCCCGCACCGCCCGCCAGATGGGGCACGAGCCGCGCGTGGCCTTCCTGTCCTTCTCCAACTTCGGCCAGCCGATGCGGGAGCGGGCGCAGCATGTGCGCGACGCCGTGGCCCTGATGGACCAGCGGGGCGTCGACTTCGAGTATGAGGGCGAGATGTCGGTGGACGTGGCGCTGGACCACGATCTGATGAAGCGCCTGTACCCGTTCAGCCGCCTGTCGGGCCCGGCCAACGTGTTGATCATGCCGGCGCTGCACACCGCCAACATCGGCGCCAAGCTGTTGCAGAAGATGGGCGGCGGCACCCTGATCGGGCCGCTGCTGATCAACCTGGAGAAGCCGGCGCAGATCGTGCAGATGGGCGCCACGTCCAATGAGCTGCTGACGGCCGCCGTCATGGCGGCCCACGACAGCCTGTCCACCGCCTTGTAAGGGGATCGGCCGCACCGACAGTGTATCCAGTATACAAATGGCGCGGGTCCAGGCCCGCGCCAGCGCGCAAATAAAAGCGGGCCGCGGACAGATGGTCGCACCACCGGATGCCGCGGCCTTTTCTTATGAGACGCGGCCGGTGGTGGGCCGGGCCCGGAATTAAACTTCCATGACGTGGGTCCCGCGCGCATTTCTTGCGCTATGTTCGGGGCAATGACCGGGGCACTGGACAGCGTTGCGCGATTCTGACCTGGCCTGTTCGGCTGGCCTCGCGGGAAATGAGCATGGGTGGGTTAGGGAGATGAGTCGTTTGGAAGCGCGTCCCGATCGTTTCGTGGCCATCGCCGTGCTGATGCTGGCGCCGACGGGCGCCCTGCTGGCGGCGCTGGTTCTGTCCGGGCGTCTCCACCCCTTGCTGGCGCTGGGCGCCTTCGTCCTGGTGGCGGCCGTGACCGCCGTGGCCCGGCATCTGGTGCTGCGCGACAGCCGGCTGATCGCCGCCTATCTCGACCAGGTGCGCGACCGGCGCACGCCCCTACCGCCCCCCCTGGCCCGCACCCTGACGGGCGCCGCCCTGCTGGAAGACATCGCCCACCTGCACCAGAATTGGCTGCGCCACAGGGAGGAGATCGAACACCGGCTGGCCGCCGACGAGGCGGTGGTGGAAGCCCTGCACGACCCCCTGATGCTGGTCGACGCCAAGCGCAAGGTGGGGCGCGCCAACAGCGCCGCCCGCGCCCTGTTCGGCGATCGCATGCTGAACCGCGACCTGGCGGTCAGCGTGCGCAACCCCGACGTGCTGGCGGCGGTGGACGCCGTGCTGGCGGGAGGCGAAAGCCGGCGGGTGGAATTCACCCTGCCCCTGCCGGTGGAGCGGGTGTTGGAGGTGCGGGTCACCCCCTTCCAGCCCGCGGCGGAGGATGGCGCGGACGAACGCGAGATCACCGCCATCATCACCCTGCACGACATCACCGCCATCAAGCGGTCGGAACAGATGCGGGCTGACTTCGTCGCCAACGCCAGCCATGAGCTGCGCACCCCGCTGTCCACCCTGGTGGGCTTCATCGAAACCCTGCGCGGCCCAGCCCGCGACGACGCCGACGCGCGCGACCGCTTCCTGGCCATCATGCAGGAGCAGGCCGGCCGCATGTCGCGCCTGGTGATGGACCTTTTGTCCCTGTCGCGCATCGAGCTGGATGAGCACACCCACCCCACCGGAGAAACCAACGTCGCCCAGTTGGTGCAAAGCGTGGTCGCCATGCTGGAGCTGAAGGCGGCGGCCCGCAAGATCACCATCAAGGTGCACGGCGGCGAGGATCTGCCGCGCGTGCAGGGCGATGAGGACCAACTGACCCAGGTGTTCCAGAACCTGATCGACAACGCCATCAAGTATGGCCGGGAACAGACGGACGTGGTGGTGTCGCTGGAGCGGGCGGACGCGCCGCCGGCCACGGGCGCCACCGGCATCCGCGCCCGCCAGAAGTCACCTCAGAAAGTGGTCGGCATCAAGGTGTCGGTGACCGACAAGGGCGATGGCATCGCGCGCACGCACCTGCCCCGTCTGACGGAACGCTTTTACCGCGTGGACGCCGCCCGCAGCCGCGCCCTGGGCGGTACCGGCTTGGGGCTGGCCATCGTGAAGCACATCGTGAACCGCCATCGTGGGCGCCTGACCATCGACAGCGAAGTGGGCAAGGGCAGCACCTTCACCGTGCACCTGCCGGGCGTGGAGAAGCCCGCTGAGAAACTGGGCGAGAAGGGGGAAAAATCCCTCCCACAATCCGCCCCGAATCTGTCACACGAAGGCGGTCGCGGCGCGGCTTGAGCCCTGAGGCGGCGGCACATCGCCGGACACACCCTACGTTCGTATGGTATAAGCCCTTGAGCGCAGGGCATTTTTGACAGCGGAATCCGCCCCGTGCCATGTCACAAAACTGTCGCCTGTTTGTAGCAATTCCATAGCGACCTGTCGCTATGGTCCACCCTGCCCGACCGGCGACGTCCCGCCGGCCGCCGTTTTTCATGCCCCGGCCGGGACCGCCGGGGATGGGGTGGTAAGAGAATGCCCGCCGAACACACCGTCAAATCGTTCGAGCAACAGCTGCAGCGCCTGTCCAACCTGATCACCCAAATGGGGGGCGTGGCCGAAGCGCAGGTGGACGGTGCCGTGCAGGCGGTGGTGCGCCGGGATGTCGACCTGGCCGCCCGCGTGATGAAGGCGGACCTGCAGTTGGACGACTATGAGCGCGGGATCGAGCAGGAGGCCGTGCGCATGCTGGCCCTGCGCCAGCCCGTGGGCAGCGACCTGCGCGAGATCCTGGCCGCCCTGAAGATTTCCGCCGACCTGGAACGCACCGGCGACTACGCCGCCAACATCGCCAAGCGCAGCATGGCCCTGGCCAAGCTGCCCGCCGTGCGGCCCGTCAGCGCCATTCCGCGCATGGGCAAGCTGGTGGAAAGCATGCTGAAGGACGTGCTGGACGCCTATATCGATCGCGACGTGGGCAAGGCCATCGACGCCTGGAACCGCGACGAGGAGCTGGACGACCTGTACACCAGCCTCTTCCGCGAGGTCCTGACCTATATGATGGAGGACCCGCGTAACATCACCCCTTGCACCCACCTGCTGTTCATCGCCAAGAATTTGGAGCGGGCGGGCGACCACGCCACCAACATCGCGGAAAACATCCATTTCCTGGTGTTGGGCCAACCACTGACGTCCAGCCGCCCCAAGCATGACGAGTCCAGCTTTGTCGTCGGCCCCACGGCGGACGTCGACCTGCACGGCAGCGGCCTGCATGGGGCCGAGTCGCTGGATGACCTGTAAGTAGCGCCTGCGCCTGTACCGATTAGATTTCTCGACCCACCTGCCTCCGCCTGCGGACAGCCAGTTTTAGGGACACCCCATGAACGCCTCGTTGAAGCCCTTGGTCCTGATCGTCGAGGATGAAACCGACCTCGTCACGCTGCTGAGCTACAACCTGGAGAAAGAAGGCTTCCGGGTGCTGACCGCCAACGACGGTGAGGAGGCCCTGCTGCTGGCCGACGAGCAGGCGCCGCACCTGGTGCTGCTGGATTGGATGCTGCCGCTGATGAGCGGGCTGGAGGTCTGCCGCCAGATGCGCCGCAACCCCAAGACTCGCGAGATCCCCATCATCATGCTGACCGCCCGGGGCGAGGAGGCGGACAAGGTGCGCGGCCTCAATTCCGGCGCCGACGACTACATCTCCAAACCCTTCAGCCCAACCGAACTGGTGGCCCGCATCCGCGCCGTGCTGCGCCGGGCCGTCCCCTCCCTGGCGGAGGAACTGCTGCGCTACGGCGACATCAGCATGGACCTGGCCGCCCACCGGGTGCGCCGCAACAGCCGCGACATCCACCTGGGCCCGACGGAGTTCCGCCTGCTGCGCCACTTCATGCAGCACCCCGGCCGCGTCTTCTCGCGGGAGCAGTTGCTGGACATCGTCTGGGGCCACGACGTGTACGTGGAGCCGCGCACCGTGGACGTGCACATCCGCCGCCTGCGCAAGGCCCTGAACGAGGAGACGGAACTGGACATGATCCGCACCGTGCGGTCGGCCGGCTACGCCCTGGACATGAAGTCCGCTTGATATTTCCATATCGGCGGCCCGAGGGGATACCTCGTGCCGCTGGTCGGCCTCCGTATCATGCGGCGAGGGCGGCCGTCGCCAGGGTCGCGGCCTCGTCCTCCGTGGCGGCCACCTCCATCGCCACGCCGAAGGCCTTCACGGCGATGGCGGCTTGGACCTTGAAGGCAGCGCGTTGCGCCGCGTTCGGCTCCACCGTGATCACCGCGCGGCATAACGCCGCCAGGGTATCGCGGTTGCGCTTCAGCCACATACCGCGCAGGCGCCGGTCCTCATGCGCCTCCCCTTCCGGGGAATCGCGCATGATGATGACGAAGGGCACGCTCCGTTCCAACAGGGCATCCATTTCCCGTTCCCACTGCGGCGCGTAACCAGGCCGGGTGGTGCCGGGCCGGGTCGTCACCACGGGAAAGCGGCTGAGATCGTGTATCTCGAACAGGCTCATCCTCAATCTCCTTAAAACACATCCGCAAATAGCGCCGCAGCACCGACCTCCGAGAGGTGGATGGCGCGGGCCGCACGCACGCGCATCTCCGCCTCATATTCCCGCGCGGCCGCCGTGGGGGACGAGGTGCGGGACAGGCTGTCCGCCAGCACGGCGGCATCCCGCAGGGCGGTGTTGGCCCCCAGGCCACCGGCCGGGCTCATGGCGTGGATGGCATCGCCCAGGAAAGTCACCGCCGCCGCCGTCCAGTGGGGCCAGGTGCGGGCCAAGCGGGCGCTGCGCACCGGCAGCCGGGTTATGCCTTCCGGATCGGCATGCCGGAACAGACCGCGCAGGCTGGGATGCCAATCGCGCGCCAGATGCCGTGCCACCGCCGCCGGCACGGCATCTGGCAACGCCCCCATCATCCGCGAGCGCGGACCAATCAAGGCCCAGTAGAGATAGTCGGCCACGGGGGTCAGGCTGGTCGAAGCGCCCTCCGGGGCAAAGGCCGCAGGCGGAAACAGCATGGGCTCGATGATACCGGCATGGCCGTCGGCGAAGACCACGCTGGTGCCTGTACAGAGGTCGTCGCCCACCACCGCCCGCACCTGAGGCGTCAAAACGGTGCGGCCGTAGAGGCAGACCGCCCCCACATCCAGCGGCTCCGCCTGGGGCATCAACTGACGGCGCACGACGGAGTTGACACCGTCGGCGGCCACCACCAGGCCGGCGCGAACGGTGGTGCCATCAGCGAAGGCAATATGGGCGCGGCCGTCCGCCCCCACGGCCAGGCCCTGAAACGCGGCGCCGAAGCGCACCCGGTCCTCGATGCCCGAGAGCAAGATTTCCCGCAGCGTCTGACGATGGACGCAAAAGTCTCCCGCCGCCGCGCCACCCGCCGCGTTGTCCCGGCCTTGCGCATCGGGGGCCGCACTCCACACCGCCGGCGCGCGACCGGTCACCGGTGCCAGTTGGCCGTCCAGGAAGCGGCTGCGCGGGGCGGCCACGGCACAGGTGCGCCTGAACAGGTCATACAGGGACGGCGACAGGCACCGGGCCAAGGCATCAGCGCCATCCGCGTCGATGCGCACGCGATAGCCCTGGGACCGGCTGTCCACGGCCACGTCCCGCTCGTACACCACGCACGCGACACCGGCGCGCGTCAGTGCCTGCGCCAGGCACAGCCCCCCCAGGCCCGCCCCGATGATCGCCACCTGCGTCCCATTCATTCCGTCACCATCCGCCTAACTCCGCGCTGGAGTATCGATATCCCACCGAACGAGGCACTTGATAACGACAGTCGGACGAAAAATAATGCGGAGCGGCCAAACCGTCCGGCAGCAACCCCCCTTTACCTCAGGGAAAGCCATGCGTCCCGACAGCGATAGCAACCGCATGACCAAGGAAGCCTTCCTGGAGATGTGTGAGCGGGCGGACGGTCCGCCCGTCCTGACCTTCTGGGGCAGCCATTCGCGGGAGGATCGGGACCGCATGGGCACGAGGGAGATCGACTGGCACGCCCACCGCCGGGGACAGCTGTTCTGCATCGCCAGCGGCCTGATCCATGTGCGCACGGCACATGGATCCTGGATGCTGCCGCCCTTGCGCGCGGGATGGCTGCCACCCGGCATGATGCACAAGGTGACCATCAGCGGCGTGCTGGACGGCTGGGGCATGATGCTGACGCCAGAGGCCAGCGCGGGCCTGCCCGACAGCCCCTGCGTCATGGGCATCAGCGACCTGTTGCGATCACTGGTGCGGCGGGTGTCGGGATGGCCGCTGGAGGCGGCGTTGACGCCAGAGCAGGAGCGGCTGCTGGCCGTGTTGCTGGATGAGGTTCGCCTGGCGCCGCGCGAACCGCTGCACCTGCCCATGCCCACCGACCCGCGGCTGCTGCGTCTGGCCCTGCGCCTGCTGAAGGCGCCGGACGATGATCGCCCCCTGGGCGTGCTGGCGCGCGATGCCGGCCTGTCGGAACGGACGGCCCGCCGCTTGTTCATGGCGGAAACGGGCCTGAGCGTGACCCAGTGGCGCCAGCAGGCCCGGCTGACCCTTGCCCTGGAACGGCTGGCGAAAGGGGAGCCGGTGACGGAGGTGGCGGATGCCTTGGGCTATGCCACGCCCAGCAACTTCATCGCCATGTTCCGCCGGGCCTTTGGTGAGCCCCCCGCCCGTTATTTCGCCCGAAGGGGGATCGCGGCCTGACCTTCTGCCTAGGGCCGCCGAACGGATAAGCCACTTATCCTGCCCCGTTTTCAGGGCAGGCCTGCCCACCAAGCCCGCTACCCAAGCGCCGTTCCCGACGCTATGGTGCCGCCATGGTCGACCATCCCACGCCCCCGCCCTTCACCGCCGACACCCCCGCCACCGACGCCCTGACGGCGCAGGAGCGTGAGGCGCGATCCTTCGGTTTCCGCGCCATCAACCCGGCGGAGAAGGCACCGCTGGTGCAGGGCGTGTTCTCCAGCGTCGCCAGCCGCTACGACATCATGAACGACCTCATGTCGGTGGGCATCCACCGGCTGTGGAAGGCGGATTTCGTCAGCCTGGTGAACCCCCGGGCGGGCGAGACCATCCTGGACGTGGCCGGTGGCACGGGCGACATCGCCTTTCGCATGGCCGCCAAGGCACCCGCCGCCCGGATCATGGTCTGCGACCTGACGGAAGCCATGGTGCGTGTGGGCCGCGATCGCGGCATCGACAAAGGGTCCATGCCAGGCTGGGACCAGACGCCGGAAACGCGCGGCGGTCTACAGTGGACCGTGGGCAATGCCGAGTCGCTGCCCCTGCCCAACCGCTCGGTCGACGCCTACACCATCGCCTTCGGCCTGCGCAACGTCACCCATATCGACAAGGCCCTGGCCGAGGCCCACCGCGTGCTGAAGCCCGGCGGACGCTTCTACTGCCTGGAATTCAGCCAGGTGAACCTGCCCATCCTGCGCGAGCTGTACGACCGCTATTCCTTCGAGGTGCTGCCCCGCATCGGCCAGGTGGTGGCAGGTGACCGCGACAGCTATCAGTACCTGGTGGAAAGCATCCGCCGCTTCCCCGAGCGGGAGGCGCTGTGCCGCCGGCTGGAGGCCGTTGGCTTCAGCCAGGCCAAGGCCCGGCCCCTGACGGGTGGCGTGGCCGCCATCCATTCCGCCTGGCGCGTCTGACCATGTTCCGCATCCTGCGCAACCTGCGCCGCCTGTACATCATCGGGCGTACGCTGGGCCGGCATGGCGCCCTGTTCCCGGAGGAGTTCCGCGACGTGGCGCCAGGCCTGGCCATGATGCTGCGCCTGATGAACAACAACCGGGCGCCCGGCCGCAAGGGCCAGCGCCTGGCGGCCGCCATCCAGGAGCTGGGTCCCAGCTTCATCAAGCTGGGCCAGGCCCTGTCCACCCGGTCCGACCTGGTGGGCGACGCCGTGGCCGAAGATTTGGCCCTGCTGCGTGACCGGCTGCCGCCCTTCCCCACGCCCCAAGCCGTGGCCATCATCGAGGAACAGCTGGGCCGCCCGCTGGGCGAGATCTTCCAGAGCTTCGAGCCCGAGTCCGTGGCCGCCGCCAGCATCGCCCAGGTGCACTTCGCCGTGACGGCGGAGGGCAAGGAGGTGGCGGTGAAGGTGCTGCGCCCCGGCGTGGAACTGGCCTTCCGCCGCGACATCGACCTGATGTTCTGGCTGGCTGGCCTGGCCGTGCGCGTCCTGCCCCGGCTGAAGCGCCTGAAGCCGGTGGAGGTGGTGGAAACCTTCGCCGAGACCGTGCGCATGGAGATGGACCTGCGCCTGGAGGCCAGCGCCGCCTCGGAACTGGCCGACAATTTCAGGGGCGACGTCACCTTCAACATCCCCAGGGTGGATTGGGACCGCACCAGCCAGCGGGTGCTGACCATCGACCGTATCCACGGCATCCCCGTGGATCAGGTGGACGCCATCCGTGCCGCCGGCTTCGACCCCGACGACGTGCTGCGCCAGGCGGCCAATTCCTTTTTCAACCAGGTATTCCGCGACGGCTTCTTCCACGCCGACCTGCATCCGGGGAACATGTTCGTGAACATGTCCGGCCATCTGGCGCCGGTGGATTTCGGCATCATGGGGCGGCTGGACCGGCAGACGCGACTGTACCTGGCCGACATGCTGCTGGGCTTCCTGAACCGCGATTACCGCCTGGTGGCCGACGTGCATTTCGACGCCGGCTACGTCCCCGCCCACCAGTCGCGCGAACTGTTCATGCAGGCGGCCCGCGCCATCGGTGAGCAGGTGCACAACAAGCCGCTGCACGACATCTCCGTCGGCCGGCTGCTGGCCCAGCTGTTCGCCGTGACCGAGCAGTTCGAGATGGAGACCCAGCCCCAGCTGCTGCTGCTGCAAAAAAGCATGCTGACGGCGGAAGGCGTGGGCCGCGCCCTGAACCCCAAGCTGAACATGTGGGAAGTGGCCCGCCCCCTGATCGAGCAGTGGATGCGGGAGAACCGTGGGCCGGAGGCGCGCCTAGCCGAGGCCGTGCGCAACCTGAGCGCCACCGCCCACAAGCTGCCCCTGCTGCTGCGCCACGCCGACCGCCTGGCCGAGCACCTGGACAGAGGCGGCCTGCCCATCGACCCGCGCAGCATCGACGATCTGGCCACCCGCCTGGGGCGGGGCCGGGGTGGATGGCAATGGGCCGCCATCCTCGCGCTGACCGTGGCCGTCACCGTCCTCGCCTTGCGATAAGCCAGGCCGGCATGAGGCACTGCCTCATGCCGGTAGGACGCGACCGCGTCCGCCGGAGCGAGCACCGCAGGGCGCAGCGAGGACAAGCCAAGGCGGCGGATGCCGCCGCCCGGCGCTTGAGGGACAACATACACAAACCCTAACCAAAACTTGCGCGGCACGGCCCTGGCCACAAGGCAGCCCTGCGAGTCGTCCGCTTGACGCGGGTACGAAACGAACAAGAGGATGGCGCCTCTCGTTCCATATGTTTCACCCTTCGTCTTTGAGGAATTAGGTCATGGCCTTGCCCGTCGTTGCCATCGTCGGTGCCACCGGTGCCGTTGGCGTCGAGCTGCTCGAGTGCCTGGAGCAGCGTGATTTCCCCCTGTCCGAGCTGCGCCTGCTGGCGTCGCCCCGGTCGGCCGGCAAGACCATGACCTTCAAGGGTAAAGAGATCACCGTCCAGGCCCTGGACGAGAACAGCTTCGACGGCGTCAACATCGCCCTGTTCTCCGCTGGCGGCTCCATCTCCAAGGTCTATGGCCCCATCGCGGTGAAGGCCGGCGCCGTGGTGGTGGACAATTCCAGCGCCTTCCGCCAGGACCCCAACGTCCCCCTGGTGGTGCCGGAGGTGAACCCGGAGGCGGTGAAGCAGCACAAGGGCATCATCGCCAACCCCAACTGCTCCACCATCATCGCGCTGGTCCCGCTGTGGCCGCTGCACGCCAAGAACCGCATCACGCGCTTCATCGCCGCCACCTATCAGGCGGCCTCAGGCGCCGGTGCCGCCGCCATGGAAGAGCTGCGCGAAGGCACGCGGGCCTATCTGGAGGGCAAGCCCTTCACCCCCACCGTGCTGCCCCACCCCTACGCCTTCAACCTCTTCAGCCACAACGCCAAGGTCGACCCGGCCAACGGCTATAACGAGGAAGAGATGAAGATGGTGAAGGAGACGTGGAAGATTTTCGGCGACGCCGACATCCGCATCTCCGCCACCTGCGTGCGCGTGCCCGTGCTGCGCGCCCATTCCGAGGCGCTGACCGTGGAGTTCGAGCGGCCCATCACCCCGGCCGAGGTGAAGGACATCCTGTCCACCGCCCCGGGCGTGCGTATCGTCGATGATTGGGAGAAGAACTACTTCCCCATGCCGGTGGACGCCTCCGGCCAGGGCGACATCCTGGTGGGTCGCATCCGCCAGGACATCAGCGACCCCAGCGGCCGTTCCATCCAGCTGTTCGTCGCCGGCGACCAGCTGCTGAAGGGCGCCGCTCTGAACGCCGTGCAGATCGCCGAGTTGCTGTAAGACGGGGTTTTCCGTGATGGGGGCCGTCGGCAGGAACACCGGCGGCCTCATTCTTTTGGGGTAAGGACGGGCTGCTGGGGCCGCCTCAGCCCCATCCTCATGGGAAAATCGGCCGCAGGCCCAACTTTACGGTCGCGGAAAAGCCTCAATTGGTCGCAATATCCTGGTTGTCCGGGGTCGTTCCCGGGCGAACCCCAACCAGGGACCTCGCATGCATCCGCATGAGGCGACCGGAGCCCCTAATCCGGAACCCGGCATGGCCGCCGCCGTGATGGCCGCCACCCCCAGCACCTTTGATATTCCGCCGCCCCAGTCCCGTTCCTCCGCCGCCCCCGCCCGCCAAATCCTGGACGCGGTCACGCGCTTCCGGAAGATGGGCTGCCGCAACGTCAGCCTGACCCTGACCCGCTCCACGGACACCATCCTGGACGTGCAGGCCACGTTGAGCCTGGCGGGCCTGGCCAGCGACGTGCAGCCGGCCGGCGGCGGTTGCTCCCGCCTGGTGCTGCGCAGCTAGGTTCGGAATCCCCCCGAACCTCTTTCGATCCGCCGGCCCCTGGGCCCGCGCCCCTGTCCCCGGCGGCAGCGCCGGGGATAAGTCTCGGGTTTTTGCCCGCTGATCGGCCACCGCGCATAGAAAAAGGGCGCCTCCATCGCTGGAAGCGCCCCTCCTGTTCATGTGAACGCTGAGCATCAGCCCAGGCCCTTCTGGAAGTCTTACCCCAGGCCCTTCTGGCCCATGGCCAGGTACTTCTCGCGGCGGCGGGCGATCAGGGTGCCGCCGTCCTGGCCGCGCATCGATTCCAGGCTGTCGTCGATGGCGTTGCCCAGGGCCAGGATGGTTTCCTCGCGCCGGCGGTGCGCGCCGCCGATGGGTTCCATGACGATGCGGTCGATGACGCCCAGTTCCTTCAGGTCCTGGGCGGTCAGGCGCAGGGCCGCGGCCGCGTCGGCGGCGTTGGTGTTGCTGCGCCACAGGATGCCCGAGCAGCCTTCCGGCGAGATGACGGAGTAGATCGAGTGCTCCAGCATCAGCACACGGTCGGCCGTGGCGATGGCGATGGCGCCCCCCGACCCGCCCTCACCGATGACGGCGGAGACGATGGGAACGCGGGCGCGCAGGCAGGTCTCGATGGACTTGGCGATGGCCTCCGCCTGGCCGCGCTCTTCCGCACCCACGCCGGGATAGGCGCCGGCCGTATCCACCAGGGTGATGACCGGCAGGTTGAAGCGGCTGGCCAGGGCCAGCAGGCGCTGCGCCTTGCGGTAGCCTTCCGGCTTGGCCGAGCCGAAGTTATGACGGATGCGCGTATCGGTGTCGTGGCCCTTTTCCTGGCCGATGATCACCACCGACCGGCCCCGGAACCGGCCCAGGCCGCCGACGATGGCGCGATCCTCACCGAACACGCGATCGCCCGCCAGCGGCGTGAAATCCGTGATCAGGGCATTGATGTAGTCCAGGCAATGCGGCCGGTTGGGATGGCGCGCCACCTGGACCTTCTGGGCCGGGGACAGCTTGGCATAGGTCGAGCGCAGCAGCTTGTCGACCTTGTCCTCAAGCTTGCGGACCTCGTCGGCGATGTTGATCCCGCCGCCATCGGACAGATGACGGAGTTCATCGATCTTGCCTTCGAGTTCGGCGATCGGCTTTTCAAATTCAAGGAAATGCATGGGGCGGCTTACAACTGCTTGTAAGGAGGCGCGGCCGCCGGGACGGCGATCCGCACAAAGGTCGAAGCCGGCTGATTACCATGAGCGCGGGCCAGGGGCCAGTGCTATCGACTTTAGGGGTGCGCGGCCCTACCCCTTGCGGGGGCGGCCACCCGCGTTGCCCTTGGCCAGGGGGTGGTGGTCCTCCACCGCGCGGCGCAGGCGCTCCCCCACGACATGAGTGTAAATCTGAGTGGTGCCGATGTCGGCATGGCCCAGCATCTTCTGGACGGAGCGCAGGTCGGCGCCATGGTCCAGCAGATGGGTGGCGAAGGCGTGGCGCAGGACATGGGGGCTGACCTTGGCCGGGTCCAGGCCCGCCGCCAGCGCCAGATCCTTCAGCAACTGGCCGAAACGCTGACGCGTCAAGGTGCCGCCGGAACTGCGCGAGGGGAACAGGTGACCGGCCTGTTTGGCCTCCCGGCCCGGGGAGAAGAAGGCGGCGCGGTGCGGCAGGTAGGCCGCCAGCGCATCGCGGGCCGGCGGGGACAGGGGCACCATGCGCTCCTTCCCGCCCTTGCCCTTGACCACCAGCACCCGACCGTCGCGGCTGAAGGCCGAAAGCGGCAGGCCCACCAACTCCGACACACGCAAGCCCGTGGCGTAGAGCAGTTCCAGCAACGCCGCCAACCGCAGCCCCTCCGCCCCGCCCTGGGCGGCGGCGGTGTCCAGCATGCGGGCCACGTCATCCTCGGACAGGATCTTGGGCAGGGGGCGGCCCAGGCGCGGGCCGTCCAGCACGGCGGCCGGGTCGATCTCGCGCCGGCCTTCTGACACCAGGAACTTGTAATACTGGCGCAGGGCCGACAGGCGCCGGGCCACGGTACGGACGGCGGCGTTGGTGCCGTCGCGCCCCAGATGGTCCAGGTAGGCGCGCAGGTCGTCCGTGCCCGCCTGGTCCAGCGTGGGGCCCTTGTCCCCCTGCTGGGCGGCGATGAAACGGGCCGCGTCCACCAGATCGCGGCGATAGGCGTCACGGGTGTTGGCCGCCGCCCCCCGTTCCGCCACCAGCATGTCCAGGAAAGCGTCCACCCCGGGCGGCAGGGCCAGGGTGGCGCCGCGCGGCCGACCGGGGGACCGCTTCCTGGAAACGGCCTTCCCGACGGTGGGGGCCTTTGGGACGCGCGACGCCATGGTCCTCAGGACCCGGCCAGGGCGGCGACGGCCTCCAGCGCCAGACGCCGGGCGTCGTCCTTCAGGCCGATGGCGGCCAGGGCCGACAGGGCATGAACCGTGACCGTGGGCGCGGTGCTGGCCGGGCCGGCGTCCGCCAATTCCGCCAGGGCCAGCAACGCCACCTCGCCCCGCCGGGGCACCGTCACCGACTGGTCCAGGCGCAGCCAGGAGGCGGCGTCGGGGATCACCCCCGGCGCCTCCGCCACCGCGGAGGTGCGGGCCAGCAGCAGCGGGTCGATCTTCTCCCCCGCCGCCGTGAGCAAGGCCAGGATGGACCCGGCGCGCAGGCGCGACGGCGCGTCGGCGTCGGCCTTCACCGCGTCCAGCCACTGCGCCCAGTTGGCGCCGTCGCTGGGCAGCAGGCCGCCCAGCACCGCCAGGGGCACCAGACGCAGGTAGGCCTGCAAGGGCTTGCCATCGGCTTTCCCGCCAGCGGACGCCTCTTGCGCCGTCTGGCGGGCCAGTTCGAACCAGGGCTGGGCCAAGTCGCGCCGGTTCTGCAGCAGGGCCAGGCGGGCGGCGGCCGGGGCCAGGTCCTTCAGCGCCGGCCCGGGGGCCAGCCCTTCCAGTTCCTGGACCAGCAGGTCACCCCAGGCCCCGGCCAGCAGGCCGGGATCGCTGACGTCCACCGCCTTGGCCAGGATGGCGCCCTTCAGCGAGGGTATCGTTTCCCCGGTCAGGGCCTGGTACAGGATGGCGCGCTGGTCGGCGCCCTGGCGTTTCTCCGCCACGCCCACAGCGTTCTTCAGGTCGCTGGGGCTGACCTTGGCCGCCTTGTAGAGGGGGGCCAGGGCCGCCGCCGGCAGGGTACCGTAGGCGGCGGCGCGGTCGCCCGCCACCAGCTTCAGCGCCGCCGGCGTGTCGGGCAGGTCGGCGACGGCGGCGGCCGCCGCCGGGTTGAGGGTCTGGATCTGGGCCGCCGGCACTTCCGCCGGCAGGCCACGGCCCATGGCGCGGGCCAGGGCCACCGCCTCGGCCGACAGGGTGGAGAAGCCCTTCAGCGCGCCCTTCTGCCCGCTGGCCGCCACCTCCGCCAGGCGGGAGAAGCCGTCATCCTTCACCCCCTGTTCCCGCATGATGTCCAGCGACAGCATGACATTGTCGGTGGACCCGCCGCGCACCTGGCAAACGACGCCCAGCATCTGGATTTCGCCGTCGTTGAAGCGCTTCTGCAGGTCCGCCATCTGGTTGCAGGCCGACCCGTCGCCGGTCAGCAGCGACAGGCGGGCCCAGGCCTCCGCCGCGCCGGCGTCGTCCAGGGCGGTGGGCAGCGCGGCCATGGCGTCGGCGTTCTTGCCATCACCCAGCAGGGCCAGACGTTCCAGGCGGGCGCCCAGGAAGTTACGCGTATCCTTGTTCGCCTGGGGGGCCGTGCCGGAGGACATCAGCACACGCCCCAGCAAGGCGCGCACCGCCGGCGAGGGACTGGAGGGCGGCAGGGACATCAGCGCCCGGTCGACCAGGCCGCGCGGACTGTCGGCCCACAGCGCCTGGCCCAGGCCCCCCTGCCCCGCGTCCAGCAGGCCGCCGCCATCCGGCGTCACCGCCGCCAGGGTCTTGACCTCGAAGGAGGATGAGCGGGGGGCGGGGGGCGTGTAGAGCGGGGCGCCCAGGGGGGTGGGACCTTGGGTCGCGCCGCCATCGGTGCCGGTTGGGGCGCCCCCGGAAGGCACGCCGGCGGACGGCGTACTGGTGGACGGCGTCGCCGGCCCCTGTGGCCACAAGGGGGTGGGTGCGCCCGAGGTCTGGGACCCCGATTGCGCCAGCGCCACCGGGGCCGTCATCAGGCCGGCGGCCAGCGCCAGGCCCAGTCGGAGCGCCAAGCGGAGCTTACTGCGGGAAGCGGTCATTGGGGATCACCCGTTCGGTGGGCGCGGAGGGCGCCGGGGAGGTGGTAGCGGCCACGACCAGGGCGGCGCCGGCACCGCCAAGGACAACCAGGGCGATCAGGATCAGAAGAAGCTTTTTCATCGTGGGATCGGCATCAATCGCTGAAAGGGAAAGGACGGATTCGGAAAGAAAATTGCGAGACCATCGCGGCGCAAGCAAGGCGGCAGTGCGCAGCACCTCGGTGGAGTTGAGGGACAGGCGGGGTCGACTGTGTTATGCAGTCCCCCCTAACCGTTTCCATCCGGCGCCGTCCACCAGATCGTCCCACCAGATCATCGGGGGCAGGCTGTCACGGAAAAGCGGGGCCGGACAGATCGCCGAAGGCCGCAGGGCCAAAGGCGGACAACCGGTGTTAAGGGTTAAGAACAACCCCCGGAACGGGGCACGGCTTTAGGTCTCGGCTGTTATGGATGATACGGCAAACATGGTGTTAGCGCTTGGCACTGTAGCGTCCGGTCCCCGGGTGCGCAACGCCACCCCGATCCGCCGGGCACCGGCCGGCCAGGCCGCCATCCGGTTCGGGGGGGTGCGCTGATGCGGCCCACCTTGCGCCAACGCCCGCCGCGCACCCTGGTCCTGGTCGGCCTGATGGGTGCCGGCAAGACCAGCATCGGCCGCCGCTTGGCCGCGCGCCTGGGCCTGCCCTTCGTCGACGCCGACCATGAGATCGAGCGCGCCGCCGGTTGCAGCATACCCGAATTCTTCGACCGCTATGGCGAACCGGCCTTCCGCGAGGGGGAGCGCCGGGTGATCGCCCGCCTGCTGGACCAGCCGCTGCAGGTGCTGTCCACCGGCGGTGGCGCCTTCATGGATGCCGAAACCCGGGCCCTGGTGCGCCAGCGCGCCCATTCCATCTGGCTGCGAGCGGAGCTGGACCTGCTGGTGCAGCGCACGGCGCGCCGGGGCAATCGGCCCCTGTTGAAGGATGCCGACCCGCGCGAGACGCTGCGCAAACTGATGGAGCTGCGCCATCCCTACTACGCCCAGGCCGACATCACCGTGGACAGCGGCGACCGCCCGGCGGAGGACACGGTGGACAGGGTGGTGGAGGCGCTGCAGGACTATCTGGACACTGACGCGGATAGCCAAACCCAGGAGACGCGGCCCCAGCCGGCCGCCGTGGAATGAGCGCTGGAATCATGAGCCAAACCGTTTCCGCCCACACCGGCCTCGCCCGTACCGTTCCCGTCCATTTGGGCGACCGTTCCTATGACGTGCGGGTGGGCACCGGCCTGATTGAGAACGCCGGCGCCCTGGTGGCCCCCATCGCCGGCCGCCGCCCCCTGGTCATCCTGAGCGACGAGACGGTGGCGCCCCTGTACCTGGGCACCCTGACCCGCTCGCTGGAAGCGGCCGGCGCCCGCGTCCTGGACCCCATCGTGGTGCCGGCGGGCGAGGCGACCAAGAGCTTCCACCATCTGGAGGCGGTGCTGGAAATCCTGCTGTCGCGCGGCATCGAGCGCGGCGCCATGCTGGTGGCGCTGGGCGGCGGGGTCATCGGCGATCTGGGCGGATTCGCCGCCGCCATCGCCCTGCGCGGCATCGACTTCATCCAGGTGCCCACGACCCTGCTGTCCCAGGTGGACAGCAGCGTGGGCGGCAAGACCGGCATCAACAGCCGCCAGGGCAAGAACTTGATCGGCGCCTTCCACCAGCCCCGCCTGGTGCTGGCCGACATCGGCGCGCTGGATAGCTTGCCCCGGCGCGAGGTGCTGGCCGGCTATGCCGAGGTGGTGAAGTACGGCCTGATCGACCGGCCGGACTTTTTCACCTGGCTGGAGGAAAACGGCCCCGCCCTGGTGGCCGGCGACACCGCCCTGCGCACGGACGCGGTGACCGAAAGCGTGGCCGCCAAGGCCGCCATCGTCGCCCAGGATGAACGCGAGGGCGGGGTGCGCGCCCTTTTGAACCTGGGGCACACCTTCGGCCACGCGCTGGAGGCGGAAGTGGGCTATGGCGGGGAGCTGCTGCATGGCGAGGCCGTGGGCATCGGCATGGTCATGGCCTTCGACCTGTCGGTGCGCCTAGGGCTGTGCCCGCCCGCCGACCTGGACCGCATGCGCCGCCACTTGACGACCGTGGGCCTGCCCACCGGCGCCGCCCACTTGGCCAAGGGCCGCTGGACCGTGGACGCCCTGATGGCCCACATGGCCAAGGACAAGAAGGTGAAGGATGGGGGCATCACCTTCATCCTGGCGCGCGGCATCGGCCAGGCCTTCACCGCCCGGGGCATCGATCCCGAGCCGGTGCGCGCCGTGGTGGCCGCGGCGCTGGAGGCGTGACCCGCCCCCATGCCCCTGCCCCCCGCCGCCCCGCGCAAGCCGCTCCACACCCGCCGCGTCACCTGCCAGGGCTATGAACGCGCGGACGGCCTTTGGGACATCGAAGGCCACATCACGGATGAGAAGCACTACGCCTTCGACAATGAATGGCGCGGCACCATCCAGCCGGGGCAGTTCCTGCATGAGATGTGGGTACGCCTGACGGTGGACGACACGCTGACGGTGCGCGCGGTGGAGGTCGCCACCGACAACGCCCCCTTCGCCCACTGCCCCGCCATCCTGCCCAACTTCCAGCGCCTGGTGGGCCTGCGCATCGCCGCCGGCTGGACCAGCGCGGTCAAGCAGCGCCTGGGCCGGACGGAGGGCTGCACCCATCTGGTCGAGTTGCTAGGCCCTGTGGCCACCACCGCCTTCCAGACCCTGGCCCCGGTGCTGAGCGCCCGCCGCCGGGGCGGCGCCGGCGGCCCGCCCCCGGTGCTGAACACCTGCCACGTCATGGCCAGCGACGGCCCCGTGGTGAAGCGCTGGTACCCGGAGCACTACACCGGACCGAGGGAAGAGGGAAATTAGCCACGCCCATGTTATGGTTTTTCGATTTCCTTAACATGTCGTGTCGATATGTTAAAGACGTCGCAATTCTTCGACATGAGCGGGCCATCATGTTAAAGCCAACGTACAACCTGCCACCGCTTCCACCTCCGGGTGAGTTGGAAACAACCCAAGTATTTCGAGAGATGGCACGAGCCCATAGGCATCTTGGCGAGTTGAAGGGCCGCGCCACCAGCATGCCCAACCAAGGCATATTGATCGACACATTGTCGCTTCAGGAGGCCAAGGCCAGTTCCGAGATAGAGAATATCGTCACTACCCAGGATGAACTATTCCAGGCGAGTTTCTTTCCCCCCGCTGCATCCCCGGCGGCGAAAGAGGTGGCGCTATATCGAGATGCCTTGAAGCTTGGGTTTGATCAGCTTAGAAAAACCGGTCTGCTTACAAACAACACCATTATCTCGATGTTCCAGTTGTTGAAGCGCACGACAGGGGAGTTTAGAGACACCCCCGGCACCGCCTTGAAAAATGAGGCAACAGGCGATCTTGTCTATGTGCCACCACAAGATAAAAACACCATAGTGGCGGCCATGTCCGACCTGGAGAAATTCATCAACGATGATTCTTTATGTTCGCTCGACCCCTTGATCAAGATGGCGGTCATCCATCACCAATTCGAGAGCATTCACCCGTTTCCGGACGGGAATGGTCGGATTGGAAGAATTATTAATGTACTATACCTAACCCAGCAGGGTCTTCTTGAAATTCCGATTCTTTATTTAAGTCGATATATCACGGAACATAAAGGGCAATACTACTCTCTCTTGCAATCAACCCGAGACACAGGCGAATGGCAGGAATGGCTACTGTATATGATGAAAGCCGTATCTGAGTCATCTATCCACGCGCTGACTTTGATCGACGGCATCAAGGAACTTATGGAAAATTACAAAAACAGGCTCCGAACTTATCATTATAAAATATACTCACATGATCTTCTGAACAACTTGTTTCGACATCCGTACACGCGAATTGATTTCGTCCAGAGCGAACTTGAAGTTTCACGGCAGACTGCCGCCAAATATCTGGATCAGCTCGCTGAGGGCGGCCTACTGCTCAAGCAGCAACACGGGCGGAACAACTATTACGTCAATGTCCCGCTGGTGAATTTATTCACGAACGCCCCATGGCGGTCTGCTTAAACCACCTCTTCCGGCGTCAGCGTCTTGAGCGACAGGGCATGAACCCGCTCGGCCAGTTCATCCTTCAGGATGTCGTATACCAGGCGCTGACGCGCCACCCGTGACTTGCCGGCGAAGGCGGCCGACACCACCGTCACCTCGAAATGGGTTTCGCCGCCGGGCGCGGCGCCGCCGTGGCCGGCGTGGGCCGCCGACTGGTCGTCGACGATCAGCGTGACGGGCGCCAGCGCCTGGGTCAGCTTGGTGTGGATTCGGTCGGCATAGCGCATGGAAGGGGCCCGCGGCGGAAGGTTCGTCCTACCCCCTCAGGTGCGATGCCGGGGCGCCGCTGTCAATGGCGGCAAGGCGATTCGCGGCGGTCGGGACAGCAGCCCAGCTTTGCCCCGGCAATGGTGCCGTGGGCGACCCGCCGCGCTTGTCACGGCCCGGACGTGCCCCCATACTTTCGCGATGCAGAAACAGCGCCCCGGATTCTCCTTCTCGTTCGACGACCCGCCGCAGGTCCAGGTCAGGGCCTGCGACCACCCGGGCTGTGCCGAGGTGGGGGAGTATCGCGCGCCCAAGAACCGCAGCCAGCTGAACGACTATTTCTGGTTCTGCCTGGACCATGTCCGCGCCTACAACAAGGCCTGGGACTATTACCAGGGCATGAGCACGGAAGAGATCGAGCGCGCCATGCGCTACGACACCACCTGGCAACGGCCCACCTGGCCCATGGGGGATTGGCGCACCCGGGAACGGAACCTGCGCGACAAGATGAGCCGTGGCCACACCTTCGGCGCCGATTGGGAAGGGACGGCCAACCGCCCGCCGCCGCCCTCGCCCCGCACGCCGGAGGATGAGGCGCTGGACGTGCTGGGCCTGAAGGCGCCGGTGGAGTTCGGTGAGATCAAGCAGCGCTACCGCGAGCTGGCCAAGCAGAACCATCCCGATACGCATGGTGGCGACAAGGATGCGGAAGAGCGCCTGAAGCGCATCAACCAAGCCTATAACGTGCTGAAGGCCGCCTACGCCGACCAGGGCTGAGCCCCCGGCACCGAACCAAGACCAAAAACCAACCGTTCTGTCCGATATCGCAGGAAAGCCGACCGTCTCATGTCCCAGGAAAAGACCCCGATGAACGCCGCCTCGCTGCCCGATACCACGATCTCCGTCCGCAAGGCCTTCGGGATCGACAGCGACATGCAGGTGCCGGCCTTCAGCGCGCCCACGGAACATGTGCCGGAAATCGACAGCACCTATCGTTTCGACCGCGAAACGACCATGGCCATCCTTGCCGGCTTCGCCTACAACCGCCGCGTCATGGTCCAGGGCTATCACGGCACGGGCAAGTCCACCCATATCGAGCAGGTGGCCGCGCGCCTGAACTGGCCCTGCCTGCGCATCAACCTGGACAGCCACATCAGCCGCATCGACCTGATCGGCAAGGACGCCATCGTCCTGCGTGAGGGCGTGCAGGTGACGGAATACCGCGAGGGCATCCTGCCGTGGGCGCTGCAGCACCCCTGCGCCATCGTGTTCGACGAGTACGACGCCGGCCGCCCAGACGTGATGTTCGTCATCCAGCGCGTGCTGGAGGTCGAGGGCAAGCTGACCCTGCTGGACCAGAACAAGGTCATCCGCCCCCACCCGGCCTTCCGCCTGTTCGCCACGGCCAACACCATCGGCCTGGGCGACACCACCGGCCTCTATCACGGCACCCAGCAGATCAACCAGGGCCAGATGGACCGGTGGAACATCGTCACCACCCTGAACTACCTGCCCCATGACGCCGAGGTGAAGATCGTCCTGGCCAAGGTGCCGTCCTACGACACGGAGGAGCGCCGGGTGCTGGTCAACGCCATGGTGCGCCTGGCCGACCTGACGCGCGCCGGGTTCATCGCCGGCGACATCTCCACCGTCATGAGCCCGCGCACGGTCATCACCTGGGCCCAGAACGCCGACATCTTCGCCGATGTCGGCTTCGCCTTCCGCGTCACCTTCCTGAACAAGTGCGACGAGATCGAGCGCGCGGCGGTGGCCGAGTATTACCAGCGCTGCTTCGGCACCGAACTGCCCGAGAGCGGCGTGCGCGCCACCCTCGCCTGAGGCGGGGCCGACGCCCGAGAAGGAACGAGCCCATGTCTTCCGACCGCGAATCGCCGCTGGAGGCGTTCAAGCGGGCCACCGGTGCCGCCGTCCGCGCCATCGCGGAGCGCGGCGACCTGACGGTGGGATTCTCCGCCGAACCGCCGGGCTTTTCCGGCACGCGGGTGCGGGTCCCCCTGCCCACGCGTGACCTGAACGCCCGCGACGTGGCGCCGGTGCGGGGGCGGCCGACGCCGCCGCCTTGCGTCTGCGCCATCACGACGCCGCCACGCACGCCCGGCTGCTGCCCACCGGCGACACCGCCCGCCTGGCCTTCGACGCGCTGGAGCAGGCGCGGTGCGAGGCGCTGGGCGCCACCGCCATGGCCGGCGTGGCCGACAACCTGACGGCGGCGCTGGAGGAGCGGTTTCGCCGCCAGGGCCTGGACAGGGCCACGGCGCGCGACCAGGTGCCCCTGGCCGACGCCCTGCGCCTGATCGCGCGCGAGGCCCTGACCGGCGCCCCCGTCGCCCCCGCCACCCAGGCGGCGCTGGACCTGTGGCGTCCCTTCATCGAGGAAAAGGCCGGCGCGGACCTGGCGCAGCTGAAGGCCGCCATGGCCGACCAGCAGGCCTATGCCCGCGAGGCCCGCCGCATCCTGACCGACCTGGACCTGGAGGTGGGCGGCGAGCCGGACAAGTCGGAAGAGGAGGAGACGGCCGAATCGGGCGACACCCAGAGCCCTGAGGGCGCCGACAATGACGACGCCGGCGGCGGCCAATCCGACGATGCCGACCCCGAAGCGACGGGTGAGCAGCAGCAGTCCGGCGGCCAGACGGAGGAAACCGCGGGCGCCGCCGAGAGCAGCGAGGGCGAGGAGCAGGAGATGGAGGGGGCCGGGGCCGAGCAGTCGGGCGAGCCCGGCGAGCCGTCCCGCCCCGATTTCGGCCGCAACAGCCCGGACGCGGGCGGTTATCGCGCCTTCACCACCGAGTTCGACGAGGTGGTGGGCGCCGCCGACCTGTGCGACCCGGATGAACTGGCCCGCCTGCGCATGATGCTGGACCAGCAGTTGCAGCACCTGCAGGGCGTCATCGCCAAGCTGGCCAACCGCCTGCAGCGCCGCCTGATGGCCAAGCAGACCCGCGCCTGGGTGTTCGACCTGGAGGAAGGCATCTTGGACGCGGCCCGCCTGGCCCGCGTGGTGGCCAACCCGGTGCTGCCCCTGTCGTTCAAGCAGGAGAACGACACCGATTTCCGCGACACCGTCGTCACCCTGCTGATCGACAATTCCGGGTCCATGCGCGGCCGGCCCATCACCATCGCCGCCATGAGCGCCGACATCCTGGCGCGCACGCTGGAACGCTGCGGCGTGAAGGTGGAAATCCTGGGCTTCACCACCCGGGCGTGGAAGGGTGGGCAAAGCCGCGAGCGCTGGCTGGCCAGCGGCAAGCCGCCGGCCCCCGGCCGCCTGAACGACCTGCGCCACATCGTCTACAAGGAGGCCGACGCCCCCTGGCGCCGGGCCCGGCGCAACCTGGGCCTGATGCTGCGCGAAGGCATCCTGAAGGAGAACATCGACGGCGAGGCCCTGTTGTGGGCCCACACCCGCCTGATCGCCCGGCCGGAACAGCGGCGCATCCTGATGGTGATCAGCGACGGCGCGCCGGTGGACGACAGCACCCTGTCGGTCAACAGCGGCAGTTATCTGGAAAAGCATCTGCGCAGCGCCATCGAGTATATCGAGACCCGCAGCCCGGTGGAGCTGATCGCCATCGGCATCGGCCACGACGTCACGCGCTATTACCGCCGCGCCGTCACCATCGTGGACGTGGAGCAACTGGGCGGCACCGTCATGGAAAAACTGGCCGAGCTGTTCGATGAGGACGACCGTCGTCCGGGAAGAAGCCGGCGCCAGGCGCGCGGCGGACGCCGTTAGAGCGGGACGCTCACAAGAAAAGGGCCGCCGGGCGGATGCCAGGCGACCCCAATCTTTTCAGGCTTACTTGCCGGCGGGCTTGGCCGCCGGCGCCGGGGCGGCGGGTGCCGGTGCGCCGCCGGTGCGCGCCTTGTACACATGCAGTTGCTGGTTAAAACGGGCCGCCAGGATTTCCATGTCGCTGACCACGGCGTCCTGCACCCTGGTCAGCTGCAGGAACTTCGCCACCGTCACCTTGTCCGGATGCTGGGCCACCAGTTGATCGACGCAGGCGATGAAGCCCTGGCCGCTGTTCACGTAGGCCTGCATCTCCTCATGCGCCTTGCGCATGTCCGCCTCGGGCGCGGTCTTGCCGTCGGGAATGGTGGGCACCTTCTTGGGGAAGGGGCAGGTCCAGCCGTCATCCTCCTCACCAGCCTTGGTTCCGGCCGCCGGAGCGGCCGCGACCGGGGCGGTCGGCTTGGCCGCCGACGGGACGATGGGCGCGGAACCGGTCGCGGGCGCGGTGGTCGCCGGCTTCGCCGCCTGGGCCCAGGCGGGCGCGGCGCCGACAACCGCGAGGGTTGTCGCCGAAGCGAGGACGGGCAGGATCATCAAGGACCGGCGGACGGCGACACGCAGGCTCACGGGCAAGGTTCCTCAAAGACGGAATGGCAAAGGGCGCCAGCATAATGGACCGGCGCACTAAGGCATAGCCGACATGCAATGGCAAGCAGGGGGCAAGACGGGGCGGCAACCGGCCGCAAGGGCGTTGCCGCCGCCCCGGCGGATCGTGCTAAACCGATGGGGATGGGGCCCGGACGCGCCCCGGGCGGTGAACGGTGCGGTTGCGAGCGATGATCGGCGTTTTCGATTCAGGCCACGGCGGGTTGACGGTGTTGCGCGCCCTGGCCAACCAAATGCCGGATCGCCGGTTCGTCTATTTGGGCGACCACGCCAACGCCCCCTATGGCAACCGCACGCCGGAGGAAATCTACCGCTATACCGTGGCCGGGGTGGAACGGCTGTTCGGCCTGGGCTGCCCCCTGGTCATCCTGGCCTGCAACACCGCCTCGGCCCAGGCGCTGCGGCGCCTGCAGCAGACCTGGCTGCCCACCGCCTATCCCGACCGCCGGGTGCTGGGCGTGCTGGTGCCCATGGTGGAGGCCATCACCGGCGTGCCCTGGATGGCCGATGTGGCCGCCGGCTCCCGCGCGGGCGAGCCGCGCACCGTGGCCATCTTCGCCACCCAGCACACGGTCAGCAGCGGCGCCTACCCCACGGAGATCGCCAAGCGCGCGCCGGAGGTGCGGGTGGTGCAGCAGGCCTGCCCCGACCTGGTGCGCCTGATCGAGGCCGATGCCCCGGTCGACACCATCCGCGCCGCCATCGAGGACTATGCCGGGCGGTTGATGACCCAATTGGAGGGCGTGCCGCCCGACGCGGTGGTGCTGGGCTGCACCCATTATCCCCTGGTGGCCGACCTGTTCGCCCAGGCCCTGCCCCCCGGTGTCGAAATCCTGGACCAGCCCAACCTGACGGTCAGCAGCCTGCGCGCCTATCTGGAGCGCCACCCGGAATATGAGTTGCCCAGCCGGGCGCGGGAGCAGGGCGGGGTCGAAGCCTTCCACACCACCGGCCCGGCGGAGCCCATCACCCGCCTGGCCAGCCGCTTCTTCGGCGGCGAGGCGCGCTTCCACAGCGTTGGGCCTGACCCCATCCCTGAGAGATTGAAGGGCTGAAGGCCCCGCTCAAAGGCTCTCGAAATCCAGCCCGATGTCGAAGTTGGTGACGGAGTGGGTCAGCCAACCCAGGGAGATCAGGGTGACGCCCGTTTCCGCCACGGCGCGCACCGTCTGGGGCGTGATGCCGCCCGAGGCCTCGGTGATCAGGCGGCCAGCCACCATCTCCACTGCCTGGCGCAGGGTGGGCGGGTCCATGTTGTCCAGCAACACCGCGTCCACCGGCAGGGTCAGCAACTCCTCCAACTGGGCCAGGGTGTCGACCTCCACCTCGATCTTCACCATGTGACCGACATGGGCGCGGGCGCGTTCCACGGCGGCGCGCAGGCCACCGGCCGCCACCAAATGGTTGTCCTTGATCAGGACGGCATCATCCAGGCCGAAGCGGTGGTTGCTGCCCCCGCCCACGCGCACGGCGTATTTCTCCAGCGCGCGCAGGCCGGGCGTGGTCTTGCGGGTGCAGACGATGTGGGCGCCGGTGCCGTCGATGGCCTGGACCAGCTCCGCCGTCTTGCTGGCGATGCCGCAGAGGCGGCCCAGCAGGTTCAGCGCCGTGCGCTCCGCCGACAAGATCGGGCGGGCCGCCCCCTCCACCACCGCCACCGCCTGGCCCGGGGCCACGCGGGCGCCATCGGCCACCAGGGTCCGCACCGATAGGCTGGGGTCGAGCAGGGAGAAGGCCGACAGCGCCGGGGCCAGACCGGCGATGACGCCGGCGTGACGGGCCTGGAACAGCGCGCGGGCCTGGGTGTCCACCGGGATGCAGGCATCGGCGGTGACGTCGCCCGCCCGCCCCAGATCCTCCAGCAGCGCGGCGCGGACCAGGCCTTCATACATCACGGGATAGAGGGGGGCAGGCGTGCTCATGGGCGGTTTTCCCGGGTAAGGGCAGGCTCGGCCTCGGCGCCACGGCCCAGGTCGGAATAAGTCAGGATCTGGTGATGGCGCCAGGCGTCACGGGTTTCGGGATGGTCGGCGCGGGTATGGGCGCCCCGGCTTTCCTCCCGCCGCTTGGCCGCCTCCACCACCAGTCGCGAGAGGACCAGGCGGTTGCGCAGTTCCAGGCCGGCACGAATGCCGGCGTAGTCGTCGGCTGGCGCCAGGCGCTCGGCGGCGGTGCTGAGTGCCGACAGGTGCCGGGCGGCCTCGGCCAAGCCCGCGCCGTCGCGCACCAGGCCCACCTTCTCCGCCATCAATGTCTGGGCCTGGGCCGCGAGGTTCGCGGCGGCGGGACCGCCGGGCACCGTTGGCGCCACCGGAACCGCCACCGGCTGGGACGCGGCCGACTCGGCCACCAGGGCCGCCGCCACCCGGCCGGCGAACACCACCGCCTCCAGCAGGGAGTTGCTGGCCAGGCGGTTGGCGCCATGGACATGGGTGCAGGCGACCTCACCCGCCGCCCACAATCCTGGGATGGAGGTGCGGCCGTCGGCGTCCGTCAGTACGCCGCCCATGTGGTAATGCGCGGCGGGCGCCACGGGCACGGGCGCGGCGGCCGGGTCCAGGCCGGCCTCGGCGCAGATGCCAGCCACGGTGGGAAATTTCTGGGCGCCACCGGCGGCCCACAGCGGGCGCAGGTCCAGGAACACCGCCTCCCCACGGGCCACGCGGCGGCCGATGGCGCGGGCCACCACATCGCGGGGCGCCAGTTCGGCATCGGGATGCTCATCCGCCATGAAGGCGTGGCCGCTGGCGTCCAGCACCTTGGCCCCGGCGCCGCGCAACGCCTCCGTCAACAGCGGCCGGCGGCCGGGCGGGCCGGCGACGGCCAGGGCGGTGGGATGGAACTGCACGAATTCCAGGTCGGCCAGGTGGGCGCCGGCGCGGGCGGCCAGCGCCATGCCGTCGCCGGTGGCCTCTGGCGGGTTGGTGGTCACGGCCCACAGTTGGCCAGTGCCGCCAGTGGCCAGCACCACATGCGGGGCGACGTGCAGCACCCAGCCGCCCCTTTGGCCAACCCCGCCGTCCTCATAGGCCAGGACACCCTGCACCCGGCGGCCGCGCCCGACATCGCGCACCACCAGATCGGCGGCCATGGCGCGGGTGTGGACGGTGATGCCCGAGGCGGCGCGCACACGGGCGGCCAGGAAGGTGACCAGGGTGCGCCCAGTGGCGTCGCCGCCAGCGTGCAGGATGCGGTGGCGGCCATGCGCCGCCTCGCGCCCCAGCAGGGGTTTGCCGTCCTCGCCCCGGTCGGCAGGCAGGCCAGCGTCCAGCAAGGCCGACATCTCGGCGATGCCGGCCTCGGCCAGCAGGCGCGCCATGCCGGGGTCGGTCAATCCCGCGCCGGCGGCCACGGTGTCGGCGGCATGGTCGGCGGCGCTGTCACCGGCGCCCAGCGCCACGGCCACACCGCCCTGGGCCCACAGGCTGGATCCGCCAGGCAGGTCATCGGTCTTGGTCAGCAGGGTGACCCGCCGCCCGGCACCAGCCAAGGCCAAGGCGGCGGCCATGCCGGCCGTGCCGGACCCGACCACCACCACATCGCTGTGGACGACCTTCACAGGCGACACCGGATAAGACGCACCATCCATGGCATCACGCTCCGTCACCAGGGGAACGGGGGCCGGCCGCACACCCGGCCGGCCTTCGGGAAAGCGGTGGGATCAGCGGCCCACGGCCAGCATGCGCTCCACCGCCAGGCGGGCACGGTCGGCCACCGTGGGGTCGATCTCCACCTTCGGCTCCAGCGTCCGCAGCGACTCCAGGATGTTGGAGAGGCTGACCCGCTTCATGTGCGGGCACAGGTTGCAGGGGCGGATGAATTCCACGTCCGGATACTCGGTGGCGACGTTGTCGCTCATGGAGCATTCGGTGACCATCAGCACCCGGTTCGGCCGCGCCTCGCCCACATATTCCACCATGCGCGCGGTGCTGCCCACGAAGTCGGCCTCGGCCAGCACCTCGGGTGGGCACTCGGGATGGGCGATGATGGTCAGATCCTTGAAGCGGGTACGGTAGTCGCGCAGCTCCGCCCCGGTGAAGCGCTCATGCACCTCACAATGGCCCTTCCACTTGATGATCTTCTTCTTGGTCTGGGTGGCGACCCAGCTGGCCAGATATTCGTCTGGCAGGAACAGCACGCTCTCGCTGTCCAGCGATTCCACGATCTCCACCGCGTTGCCGGAGGTGCAGCAGATGTCGCTTTCCGCCTTCACCTCGGCGGAGGTGTTGACGTAGGTGACCACCGGCACGCCGGGGTGCGCCTCACGCAACAGGCGGATATCGGCGGCGGTGATGCTGTCCGCCAGGGAGCAGCCGGCCCGCATGTCGGGCATCAGCACCGTCTTGGACGGGTTCAGGATCTTGGCCGTCTCGGCCATGAAATGCACGCCGGCCATGACGATGACGTCGGCGTCGGTCTGCGCCGCCTTGCGCGCCAGCGCCAGGCTGTCGCCCACGATGTCGGACACGCAGTGGAAGATTTCCGGCGTCTGGTAGTTGTGCGCCAGGACGACGGCGTTGCGCTCTTTCTTCAGCGTGTTGATGGCGTGCACCAGCGGCGCGTGGAAGGGCCACTCCACCTCGGGGATCACCTTGGCCACCCGTTCATACAGGGGGCGGGTCGCGGCGGCGACGGCGGGGGTGTATTCGAGATCGAGTTCGGCAACGGACATCGGGACACCTGGCAAACGAAAGCGCGCCACGAATGACATCGGCCCGCATGGCCGGCCCCCGCGGCGCGATTGGCGGAGGCGTCTTCCCTGTACCTTCACCCCTTATGCTCTATTTGAGCATTAGGGTGGGTAATGCTCGCCCGGAGCATAAGGGGTGTCAAGCCCGCTTTCGGACCCCATTCATGTAACTGTCACAGGGGTGACCCGGGTCCGCCGCATCGCTGCAAGTGCGAAAAATGCGCCCGAAGAACGAAAAAAGCGGCCGATATCAGCCGCTTATCTTAGTCGCGTCAGGCGCCGGCATCCGCTGCAGCGGCACGTGTCAAAGTCTCGTGCCGCTGATATCAGTCGAGGGCGAAGACCTCGGCCTTGAGATAGGCGCTTTCCGGCAGCAGGGGATGCACCGGATGATCCGGGCCGGCGCCGGAGAAGCGCAGGATGCGCCCCTGGCGGCGGGCGTCGCCCAGGCCCTTGGCCACCAGTTCGGCGAAGGTGTCGGGCGGCATGTTGTGGCTACAGCTGGCCACCAGCAGGATGCCGCCGGGGGCGGTGATCTGGGCACCCAGCTTGGCCAGCTTGCGATAGGCGCGGCTGCCGTTGGCCAGATCCTTCTTGGACTTCACGAAGGCCGGCGGATCGCAGATCACCACCTCGAACGTCTCGCCGGCCTCGGCCAGGCGTTCCAGCTCGGCGAAGGCGTCGGCCTTGCGCAGTTCGACCTTATCGGCGACGCCATTGGCCTCCGCCGCCTTGCCGGCCAGTTCCAGGGCGCCGGCGGAGCGGTCGACCAGCACGGCGCGCGCCGCCCCCCGGGTGGCGGCCAGCACGCCGAAGCCGCCGCAATAGCTGTAGAAATCGATGACCGACCGGCCCTGCGCCAGGTTGGCGACGAAGGCGCGGTGGTCGCGCTGGTCATAGAACCAGCCCGTCTTCTGCCCGCCCGCCGGGTCGGCGAAGAAGGTGGCGCCGTTTTCCTCGACCTTGATGGGGCCGTCGACCGTACCGACGGCCACCCGCACCTCCTCGCCCACACCTTCCAGGCCACGGGCGGCGCTGTCGTTGCGCAGGATGACGGACGATGCGGGAAAGACCTCCGCGAGGCCTTCCAGGATCTGGGGCAGCAGGCGGTCCATGCCGGCGGAATTGGCCTGCACCACCAGCACGTCGCCATACCGGTCCACGATCAGCGCCGGCAGGCCGTCGGCCTCCGCATGCACCAGGCGGTAATAGGGCCGGCCGATCAGGCGATCGCGCAGCGCCGCCGCCGTGCGGAAGCGCTTGGCGAAAAAGCCGGCGTCCACCGTCTCCGACAGGTCGCGGGTCAGGACCCGCGCCGCGATCAGGGTGTGCGGGTTGAAGGTGGCGATGCCCAGGACGCCGCCGCCGGCATCGGCCAGGCGCACCAGCCCGCCCTTGGGCAGGGCCTTGGCGGCCGCGTCCATCTGGATTTCATTGGAATAGGCCCAGGGGTGGCCACCGGCCACGCGCTTGTGCCGGCCCGCCTGGAACAGCAGGGTGGGAAGCTTTTCAGTCATGGGCCGGAGCATAGCGCGCGGCGGCCGGGGCACAACGGCAAAGGGCGCAAGGGATCCCGTCGCCGGGGACGGGGCTACCGGGTTCTCAGGCAGGGACCGCCGCCTCCGCCGCCATGTGCTTGCACAGGCGCCGCCCCTCGGGCAGGTGCCCCAGGGCGCGGAAGCGGGCCAGCGACGGGTGCGCCTTGACCTGGCTGTCCGGCAGGGTGATGTGGATGGCGTCGCAGCCGTAGCGCAGGGCGATCCGGTCCATTTCCGCCAGCAGCGCGTCCGCCGCCCCCTCCCGGTCGAACAGGTCCAGGGCCACGAACACGTCCACCTGCAGACCTAGCCGATGGTCCAAATCCGGCACCATCAGATAGGAGAACAGGCCATGCATGTAGCGATGGTCCAGTTGCACCGTGACGATGCCGCCCCGGCTGCCGGGGGCCAGCAGGGCCAGGGCATGGTCGCGCCACCGCTCCACCGTCAGGTCCGGATAGAAGGGGCGCATCAACGCGTAGGCCTGGTCGATCTGACGAGGATCCAAGGGGCGGGTTACGAATGTAGGCATGGAAGCGCAGATCCGAGCCGGAGGGATCGCCACCCGTACAACGCGCCATGACGCCCCGCCATGATCTGGATCAAAGAATAAACGACGGGTTGGAGTAAGCCAGTCACGGCGATCTCTAGCCTTTTCCTAAGTCGTTCCCCGGCTATATGCTGACCTCGCGGCACTGATTGGGGAACGAAAGACCGGCCGCACCACCCACAATCGCGCCATGAGCGGGCGAAGGGTGGCGGCTGATAGCGGAGTGCGGCAATGACTCACATCGATTTCGCCTATGGCAGGGACGCGACCGTCCAGACGAACGCCAAGTCCGACCCCGCCGGGGAAATCCATCCCTGCAGCGCCTGCACCGTGCGTACCCTGACCGTCTGCGCCGCGCTGGAAGCGGAGGAGTTGCGCCGCCTGGCGGAGATCCTGCAAACCACCCGCTTCGATGCCGGCCACACCGTGTTCGGTGAGGGCGACCCGGCGGAAACCCTGTACAATGTCACCTCCGGCACCGTGAAGGTCTACAAGCTGCTGCCCGATGGCCGGCGGCAAATCACCGGCTTCCTGCTGCCGGGCGACTTCTTCGGCCTGTCGGTCAACGACAGCTACGCCTACACCGCCGAGACGGTGACGCCGGTGTCGCTGTGCCGCTTCCCCCGCCGCCGCATGGAGGCGCTGCTGGACGAGTTCCCCAAGATGCAGCGTCGCCTGTTCTCCATGGCGTCGAACGAGCTGGCGGCGGCGCAGGACCAGATGCTGCTGCTGGGCCGCAAGACGGCGAAGGAGAAGATTTGCTCCTTCCTGCTGCTGCTGTCGCAGCGGGCCAGCCGGCGCGGTCACAAGACCAACCCGGTGCATGTGCCCATGAGCCGCGCCGACATCGCCGACTACCTGGGCCTGACCACCGAAACCGTCAGCCGCACCTTCACCCAGCTGAAGACCAGCCGGGTCATCAGCCTGTTGGAAGGCAACAAGGTTCAAATCCAGGACATGGACGACCTGCTGGAGTTGGCCGAGGGCGCCTGACCTCGGTTAAGGATCGCCGCCCTCAACGGGCCGTGACTTGTCCTTATGTGATTCTTTCATTGCGGACGAGAAGGGCGCAACAACCACACCCGGAAAATCATTTATTAAATCAAATTTATAATTAACCAAACTTTCGAATTTTCCTTTGGGATCGATTGCATTAGCGTGCTTTTTTTAGAAAAGCCGAAGATACCGATTCCCATGAACCGTTTCCGAATCCTGCACCGCGTGGTGCTGGCGCTGCTGGTGCCATCGCTGGGCCTGCTGCTGGCCGCCGTCGTCATCCTGGCGGAAAAACAGGCAACCGTCTCCCAGATGCAAACCCTGTCGCGGCTGACGCAGCTCGCCACCACGGTCGGCGATCTGGTGCATGAGATGCAGCGCGAGCGGGGCGCCTCGGCCGTGTTCCTGGGCAGCAAGGGTACGCAGCTCCAGCGGGAACTGCCGGAGCAGCGGGCGCGCACCGACCAGCGGCGCCGGGCGCTGGAGGCGGCACTGAAAGGCGACGCCACCGCCTCGGCCGGCGCCGCACTGGCCCAGATCCTGGCCGACGCCTCTCAGCGGCTGACGCAGCTGGATGAGGTGCGGCGCAAGATCGACGGCCTGCAAATTCCCGCCGCCGAGTCGAGCGCCTATTTCACGGCGACGATCCTGCGTCAACTGGACGTCGATATCGAGATTTCGAAGTCGGTGACCAACCCGGACGTGGCGCGGGCGCTGTCGACCTACGTCAACTTCACCCAAGCGAAGGAGCGGGCGGGAGAGGAGCGGGCGAACGGCGCGCCGGCCTTCGCCGCCGGCAAGTTCGACATGGCCCAATACCGGCGCTTCCTGGGCACGGTCGCGGATGAGGCGACATATTTCCGCCTGTTCGCCGCCAGCGCCTCCCTTGAGGACCAGGCGTTCCTGGCCCGCACGGTGACCGGTGAAGCGGTCAGCGAGGTTGAGCGCATGCGCAAGGTCGCCGTGGAAACCGCCCCCGGCGACGCGCTGGGCGGCATCGAAGGCGCCTATTGGTACAAGACGACCACCACGCGCATCGACATGATGAAGACGGTCGAGGACTACCTGTCCCACAATCTGCTGGCGCAAGGGGAGCGCGTCCAGGACGACGCCAGGGGCGTGCTGTGGACGGCCCTGGCGGCGACGCTGGCGCTGTTCGGCGTCACCGGCGTGCTCAGCACGGTGATCGTGCGCGACATCACCCGGCCGGTGGCCGGCATGACCCAGGCCATGACCCGCCTGGCGGGCGGCGACCAGTCGGTCGAGGTGCCCGGCGTCGGCCGCAAGGATGAGATCGGCGACATGGCCGCGTCGGTCGAGGTCTTCAAGCGCAAGATGATCGAAGCGGACCGCCTGCGCGCCGAGCAGGAGTCGATGAAGCGCCGGGCCGAAGAGGAGAAGCGCGCGACCATGACCAAGCTGGCCGACGAGTTCGAGGCCAGCGTGAAGGGCGTGGTGGGCACGGTGTCCTCCGCCTCGGCGCAGTTGCAGTCCACAGCGCAGTCCATGTCGTCCACCGCCGCGCAGACCAGCCTGCGGTCCACCGCCGTGGCGGCGGCCGCCGAACAGGCCTCCGCCAATGTGCAGACGGTCGCCTCGGCGGCGGAGGAACTGTCCTCCTCCATCGGTGAGATCAGCCGCCATGTGGCGGAGTCGACGCGCATCGCCAGCCAGGCGGTGACCGATGCCGGCCGGACCAACACGCAGGTGCAGGCCCTGGCCTCCGCCGCGCAAAAGATCGACGACGTGGTGAAGCTGATCAACGGCATCGCCGGCCAGACCAACCTGCTGGCCCTGAACGCGACGATCGAGGCGGCGCGCGCCGGTGAGGCGGGCAAGGGCTTCGCCGTCGTCGCCTCCGAGGTCAAGCTGCTGGCCACCCAGACCGCCAAGGCAACCGAGGACATCTCGGCCCAGGTCAAGGCCATCCAGCAGGCCACCACCGATTCGGTGCTGGCCATCGAGGGCATCACCGGCACCATCACCCGCATCAACGAGATCGCGACCACCGTCGCCTCGGCGGTGGAGGAGCAGGGCGCCGCCACCCAGGAAATCGCCCGCAGCGTCCAGCAGGCATCCTCCGGTACGGCTGAGGTGGCGACCAACATCACCGCCGTCACCCAGGCGGCCGGGGAGACGGGGGCGGCCTCCAGCCAGGTCCTGACGGCGGCGGAGGATCTGTCGCGGCAGTCCGACGCGCTGCGCACCCAGGTCGACGCCTTCATCTCCAAGGTGCGCGCGGCTTAATCCCCGGCGACTGAAAGCGGCATTTGCGCGGTCACGATCAAATGCCATTGGCCAAAGCGCGTCAGGCCCGGCGGGCGAACGCCGCCACGTCGGCGTCGAAGCGGTGGGGCGCCTCGAGGAACGGGGCGTGCCCGACGCCATCGTAGAGATGCACCTGCGCCTGCGGCAGGGTTGCCGCCAGCCAGTCGGCCATGGCCGGCAGGATCACGGGGTCATCCCGGCCATGGACCACCAGGGCGGGACGGTCGAAGGCCGCCAAGGCGGCACCGTCCCTCTGGCGGCGCATCATGGCCCGCCGTGCGGCCAGGGGCACCGACAGGGTGTCGGCCACCGCCGAATCTGCCTCCTCCCGCTCGCCAAGGGCCTCAGCCAGCGCGCGGGCGCCGCTTTCATGGGCCGCCAGGTCATCGGACAGGATGGGCGGGAAATGGGCCTTGGCGGCGGGGCCCAGATAGGGGGCGGCGGCCTTGCCCAGCCGGGGGCAGGCCCCGACGAAAACCGCGCCGGCGATCCCCTCCGTTCCGAACCCGGCCGCATGGTCGGCCAGCACGGCGCCGCCGTAGGACCACCCCACCAGGATCAGATCCGCCAAACCCAGGGCGCGGCGCACGGCCATGACGTCCTCGCCCCAGTGCGGGCCGTCGCCATAGGCGGCTGGATCCTCTGGCCGGCCGGATTGGCCATGTCCGCGCAGGTCCAGCGCCAGCAGGCGGAACTCCGCCGCCAGGAGACCGGCGAACTGGGCGCGGAAGGCGCGATGGCTCTGGCCGAAGCCGTGCAGGAACAGGATGGGCCTGCCCTCGGGCACGCCGCCCTCCGCCACCGCCAGCAGGGTGCCATCCCCCGCCGTCACCTGATGCAGGCTCATGGCCCTGTCCCTCCCGCTTGTATTCCGCCCACCCGCGATAGCCGGCCCCGACCCCGGACGCAACCCCGCCCCGCGCATTTTTCCCGGGTCCCCCCTTTGACTCGGGGCCGGATCTGGCCCATCTATCGCCGCCATGGGCGTGGAAAATCACATGAAGGAATTCGCCCCGCCGCCTCCTCGGGCGGATGGGCGGGTGAACCTGGTCGGCCTGTCGCGGGACGATCTGGAGGCTGAGGTCGCAAGGGCCGGGCTGGAGCGCTTTCGCGCGCGCCAGCTGTGGCACTGGATTTATCATCGCGGCGCCACCGATTTCGCGGTGATGAGCACACTGGCCAAGCCGGTGCGCGAGAAGCTGGCCGACCTTTACGTCATCGACCGGCCCACCGCCGTGAAGGACCTGAAGAGCGAGGACGGCACCCGCAAGTGGCTGGCCCGCATGCCCGACGGCCAGGAGATCGAGACCGTCCACATCCCCGAGGAAGACCGCGGCACGCTCTGCGTCTCCTCCCAGGTGGGCTGCACCCTGACCTGCCGCTTCTGCCATACCGGCACCCAGCGCCTGGTCCGCAACCTGGACGCCACCGAGATCGTGGGCCAGGTCATGCTGGCGCGCGACCACCTGGACGAATGGCCGGCCCCGCCCGACGGGCGCATGCTGAGCAACATCGTCATGATGGGCATGGGCGAGCCGCTGTTCAATTACGCCAACGTCGCCAAGGCCCTGAAGATCGTCATGGATGGCGAGGGCATCGCCATTTCCAAGCGGCGCATCACCCTGTCCACCTCCGGCGTCGTGCCCATGATGCGCCAGTGCGGCGATGAGCTGGGCGTGAACCTGGCCGTCAGCCTGCACGCGGTGAATGATGAGCTGCGCGACCGCATCGTGCCGCTGAACCGCAAGTACCCCATCAAGGAACTGATGCAGGCGTGCCGGGACTATCCGGGCCTGAGCAACGCGCGCCGCATCACCTTCGAATACGTCATGCTGAAGGGCGTGAACGACAGCCTGGCCGACGCGCGCGAGCTGGTGCGCCTGCTGCGCGGCATCCCGGCCAAGATCAACCTGATCCCCTTCAACTATTGGCCGGGCGCGCCGTTCGAGTGCTCGACCGATGAGCAGATCACGAAGTTCGCGGACTTCGTGAACAACGCCGGCTACGCCTCGCCCGTGCGCACCCCGCGCGGCCGCGACATCCTGGCCGCCTGCGGCCAGCTGAAGAGCGAGAGCACCAAGCCCACCGCCCAGGCCCGCATCGCGGCCCTTGAGGCGCACAAGGCCCTGCAGGCCGAATACGCCGCCCAGGTGGCGGAAAAGGAAGCCGTGCTGGCCGCGACGGGGACTCTTTAAGTTAAGGTCCTCAAGCGCCGGCAGGGCCATCCGGCCCTTTGGCTGGTCCTCGATTTCCAGTCCACTGCGTTCCCCGGAAATCTCCGGCGGCCCCGGTCGGGGCCTACAGCGGCATGAGCGGTCATGCCGCTGGGCGGGGGGCCGCCCCGGCGCCTGAGCCACCTCAAGGCGGGGGTGATGCCGGCCCTGTAATCCCTGCGGCGCTTTGCTATCATCCGGCCCATAAGGACCCGTGGGGGACGCGCGCTTTGGATCTCGGTACCGATCTCGTCAACAGCCTGATGATCCACCTCGGCGTCACGGCCCTGCTGCTGTGGCCAGCCTACCGGCTGGTCGCCCGCGCCGGCCTGCCCCGCCGCTGGCCCCTGTGGCTGGCCCTGCCCCTGCTGGGCCCGGTCATCTTCCTGGTGCTGCTGGCCAAGACGCCCTGGCCCATCCTGCCCGTCCGCCCCCCAAGATGCACCCGCGCGAACGCCTGAAGCGCGAACGGGCGGCCGCCCAGGCCGCCGCGTCGGAGTAAGCGCCCATGCTGCCCCTGGCCTACGCCCCCGCCCTCAGCCTGCTGCTGCCCACCTGGGCCGCCCTGCTGATCGTCGTCATCCTGGCCACCATCGCCGTCTGCGCCGCCGGCCTGGTGCTGGCCAAGGTGGGCCGCAACCCCTATTGGGCGCTGCTGCTGTACTTCCCCGTCCTAGGCGTGCCCGCGCTGTGGTACCTGGCCTATACGCGCTGGCCCCGGCAGAAGGGGTGAGTCAGCTGGGAATGGTCCAGCCACCCGCGCGCGTCAGATAGGGCGGCGCCTCAGCCACGATGGTCCAGTCGAAGGCGGCGGCCACGCTGCGCACCACCTCCGCCACGCAACGGCGAATATTCTCATAGGGCTGGACACCGGCAAATTCCGGCTTCTGCCGCAAGGCGTCCAGCTTTGACAGCACGCTCTCCGCTTGGGCTTTCACCGCCGCCTCCAGCCCGCTGAGGGCACCAGGGGTGGCCGCCGGCGCCAGTATGAGCCAATCAACCTTACGGATCGCGTCTGGCCGGGTGGCGGCACCGACAGCCATGGCCAAATCTTCCGTAACCGGAAAGATACGGGTGCACAGCATGTCATAGGCTGGGGCCAAGGATGGCGCACGGCCCGGCGCATCATAGAGCAGGCTGAAATTCTTGGCGTGGGCATCGGCATTGGCGAGCAGGACCGTGGCGATTATCCGCCGCAACAACTCCGCCCGCCCCAGCAATGGGGCCGCCGTCCGCTGGGCCAGGGCCAAGCACTGGCTCAAGCCAGGCCCTACTTTTTGGGCCTCGCCTGCCTCATTGGCGGAAAACTCATATTTACGTTCCGGCGGATAGCCCAGTGCCTGACAGAAATCCTCCTGATGGATTTCATGGACACGGCCGCCCTCGACACGTCGATCGTAGCGCTCCACCAACAGGCATTCACGCCCCGCGAACGTGCGTAGGGCCGTTCCCGCCACGTCCACACCCAGGCTGGCCGCCAGCGCCATTGAGAATGCCTCCGCCTTGGGCACCAGGGCGAAATCCGGCTTCCCAGCAGGGGCCACCTTGATGAGATGGGTGGAGGGGGAGCCGTTGAGGGGTCGATAGAAGCGCCCGCCCAGTAGGGCCACGGCGGTCTTGGGCTGGGCCCCGGCTAGGGACAGGCGGACCCGCCGGTCGCCGGCGGAGTTGGGCGACGCCGGAATCTCATCGATTATGCGGGCGAGGTCCGCTTCATCCAGCGGCTCATAATCCTGCGGAATCTCCGGCCGGCTGCCGGGCTGCAGCAGCCGCACCGCACCAGCACATTCAGCGCCGTATTCACGCAACAGGTTAAAGGTCTCATACGACTGCAACCGGCGGCGTTCGGCAGCGGCGGCCAAGGCCTCCCCCTCCGGAAGCAGCCCGGCAAAAAAAGGTCGACACTCCGCGTCAGCATAAGGCTCGGGTTGAGGCCGCATGCTGATCGATAGCCGCGACAGTGGGTCGCGATCGGCATAGGTGAAGGTCAGGCGGCCCAGGTCGTCTGCCTCCAGGACACCAACCCCGCGTTCACCCAGGAAAACCTCCAGAGCCCGCCCGTCCCCAGTCACCGCAATCCTCCAAACAGATCGATGCCCAGGGCCTGCATGTAGGCCATGACCTTGCCCAGTTCGGCCGTGGGCTTGCCGTTTTCCACCGCCGAGAGGAAGGACAGGCTAAAGCCAGTGCCGGCCGCGACCTCACGCAAGGTCATGCCCAAGGCCTGGCGCCGGGCACGAATCAGGGCGCCCAGACGGCCAGGACCATCCAGCGGAACGGCATCGGTCACGTCCTGCACAATGGCGCCAAACTGGGCCAATGGCGCCCCCCGATCCCGCTTCCTGTTCGCCGCTCGACTAACGCCGGACATGATACGATCCAGATTCCATCACCGTTCGTCGTACGGCTAACGTAACCCGCTGAAGCTTTCACACCAACCCTGTATTCGTCGTACGCCGAACATTCCTTCACCCAAACCGACGCTGGCGAGGGCTGGGGATGCGGTCGTCACAGGCGCACTAATCTTGCCAGGCGGGCGCCCGGGGGATAACGTCCGGACGCATTCCACCCTGACCTTTAGCGGGCGTACAGTCATGAGCGTCAAGAAAGTTGTCCTCGCCTACTCCGGCGGTCTCGACACCTCCGTCATCCTGAAATACCTGCAGGAGACCTATAAGTGCGAGATCGTGACCTTCACCGCCGACCTGGGCCAGGGTGAAGAGCTGGAGCCCGCCCGCAAGAAGGCCGAGCTGCTGGGCGTGAAGCCCGAGAACATCTACATCGACGACCTGCGTGACGAGTTCGTGCGCGACTTCGTGTTCCCCATGTTCCGGGCCAACACGCTGTATGAAGGCGTCTACCTGCTGGGCACCTCCATCGCCCGTCCGCTGATCGCCAAGCGCCAGATCGAGATCGCCAAGGCCGTCGGCGCCGACGCCGTGGCCCATGGCGCCACCGGCAAGGGCAACGACCAGGTGCGGTTCGAGCTGGGCTATTACGCCCTGAAGCCGGACATCAAGGTCATCGCCCCCTGGCGCGAATGGACCCTGAACAGCCGCACCGCCCTGCTGGAGTTCGCCGAGAAGCACCAGATTCCGATCGCCAAGGACAAGCGCGGTGAGGCGCCGTACAGCACGGACGCCAACCTGCTGCACATCTCCTACGAGGGCAAGGCGCTGGAGAACCCGTGGGAAGAGCCCGACGAGGACATGTACACCCGCACCGTCGCCCCGGAAAAGGCGCCGGACACCCCGACCTATGTTGAGATCGAGTTCGAGGGCGGCGACCCGGTGGCCGTCGATGGGCAGAAGCTGGGCCCGGCGGCCCTGCTGACCCGCCTGAACGAGCTGGCCGGCGCCAACGGCATCGGCCGCCTGGACCTGGTGGAGAACCGCTATGTCGGCATGAAGAGCCGCGGCGTGTACGAGACCCCCGGCGGCACCCTGCTGTCGGTGGCCCACCGCGCCATCGAGAGCCTGACGCTGGACCGCGGCGCCATGCACCTGAAGGACGAGATCATGCCGCGCTATGCCGAGCTGATCTACAACGGCTTCTGGTTCAGCCCGGAGCGTGAGGCCCTGCAGGCCCTGATCGACAACACCCAGAAGCGCGTCACCGGCGTCGTGCGCCTGAAGCTGTACAAGGGTTCCGCCCGCGTGGTCGGCCGCCAGAGCCCGAACTCGCTGTACCGCCTGGACTACGTCACCTTCGAGGCCGACAGCGTCTATAACCAGAAGGACGCCGAAGGCTTCATCAAGCTGAACGCCCTGCGCCTGCGCCTGGGCGCCATGGCCGGCAAGCAGTAAGCCTTACCGCTGCAAGGAAGCCCCGCCTGGGAAACCGGGCGGGGCTTTTTGTCGAGGACGCTACTTCGCGTCCCCCATTCCCGCGGCGTGAACAGCGAGCGTTCCCGGTCCGCTGCTTCATCCGCCTCATCGCAATCAGCTCGCGGCGCGGACAAGATGTCCACCATTTGAAGGCGGTCCGGCTTGCGCCAGCGAACCAGGAAATAGGTCTGGCCCAAGTCCGGGGCCGTGTCGGCGAAATTCGCCTCCACCTGCCACAGCTCGGGATCGGCACGGCAGTGCCGGGTGGCGGCGACCTCGCCTAAGGCCCCATCCTTGCCCCACTTCTTGCGCCAAGCCTGAAGGTTGGCGACGTTGACGTTGGGTGCCGCCCAGCGCAAGGCCTCCGGCCAGGCGATCTTCACCCATTCCTGCGCGAAATCGCGGGGGGTAAGGGCGGCCGGACCGATACGCGTCACCGTTCCGCCATCGATCCGGTAGTGCCGCACCGCCCCGTGGAACAAGGTGGCCTCATCAAAGCCGCCGGCGCTGAATTCCACCGTCGCCTCGGTGGAGGTCAGCCGGCCAAGGATGGGAATGTCATGCCGGGCCAAATAGGCGTCGGGCGCCTCATCGACCAGAGACGTCACCCCGCTATCCGCCACCTGCCATAAACGGATATAGACAGGATACCAGTTGGAAGAGCACCAGCTCTGGTGTCCTAGAGTCAGCATAAGGCGTGCCCGGGTCGCGGGATCGGGTGCCGAGATCTGAACTGATTGCAGCGTCTGCGGCAGGTAGGGCTTGCCCAGCTGGATGTCCTGCTCGCTCTGCCACAGCCGGCGCCGGGCGCCGTCCCGCCACTGATAGGCGTAGGCGCTGTCGTCCGTGCCACACCGGATGCCGATGCCGGTGCGCAAAACCAGGAGGGCACCGTCAGCCACCGGTTCCAATCGCACTGGCGCCAGGAAGCCAACACCGCTCCAGAAGCCCCCATCATCCGGGCACCGATCCGGGCCGCCGGCCTGGGCTTCACAGAAAAGATCGGCCGCCTGGAGATCGGCATTCAGCTGCCGGGCCAGGGCTGCCGGATCGGCATCCCTCCCGGCGGCCGCCAGACGGGCTTCCACCCAGTCGCGCAATTGATGCTTCACGTCCATCATGCGCGGGTCGGCCTCGCGCAGGCGAATGGTGTCGCTAGGGTCAAAGTTCCCGGGCTTGCTCGACCGCCCCGGATCGCGCAAGGACATCAGGGTGGCGCGCAGGGACAGCGGAACAGACATGTCCTCTGGATCGGCGGCCGCCACGGCCTCCTCCAGGCATAGGCCCATCAACAGCCCTGCCAGGATCAATCTGCTCCAACCCATGTTCCGCATCCACGCCCTCAATGCGCTCAAAACGCTGGAGACTACCCCTCGAGATCGTGACCGACGATAAGGCGCAGCAGCACCTCCGCCTCCCCCGCCACCTCCACCACCTTGTTGCGGTCGGTCTGGCCGGCGACGATGGTGAGGCTGGATTTGGAAACGCGCCACGTCTTGGACAGCAGCTTCAGCACGGCCTCGTTGGCCTTGCCGTCCTCGGGCACGGTGGTGACGGCCACCTTCAGCAGTTGGCGGCCCTCCGGCCCCTCCATGAGGCCCTGGATGGCGGTGCGGGAGGCGCGGGGGGTGACGCGCAAATACACGCGCACCCCGCCGGGGATCGCCTCGGCAGCCGGTTTGATCTCGGCCACCGCCTTAGCGGAACATCAAGGCGCTGAACATGTAGTTCTGGATCAGCCGTTCCAGCGCCCAGATGATCAGCATCAGCACGATGAAGGAGATGTCGACCCCGCCCAGGTTGGGCACGACGTTGCGGATGGGGCGCAGCAGCGGTTCCGTCAGGCGGTAGGTGACGTCCATCAGGGTGGCGACGAAGCGGTTGCGGGTGTTGATCACCCCGAACATCACCAGCCAGCTCAGGATGGCGCTGACCATCAGCACCCACCAAGCCAGGTTCAGCACCACGAGCAGCAATTCCAGGATGGTGCGGATCAAAGGATCCATGGCGGTTCCGTCCCCAATGGTTTCAACGGCATGGCCGCCACCCTACGGGCGGGCCGCCCCCTTGTCCAGCGTAGGCCCGCACTGGCCGCACCGCCGGGGAGCCAAGCGGACCCAGGGCGCGCATCCCGGGGTGGGACCATGTGTGGGCACCCGCGTCACCGCAGGACGGATATTCCACCTGGCCGGCAGAATGGCCGCTTGACAGGCGGGGTCGCCCTGAGCATTATCCCGCCCACTTCAGGCGCCCGGGACTATGCCCGCCGCCGGATTTGAGTGTGGGGCCGTAGCTCAGCTGGGAGAGCGACGCGTTCGCAATGCGTAGGTCGGGAGTTCGATCCTCCTCGGCTCCACCAAATCCCTCCTTTCCAAAATAGTGATGACAGATGTGGGACGGACCGGTTGGTGCCGGCCTTTTGGCATGCCCACGCCACAGCGTCGCCGCCCAGCGCCCAAAAGAAACGGCGCGGAAGTGCCCCTTCCGCGCCGCTCTTTCATTCACCCTCGGCTGAAGGATCAGAGGGCGAAGCTGTAATAGGCCACCAGGTTGTTGGCGCCGGGGTTGACCGTCCGGGTGCGCGGGGTGCCCGGGATGGTGACGGTCTTGCCCAGTTCGGCGTTCGAGATGTGGCTGAGCGCGATGGAGAAGCGGTCGCCGTTGGTGAAGCGGTAGCCGGTCTCGATCTGGGTGCGGAACTCCAGGGGATAGCCCATGTCCTTGCCGTCGCCATGGGCGTAATAGCCGGCGGCGGCGCTGGGGGTGATGAAGAACGGCCCCCAGGTGAAGTCCGCCTGCAGGCCGCCATAGCCGTAGAAGCTGCCCTTGAAGGTTTCCATCACGCCCACCAGCGGCTTGATGGCGAACCAATCGTCCACCTTCACCAGCGACCAGCCGAAACGGTATTCGGCGGTGACGAACTGGCTGCGGTCGTGGGGGGTGTCGGCGTCCACCTGGAAGAAGGCGGGCGGGTCGATCCAGGACTGGTCATAAATGCCGATACCCAGGGCCAGCAGGTCGGGGTCGCGGTCGGCGGCCAGGGCCGGCGTCGCCATGCCAGCGGCGGCGGTCAACAGGGACGTGGCCAGCAGAGAGGTGGCGGCGCGCAAACCACGGCCGCGCGGAGCCTTGCGGGAGGTCTTCGTCATGATCCTGCTTGGGAAAGATGGAGGGGTATTTCCGCCTTTATGCAGAGCAATCCGGCGCCAACTCAAGGGGAAACGGACAAAACGGTTCCCTGCGAGCAACCTTACCGCCGGGCTGGGCTGAGCCGCCGCTCCGCCAATTGCACGCCCCGGGTGATGAGGAAGCTCATACCCAGGTAGATCGCCCCCGCCAGGCAGAAGGCCTCGATGGGCTGATAGGTGCGCGAGGCGATGTCCTTGGCCACGCCCGTCAGGTCCATCAGGGTGATGGTGCTGGCCAGGGCGCTGCCCTGCAGCATCAGGATGATCTCATTGCCATAGGCGGGCAGCGCCAGACGGAAGGCCTGGGGCAGGACGATGCGCCGGAACAGCAGGCTGCCGTTCATGCCACAGGCCTTGGCCGCCTCGATCTGGCCATGGGGCACGGCCTCGATGCCACCGCGCATGATCTCCGCCGTGTAGGCGCCGGTGTTGAGGGTGAAGGCGATGATGGCGCACCAATAGGGCTGGCGCAGCAGGGGCCACAGCACGCTCTGGCGCACGGCGTCGAATTGGCCCAGGCCGTAATAGATCAGGAAGATCTGGACCAGCAGCGGCGTGGAGCGGAAGACGTGGATGTAGCCGCGCGCCAGCCAGCGCAAGGGCGGCAGATGGGACAGCCGCATCACGGCGACGACGGTCGCCAGCACCAGGCCCACCAGCAACGACAGTGTGACCAGTTGCACCGTCAGGCTGGCCCCGGCCGCGAACCGCGGCAGGGCCGCCACCAGCGTGGACAGCAGGGAGGCATTCATCGCGCGGCCCTCCGCACGCCCCGCCCGGCCCACAGCTCGGCCCGGGCGAACAGGCGGCCCGACAGGCCGGCCATGCCCAGGTACAGCACGCCGGCGGTGGTGAAGAACAGGAAGGGCTGGCGGGTGGCGCCCTGGGCCAGATAGGCCACGCGCATCAGCTCCACCAGCGCCACCACGGACACCAGCGACGTGTCCTTGAGCGTCAGTTGCCAGACATTGCCCAGGCCCGGCAGGGCATAGCGCAGCACCTGGGGCAGCATCACCCGACGGAAGATCAGCCAGCGGTTCATGCCCAGGGCCTTCGCCGCCTCCACCTGGCCATGGGGCACGGCCAGGGCACCGCCGCGCAGCACCTCGGCCGAATAGGCGCCGGACACCGTGCCCACCGCCAGGATGCCGACGGGTAGGGCCGACAGCTCCACCGGGCCGTTGAAGCCCAGCAGGCTGACCACCCAGGTGGCGGCGCTGTTGCCGCCGAAGAACAGCAGATAGATGACCAGGAGGGAGGGCACGCCGCGCACGATGGTGGTGTAGACATCGGCCGCCACCCGTCCACCCCGGTGGCCGGACAGCTTCAACGCCGCCGCCGCCCCGCCCAGCAGCAGCCCCCACAGATAGGCCGACACCGCCACCAGCAGGGTCATCCCCATGCCCTGCAGCAGCTGCAAGCCCCAGCCCCGGCCACCAAAGCCCAGAAGGTCTATCATTACCGTGCCAATTCCTCAGACGCCGGCGGGCCATCCGGCCCTTGGCTTGTCCTCGATTTCCAGTCCACTGCGTTCCCCGGAAATCTCCGGCGGCCGCCGTCGCGGCCTAGTCGCTACGCTTGTCTCTCATGCCTCAGACGCCGGCGGGCCCGCTAGGGCCCTAGGCCGCGACCGCGGCCGCCGGAGCGAGTACCGCCCAGTCAACGTAAAGGGGGCGCAGCGAGGAAGCCAAGGGGCGGATGCCCCGCCGGCGCCTGAGGCAACTCAAGACTCCGGCGCTTGAGGGAAAACTCAATGCGCCGACGCGTCGAAGTGGAACCACTGCTCCGCCAGCTTCTTCATCGTGCCGTCTTCCTTGGCGGCGTTCATGGCGTTGTTCAGCGCGTCCAGCAAGCGGCCGTCGCCCTTGCGCAGGGCGGCGGCGATGCCGGGGCCCAGCAGGCCGCCGGTGATGCCGGGGCCGAAGGTGGCGGCGTTCTGGCCATCCGCCCCCTCCAGGAAGGGCTGCCAGCCCGTCATGTCGGCCAGGCCGGCGTCGACGCGGCCGGTCGCCAGGTCCAGCGACAGGTTCTGCAGCGTGTCGTAACGGCGGATGGTGATGGTGTCGCCCAGGTAGGTGTCCAGGAAGCTGGCATGGATGGTGGCGACCTGCACGCCCACCGTCTTACCCTTCAGCGCCGCCTTCAGCTTGTCCAGCGCCTGGGTCGAGGCCTCGTCCATGTTGGCCAGGTCCAGCCGTTGCAGGCCGAAGTCGATCTTGGTCAGCGGGCTGTCCTTGGGCGCCACGAAATAGGCGGGGGTCAGCACGTAGGGGACGGTGAAGTCCACGGCCTGGCGGCGCTCGTCCGTGGCCGACATGCCGGCCAGGATCACGTCATACTTGCCGGCCTGCAAGGCGGGGATGATCCCGTCCCAAGCCTGGGCGGAGATCTCGCACTTCACGCCCATGCGGCGGCAGAGGTCGCGCGCCAGGTCGATGTCGAACCCCTTCAGGGTGCCGTCGGGCTCCGCCACGTTGAAGGGCGGGTAGGCGCCTTCCGTCGCGACGCGCAGGGGATTGGGGACCCCCTGGTCGGTGATGGTGGGACCGCCCGCGCCGGACGGCGCGCGATGCGTCGCCAGGTAGGCGGCACCGGCGACCACCGCCACCGCGATCAGGCCCAAGACCAGCTTCTTCATGAAACCCCCTACGAAACCAAGGATGGGACGGTCCGCATCAACACCCCGTGTCCGATCGGCCGCCGCTCTTTGTTGTCCAGTATGCCTCAGGCGCCCCGGGCCAGGAATTGCCGGCAGCGTTCGCTGCGGGGGTTGCCGAACACCTCATCGGGCGTCCCCTCCTCCTCCACCCGGCCCTGGTGCAGGAACAGCACGTGGGAGGAGACGTCACGGGCGAAGGCCATCTCATGGGTCACGATCAGCATGGTGGCGCCCTCATCCGCCAGTTGGCGGATGACGCGCAGCACCTCACCCACCAGCTCCGGGTCCAGCGCCGAGGTCGGTTCGTCGAACAGCATGACGCGGGGCTGCATCGCCAGCATGCGGGCGATGGCGGCGCGCTGCTGCTGCCCGCCCGACAGCTGGCTGGGGTAATAGTCCTGGCGCTGGCCCAGGCCCACCTTGTCCAGCAGGGCCTTGGCGCGGTCCACCGCCTCACCCCTCGGCACGCCCAGGACATGCAACGGCGCCTCGATGACGTTTTCCAGCACCGTCATGTGGGTCCACAGATTGAACCCTTGGAACACCATGCCCAGGCGCTGGCGGATGCGGTCCACCTGTTTGCGGTCGGCGGGAACGGCATGGCCCCGGCGGTCGCGGCCCATGCGGATCAGCTCGCCATTGACCCAGACCTGGCCCTCATCCGGCGTTTCCAGCAGGTTGATGCAACGCAGCAGCGTGCTCTTGCCCGAACCGGACGAGCCGATGAGGGAGATGACGTCACCGTCCCGCGCCGTCAGGGAAACGCCCTTCAGCACTTCCGTCTCGCCAAACCGCTTGTGCAGATCACGCACCTGGATGGCAGTGTTGGCTTGGTCGGCCACGGCGACAGCCGGCGATTGCGTCATAGGACCCCGAAATTCGTCCGGACCCATCCGGACCTGAAAGCGCGACCGGCCGGCGCGGCGATGGGGGCCGCGCGCCAGCCGGTGACCGTGAATGACCGAGGGACGTTTCCGCGAGGAAACCCCGAAGCCGGCAAAACTACCGTGCGCCGCCCGGGACGGAAAGAGGTTTCCTGTCACAGCCGGGGGTTCGTCCATCCTACCCCCATGCCGATGCAGCCCCGGCCTGAAACGTGGTACTGTGACAACCCTTGTCACGCCCAGCCCCGGGGCGGGACTCCGTTCGCCATCTGGAGTCTTCCAGCGCCCATGAGCACAGGCATTCAGCCCGCGGCCAACCGCAGCACGCACTTCCTGTTCGAGCACAAGCTTTTCACCGTCGACGGCTGCCGCTTCATCCTGTCCAAGACGAACGATGAGCCGGTGATGTGCATGAAGCTGGGCAAGCTGGATGTCGAGGTGCCCATCGAGAAGCTGTACAACGAGTTCGACATCCAGCCCAAATCCTTCGACGGGCAGTTGCTGACCATGGCGGCCAAGGGCCTGCGCTATGTCCGCGAAATCCGCCCCGGCGACACCATCCCCAATGAGTTGATTGACGGTTCCGCCAGCTGGCGGGTGGACGACCGCCATTACAACGTGGCGCGCGGCCGCCTGACGGTGCAGCTGGTGACCTGGCTGACGGGCGGCGAAACCGTCGTTTCCAGCCCCGAGCAACTGGAACAGGTGGTGGAGGATCCCAACACCAAGGCCCGCGTGCACGAGGCCTTCCGCATGATCGCCAACCGGTTGTCGCTGGCGGGCGACCCGGAAGAAGAGATCGGCATGCACATCGACATGCTGGCCAAGGAGCTGTCCTACATCGAGGCGCTGCGCGAACGGGCCCAGGCCCTGCACCTCGTCCGCCAAGGGCTGGAAACCGCCCACCGCATCTACAAGGCGGAGCGGCTGGTGAAGGAGGAGATCGTGCGGATGCAGACCCTGTCGCTGCCGCCCATCACCGACCTGGAATCCCGATTCGCCCAGGTGGACGCCCAGACCGGCGAAATCCTGGCCATGCTGAGGAAGTTCGACCAGAACATCAGCTATATCCGGGAAATGCGCGACGACCTGCACCAGTCCCTGCTGCCCTGGGATGAGGTGCTGGACGGATGGCTGAACGTGACGGTGGAAAAAAGCCCTGCCCTGGAAGCCTTGCTGAAGCGCACCTACCACTTCCTGGCCAAGCGCTACAGCCAAGCCACGCAATGGCGCCTGGCGACGCGGCCCGCGCCTAAGTAAAGACGCCCTCAAACGCCGGGCGCCGGCATCCGCCGGCTGGGCTTGTCCTCAGTTTCCAGTCCACTCCGTTCCCCGGAAACTTCCGGCGGACGCGGTCGCGTCCTAGGGCTGGCGTCGCCAGCCCCCTGCGCTCCTGATTGGGGCCGGTTGGGGATGCGCTTCAGCTGCCGCAGTTGCAGCTGTCGGAGCCGCAGGGGCCCGGCGCCTTGCCGGCCGCGACCTGGCGGCGGCGGAGGGCGCGCCGGAGGGTGGGACGCAGGACCCAAGCCAGCGCCGCCACCACGATTACCCCCACGATCGCTTGCTGAATCATGGTGTCCTCCTTACGCCCAGCCCAGGCTGGCGGCGACGTGGTAGGTGGCCAGCGACGCCAGGTAGGCCAGCGTCAGCATGTAGACGAACATGATGACCGGCCATTTCAGCGAGTTGGTTTCCCGCCGCACGACCCCCAGGGTGGAGGCGCACTGCGGCGCGAAGATGTACCAGGCCAGGAAGGACAGCGCCGTCGCCAGGGACCAGCTGTGGCCCAGCGTGTCCATCAGGGCGGTCACGTTCTCCTCCCCCCGCCCACGGCGTAGACGGTGCCGAGGGCCGCCACCGCCACCTCACGCGCGGCCATGCCGGGGATCAGCGCCACGGTCATCTGCCAGTTGAAGCCGATGGGGGCCACCAGGGGCTGCAGCCAATGGCCGATCATGCCGGCGATGCTGTAGTCGATGGCGGGTTCGGTCGCCCCCTCCGGCGCGCCGGGGAAGGAGCTGAGGAACCAGATCAGGATCATGATGCTGAGGATGGTGGTGCCGGCCCGTTGCAGGAAGGCCTTGGCCCGCGTCCACACGCTCATCACCACGTTCTTGGCGTCCGGCACCTTGTAGGCCGGCAACTCCATCAGGAAGGGCTCCACCGTGCCGCGCCACACCAGGCGCCGCATGACGAAGGCCACCAGCAGCGCGCTGAGGATGCCGGCGGCGTAGAGGCCGAACATCACCAGCCCCTGCAGCGCGAACACGCCCGCCACCGGCCGGTCCGGCACGAAGGCGGAGATGATCAGGGTGTAGACGGGGATGCGGGCGGAACAGGTCATCAGCGGCGCCACCATGATGGTGGCCAGCCGGTCGCGACGGTTGTCGATGACGCGCGTGGCCATGATGCCGGGAATGGCGCAGGCGAAGCTGGACAGCAGCGGGATGAAGGCGCGGCCGTGCAGGCCCGCCCCGCCCATGATCTTGTCCATCAGGAAGGCCGCGCGCGGCATGTAGCCGAAGTCTTCCAGCAGGATGATGAAGGTGAACAGAATGACGATCTGCGGCAGGAAGACGACGATGCTGCCCACGCCGGCGATGATGCCGTCGGTGATCAGGCTGCGCAGGATGCCGTCCGGCATGGCGCCGTTGACCCAGGCGGCCAGGGCGTCGAAACCGGCCTTGATGCCGTCCATGGCCGGCTGCGCCCAGGTGAAAACCGCCTGGAACATGAAGAACAGCACGGTCAGCAGGATCAGCAGCCCCGCCACCGGGTTCAGCAGCACGGCGTCCAGCCGGGTGGTCCAGGTGTCGGGTTTGGTCGGCGGACGCACCGCCAGCTTGATGATGCGGTCGGCCTCGCGGTGGGTGGCGCGCACCTCCTCGGCCGAGGGCTCGTGCCAGGTGTTCGCCCCCTGACTCACCCCCTGGGCCGCGGCCAGGGCCAGGTCGACGACCTGGGCGTCGATATGCTTCAGCAGGTCGACCGTGCCGGCCTTGCGCACCGCCACGGTAGGCACCACCGGCACGCCCAGTTCGGCCGCCAGGCGGTCCACGTCGATCTCGATGCCGCGATGCTTGGCGATGTCGAACATGTTGAGGGCCAGCAGCAGCGGCCGACCCACCTGCTTCAGTTCCAACACCAGGCGCAAGACCAGGCGCAGGTTGGTGGCGTCGGCCACGCAGACCAGCAGGTCGGGTTCCGCCTCGCCCTTGAAGCGGCCCAGCACGACGTCGCGCGTCACCTCCTCATCCGGGCTGCGGGCGCGTAAGGAATAGGTGCCGGGCAGGTCCAGCACCTGGACGCGCCGCCCCTCCGGCGTGGTGAAGCTGCCTTCCTTGCGCTCCACCGTCACGCCGGCGTAGTTGGCGACCTTCTGCCGGCTGCCGGTCAGGGCGTTGAACAGCGCGGTCTTGCCGCAATTCGGGTTGCCGACCAGCGCCATGCGCGGCGCGCCGGTTTGGAGAACGGGGGTGACGGCGTTCATGACCGGCGGTCTTCGGCGACGGCATGCAGGGAGGCTGGCTGCCAACGGGTGACCAGGATGGCCTCGGCCTCGCGGCGGCGCAGGGCCACGCGCATGTCATCCACCTTCACCGCGATGGGGTCGCGGCCGAACAGGCCTTCGTGCAGGATTTCCACCCGCGCGCCCTCGACAAAGCCGATTTCCAGCAACCGGCGCTCCAGCTCATCGGGGTCCAGGCTGTCGTGCAGGGCGCCGTTCAGGCCGACGCGGACCACCCGCCCCACCTCGCCCTTGGCGGCGCGGCTCAGGGGCCGGGCGTCGGCGGGAACGGTCTCATGGTCGGGCCCGGCGGGAAGGTCGGCGGGGCGGGGGGAAATGTGCATTCGTCCATGCCTCAGGCCCGGTGAGGGGCCCTTGAAAGGGGCCGCCCCAGAATCGACCAAAGGATCGACCGGAGGATCGGCCGGGGCGTCCTGGAAATTAATAGTTATTCTCACGGCTCAGCACAAGGGACGTGGACGCGCGTCGGGGCGTCGCACAGGGCATGGTCCTCACCGCCTGAGACAGGCGTCCAGGCCGTCGCGGGCGACCAGGGCGGCGCGCTGTTCCAGGATGCCGATGCGGCGGGCGACGTAGGGGCCGGGGTGGCGCGCGTTCCATTTGCGCGGGCTGGGCAGCACGGCGGCCAGCGCCGCCGCCTGGGACGGCGACAGGGCGGCGGCCGGCACGCCGAAATAGGCGCGGGACGCGGCCTCCGCCCCATAGAGGCCGTCGCCCCATTCCACGATGTTCAGATACATCTCCAGGATGCGGCGCTTGCCCCACACCAGCTCGATCAGCTCGGTGAAACCGAACTCCACCCCCTTGCGCAGCCAGGTGCGGCCAGGCCAGAGGAAGGCGTTCTTGGCCGTCTGCTGGCTGATGGTGCTGGCGCCGCGCAGCTTATGGCCTTCCTCATCCTCGTCCATGGCGGCGTCCACCGCCTCCCAGTCCACGCCATGGTGGCTACAGAAGCGGCTGTCCTCCGCGCCGATGACGGCGCGTTGCAGGGCCGGGGCGATGCGATCCAGGGGTACGGGCGTCCAGCCCTGGGTGGGCACGCCCTGCATCCGGCGGATGAGCATCAGGGGCGTGCCCGGCGGATCGACCACGGCGTAGAGGCAGACCCATCCCAGGCTGAGCACCACCGCCGCGAGCAGTCCCGCCTGCGCCCAGCGGAGGGCGCGGCGCAGTGAAGGGCGCCGGTCCCGCTGATGGCCGACGCCAGCCTTCATCGCGCCTGCTTTCTCGTGGGAGGGTCCATCCATGGGCTACACGCTGTTCCATTTTCCGGGAAATGCCAACCTGGCACCGGGGGGAATCCCCCCTTGCTGCATGGCGGGGAAACGGCGTTCAAGACCGCCGCCATCCTGCCGCAGATGCTGGGGCGATGGGGCCGCGCTTTCGCACAGCCTGTCCGTGATCTGCCCCATCGAGGCGCCCGTAGGGTTGTTGTCAGGCGATCCACGATATCGCGGTGATGTTGGGCCGTGAGCGCGTTGGCCGGGAAGCCAGCTCGTTGTCAAGAGACCCTTACCATTTCAAATATGCAGAAAATTCCAACCAGAAAAACATAAATTATTACATTAATATCTGGATTTATACATTTGATACATAAGGATCAATACCAGAAAGCTGCAAACGTCTTTGCAAAGCGCACAACACACGTGTCGCCTCGGCGGTTCCAGCCATTGCCAGATTGGCTTCATCTTCAGATATCTCATCCTCCCTAATCTTTATTTGATGCGCACCCACATCGTATCTAATATATAACTTTCCATCACTATTAATAATAGCGATCCCGCCATCGTCGTAAATTACCTTACGCATTATTTTCTCCTCAAAACAGCGGTTTCACGTTGTAGTTTCCGGGCGTCACGGGATCTATAACCGCTTCAGGCAGGTATTTTCCCGGAGTGCCTTTATCGAAAAAATAGTCCCCAGATATATGATCGAGTAGCGCCTGAATCCTATTTCGCCTTCACGTCGACGATCACGGCCGCGATCGCACCGGCAAACCGTTTCGCTTCCGCGTCGATCGTCGCGTGGCGGCGCGACATCTCCTCCAATTGGAGGGCAGATTGCTTGAGGCGCTCCTGATCCATGCCATCCTGCCCACTTCCTTTACAATTATTGAGCTAACCGGCTTTGGCTTTCCCTATCAGATAAAGGGGGCGATCTCGCTCGCTGGCGGCAGAGCTGGCCAGGAGTACGCCTTAATCCATTCCGTGGATCCGCTCAAAATGTCCTGCGCCGCTTTTCGCAGATGGTTCGCCAGGCTCCGGGTCTGAAGTTCAATAAACTCCGCGTAGCTGTGTGTCGGTGGTTGATTTTTCGCTAAATCGAGTTGATTTCGGCGCTTATCCACCAGGAATCGAAATATATTGTATCCCTTGATATATTTTTCCCTCTTGTCAAAATATACAAGACTAACACCGTCTCTATCCGCGATCACGTCTATCGCATATTCGCGCGACTTCAGCAAAATCTCTCTGTCACTGACGGCATAGATTGTTAGTTTGTAAGCGGAAATTATATCACCCATCTCCTGTATCACGATATTCTCTAGGCTAAAATTCGAATTCATTTTACCATCACCCCATCTTTATAAATATAACCGGCACGGCGCATCGTTAAATACTCACGACCAAACCCACTGAGCTCCATTTGCCCGGTGATGGGATTGGGGCGGGCCAGAACGCTAGCCCCGGTCCTTATATCCGTCACATCAAACGCCGGCTTCGTGGCCATGAGGAAATTGTCGCCACGATCAATGGCGTTTTTGAGCCATGGTTCATTGTATTCGCTCCAGAACTGCTGGGGAGATTTATACAGCTCATCCGGAACGTTTAAGACGTTAAAACCATCCATGCGCGGACCAAGATCCGTGCTCTTCACGTTCCCAAGCTCGCCGACGATCGACTTCATATCGTTGGTGTAGGAGCCCAGAATTGTGGTCGTCTGCCCTGGCTTCGTCTGCAGCAACACGCCGGAGGTCGGCTTATAGGCGAGTGCCTTGACATCGGGCGGCTTCGGCAGCGGCTTCAGCGGCGGGGGCAGCACTTCCGTTTTAACCGGCTCCGCCACCTTCCTCGGCGGCAGCGGCGGGTCGGCCGGTGGGGGTGGCGGTTCCTCGACCACCGGGCGCTTGCCGCCCGACGCCGGCTTGACCTTGGCGATCAGGGCGATGAGGGCGTTGATGGTCAGGATGGTGAGGCCGGCGGCGGTGCGCTTGGCGGCTTCGTCCAAATCGTGCGGGGTCTTGGCGGTGGTGGCCAGGACGACGCCGTGGCCAAGATCATTCAAACCCTCGAACACCGACCAGCCCACCATGGCGTAGCCCACGAGCAGCAGGACACCGTCGATGGCCTCGCCATAGCCCGCCAGGTGTCCACCAGCCCAAACCACCAGGAAGCCGGCCAGCCAGTACAGCGTCTCGCGCGTGAACAGGCTTTTGGCCGCCTGCTGCATCTCGCGCGGCAGCAGGGGCACGCAGCGGCGCAGCGTGGCGACGACGCGGTCGGTCACCGACCATTGCGCAGGCTGGCCCGGCGGGTCCTCGTCCCCCGGGTCGTGCCGGGGCGGGTCCACGGGCGGCGGCAAAAGCGGGGCCGCCACATGGGGGATGAGGAAGGCGCTGAGCGTGCCCGCCGCCAAGTCATGCAAGGTGCGATCGACGAGCGCGGCGTCGCTGACGCGGAAGTCCACGCCCTCCACCAACCGGCGCAGGCGCAGGCGGCCGACCTCATCCAGGCTTCGCAGATAGCGGATCAGCCGCAGGTCCTGCCACACCGGGCCCAGCGTGGTGCTGACAAGGGAATAGCGCCGCATATAGGGCGGCACGCCGCGGGTGGGGCCGATCAGCAAGCGTCCATCGGGTATGTCGGCGTCGATCCAGTCCGCCATGGACCGGTCGCCCGCACCGAAGAGACGACTGTCCGGCACCATCCCCCTCCGCCGCCTCGCGCACCCGTCTGGCGCCCAGCGTTGAATTAGGGGGAACACCTGCGCGGTAAAGGGGCATATCCCGACAGCCCGGCCCCTGCCCGCCAAGCCAAGGGGCCGCTATCGCTTTCGTGCGGGACGACGCCTCAGGCCCCGGGCTCAGGCCCCGGATTCAGGCGTAGTGGGGTATGCGATCCTTGGCCCGGCGGAAGGCGGGATTGTCAGCATCGGTCACCTGCCGCTTGAACCGGGCATAGGCTTCGGCCAAGGGGCGGTTGCGGCGCAACCCGCCCTCCATGAAGAACCAGTCGCCCGGTATGTCCGCCATGGGGGCCAACACGCGGCCCGCCTTGGCGTCATCCAGGATGGGCCGCAGGTCCCGCAACAGCGCCGCCGCCTCAGGGCTGGTGGCCACGCAGCGCCGCAACATTCCTTCCAGATCCCCAGCCAGGGACTTCACCACACCTTGGTCCATGATTTCCTCCGATCCGGCCTCTGCAACGGGCCTTGATGTCAATCGCTCCGGGGTTGCCGCTCCGGGGTTGCCGCTCCGGGGTTGCCGCTCCGGGGCCGCTCAGGATGAGCAACCTGGTTTGGGCCTGGGATGGGGAACGGCGGCCGGTGGGATTGGTTCCGTCGAAAGACGGGCTACCCCGGTCGCGCCGGAGGCCGTTGATCGCTGTGGTCGGGACGTACCGCTTTTGTTCATGAAATGCCACGAATCGCCGTCTATACTCCGCCCGTCATGACCGAGCCCTCCCCTCCCTCGCCTGGCGGCAAGCCGCCGCCGCCCAGCCTGGTGTCAGCCCCGACCGGGCCCCGCCGCCTGCTGGTGCCCGACGCGCCGGCCCTGGTGCCGGGCGCCCGCCAGGCCGTCTGGCTGAGCCCCGATGGCGAGGTGGAGGTGATCGAGAAGGGGGAGGCGGTGCGCCGCGCCCTCGCCAAGCCGCACCTGCTGTGCCATGCCCGCGCCACCGCCCGGCGACTGGGCACCGACAAGCTGATCCAGGGCTATGACCTGTTGGAGCTGTACGCCTTCGTGCGGCCGGCCACCTTCTGCCTACCCACGCCGCGCGGTTTGGCCCAGGCCCTGGGCCTGCCCCACCCGGCGGACGCGGAGGGTGAGGCCCTGACCCTGGCGCGCGCCGCGGAGGCGCTGCTGCGCGAGCTGATGGGCCCTATCGACGACCAGCGCTCCGACCCCATCGGGCTAGCCTGGGCCATGGGCGGGGAGGGCCAAGAGGGCGGGGGCCAAGTGGGCACCTGGCTGTGGTCGCCCCTGGTGCTGGCGGCCCTGGGGGCGCCGGCGGGCCCGGAAAAGTCACGCTGGCGGGGCGGCGCCATCCGCGCCTATCAGGTGTGGGCCGGCATGAAGGAATGGCAGGCGGAGGCGCCGGAGCCGCCGCCCGGCCATCTGCCGGTGGAGCCGGCCGAGGCCCGCCGCCGCCTGGCCGACCTGGTGATGAACGGTCAGCAGGCGGAGCCCCGGCCGCAGCAGTCGGACTATGCCAGCGCCGTCTCCACCGCCTTCACCCCCCGCGATATGGAGGGCGAGCCCAATATGGTGCTGGCGGAGGCGGGCACGGGCGTGGGCAAGACCTTGGGCTACCTGGCGCCGGCCACGGTGTGGGCGGAGAAAAACAAGGGCCCCGTCTGGATTTCCACCTACACCCGCCAGTTGCAGCACCAGATCGACAAGGAGATGGACCGCCTGCACCGCGACCCGGCCACCAAGGCGCGTAAGGTCGTGATCCGCAAGGGGCGGGAGAATTACCTGTGCCTGCTGAACCTGGAGGAGGCGGCCGGCGTCGCCACCGCCAACCCGCAGTACGCCGTGGCCATCGGCCTGATGGCGCGCTGGGCGGCCGCCACCCGCGACGGCGACATGCAGGGCGGCGACTTCCCCGGCTGGCTGGTCGACCTGCTGGGCAAGGGCCGCACCCTGGCGCTGGCCGACCGGCGGGGCGAATGCGTCTACAGCGCCTGCAGCCACTACACCAAGTGCTTCATCGAGAAGAGCGTGCGCCGGGCCAGGCGGGCCGACATCGTCATCGCCAACCACGCCCTGGTCATGATCCAGGCGGCGCTGGGCGGTGGGGACGACGCCTATATCCCCACCCGCTATGTCTTCGATGAGGGCCACCATGTCTTCGACGCCGCCGACAACGCCTTCGCCGGCCACCTGACGGGGTTCGAGACGGCGGAGCTGCGCCGCTGGCTGCTGGGCGCCGAGAGCGGCGGGCGCAGCCGGGCGCGCGGCCTGCGCCGCCGGGTGGAGGATCTGATCGGCGGCGATGACCACGCCAACCGCCTGCTGGATGAGATCGCCCGCGCCGCCCGCACCCTGCCGGGTGAGGCCTGGCCGCAGCGCGTGGGCGGGGGGAGCCCGTGGGCCCGACGGAGGCCTTCCTGGCCCAGGTGCGCGCCCAGGTCTATGCCCGCGCCCACGGGCCCGACAATCCCTACAGCCTGGAGGTGGAGGTCCAGCCCCTGGTGGACGGGGTGCTGGAGGCGGCGCAGGCCCTGTCCGCCGCCCTGGGTGAGCTGTCCGCCCCGCTGGAGGCGCTGGCCGACCGGCTGCGCGAGCGGCTGGACGACGAGTCGGATGAGCTGGAGAGCGACACGCGCCGGCGCATCGACGCCATCGCCCGGAGCCTGAAGCGCCGGTCGGCCAACGAGATCGGCGGCTGGCGCCAGATGCTGGCGGCCTTGGCCGAGGAGACGCCCAACCGCTACGTCGACTGGTTCGGGGTGGAGCGGCAGGACGGGCGCGACCTGGACGTGGGCATGTACCGCCACTGGGTGGACCCGACCTGGCCCCTGGCCCAGATCCTGGGCGCGCAGGCCCACGGCTTGGTCATGACATCCGCCACCCTGACGGACGGCACGGGCGATGTGGAGGCGGACTGGCAGGCGGCCCAGGTACGCACCGGCGCGGTCCACCTGCCCCGCCCCGCCCTGCGCGCCCAGGTGCCGTCCCCCTTCGACTACGCCAACCAGACGCGGGTGCTGATCGTCAACGACGTGCGCAAGGACGACCTGGCCCAGGTGGCCGCCGCCTATCGCGAGCTGTTCCTGGCGTCCGGCGGGGGCGCCATCGGCCTGTTCACGGCGGTGCAGCGCCTGCGCGCGGTGCATGAGCGCATCGGCGCGCCGCTGGAGGCCGCGGGCCTGCCGCTGCTGTCCCAGCACCTGGACGGGCTGGACGTGGCCACGCTGGTGGACATCTTTCGGGGGGAGGACAACGCCTGCCTGCTAGGCACCGACGCTGTGCGCGACGGCGTGGACGTACCCGGCCGGTCCCTGCGCCTGATCGTCTTCGACCGCGTGCCCTGGCCCCGGCCCGACATCCTGCACAAGGCGCGGCGCGATTATTTCGACCGCACCGCCCGCCGGCGGCATTACGACGACATGATCACCCGGCTGCGGCTGCGCCAAGCATTCGGCCGGCTGGTGCGGCGGGCGGACGATACGGGCGTGTTCGTCCTGCTGGACCCGATGATGCCCAGCCGCCTGAAAGGCGCCTTCCCCGGCGGGGTCGAGCCGCAACGCGTGGGCCTGGCCGAGGCCGTGCGCATCACGCGCGAGTTCCTGCGTGTGCCGGGGCAAGCCCCGGACATCGCCCTGCCGCCGCTATCGCTGCCGGCCGCGCCCAAACCGGCGTCGCCGCACGATGACCCGTGGGGCGACGAGCCTTTCCACCTGCACGGCTTCGACTTGGACTGAATCCAGGCTGATCGCTTGGCGTCAGGCCGACTTGAGCATCCCCGTCGGCCTCAAGCTGACTTGAGCATAGACGTGTAGATGGCCCAGGCGGTGGCGACACTGACGCCACCGGCGCGGGCGCCGGCCGCCAGCATTTCGGTGGTGGGCTTCAGGGGGGCCTGGGTATGGGTGGTGGGGGCGCCCGCCAAAGAGGCGCCCAGCGTCAGAAAGCCGGCGCTCAGGGTTTCATCACGATGCGGCGCGTCCAGCAGGCTCATGGTTCCGTTCCCCTCGATTGCGTGTGCCCCTACCACACGCAAGAGCGGTGCCACGACGATCCAAGGTTGAGCGCAACAGCGACGCCGGTGCTTTCCGTAGGCATCAGGCGGCTTTCCGTTTGCGTCGCGCCGGCCGTCACAAAATTTCCCCCTCACGGCATTATCATTTTGCGACGACACCTGCGCCGTTCTTCTCAATTTGCGACTCACACATTTTCCCAACCTGCTACCGGCCGCAATGGCGATGCGGCCCGGTCCGTCGGCGAGCAATTTCAGGTCCAAAGGTGATTCCACATTGGGGCGATCTGCTCTAGGGTCGGCGCCAAGATGGGGACGACAGCATGAATGATGTGATTTTCCATATGTGCCGCGCGGATGAATGGCTGGCGGCCCTGGCCGTCGGTGTCTATGCCGGGTCCTCGCAGGACCAGGCCGACGGCTTCATCCATTTCTCCACCGCCACCCAGATCGTGGAGAGCGCCGCCAAGCATCGCGCCGGCCAGACCGGCCTGCTGATCCTGACGGTGGATCCAGCCCCCCTGGGCGATGCGTTGAAGTATGAACCCTCACGCGGGGGGCAGCTGTTCCCCCACTTATATGGCGGCCTGCCGGTGAGCGCGGTGCTGCGGGCCGACCCCTTGCCCCTGGGTGAGGACGGACGCCATGTCTTCCCGGACCATGTCCTGCTCGGTGAGACGGGGGGGATGACCTGATGAGCCTGGCCTACCGCCTTGCCCGCCCGCTGCTGTTCGCCTTGGATGCCGAGCGGGCGCACGACCTGACCATCAACCTGCTGAAGGTTGGCGCCGTGCCGCCTGGGCTGTTCGGCGCCGGCGGCGCGGACGACCCGGCCCTGGCACAGACGGTCTTCGGCCTGAACTTCCCCAATCCCGTGGGCCTGGGCGCCGGCTTCGACAAGAATGCGCGGGTGCCGGACGCCATGCTGGCCCTGGGCTTCGGCCTGGTGGAGGCCGGCACCGTGACGCCCCGGCCACAGCCGGGCAACCCCAAGCCCCGCCTGTTCCGCGCCGTGGAGGTCGACGGCGTCATCAACCGCTTCGGCTTCAACAATGAGGGGCTGGAGACTTTCGCCCGGCGGCTGGAGGACAGGCGCGGCCTGGGCCGCACCGGCATCCTGGGAGCCAATGTCGGCAAGAACAAGGACACGGCGGATGCGGCCAGCGACTATGCCATCGGCATCCGCCGCCTGGCGCCGCTGGCCGATTACCTGGTGGTCAACGTCTCTTCCCCCAACACGCCCGGATTGCGCTCCCTGCAGGGGCGGCAGGCGCTGACCGACCTGCTGGCCGCCTGTCTGGAAGCGCGAGGGGCCCACCGCACGCCCCTGCTGCTGAAGGTGGCGCCAGACCTGACGGCGGATGACAAGCTGGACGTGGCCGAGGTGGCGCTGGCCAGCGGCATCGACGGCCTGATCGTGTCGAACACCACCCTGGACCGGCCGGACAGCCTGAGCCCGGCGCACCGGGCGGAGGCGGGGGGCCTGAGCGGCCAACCGCTGTTCGACAAGTCGACGGCCGTGCTGCGCGATTTCTACCGCCTGACGGGGGGCAAGCTGCCCCTGGTGGGCGTGGGCGGCGTGGGCTCCGGCGCGCAGGCCTATGCCAAGATCCGCGCCGGCGCCAGCCTGGTGCAGGTATACTCCGCCCTGATCTACCAGGGTCCGGGCCTGGTGACCGCCATCAAGCGCGACTTGGCCGCCCTGCTGCGCCGCGACGGCTTCACCAGCATCAACGAAGCCGTGGGGGCGGATCACACACCGGCACCGGCGGCCTGACGGCAAGGACCGGGAGCGCCGGGCGAATTTGGGAGGGGACATGTCGGTCATCAGCACGGAATTCGAATTCACCCTGCCCATCGGCTATCGCGACGGCGACGGCACCCTGCACCGGAACGGCGTCATGCGCCTGGCCACCGCCGGGGACGAGATCCTGCCGCTGAAGGACCACCGGGTGCAGGCCAATCCCAGCTATCTCACCATCATCGTCCTGTCGCGGGTGGTGGTGCGCCTGGGCACGCTGGACATGATCAACACTAAGGTGATCGAAGACCTGTTCGCTGCGGACTTCGCCTATCTGCAGAAGCTTTACAACCAAGTCAACCAGATGGGGGACGGCGACGAGCCGGACAGCCGGCTTCCGGGTAAACCGGGGACGGCGCGATGACGGTGCTGCGCCATATCATCTTCGCCGCCTGCTATGTCGCCGTGGCGGTGGCCGTCGCCCTGGCCCTGCCGCTGGCCGGCGTGGGGGTGGACCGTTCCTACGGCCTGCTGCTGGGCCTGGTGGTCTTCGTCTTCGGTGGCCTGCTGCATGAGTTCTACGCCCGCATGGAACAGGCGGAGCGGCTGGAAGACCGGCTGGACCGCCTGCTGGACCGGCAGCGTGACGTGCTGGCGGCCCTGGACCGGCTGGTGCGTCCCAGCGCCGAGGCCGGCGGCGCCGTGGCCGCCGTGGTCAGCGACGCCCGCATGCTACGCACCCTGGCCGACCAGATGCCGGCGGGGGGACCGTCCCGCCGCAAGCGCCGGTGCCCATCAGTGCGGCGACAAGCCTGGCGAACACTCCGGCGGCCCCGCGCGCGCCCACGACGTCCACCCTAGCCACGCCCACCCTGGGTTCCGCCTACGGTCCCCTGCCGGGGCAGGAACCGGCGGCGGAGAACGACAGCGCCGTGATGAACGGCATCCGAGAGGCGTTGCGGTCGGACCGGGTGGACATCTTCCTGCAGCCCATCGTCAGCCTGCCGCAGCGCAAGCATCGCTTTTACGAGGTCTTCTCCCGCATCCGGCTGGAGGACGGCAGTTACCTGACGCCGGACCGTTACCTGGGTGTGGCCGCGCGTCACAAGCTGATGGCGCCCATCGACAACCTGCTGCTGTTCCGCTGCGTCCAGTTGCTGCGCGAGACGGAGAAGCGCCACCAGAACGTGGGCTTCTTCTGCAACATCTCCGCCGCCACGCTGAACGACGGCACCTTCATGCAGGAGTTCGTGCAGTTCATGGGGCAGCACCCCAACCTGGTGCAGAAGATCATCTTCGAACTCAGCCAGGCCGACCTGATGCAGGGCGATGTTTTCGCCACCGGCTTCCTGGACGGGCTGCGCAGCCTGGGCTTCCGCTTTTCCATGGACCAGGTCGACCGCTTCGACGTCGATTGGGACCAGTTGGCGGCGCATGAGATCCGCTTCGTCAAATTGGATGCCGCCCGCCTGCTGGACCCGGACGGCCGCTTCGCCAACCCCGACAAGGTGACCCTGCTGAAACGCCAATTGGACCGGAACAACATCGACCTGATCGTGGAAAAGATCGAAACCGACCAGCAGTTGCTGGACCTTTTGGATCTGTTCATCGATTTCGGCCAGGGCTACCTGTTCGGCGAGCCGCGCATGGCCCGCCGCCTGCCATCCTGAGATTAGAGCCCTATGACCGCCATTCCCCTGCACACCGGCCTGTCGCACCTGGCGGACCGTTACGACGGATTCATCCTGGATTTGTGGGGGGTGGTGCATGACGGCATCGCCCCCTATCCGGGGGTGCCGGAGTGCCTGAAGACCCTGCGCGCCCGGGGCAAGCGCGTCTGCCTGCTGTCCAACGCCCCGCGCCGCGTGGACGCCGCCGCCGACCGGCTGACGGAGATGGGCCTGACGCCGGACCATTACGATGCGCTGCTGACCTCGGGCGAGGCCACGCACGACGCCTTGCGCGACCCGCCGGACGCCTGGCACGCCGCCCTGGGGCCGACGCTGTTGCACATCGGCCCCGACCGGGACGCCGGCGTCTATCTCGACCTGCCCGGCCGTATCAAGGTCGACCGGCCGGAGGACGCGGACTTCGTCCTCAACACCGGCATCGTCGATTTCAGCGAGTCGCTGGCGGATTACGAGCCCATCCTGGCGGCCTGCGCCGCGCTGAAGCTGCCCATGGTCTGCGCCAACCCGGACCTGGTGGTGCATGTCGGGCCGCAACTGGTGATTTGCGCCGGGGAGCTGGCGCGGCGTTATGAGGAACTGGGCGGCGACGTGCGCCAGCACGGCAAGCCTTATCCCGGGGTCTACGCCCGCTGCTTCGACCTTTTGGGTGATATTCCACGCCAGCGCATCCTGGCGGTGGGGGACAGCCTGCGCACCGACATGGCCGGCGCCAACGCCGCCGGCATCGACGGCCTGCTGATCACCGGCGGCATCCACCGCGAGGAACTGGGCGTCGCCGACCCGCTGGCCGACCTGCCCGACCTGGACCGGCTGGCGGAGATCGCCGCCCGGGCGGGCCTGACCATCAGCGGCGCCATGAACCGTCTGGGCTGGTGACCGCCCCCGCTGGCATGCTCCTCCCGGCGTGCCCCCCTTGGTTCACCACCTCTGGCGGGCGTGTAACAGCCGGGTTAAAAGTGTAACGCTTAGGCAAACGTTGCGGACAGGGTGGGACCAAGTGGCCAATAGTCGGGGGAGTTCTACGATGTCGCGCAGGGTGCGTCCCATGGAAACCAGTGCCCTCCCCTCCCGTCCGCGCCTGACGCCGGGCATTCCCGCCGGTGGCGTCATCGCCGCCCTGGTGGCCGTCGGCTCGCTGGGCTTCATGCTGTTCGGCAGCCACAGCCCGTCCCACTCGGTCAAGATCGTGAAGATGGATGGCGGCATTCCGCCCATTCCCCCCATCCCGCCGATCCCACCGATCCCGCCCATATCTCCCGCGTCGCCGGCACCGGCGGCCGCCCCCATCAGCCGGGCCGACGCCGACCAGATCCGCCGCGACGTGGAAGAGGCGATGAAGGGCCTGGACGTCGAGTCCATCAAGCAGCAGGCCAAGGCCGCAGCGATGGCCGCGCGGGCCGCCGCCCGGGACGCCCGCGCCTTGAGCGAAAGCAGCCAGGAGTTTCCGGCGCAGCAGGTGGTGAACCTGTCCAACCTGGCCGGCAACACCATCATCCACCCGTCCAGCAGCGCCACCACCATCGCCATTTCGGCCAGCGGCGGGGCCGTGCGCGCCGCGGCGGAGGATGGCGCCCTGCAGGTGTCGGGCAGCGGCCGGTCGACGGAGCTGACCATCACCGTTCCCGCCAAGACCAAGCTGGTGGCCGCCGGATTGTCCGGGGAGTTGTCCGTGGATGGCGACCTGGACGGCGACGTCGTGCTGGACGTGCGCAAGGCCCAGGTGACGCTGAAGAAGGTCAAGTCGCTGCAGGCCAACATCGTCGAAAGCGCCGACCTCAGCGTCGACGATGTGGCGGAATCGCTGAAATTCATCATCGCGGGCCGTGGTGACCTGCATGTGGGCCACGCCGCCGACGCGGAGATCCGGGTGATGGGCCAGGCCGACGTATCGCTGGGCACCGTCGACAAGACCTTGCGCCTGGCCATCTACGGCAATGGCGATGTCTCCGCCGACCGCGTGGACGGCGTGATCGAGACGGTCATCAACGGCAAGGGCGATGTGCACATCAACGATGGCAACGCCAGCGCCCTGAAGGTCGCCGTCCTGGGCCAGGGCGACTTCACCTTCGACGGCACCGCCAAGGACCCCAACCTGTTCATGGGCGGCGGCGGCACCATCACGGTGGCCAAGCACACCGGCACCCCCCGGATTGGCAAGTCCGGCAATGGCGAGGTGGTGCTGGGTGGGGAGTGACCCGCCGCCGCCTGCTCAGCCATTCCGACTATCCTGCCGCCCCCTTTTCCGCCGCCCGCTTTTCCACAGATTGCACGGGACCGTAGCCCGTGCCTACAGTATGCCCGTTGGTAGAAGCCAGCCGACCTGACCCCTGATCTTTCGAGGGGGTGCGGCCGAGAGGGCGGACGGCCAGGCGAAAAGGACGGACACGGGGTGCGGTTGGGGGCGGCGACACGGATTTGCCTGGGCTACGCCGTGTTCGGCGGGGTGTGGGTCTTAGGGTCCGACATTTTCCTGGAGACGGTGCTGGGCCGCGCCCACGCCGCCTGGCTGGCGCCGGTCAAAGGTGTGGGCTTCGTCCTGGTGACGGCCCTGCTGCTGCACCGGGTGTTGCTGCGCGCCCTGGCGGTCGATGCGCGCAAGACGCGCGACCTCGCCCTTAGCGAGGCGCGGTACAGCGCCCTGGCGGAGATGGCCCCCGTCGGCATCTTCCATGTCGATGCCGATGGCCAGATCACCTACCGCAACCCCCGCCTGCGCGAAATTTCCGGCCTGCCGGCGGAACTGGACCCGGGGGGCAGCTGGGAATGGTGGCTGATCCATCCCGAGGACCACAAACGGGCGCAGTCCCGCTGGCTGGCCGCGACCCAGGCCGGCGAACGCTTCGCCGAGGAATTCCGCATCCGCCGGCATGATGGCCGCGTCGTCTGGGTCCTGTGCGAGGCGGTGCCGGTCACCGCCCGCGAGGGGGAGCGGATGGGCTATGTCGGCATGGCCCTGGACCTGACGGCCCAACATTTGGCGGCGGAGGGGGTACGCCAGGAAAAGGAACGGTATGAGCTGGCCACCGCCGGCTCCGCCGTCGGCATCTGGGACTGGCACTTGGGCGACGGCAGCCTGCATCTGTCCGGCCAGGCCCTGACCCTGCTGCGCCTGCCGACGGGAGCGGTCGCCCCACGACGCGTGCTGGGCATGATCCCCAGGGCGGAGCGGGCACGGGCCTTTGCCCATGTGCGTGGCGCCCTGCGCTTGCGCCGCCCTTTCGACCTGGAGCTTCCCATGGTCTGCGCGGATGGCGTGACCCGGTGGTTCCATGTGCGCGGCCAGGGCGTCTGGCCCGCGGCCGCGCTGGCCGAAGACCCCAGCCGGCCAATCCGGCTTCTGGGATCGCTGATGGACATCACCGCGCGCAAGGAAACGGAAGGCCAACTGGCCCGGGCGCGGCACGACGCGGAAATGGCCAGCCGCAGCAAGACGGCCTTCCTGGCCAGCATGAGCCATGAGTTGCGCACCCCCCTCAACGCCATCATCGGCTTCAGCGAGCTGATCACCCAGCAGACCTACGGCCCGGTGGGCGACCCGCGCTATGCCGACTATGCCGAGGACATCCGGGTCAGCGGCCTGCATCTGCTGGAACTGGTGAACGACATCCTGGACGTGGCCCGCATGGAGGCCGGCCGGTTCGAGCTGGAGGACAAGGTGGTGGACATCGCGGCGGAAGTCGCGGTGGCCGTGCGTCAAATCCAGGCGGGCAACCTTCAGCGCCATCTGGACATCACCGTGGCCCCCGGCACCGAGGGGCTGCACGCCATGCTGGATCCCACCGCCCTGCGTCAGGTGCTGCTGAACCTGGTGGGCAACGCGGTGAAGTTCACGCCCGACGGCGGGCGGGTGACGGTGGCGGGGGAGATCCGGAGCGATGGCTTGGCCCTGTCGGTCACCGACACCGGCCCCGGCATCTCCCGCTATGTGCTGGAAAACCTGGGCACCCAGCCCTTCCTGCAGGCCGAACCCTCGCTGCGGCGGCGCCATGGCGGCAGCGGCTTGGGCCTGTTCATCGTCCGCCGGCTGATGGACCTGCACGGCGGCACCCTGCACGTCGAATGCCCCGCAGACGGGGGCACTCGCGTCACCGTCGTCTTCCCGCCCGACCGCCAGGTGCCGCCGGGCCCGTCGCTGGCGATATCGCCCTGATCAGGGCATGATGGGTCCACACGGTTCCCGCGAAAGGGCACATCCCAATGCCCCCCTTCAAAGCTAAAACAGCCAAACCATCCAAGACACCGCCCCCGGATGGGGAGCTACCCTCCAGCCTGGATGCGGTGCTGGCGGCCGGCGCCCGTGACAGCCTGCGGCGCGACCAGGGCTATGCCCGCTTCCGTGCCCAGGCGGACAAGGCCGCCGCCGCCGCCGACAAGGGCGACGACCGCGCCTACCGCCTGCTGGCCGAAGCCATCCGCCAATTGCTGAACGACCGCCGCTGAGGCCCCGCCGCGGAGCATGGCCGTCCCCCGCCCTGACACACATCCGCCCCTGTCGCTGTCCATCCCACCGCCCCATCTAGACCTGATGACCCAGACAACCGCCACCGCCCCAACCGCGAATCCCGCGCCCATCCCCGGCGCGCCGGAGCCCCGCCCCACCCGCCCGCAGATGGGGGAGGCCAAGGCGCTGGCCACGCTGCTGCCCTACATCTGGCCGGCCGGTGACTGGGGCACGCGCGGCCGGGTGGTCATCTCCATGCTGCTGCTGCTGGGCGCCAAGGCGGCCAGCGTCACCATCCCGGTGTTCTACAAGCACGCGGTGGACCAGCTGGGCGAGGGCATCAAGGCCAACGCCGCCGTGGTGCCGGTGCTGGCCATCCTGTCCTATGGCCTGGCCCGCGTGCTGTCCCTGGCCTTTGGCGAATTGCGCGACAGCGTGTTCGAGCGGGTGGCCCAGCGCGCCATGCGCAAGGCGGCGCTGACCGTGTTCCGCCACCTGCATGGCCTGTCGCTGCGCTTCCACCTGGAACGGCAGACGGGCGGCCTGTCCCGCTCCATCGAGCGTGGCACCAAGGCCATCGAGACCCTGCTGTCCACCGCCCTGTTCAACATCCTGCCCACGGTGCTGGAAATCCTGCTGGTCACCGGCATCCTGTGGCGCCTGTTCAATATCTGGTTCGCCCTCGTCACCTTCACGGCGGTGGCGGGCTACATCGCCTTCACCGTCATCGTCTCCAACTGGCGTACCCGCATCCGCCGCCAGATGGTGGACAGCGATACCAAGGCCAGTGCCCGCGCCATCGACACCCTGCTGAACTATGAGACGGTGAAGTACTTCGGCAATGAGGAGCATGAGGCGCAGCGCTACGACCGCGCGCTGAAGGTCTATGAGCAGGCGGCGGTGCGCACCCAGACCTCGCTATCGGTGCTGAACGTCGGGCAGAGCTTCATCATCGCCTCGGGCCTGGTGGCCGTCATGTGGATGGCGGCCGGCGGCATCCAGTCCGGCACCCTGACCCTGGGCGATTTCGTGCTGGTCAACACCTACCTGCTGCAGCTGTACCAGCCGCTGAACATCTTCGGCTTCGTCTATCGCGGGGTGAAGGAAGCCCTGATCGACATGGAGAAGATGTTCGTCCTGCTGGCCGTGGACCGCGAGGTGGCGGACGCCCCCGGCGCCCGACCCCTGGCCGTCAGCGGCGGCGAGGTGCGGTTCGAGGACGTGTCCTTCGGCTATGACCCGCGCCGCCCCATCCTGAAGGGCGTCAGCTTCACCGTGCCCGCCGGCCGCACCGTGGCCATCGTGGGCCCCAGCGGTGCCGGCAAATCCACCCTGTCGCGCCTGCTGTTCCGCTTCTACGACGCCAACGGCGGCCGCATCCTGATCGACGGGCAGGATATATCCCAGGTCACCCAGGCCAGCCTGCGCGCCGCCATCGGCATCGTCCCGCAGGACACGGTGCTGTTCAACGACACCATCCGCTACAACGTCGCCTATGGCCGCACCAGCGCCACCCAGGCGGAGGTGGAGCACGCGGCGGTCCTGGCCCACATCGACGGCTTTATCGCCGGGTTGCCCGACGGCTGGGAAACCATGGTGGGCGAACGTGGCCTGAAACTGTCAGGCGGCGAGAAGCAGCGCGTGGCTATCGCCCGCACCATCCTGAAGGACCCGCCCATCCTGATGTTCGACGAGGCGACCAGCGCCCTCGACACCCATACCGAACGCGAAATCCAGCGCAACCTGCGCGAGGTCAGCCGCGGCCGCACCACCCTGGTCATCGCCCATCGCCTGTCCACCGTGGTGGAGGCGGACGAGATCATCGTGCTGGAGGAGGGCCGGGTGCGCGAACGCGGCCGCCACGCCGACCTGCTGGCCCTGGGCGGCGCCTATGCCGAGCTGTGGGCGCGGCAGCAAACGGCGGACCCGGTGCCGGAGGATGCTGTGGGCGCCGCTACCGCCGAACCTGTCATGGGGTGATGGCGACGTGTTACAGTGTACATGCGCTGTAACACATGGGCCCTGCGATGACCGAAACGACCTTCACTTTCCGGGTGGACGAAACTCTGAAAGCCGCGTTCGCGGAAGCAGCCAAGGCCAATGACCGCACCGGCGCGCAATTGCTCCGGGATTACATGCGCGATTTCGTGCGAAAGCAGCAGGAAGCCGCCGACTACAATGCTTGGTTCCGGGCTGAGGTCCAGGCAGGTATCGATGAAGCCAATGCCGGTGACACGGTATCGGTGGAAGAGGTGGAGGCGGAAGCGGAAGCATGGCGGGCTGAGGCCCGGCGCAAGCTGGCCGGTTTTGCCTCGTGAAGCTGATCTGGACGCGTTCCGCGACCGTCAACCGGAAGCATATTCGGGAGTATATCGCCCAGGAAAGCTTGGGCAGGGGCTTTGGCTTTGGACGATCTTTTCTCTAAAAGGGCCATTCTCTTGGCCAAGAATCATGGCGCCGGGCGGCCGGGCCGCGTCGCTGGAACTCGTGAATTGGTTCTCCATCCCAATTACATCATGATCTATCAAGTGGCCGGCGACACGGTGCGGATACTGCGTCTGCTGCATGCCGCACGCCAATGACCACCAAGGCGATAGCCAACGGATGGACCGTTTTTGACATCGGCAATCGCCCGGACCAAAGTTCTGGGGTATGGACCGTCGAAGGACCCTTTGCCTGAGGCCGGTTGCGTCATGAACGCCGACATCCCCCTGCACCCCGAGTCGCCCGCTGATCCGACCGGTCTGGCGGAACCGCTGCTGGCGGGGGATCGACGGGCCCTGGCGCGGGCCATCACCCTGATCGAATCGACCCGCGCCGATCACCGCGCCCAGGCCGACGCCCTGCTGGCCCGCCTGCTGCCCCATGCCGGGCGGTCGGTGCGGGTGGGCATCACCGGCGTGCCGGGCGTGGGCAAGTCCACCTTCATCGAAGCCTTCGGCCTGCACGTCATCGGCCGGGGGCACAAGGTCGCCGTGCTGGCCATCGACCCGTCCAGCCAACGCACCGGCGGGTCCATCCTGGGTGACAAGACCCGCATGGAACAGCTGTCGCGCGACCCGGCGGCCTTCATCCGCCCCTCTCCCGCCGGCAGCACCCTGGGCGGGGTCGCCCGGCGCACGCGCGAGGCCATGCTGTTGTGCGAGGCCGCCGGCTTCGACGTCGTCGTGGTGGAGACGGTGGGCGTGGGCCAGTCGGAGACGGCGGTGGCCGACATGGTGGACCTGTTCCTGCTGCTGCTGTTGCCGGCGGGCGGCGATGAACTGCAGGGACTGAAGAAAGGCATCGTGGAGCTGGCCGACCTGGTGGTGGTGAACAAGGCCGATGGCGACCTGGTGGCCCAGGCCCGCCACGCGGTGGCGGAGTACCGCCACGCCCTGGCCCTGCTGCGCCCGGCGGTGCCCGACTGGACCGTGCCGGTGCTGAGCTGCTCCGCCCTGACCAACCAGGGGGTGGACGGGGTTTGGGACACCATCGTCCGCTTCCGCGACGCCCAGACCGCCAGCGGCCGGCTGGACGGCCGCCGCGCCGAGCAGGCGCGCGCCTGGATGTGGAACGAGATTCGCGAAAGCCTGCTGGCCGCCTTCACCGGCGATGCCGCCGTGCGCGCCCGCCTGCCGGAGGCCGAATTGGCGGTGACGGCCGGAACCCAGACACCGGCCATGGCGGCGCGCGACCTGCTGGCCCGGTTCCGGCGTGAGGCGTAAGGCGCGAGAAAAAGGAACCGTGGCGCCGGGATGTCCCCGGCACTGGGAATCGTTTCCGACGAATAGGCCCCGCCCAACGCTCAAGAAAAGGCGGTGCGGCCTTGACTCCGGGCGGCCAACTGGTCATCCGTAACGCCCCGTGGCCGCCGGCCTCTGTTCTATGCCTCATTCCCATTAGGCCATGGCAGGGATGCCGACGACTGGCCCCTGGTTTTTCCAGGGGTGCCCTTGACTCTCCGCTGCCCCTTCGGTTATATCGCCGCTTCCCTCCGGAGCGGTGTGCGCCGGGGTTGTCATTCTTGTTATTCCGTGAAGGTGCTCCAATGGCCCGCAAGTGCGATGTGACCGGCAAAGGTCTGCAGTTCGGCAACAACGTTAGCCATGCCAACAACAAGACCCGTCGGCGTTTCCTGCCCAACCTCCAGGAGACCTCGCTGCTGAGCGACGCGCTGGGCACCATGGTCCGTCTGCGCCTGTCCACCAAGGGCATCCGCACGATCGAGCACAAGGGCGGCCTGGACAGCGCCCTGCTGGACATGAAGGACAGCGAGCTGTCGCTGGATGCGCGCCGCGTGAAGCGCCGCATCGCCAAGGTCCTGGCCGCCAAGGCCGCCGCCTAAGCATCGCACGCCTTCCGGGAATGGGGCGGCCCCACCGGGTGCCGCCCCGATCCTTGTGACGAATGCCATCCGACAGGCCCGCCTGCGGCTTATTGGCATTCCCGCGTGACGATCGCCTTGCCCGCGGGCTGGGGCCTCACATCCATGACGCTCTCGCCTGCCGCTCTCGTCGATTTCCTGAACGGCCTGCCGCCAGCCCTGTTGCTGGTGGGTCAGATGCTGTTCTGTTTCAGCGCCATTTTGGCGCTGGCCCGGCTGTTCGGACAGTCCGGTCTCTATATCTACATCATCGTCGCCATCATCGGCGCCAACGTCGAGGTGTTGAAGGCGGTTCAATTCCCCTTCTACGAACACCCCGTGGCCATGGGCACGATCCTGTTCAGCTCAACCTATCTCGCCACCGACATCCTGACCGAGCATTACGGGCGGGAGGCGGCACGGCGCGGCATCTATCTCAGCTTCGCGGGCTATCTGCTGTTCACGCTGATGATGCTGATCACCCTGGGTTTCCGCCCCATGACGGCGGACCAGGCGGGGGAGGACATGGCCTGGGCGCTGTCGACGCAAGACCATCTGTCGGCCCTGTTCCTGCCGGCCCCGGCCCTGTTCCTGTCGGGCATGGCCTCCTATCTGGCCAGCCAGCTGTGCGACGTCTGGATCTATCAGAAGATCCGGGGGGCGACGGGGCAGCGGCACCTGTGGCTGCGCAACAACGGCTCCACCATGGTGTCGGCGCTGATCGACAACACCGTCTTCAGCCTGCTGGCCTGGCGCGTCTTCGCCGAGACGCCGGTGGACTGGCACGCCCTGGTGTTCACCTACATCCTGGGCACCTATCTGATGCGGGTGGCCGCCAGCCTGTTGGACACCCCCTTCATGTACCTGTCGCGCCGGGCGCTGGCCCCCCATCTCACGGGCCGGCCCCAGCCCGCGAAGGCCGCCTGACCCCTTTTTCGTTTCCTTGGCCTCAGAGTCCGTCCCCATGTCCGATCTGCCCACCGCCTACCCCGGGTTCTCCTTCGAGATCACCCACAAGGCCCCCGACAGCCGGGCGCGCCTAGGCCGGCTGACCACGCCGCACGGCACCATCTCCACCCCCAACTTCATCTTCTGCGGCACCAAGGCGTCGATCAAAGGCGTCACCCCGGCGCAGATGCGGGCGGAGAAGACGGACATCATCCTGTCTAACACCTATCACCTGATGATCCAGCCGGGCGCCGACATCATCGCCAAGATGGGCGGCCTGCACCGCTTCATGGGCTGGGACGGTCCCATGCTGACCAACTCGGGCGGCTTCCAGATCTTCTCCATGGGCCACGGCTCGGTGGCGGATGAGATCAAGGGGCGCCGCACCCAGACGCGCGACACCACCCTGCTGAAGATCACCGAGAAGGGCGCCACCTTCCGCAGCTACATGAACGGCGAGAAGCTGTTCCTGTCGCCTGAGTTATCCATCGACATCCAGCGCAAGCTGGGCGCCGACCTGATCGTGCAGTTCGACGAGTGCACGCCCTTCCATGTCGATCGCGCCTACACCGCCAAGTCCATGGCGCTGAGCCACCGCTGGGGCGACCGGTCCTTGAAGGAATTCGCCAAGGGCGGGGGCATGAGCTACAACGGCCTGCCCCAGGCGCTCTACGGCATCATCCAGGGCGGGGTGTACGAGGATTTGCGCAAGGAAAGCGCGACATACACCAAGGACCGCCCCTTCTTCGGCACGGCCGTGGGCGGCAGCCTGGGCGCCAACACCGCGCAGATGGATGAGGTGGTGGCCATGACCATGCCGCACACCCATCCTGACCGGCCGGTGCATCTGCTGGGCATCGGCGGCATCCGCGACATTTTCGCCGGCGTGGTCCAGGGCATCGACACCTTCGACTGCGTCAGCCCCACCCGCATCGCCCGCCACGGCTGGGCCCTGGCGCCCAAGGCGAAGGGGGAGCGGCTGAACATGCGCAATTCCCGCTTCCGCGAGGATCCCAACCCCATCGACCCGGCCTGCGACTGCTACGCCTGCAGCAATTTCAGCCGCGCCTATATCCACCACCTGCTGAAGGCGGGTGAGTTGCTGGCCATGCAGCTGCTGTCCATCCACAACGTCGCCACCATGAACCGGCTGCTGCGCGACGTGCGCGAGGCCATCGCCACCGGCACCCTGGGCGAGGCGCGCCGGCGCTGGGTCTATGATCCCCAGGAGCAAGAAAATGGCGAAGGGGAACCGGCGGCGCAGGGCGGGGCCGCCTAGACCCCGGATTGACCGCTCCCCCCGCTCCCGCCTAGGGTGCCGAGCCCCGATTCGGCATCCGCAAGGCCGGGCGGGATTTTCCACATCCGAATTGACGTGAGTGACCGCGATGGCGACGGAACAGGAACTGGCACGCGAGGCGAAGGCTTGGCCGTTTGAGGAGGCGCGCAAACTGGTCGCGCGCTACGGCGACAAGGCCCCGCCCAAAGGCTATGTCCTGTTCGAGACCGGCTATGGCCCCTCGGGCCTGCCGCACATCGGCACCTTTGGCGAGGTGGCCCGCACCACCATGGTGCGCCAGGCCTTCCAGCGGCTGGCGCCGGGCGTGCCCACCCGCCTGTTCGCCTTCTCCGACGACATGGACGGCCTGCGCAAGGTGCCGGACAACATCCCCAACCGGGAGATGGTGGCCGAGCATTTGGGCAAGCCGCTGACCAAGGTGCCGGACCCCTTCGGCACGCATGAGAGCTTCGGCCACCACAACAACGCCCGCCTGCGCGCCTTCCTCGACAGCTACGGCTTCGAGTACGAGTTCCAGAGCAGCACCGACTGGTACACCTCCGGCCGGTTCGACCACGCCCTGCTGGCCGTGCTGCGCCACTATGACGAGATCATGGGCGTGATGCTGCCGACCCTGGGCGAGGAACGCCGGGCGACCTACAGCCCCTTCCTGCCCATCAGCCCCAGCACCGGCCGCGTGCTGCAGGTGCCGATGCTGGAGATCAACCCGGATGCCGGCACCGTGGTGTTCGAGGATGAGGACGGCAAGAAGGTCGAGACCCCGGTCACCGGCGGCCATGTGAAGCTGCAGTGGAAGCCCGACTGGGGCATGCGCTGGTTCGCCCTGGGCGTCGATTATGAGATGGCGGGCAAGGACCTGATCCCCTCCGTCGAGCTGGCCAGCAAGATCTGCCGCATCCTGGGCGCCCAGCCGCCCGAGGGCTTCAATTACGAGCTGTTCCTGGACGACAAGGGCCAGAAGATCAGCAAGTCCAAGGGCAACGGCCTGACGATGGAGGAGTGGCTGCGCTACGCCCCGCCGGAAAGCCTGGCGCTCTACATGTTCCAGAAGCCGCGGGCGGCCAAGAAGCTGTTCTTCGACGTCATCCCGCGCGCCGTCGACGACTATCTGACCTTCGTCGACAAGCTGAAGGGCGAGGAACCGGCCAAGGCGCTGGAGAACCCGGCCTGGCACATCCACAACGGCCAGGTGCCGGCGTGGGCCACCGCTGCGGACCAGCTGAAGACCAACCTGTCCTTCGGCATCCTCTTGAACCTGGCGGGGGCCGCCAACGCCGAGAACGCGGACGTGATGTGGGGCTTCATCAGCCGCTACGCCCCGGCCGCCACGCCCGCCAACAGCCCCTTCCTGGACCGGCTGGTGGGCTACGCCGTGGCCTACTACCAGGACCGCGTGAAGCCCACCAAGGTCTACCGCGCGCCCACCGATATGGAGCGGGCGGCCCTGGAGGAACTGCGGGCGGCCCTGGCGAACTGGCCGGCCGACCAGCTGACCAATGCCGAGGCCCTGCAGAACGAGGTCTATGAGATCGGCAAGCGCCATCCCTTCCCCGAGCTGCGCGCCTGGTTCCTGACCCTCTATGAGGTGCTGCTGGGCCAGAGCACCGGCCCCCGCATGGGCAGCTTCATCGCCCTCTACGGTGTCGCCGAGACCAAGGCCCTGATCGACCAGGCGCTGGGCGACGGCATCAAGTAAGCAGCCTGTCACGGGCGGGAATGGACAAAAGCCGTTCCCGCCCGCATATACTTCGGCATGACCCAGCGCATCGACATCCAGGACAGCACCGCCGAACGGTTGGCCCGCCTGCAGGCGCTAACCGGCCAGGACATTGATACGGTCCTCGATGCCGCCTTGGCCGCCCGGCTGGAGCAACTGGAGATGGAAGCGTTGCGGGCCGCCGTCAAGCTTGGCGCGGATGAAGCAGACGCCGGCCTCTTTTCCACCCGTAGCGTGGAAGAAATTTTCGCCGAGGGCATCGCCCGAGCCCGCCGGCGCACCAACGGCTAACCGATCAGAGGGCGCCGCGTTTCATGACGATCCGTCTAACGCGCCGGGCGGACGCCGATTTGCTGGATATTGCGGAGTATACGGCGGGCCGCTGGGGGACCGCCCAGGCGAACGCTTATACAGCCGCCTTTGCCCAAGCTTTTCAACGACTCGATGAGAATCCGACGATGCTCGGAAGCCGGGCACGTGACGACTTGGGTCGCGGCTATCGCACGTTAGCGGTTGAACAGCATCTTGTCATTTACCGCCATCGGGCTGGCGTGACTCACATAATGCGTGTCCTTCACCACCGCATGAATCTGCCCCTGCATCGCCTGTCGTGACACGTCGATTTTGCCTTAAAGGAACGCTTTCCATGATCCGCTACGACTTCCGCAGCGACACCGTCACCCGGCCCAGCCCCGCCATGCGGCAGGCCATGGCGAATGCTGAGGTCGGCGACGATGTGTTCGGCGACGATCCGACGGTGAAGCGGCTGGAGGAGACGGCGGCGGCGATGCTGGGCAAGGCGGCGGGCCTGTACCTGCCATCGGGCACCCAGTCCAACCTGGCGGCGCTGATGGCCCATTGCGGCCGGGGCGATGAATACATCGTCGGCCAGATGGCCCATTGCTATCGCTGGGAGGCGGGCGGGGCCGCCGTGCTGGGCAGCATCCAGCCACAGCCCATCGCCCACCAGGCCGACGGCACCCTGGCCCTGGCCGACATCCAGGCCGCCATCAAGCCGGATGATCCGCACTTCGCCCGCACCCGCCTGCTGGCGCTGGAAAACACACTGGGCGGCCGCGCCCTGCCGCTGTCCTACATGAGGGACGCCGTCGACCTGGCCCGGCGCCACGGCCTGGCCGCCCACCTGGATGGTGCCCGCGTGTTCAACGCCGCGACAGCCCTGGGCGTGCCGGCGGCGGAGGTGGCGGCCGGCTTCGACACCGTGTCCGTCTGCCTGTCCAAGGGCCTGGGCGCCCCGGTGGGCAGCGTGCTGGTGGGCGAGGCCGACCTCATCACCCGCGCCCGGCGCATCCGCAAGATGCTGGGCGGTGGCCTGCGCCAAGTGGGCATCCTGGCGGCTGCGGGCCTGTACGCCTTGGAGCACAACGTGGGCCGCCTGGCCGACGACCATGCCAACGCCCGGCGCTTGGCCGAGGGCCTCTCCGCCTTCCCCGCCCTGACCGTGACCCCACCCGACACCAACATCCTGTTCGTGGCCGTGGCATCCGACGTGGCCGACGCCTTCAACGCTCACCTGAAGGCCCACGGCATCGCCGTCACCAGCACCTACGGCATGCAGCGCTGGGTGACCCACCTGGACGTGGATGCGGCGGCCGTGGACGCGGCGCTGGAGATCGTGGCGGCGTTTTTCCGTTAAGGAACTGCACGCTGAGCGGTTGAAGCGCCGCCACCGCCAACGCTACTCTGCCCCGAACCCGCGACTGGGCGCGGGCATGGTGCGGGGGTGGCCTTGGATCTTTCATCGTTCGTGGCGTCGTGGCAGGAATACAGCAAGTTCATCATCGCGCTGTTCGCCATTCTGACCCCCTTCGCCGCCATTCCCATTTTCTTGGGCTTGACCGAGGGCCGCAGCGAGCGCGAGCGCAACATGATCGCCCGCCAGGCGGTGCTGACGGTGGCGACCGTGCTGATCGTCTCGGCCCTGGTGGGCGACCTGGTGCTGCGCCTGCTGGGCACCAGCCTGGACAGCTTCCGCGTGGGCGGCGGCCTGGTGCTGCTGCTGATCGCCCTGTCCATGCTGAACGCCAACGTCTCCGCCATGAAACAGACGGAGGGGGAGGCCAATGAGGCGGGGCAGCGCACCGCCATCGGCGTGGTGCCCCTGGGCCTGCCCCTGCTGGCCGGCCCCGGCGCCATCACCGCCGTCATCATCCAGATGCAAAAGGGTCACGGCCCCATGCATGGCGGCCTGATCATCGGCTGCATCGTCTTCGTCTGCCTGCTGCTGTGGGGCGCCCTGCGCCTGGCCGGCCCCATCGGCAACCGCCTGGGCCAGATCGGCCTGAACATCATGAGCCGCCTGTTCGGCCTGCTGCTGGCCTCGGTCGCGGTGGAAACCATCGCCACAGGCCTGCGCAACCTGTTCCCCGGCCTGGCCGGCGGCGGCTGAAGCGACGGCGGCCATGGAGTGGGTGCATATCGCCCTGGGCGCCATCGGGAGCGCGGCGGTGGCCACGGCGAAGGTCGTGGAACAACAGCAGAAGCCCTGCACCGTCACCCGTTCGACCATCATGATCCCCGGCATGGACCAGACCTGGGCCCTGCTGAACGACTATCCCGCCCAACCTGGCTGGCGGCGCTTCGCCACCGCCCAGCCCACGACACGGCAGGATGGCCAGACCGTCTGGCAGCTGGAAACCGCCACGGAAACCCGGGGGTTTTTCCTGGTTCGCCGGCGGGAGACTTTCATCGTGGTGAGCAGCAGCCCCTATGAACTGGTGCATCGCATGCTGGCCCCGATCAGAGGCGAGCGCCGCTTCCTGTTGGAACGGCAACAGGGTCACGGCCGGCTTTCGCGCCTGACCGTCACCTGGACCGGGGCCCTCTATCACCGCAAGCGCCTGGTCTTGGAAGCCGACCGCCTGATCCGGGACCTGACCGCCCATTTCCACCGGGCGCGTTGAACCCCCCTGCCGGCCGGCGCACAATGGCGGGCAGCCCAGCGTTGGAGGACGCCCTTTGATCGAGCCGCCCATGATCGCGCCGGATGAGGTTCCCCGCACCGCCCGGGGCACCAACCTGTACATCGCCGACATCAACCTGCAGCGCCTGCTGGAACGGCGCGCGGCGGGGGAGTTGCAGCGGCACGAGGATCGGCTGGCCGATTTCGGCGCCTGGGCCGGCGGCCCGTTGGACGAGCAGGCGGAATACACCGACCGTTACGCCAACCCGCGGCACACGCCCCAACCCTATGGCCCCAATGGGCACCAGGGCGCCCCCATCGTCTTCAACCCCCGCTATGTGGAATGCCACGCCGACGCCTATGCCCGCGGCGCCGTCGGTCTGCCCTATCAGAAGGGCGCGTCAGGCCGGCACATGGCCTGCTTCACCATGGGTTATCTGCTGAGCCAGGCCGACGTGTCCATCCACTGCCCCGTCACCATGACGGGGGCGGTGGCGCATGTGCTGAACACCGTGGCGCCCGACGATCTGCGCCAGCGCTTCCTGCCGGACCTGACGCGCATGGACGGCCGGGCGCTGTCGGGCGGCACCTGGGCGACGGAACTGCACGGCGGCTCCGACGTGGGCGCCACCACGACGCGGGCGGTGAAGACGGATGAGGGCTGGGCCCTGCACGGCCTGAAATGGTTCACCAGCAACGCCGGGTCCGGCCTGGCGCTGGCCACCGCCCGGCCGGCCGGCGCGCCGGCCGGCGGCAAGGGATTGGGCTGCTATCTCGTGCCCAGCCATCTGGAAGATGGCCAACCGAACGCCTACAGCGTCCGCCGGCTGAAAGAGAAGGTGGGCACGCGCGGCCTGGCCACGGCGGAACTGGATCTCAACGGCGCCACCGCCTTCGAGGTGGCGGGGCCGGGCGAGGGGCTGAAGGTCATGATGGCCGCCCTGGAATACAGCCGCATCCACAACGCCGTCGCCTCCGCCGGCCTGCTGCGCCGCGCCTTCGTCGAATCGCTGGGATGGTCGGCGCACCGCGCCGCCTTCGGCCAGACCGTCATCCATTACCCCATGGTGCAGGACCAGTTGCTGGACATGCAGATGGAATTGGAGGCGGCGGTGGCGCTGTCCTTCGAGTCGGTGTTCGCCTTCGACGCCCTGGCGACCGGCGACAGCGACCCGGAGCAAGGCGGCGACTGGCTGCGCCTGGTGACGGCGCTGGCCAAGTACCGCACCGCCGATCAGGCGGTGAAGGCCTGCCGCCATGCTGTCGAGATGGTGGGCGGCAACGGCTACACCGAGGAGTTCCCCACCGCGCGGCTTTACCGCGACTGCCTGGTGACGGCCGTGTGGGAGGGGCCGGCCAACATCCAGGCGCTGGAGCTGTTGCGCCTGGTGACGGGCAAGCGGCCGGGCGACCAGATTTTCCTGGGCCGGGTGGGGGCCGCCCTGTCCGACCTGCCGCCCCAGGCCGGTGACACCGCCGACCTGCTGGAAGGCGCCCTGGAGGAATGCCGGGCCGCCCTGTCCCACCTGCGCCGCAACCCGGACCAGGCGCCCCGCCACGGCCGCCGCCTGCTGGACCTGCTGTCCGACACCCTGGCCACGGCCCTGCTGTGCGAGGAGGCGGTGGCCGACCTGAAGCTGGGCGACCGGCGCAAGCTGCTGGTGGCCAACCGCTTCGCCGCCCGCGTTCTAGCCCACCACAACCCCATCGCCACGGAGATGGAACCGGCCCTGGCCGCGTTTGAGGATGTGATCCTGTATCAGCCGGTGGAGTGAGGCGCCCCAGCCGGGCTGGCCAAGACGCCTGAGTAATCCCGAAAACTACTGCTCTTTCTTCAGCTTGTTCAGCAAATCGCCGATGGGGTCGGGCTTGCTGGCAGTGTCGGCAGGGGGGACGTCCTTGTCGTCGTCCTGGTCCTCTTCCTTCTGCACCGCCTCGGGCTTGACCTGACCGCTGGTGTCGACCGCCGGCACTCCGGGGGCGGGCGTGGCGGCGGCGGTGGGGGCGCCGTCCAGGGGCGCCGTTTCCACCGTGGGCAGGGGCGGCACAGCCGGGCCGTCGGGCGCCTGGTCCTGCACGGCGGCGGGCTGCAGCGGGATCAGGTCGCGCACCGGCAGGCCTTGCTCCAGGTCGGTCATGATGGCCTTCCACAGCTTGGCCGGCAGGGTGCCGCCGGTGATGCGCTTCATCTCATCGCCGTCGTCGTTGCCCAGCCATACGCCGGTGACATAGTCGGCGGTGAAGCCCATGAACCACGCGTCGCGGTAGTCCTGGGTGGTGCCGGTCTTGCCGGCGATGGGGCGGTCGGCCAGTTGCGCCGACTTGCCGGTGCCGACCTGCACCACGCCCATCATCATGCGTACCAGGTTGGCATCCTCGACCGCGGAGATGGCATAGCCGGCACCGCTGCCCTTGCGCTGGTACAGCACGCTGTCGTCGGCGTCGCGGATCTCGGTGATGCCATAGGGGAAGACGGCGCGGCCGCCATTGGCGATGGCGGTATAGGCGCCCGTCAGTTCCAGGGGCGTGACCTCGCTGGTGCCCAGCGCCAGCGACAGGTCGCGCCGCAGGGGCGAGGTGATGCCCAGGCGACGGGCGGCGGCGATGGCACGGTCGATGCCCACGCTTTCCAGCAGGCGGATGGTGGCGGTGTTGACCGAGTGGGCCAGCGCCGTGCGCAGCGGAATCTCCCCCATATAGCCGGGCTCGTAGTTCTTCGGCTCCCACTTGCCGCGCTTGTAGGGGGCGTCCAGGATCAGGTCGTCCGGCGTGCGGCCGGCTTCCAGCGCCGCCAGGTAGACGAAGGGCTTGAAGGAAGAGCCGGGCTGGCGCAGCGCCTGGGTCGCGCGGTTGAACTGGCTTTCGTCGTAGTCGCGGCCCCCCACCATGGCCTTCACCGCCCCGTCCGGCGCCATGATGACCACGGCGGCCTGGTGGACGTTGGCGGCCACGCCGGGACCGTTCAGGATTTCCGCCACATGGGCCGTGGCGGCGCGCTGCATCTTGGCGTCATAAGTGGTGTGGACCACCAGGTCGCCATGGTTGGGACCGATGAAGGCGTTGACCTGGTCGGCCACCCAGGCGGCGAAGTAGCGGCCGTCGCCCTCGACCGCCGGGTTGGCGCGCGGCTGGGCCGGCTGGTTCACCACCGCCTTGGCCTGGTCCACCGTGATGTAGCCGGCGTCCACCATGGTGGCCAGCACCACGGCCATGCGCTGTTCGGTGCGTTCGTTGTTGGCGCTGGGCGAGTATTTGGAGGGCGCCTTCAACAGGCCGGCGATGATCGCCGCCTCACGCAGGTTCACCTGGGTCGCCGACTTGTCGAAATAGGTGCGGGCCGCCGCGTCCACGCCATAGGTGCCGGCCCCCAGGTACACCCGGTTCAGGTAAGCACCCAGGATCTGGTCCTTGCTGTAGCGATGCTCCAGCATCAGGGCCAGCATGGCCTCCTGCACCTTGCGGCGCATGGTCTTGGCCGGCGACAGGAACAGGTTGCGCGCCAGCTGCTGGGTGATGGTGGAGGCGCCCTGGCGCATGTGCCCGGTGCGGTAATCGGTCCAGGCGGCACGGGCTATGCCGATCGGATCGACACCGAAATGACTGTAGAAGCGCCGGTCCTCCACCGCCAGGACGGCATGGACCAGGTCGGGCGAGATCTCCGACACCTCCAGCGTCTCGCCGCGCATGTCGCCGAAGCGGGCCAGCTTGCTGCCATCGGCCGCCAGCACAGTGACGGCGGGGCGGCGCTGGAACTGCGCCACCTGGCTGATTTCCGGCAGGTCGTAGGCGAAATAGGCCACGACGCCGGCGAAGACCATCACGCCCCAGATGCCCAGGACGATTAGCGCCCGTCCCCACCAGGGCAGGCGGCGGCCGGGACGTCCCTTGGGCGCGCGCCGCCGGGGCGGCGGCGGGCGGCGGCGGGGCGGCTGGCCACCGGCCCCCTCGTCACCGCCCTGCGGCCGGGCCTCCTCACGCGGGCGGGGTGCAGCCTTGGGCGGCGACGGCTTGCGCCGCGGCGCCGGCTGGCTGGCCACGGGGCGGAAGGCGCGCAGCGAAGTATCGGTATCGTCAGGGCTCAAGACGGCGGCTCACCTGGGGCGTTGCTGGCGCAACGGGCGCCGTAACGCGGGAAAATATCAAGGCGGTTCAGGCCCTATCTAGGAGATGGCCGGGGCGGCGGAAAGCGCCGGCTGGTCAACCCTGACCCCCTGTCCCTTCGCCCTCCCCCGCCCCCGGCGTTACGGGGGCCCATCGGTTCCATTCCAGCGTTAGAGGCCAAAAAGGGCGTTTTCAGGGCGGCGTTTGGCCGCATGTTTTAGGGGCCCCTCACTCGGCGGCGCTGCGGCGGTCCAGCAGTTCGTACTTGCGCAGATATCCCCGGAACTGGTGGTAGTTCAGCCCCAAATCAGCGGCGGCGCGTTTCTGGTGGAACTGGTTGCGCTCCAACGCCGCGCGCAGCAGCGCCTTCTCGAAGTCCGCCACCTGTTCCAGGAAGTTGCATGGACCGCTCGCCGCCGCAGGGCCACCGGGCGTCGCGGAGTTGGACGGGGCGGCGGCGGGTGCCGCCTCGTCGCCCGTCTCCTCCGCCGGCGCGGGACCTGACCGGCGGTCGCCCGGCATGGGCGCGGGGCGGAAGGGCGAATCGAAGGGGTCGAAGATCACCTCGTCGATGGGCCGCTCCGCCCCCTGGGCGCGATAGACCGCCCGCTCCACCACGTTCTTCAGTTCGCGGATGTTGCCGGGCCAAGGATACGCCAGCAGCTGGCTCATGGCCTTGGGCGCGAAGCCGGGAAAGAAGGGGCGCCCCAGTTCACGCGCCATGGCGATGCCGAAATGGTCGACCAGCATGGGGATGTCGTCGGCCCGCGCCCGCAGGGGCGGGATGGTCACCACGTCGAAGGACAGGCGGTCCAGCAGGTCGGCGCGGAACTTACCCGCCGTGGCCATCCGGGGCAGGTCGGCGTTGGTGGCGCCGACCACGCGCACGTCCACCGACACCGTCTGGGTGCCGCCCACGCGCTCGAACTCCCCATACTCGATGACGCGCAGGATCTTTTCCTGCACCGAGGCCGAGCTGGTGGCGATCTCATCCAGGAACAGGGTGCCGCCGTCGGCCAGCTCGAACCGGCCGACATGGCGCTTGGCAGCGCCGGTGAAGGCCCCCTGCTCATGGCCGAACAGCTCCGTCTCCAGCAGCGTTTCCGACAGGGCGGCGCAGTTCAGCTTGATGAAGGGCTTGTCCCAGCGGGACGACAGATAGTGCAGGCGGGCGGCCACTAGTTCCTTGCCCGTGCCGCGCTCGCCAATGACCAGCGTGGGCCGGTTCAGCGGCGCGGCCCGCGACACATGCTCCATCAGTTGCAGGAAGGACGCGGCCTGGCCGACCAGAGACGGCGGGGTTGCGGAGGACGCCATCGGTGATTCGCTCGCCTCAGAAAGATGGGGCTGTTTCGCGGATGATGGCACCGATTGGCGAAATTCGCCACATAATCGTCAGTTTGGATAAATCACCCACCCCGGAGCCCTTGGCGCCGGAGGATGATTTATTTTAAATCAATGGGTTAGCATCGCTCACCCAAACTGGCACACCCCTTGCTGATGTAGGGACACACGATCGAATGCAAGGCACTCATCGAAGGGGGATGCAGCGATGACCGACCACACGATCCATGACAAGTCCGGCGACGCCGGCTTCTTCGCCAGCCGGGCCCACAGCCATCTGGCCATGTTGGCGGACGATTTCCGCGCCGTACCGGTTGAGGCATGGATCATCCTTGCGGTCGCCACCGTGTTGAGCAACCTTTTCATCGCCCTTGCCTGAAGGAGACCTGACCCATGGGCATCTTTTCGCGCCTCAGCGACATCATCAATTCCAACCTGAACGCCATCCTGGATCGCGCCGAGGACCCGGAGAAGATCATCCGTCTGGTCATCCAGGAAATGGAAGACACGCTGGTCGAGGTTCGCTCCTCCGCGGTGAAGACCGTGGCGGAGAAGAAGGAGATCGAGCGCCGCCTGGTCGACCTGCGCCGCGAGGCGGACGAATGGCAGCGCAAGGCCGAGCTGGCCCTGTCCAAGGACCGCGAGGACCTGGCCAAGGGCGCCCTGATGGCCCGCGCCAAGATCGCCGAAGCCGCCGAGGGCCTGACTGTCGACCTGGGCCGCCTGGATGAGGCCCTGGCCAAGACCAACGACGATATTGGCCAGCTGCAGGCCAAGCTGCAGGACGCCAAGACGCGGGAACGCACCATCGTCGCCCGCCAGAAGACCGCCACGGCGCGTCTGAAGGTGAAGACCCAGCTTCATGACGACCGCATCACGGACGCCTTCTCGCGTTTCGAGCAGATCGAGCGCAATCTGGACGTCCTGGAAGGCAAGGCGGAAGTCCTGGACATGGGCCGCAAGCGCAGCCTGGCGGACGAGATCGCCGAGCTGGAGAACAACGACAAGGTCGAATCCGAGCTGCAGGCCCTGAAGGCCAAGCTGGCGACCAAGAACCAGGGGTAATCTGTCCATGGACCTGGACGCACTTGTCGCCGTCCCCATCATCTTCATGGTCATCGTGGCGCCGGTGTGGATCATCGCGCACTACGTGACGAAGTGGCGGGTCGCCAAGACCCTCTCGGTGGATGACGAGCGTATGCTGTCGGACCTGTGGCACAGCGCCACCGAAATGGACAGCCGCATCCAGCAGCTTGAGAAGATCCTGGATGCGGAGGCCCCGGGCTGGAGGGCACGGCAATGACTGGTAGAGGTTCCAACCCGCCGCCCTTCCCCGGGCGGCGGCCCCCCGGCGGGAAGCCCGGCGGGGGTCCTGGCGGCGGCCAGGGCGGGTACGGCGGCGGCAGCCGCTGGACCAACCCGGCTGCTGGTTCCGGCGGCGGGTATGGCGGCGGCTCGTTCGGCAGCCCCAACCCCCACCGCCTGTACCGCAATCCCCGCGCCGGCAAGGTGGCCGGTGTCTGCGCCGGCGTCGCCGACTACTTCAGCGTCGACGCCTGGCTGGTGCGCCTGGGCATGGTGCTGGGCCTGGTGTTCTTCTTCCCCGCCACCATCATCGCCTACATCGTCCTGGCCGTGGTGTTGAAGCCACAACCCCAGGGCCTGTACGGCAGCAGCGAGGAAGAGGTGTTCTGGCGGTCGGTCACCACCCGCCCCGACCAGACCCTGGCCGGCCTGCGCGCCAAGTTCCGCGACCTGGACCGCGAGATCGGCGCCATGGAAAGCGCCGTCGCCTCCCGCGAGTTCGACCTGCGGCGGCAGTTCAAGGACCTGGAGAAGTAAGTCTCCGGGCCGTGGCGGGGAAGCGGGCGCCCCCGAGGCCCCCTTCCCCAGGGTGCCCCCCGGGCGATCCTCCAGGCCGTTTATTGCGGCAGCCCATCCCAATGGTTGCCAGGGGCCTGTCACCAGGCACAAAATAATCTAAGATTGCGTGGTCTGATGCGATCGATCCGGTCCCGTCGACGCTCCAAGTTTACCCATTACACGACCCTTAGCAGGTGGCCTCCCCCATGTCGCCGATACTCGTCCCCCTCCTGGCGCTGTCTATTCCCATCGTGGCCATCGTCCTGCGGGCGGTGCAGAGGCTGCAGGACATCGAGGCCATCGCCCAGGCGCGCCGCGGCCAGCAGGACCAGCGTTTCCGCTGCTTCGACGATCTGGAACGCCGCGTGACCCAGATGGAGCGGCACGTCACCAGCCCCGAATTCGACCTCAACCGCAAGCTGAACCAACTGGCCCAGCGCTGATAGGACGAAGCCCCATGTCTCCCCTTCTCATTCCCATCACCGCCCTGCTGATCCCCATCGTGGCCCTGGTGACCCGTTACATGATCCGCGCGCGCGAACTGCAGGCCCAGGGCCTGTCGGACAACGCCGCCGGCGACCTGCTGGCCCGCGCGGACCGGCTGGAGCAACGGGTGCAGCAGCTGGAACGTCTGCTGGATGTGGAGTCCCCCGGCTGGCGCGCCCGCGCCTGACAGGCCCAGGAACGACATTCCCTTCGGCCTTCCAGCACCAGGAAAACACCAACCCGTGCCGCGACCCCTCCTCGCCGGGGCTGTCTTTTTGATCGCGGCCCTGGTCACGGCCGGGGGAGGAGGCTTGTTTCCGACAAAGGCGCGAGCCGAGCCCCGGCCCCTGGTCTTCGGCATCTTGGAAACGGAACAGCCGCCGCTGGTGGAGATGCGCGACGGCGCGGTGACGGGCGGCCTGGTCAAAGCCATCGGGGATGAGATCGCCCAGCGCACCGGCTTCAAGCCGATCTACCGGCTGATGCCCCGCAATCGTTTTGAGGGCGACCTGGCCAACGGCCTGATCGACCTGGCCTGCGGTTACAGCCCCGACTGGTTGCCCAAGGTCGATCCCGGCCGGTTTTCCGTGCCGCTGCTGACCAGCCGCAGCGTGCTGGTCGTCCGCCGCGAGGACGCTGATCGCCTGCGCGCGTTAAGTGACCTGGCCGGGCGGCGCGTGGGCGCCATCCTGGGCTTTCACTACCCGGCGGAGGTGGAGTCCGCCTTCATCGACGGCACCTGGCAGCGCGAGGACGCGCCGACCGCCGACAGCAATTTCCGCAAGCTGCGCAACCGCCGCGTGGACGCGATCCTGACCACCGATTTGGAAGCGGAGTACCGCCAGGGTGCGGGACGATCGGATGGGGCCAATGCGCCCAGGGATGGGGCGCTGGCCGTGCTGCCGCAGCCGGTGGGCGAACATCAGGAGCGATGCGCCAACGCGCCGGCGTCCCCTTTGTCCATGGACGCGCTGAATGCCGCCGTCGACGCCATGCGCGCCGATGGTACGCTGACCCGCCTGCGCCGCGAGGCCGCCCACCGCGCCGGTAGCTGATACCAAACGGGCCGTCGCCCGGAGGAGACGGCCCGTCGTGCCTTCATGCCGGGCAGCCTGTCAAAGGCCCGGGGCGACCTTGAACTCGGCCTCGGTCTTCTGGCGGATTTCGTCCACCGTCACGCCCGGAGCGACCTCGGCCAGGGTCAGGCCGCTGCCGCCTTCCTTGTCAACCTGGAAGACGCCCAAGTCGGTGACGATCATGTCCACGACCCGGGTGCCGGTCAGCGGCAGGGTGCAGGCCTTCAGGATCTTGGGCTCCAGCGCGCCGGTCTTCTTGTCGACGGCGCAGTGCTCCATGACCACGACCACCTTCTTCACGCCGGCCACCAGGTCCATGGCGCCGCCCATGCCCTTGACCATCTTGCCCGGGATCATCCAGTTGGCGAGATCGCCATTGGCCGCCACCTGCATGGCGCCCAGCACCGACAGGTCGATATGGCCGCCGCGGATCATGGCGAAGCTGTCGGCGGAGCTGAAGAAGCTGCTGTCCGGCAGTTCGGTGATGGTCTGCTTGCCGGCGTTGATCAGGTCCGGGTCCTCATCCCCCTCATAGGGGAAGGGGCCCATGCCCAGCATACCGTTCTCACTCTGCAGCGTGACGTGCACGCCATCGGGGATGTAGTTGGCCACCAGGGTCGGGATGCCGATGCCCAGGTTGACGTAGAAACCGTCGCGCAGCTCCTTGGCGGCGCGGGCGGCGATGTCCTCACGGGTCCATGCCATAGGTCAGCTCCTTCACGCGCGCGGACGGGTGGTGCGCTGCTCGATGCGCTTTTCGAACGTGGCGCCCTTGATGATGCGCTGGACGAAGATGCCGGGGGTGTGGATGTGGTCGGGGTCGAAGCTGCCCGGTTCCACCAGTTCCTCGACCTCGGCCACCGTCACCTTGCCGGCCGTGGCCATCATCGGGTTGAAGTTCCGCGCCGTCTTGCGATAGACGAGGTTGCCCGCCGTATCGCCCTTCCAGGCCTTGACGATGGAGAGATCCGCGACGATGCCGCGTTCCATCACATAGGTCTCGCCGTCGAACTCGCGCAGCTCCTTGCCCTCGGCCACCAGCGTGCCGACACCCGTCTTGGTGAAGAAGGCGGGGATGCCGGCGCCGCCGGCGCGGATACGCTCGGCCAGGGTGCCCTGCGGGTTGAATTCCAGCTCAAGCTCACCGGACAGATACTGCTGGGCGAACAGCTTGTTCTCACCCACGTAGCTGCTGATCATCTTCTTGATCTGCTTGGTTTCCAGCAGCAGGCCCAGGCCGAAGCCATCCACGCCGGCATTGTTGGAAACAACCGTCAGCCCGGTCACGCCCGAGAGGCGGATGGCCTCGATCAGGTTTTCCGGGATGCCGCACAGGCCGAAGCCGCCGGCCATGACGGTGATGTCGTTGCGCAACAGCCCGGCCAGGGCGGTTACGGCGTCGGGGTAGACCTTCTTGCTCATCGTGTCTCCGGACGGCCCCCTAGGATGTTTGAATTATGGTGCGGCCCCTCTCCCAGGCGCAATGCACCGCAGCATTGCTTACGGCCCTTAAGGGGGGTTCGTCAACTTGAACGGCCGTTCAAGTCGGGCAGACCTGCCCCCTGACGGCTGCGGCTTGCAGCAGGCGCCCCAACGCGCTAGACCCTGAAGGGTCTGCCGGAATGCCGGGCCCGCGCCCCTTGCGGCCTACCCCCAATTCCCTGGCCTATACTCCCGTGCTGGACCTCATCCTCACCACCGCCGTCGCCCTGTTCGTCACCATCGATCCGGTGGGATTGGGACCCATGTTCGTCGGCCTGACCGCCGGCATGGACCAGCGCTATCGCCGGCGCATGGCCATCAAGGGCACGGTGATCGCGGCCCTGATCCTGTTCTTCTTCGCCTTCGCCGGCGACCTGTTGCTGCGGGCGCTGGGCATCGGTTTCGCCGCCTTCCGCATCGCCGGCGGCGTGCTGCTGATGCTGGTGGCCATCGACATGGTGTTCGCCCGCGAAAGCGGCGTGCGCACCGCCACGGCGGATGAACGGGAAGAGGCGCGCCACCGCGCCGACATTTCCGTCTTTCCCTTGGCCATCCCGCTGATCAGCGGCCCCGGCACCATGACCACCATCGTGCTGTTCATGGGCCGCACCCAGGGCGATTTCGCCAAGCAGGCCGTGGTACTGGGCGTCCTGGCCGGCATCCTGGCCCTGACCCTGTTCGTGCTGATCTTCGCCACCAAGGTCAGCCGCATCCTGGGCCGCACCGGCATCACCGTGCTGAACCGCGTGCTGGGCATCCTGCTGTCCGCCCTGGCCTGCCAGTTCGTGATCGACGGGATCTTGGCCAGCGGGCTGATCCCAGGGAAAGGTTAGCACCACCCACTATAGCACCGGCTATAACCGATACCGGATTGCGCGCCTGCTTTCATTTTGTAAAATTGCATGCATCTCAAGCGCTATTACGGAGGTGCTATCATGCCATCCATCACCGTGAGAAACGTGCCAGAAGAGGTCCACCGCGCCCTACGGGTGCGCGCGGCGCAGCATGGCCGCAGCGCCGAAGCGGAAATCCGCGACATTCTGGAGCGTGCCGTTAAGCCGGAAAAGCGCCTGCACCTGGGGGACGCGCTGGCGGCGCTCAGCCGGGAAGCGGGCCTTAGTAATGAGGACTTCGCTATCTTTGAGGATATGCGGGATAGAACACCGGCTGAGCCGATGACGTTCGAATGATCGTCCTGGATACCAACGTCGTTTCAGAGGCGATGAAGCCGGAACCCAACCCGGTCGTTCGCACTTGGCTGAATAACCAGGCCGCCGAAACGCTTTACCTCAGCAGTGTGACACTGGCGGAACTGTGGTTCGGCATTGAGGCGCTGCCGGAAGGCCGGCGCAAGATCGCACTTGCCCAAACCTTGGACGGGCTGTTGGCCCTGTTCGAGGGACGGGTGCTGTCGTTTGATGTCAGCGCCGCCCGCCATTATGCCACGCTGGCAGCCGCAGCTCGAAAGCGTGGCTTGGGCTTTCCGACGCCGGATGGATATATCGCCGCGGTCGCCGTCTCACGCGGCTTTATCGTCGCCTCACGTGATACTGCCCCGTACGAGGCGGGTGGCGTGAAAGTGATCAATCCCTGGCAAGAGCCGGCCTGATCAACCGCAACCGCCACCCGAGCCGCAGCTGGGGCCGTGGCGGTGGGGGGCGGTGTCGCGGTCCAGGCCCTGGGCCGCCAGCTCGGACAGATAGCGGGTCCAGCGCTCCTCATACTCCATGCCCAGCTCGTACAGGTACTTCCAGGAGAAGATGCCGGTGTCGTGGCCGTCGTCGAAGATCAGGCGGACGGCATAGTTGCCGATGGGCTCCAGCTCCGCCACCGCGACGGCGCGCTTGCCGGGCACCGTCTGCTTCTGGTCGGGGCTGTGGCCCTGCACCTCGGCCGACGGGCTTTCCACCCGCAGGTACTCGGCCGGCAGGGTGGCGCGGGCGCCGTTGTCGAAGGTGATGACCAGCTCGCGCTCCGCCCGCTTGTAGCGGATTTCGGTCGGCCAGTGCTGGGTGCCGTGGGCGTCGGTGGCGAAGGTTTCCTGGGTCATGATGTCCGCCTCAATCGTCCAGGGGCCGGGCCTCATCCACCAGCATGATGGGGATGCCGTCGCGGATGGGGTAAGCCAGGCGCGCCTGCTGGCTGATCAGCTCCTGGCGCTGGGCGTCGTAGCTGAGCGGCCCCTTCGTCAGGGGGCAGACCAGGATTTCCAACAGCTTGGGATCGACCTTGGCGGTATCGGACATGAGACAGGGTCCTTCGGGAAGAAAATCAGTGGCGCGCGACGTCGCCGTCCGCCGATTCATGCACCGCCATCTGCACCAACGCCAGCAGCATCGACGCACGGCTGATGAAATCCGGCGCCTCTAGCAGTGCCTGCTTCTCAGCCGGCGTGAAGGGGCACAGCATGGCGATGGTGGCGATCAGCTGCTCATCCGACGCCGCCTCCAGCGCCTGCCAATTCACCGTCAACGAGCGGCGGGCGAAGTAGGTCTTCAGCGCCGCCATCAGCACGGCGCGGTCGAACTGCCCGTCGGCGGGCAGCACGAAGTCGTCGGCGAAGGGCGACCAATCGGCCATGACGCGGCGGTAGCCGCGCATGGTCGAGACCTCTTCCCGGATGCGGAAGCGGCACAGGCCGCTGAGCGTGATGAGGTAGCGCCCGTCGTCGGTCTCGGCGAAGGCGGTCAGCCGTCCGCAGCAGCCGACACCGGCCAACGGCGGCTCCAAGCCGCCCGCCGCCTCCGCCCCCGGCTCCATGGGCTGGATCATCCCGATCAGCCGATCACCGGCCAGGCTGTCCTGCACCATGGCGAGGTAGCGCGGCTCGAAGATGTTGAGCGGCAGCCGGGCGCGCGGCAGGACCAGCGCCCCCGTCAGCGGGAAGACGGGAATGCTGGCCGGCAGCCGGTCGAAGCTGGGGGTGAAGGGGCTCATCACGCCGCCATCGGCTCAGGCGAACAGGATGGACGACAGCTTGCGCCGGCCGGCAATGGCCAGCGGATGCTTGAAGCCCAGCGCCTCGAAGAACTTCACCAGCTGCTTGCGGGCCGCCTGCTCGTTCCATTCGCGGTCGCGCTTCACGATGTCCAGCAGATGCTCCACCGCCGCCTCCTGCTGGCCGGCGGCGTAGAGCGCCAGCGCCAGGTCGTAGCGCGCCTGGTGGTTGTCGGGATCGGCCGCCACGGCGCGTTCCAGGTCACCCACCGGGCCCATGTCCGCCGCCTGGCGGGCCAGGTCCATCTGGGTGCGCAGGGCCACGATCTCCGGCGCCTTGGCCAGGGCGGCCGGCGCCTGGTCCAGCATCTCCTGCGCCGTGTCCGCCTGGTCGGCGGCCAGCAGGCAGCGAATCAGGCCGGCATAGGCGGTGGCGTTCTCCGGCTCCTCACCCAGCACCTCGTTATAGAGGGCGGCGGCGGTCTGGGCGTCGCCCGACTCCAGCAGTTGCCCGGCCTCCTCCAGCACGGCGGCGATGTCGGCGGCGCCGGGCACGCCACCCGCCGCCTGCACCAGGCGGTCGATGAACTGCTTCACCTGGCTTTCCGGCAGGGCGCCGGTGAAGCCGTCCACCGGGCGGCCCTGGAAGAAGGCGTAGACGGCGGGGATGGACTGGATGCGCAGCTGTCCGGCGATGGCCGGGTTCTGGTCGGTGTCGATCTTGACCAGCTTCACCGCACCCTTGGCGGCCAGCACAGCCTTTTCGATGATCGGGCCCAGGGTCTTGCAGGGGCCGCACCAGGGCGCCCAGAAGTCCACGATCACCGGCACCTCGCGCGAGGCCTCGATGACATCGGCCATGAAGGTGCGGTCGCTGCCGTCCTTGATCAGGTTGGACTTGTCCACCGGGGCGTTGCCGCCGGGGGCGGCGCTGGTCGGAAACTGCATGGCTTCGTCATCCCTTCTGAGCCGCAGGCGCCGCCGCCCCCCTTGGGCACGGCACGGGAGCCCGCGCATAGGTCACTGAAATGAGCCCGCCTGGCCGCCGCCGCAAGGGGCATAGGAGCCCCGGACGCCGGCAGGGCGGGTGACCGGTCCCTTATAGCCGTCCCGGCAGGGGGAAAAAAGCCACCCGATTTTTCCCTGAAAAAAGCACTTGCATTCGATCAACACCTGCATATTATCCGCGCTCACCGCCGGGGGGCACTGACCGCAAGGGCAGAACCGAACGTCGGGATGGAGTGCGGGCGTAGCTCAGGGGTAGAGCACAACCTTGCCAAGGTTGGGGTCGAGGGTTCGAATCCCTTCGCCCGCTCCAGTCTTCCTCTACGGGAAGATCAAGCGAGAAAAGGCCGGGCCGGCTGGTTCGGCCTTTCGCTTTTAGGTGAGCCTTCGATGAAGGCGGAGAGTTGGATACGCGGGCGTAGCTCAGGGGTAGAGCACAACCTTGCCAAGGTTGGGGTCGAGGGTTCGAATCCCTTCGCCCGCTCCAGTCTCTCAACAGTCGCACCAAGGGCGTCCGTTCGGGCGCCTTTTGCTTTTTCACCCCCCTCCCATCGACCCCTTCCCCATCGGAAGCCTGGCCAGCCCACCCTGGGCGGACGATGCGCCGCCTTTGGTCGCTGCCCACGAGGCCGGGGGTCTGCGCATAAGACCTCATTTAAAAAAAACCGACTAGATGGTTTGTATTTTGAGAATCGAGCTGTTATGGTTGGCGTCAGTCAGCAAGCGGGATACCCCACCCCCGCAGTGCGGTTCCAACACAGGAGCACCGGCCCGATGATCCACCGTTCCCGTCCTGCCGCGCAGACATGCGCCTATCGCCTGAGCCGCCTGGGCCGCGTCGCCCTGGTCCTGGCCGCCGCCGGCACCGCAAGTGGGTGCAGCGGCCTGGTGGCGCTGCCCGTCCGCACCGCCAGCGCCGTGGTCAAGGTGGTGCCGGTGGCCGGCGACATCGCCGCCAAGCCCCTGGACGCCGCCGCCGATGCCATCGACTGACCCCAACCCACCGGCAGTGGCCGTGTGCGAGGGCTGTGGCGTGCTGCTGACGGGGGCCCCGTCAGCGCACCCCCCCCGGTGCCCGCGGTGCGAAAAGGCCATCGGCCCCCGGCCTCTGGCCGACGCGCTGTTCCTGGTCGCGCTGGCGGTGGGCGGCACCCTGTTGGTGACGGCGACGACCTTCACCATGACGGAGGTTTCGGCGGAGCCGCCCCACGGCGCCCTGGTGGGCGCCTGGCGCCGGCCTGCCACGCCGTAAGCTCCCGTCCTTAGAACAGCCGCCGCCAGTGCAGCACCACCAGGGACGCCACGATGGTGAAGATCATGACGCCGCAAACCCAAAGGAAGCCGGCGTCGTGGCCGCTCCACGGCAGGCCGCCCACGTTCATGCCGAAGATGCCGGTGATCAGGTTCACCGGCAGCAGGATGGTGGTGACGATGGACAGGACATAGAGGTTGCGGTTGGTGGCCTCGCTGAAGCGGTTGGACAGTTCGTCCTGCAACAGGCGGGCGCGTTCCTGCACCAGGTCCAGGTCCTGGCCGACACCGTCCAGCCGGTCGATGCCTTGTCGCAAACGGGCCTGATCCTCCACCCCGCACCAGCCGGGCAGGCGGCCCAGCGCCACGTTCAGCGCCGTGCGCTGCGGGCCCAAATGGCGGCGCAGGCGGGCGGCGGTGCGGCGGATGCGGCCCAGCTTCTCCCCCTCATCCTCCAGCCGGTCGGCCAGCAGGGCGTCCTCCACATCGTCGACGTCGTTGGCCAGCTCGCTCACCTCCGCCGCCACGGTGTCGGTCAGGTGGAACATGAGGTGGGCGATGAGGTCGATGGCCCCGGTGGGCGCCAGGCCTTGGGCGACGGCGCGGCGCAACTGGTCCACCGCCATCAGCGGCTGGCGCCGCGCGGTGATGACCAGGCGCGAATCCATGTACAGGCGCAGCTGCCCCAGGCCGCCGGCCGGATCGTCGAAACGGTGGTGCAGGTCGGCCAGCACGCCGGTCAGCCCCTCCCCCACCGGTTCCAGGCGGAAATGGCTGTCCTGGCCCAGCAACGCCTGGCGGGCGCCACGCGGCAGGGTGGGCATGGCCTCGATCCACTGCCGCGCCCGCACATCCACCAGGTTGAAATGCAACCAGACCAGGCCATCGGGTTCCGCCAGCGCGTCGGCGATACGGGGCCAGGGCACGGGCGTCACCACCCCGTTGCGGATCAGGAAACCGCAGATCAGCCCATGTTCCTCGCTGATGTCCGACGCCGCGCGCGTGCCCATCCATGGTCCTTTCGGAAGCGGGACGGCCCGCCGCCGCCCGTCTCCTGTGATGCAGGGTGGGGACGGCCAGCGTCAATGGCCTGGAATCTGACGACTTTATGACAACAGGACCGCCCACCCCGCGACGTGTTGGCCCGCGTCGCTTCATCGCGGCTCAGAATGGCTTGCCGATCACCAGGAACAGGATGCCGACCACCGACAGAACGATCAAGGCAGGGATGAAGCGGCCGAACCCGGTACGCCGGTGCTGTTGCCCATTGGTCAGCCGGCGCAGCGCCCCGGCCTGGGCGCCGTGCAGGCCCGACAGCGCCGTGACAATGGCCAACTTGGCCCACAGCCAGCCGGCGGAAGGCAGCCAGCCGCCCTTGACCGCCAGGGTCAGGCCCAGGCCCCAGACCAGCAGGATGGCCGGCCCCGTCACCCAGCGGTGCCAGGCCCGCGCCGCGCGCCAGAAGGCGGGCGACAGCGCATCGGCGCTGGGCACGAAGGCCAGCAGCAGGGCCGCCGCCAAAAGGCCCGCCACGAAGGTGACGGCGGCGGCGGCATGCAGCGATTCCAGCCAGAGATAGGGCATGGGTCCGGGTTCCCGATCTGAAGTTCGTCCCCTTGATACACCAGCCGCCGCCCCGCCGGAGGGGCCAGTTTGACCAGGGCGAACAGCCCCGGGTCGCCCCGGGGCCGCACGCACTTCTCGGGATTTAAGCCGGCGACTTGCCGACCCGGGCCGGTCAGGCCCGTAAGCCAAGCCACCGGATGGTGGCGCCCACCGCCTGAGGAAGGGCATTTGATCGATCAAGATCAAATGCCCTGCGCATCAGACTTGAGCCAGGCCGCCATCGGCGAACAGTTCGGCGCCGGCGACGAAGCTGCTGTCGCTGGAGGCCAGGAACAGGGCGGCCTTGGCGATCTCTTCCGGTTCCCCCACGCGGCCCAGCGGCACCTGGCTGGCCATGTAGTCCAGCAAACCCTGCTGTTGGGCGGCGTCGGGGCCGGCCAGGTCCACCAGGCCCGGCGTGCGGATGGGGCCGGGGCTGATGACGTTCACGCGGATGCCGCGTTCCTTCAGGTCCAGGGTCCAGCTGCGGGCGAAGTTGCGTACCGCCGCCTTGCTGGCGCTGTAGACGCTGAAGGCCGCCGTGCCGGTGCTGCCGGTGACCGAGCCGGTGAGGATGACCGAGGCGCCGTCCACCAGCAGGGGTAGGGCCTTCTGCACCGTGAACAGCACGGCCTTCACGTTGCGGCCGAAGATGTCGTCGTAATGCTCTTCCGTGATCTGGCCCAGGGGCAGCATGGTGCCGCCGCCGGCGTTGGCGAACAGCACGTCGATGCGGCCGGCCTGGGCCTTCACCTGCTCATAGAGGCGGTTCAAATCCTCCGCCTTGGCGCTGTCAGCCTGGACGCCGATGGCGTTGGGGCCGATGGCCGCCACCGCCGCCTGCAGTTCCGGCGCGCGGCGGCCGGTGATGAAGACGCGGGCGCCTTCGGCGGCGAACGCCTTGGCGGTGGCGAGGCCGATGCCGCTGGTGCCACCGGTGACGACCGCGACCTTACCGTCGAGTTTGCGAGCCATTTCTTATGTCCTTTCAGTCTCTTGTCCATCGTCGCCCTGTTGTCGATAGCGGGTGGGGGCGGCTGATGGGCAAAAGATGTCGCCAAACCCGTATTTCCAAAATAGAAAGGGTTGAAAACCATCATTGCAGGTTTGGTGTGATGACCAAGGTGCCGGATTTTGAAGGCCTGGCCATGTTCGCCAAGGTGGCGGAGGAGCGGTCCTACGCCGCCGCGGCCCGGGCCATGGGCGTGTCGGTCGCCACCGTATCGCGCGGCGTCAGCCGGCTGGAGGACAGGCTGGGCGCCCGCCTGTTCAACCGCACCTCGCGCCGCCTGGCCCTGACCGACGTGGGCGCCGCCCTGGCCGCGCGGGCGTCCCAGTTGTATGCCGAGGCCGAAGCGGTGGAGGACGCGGCGCGCGAACTGTCCAGCCGCCCCCGCGGCACCGTCCGCCTGGCCGTGCCCATGAGCTTCGGCGTGCGCTGGGTGGCGCCGCTGCTCCCCGCCTTCCTGCGCGCCTATCCCGAGATCACCGTCGATCTGCATCTGAGCGACGCCGTGGTGGATTTGATCGGCGACGGGTTCGACGCCGCCCTGCGCATCGCCGTGTTGCCCGACAGCTCGCTGGTGGCGCGGCAGCTGTGCCCCATCGCCCGGCACATCGTGGCGGCGCCGGCCTACATCGCCCGCTATGGGCGGCCACGGCATCCGGGCGAACTGGCGGCCCATCACTGCCTGGGCTACGCCTACCGCGCCCGCCAGGACATCTGGCGCTTGATCAACACCGAGGGGGCGGAGGTGGCCGTGACGCCCACCGGCCCCCTGCGCGTCACCAATGGGGAAGCGCTGCTGCCCACCGTGCTGGACGGCCTGGCCATCGCCGAGTTGCCGGAGTTCCTGGCGGCGGAATACCTGGCCGACGGCCGGCTGGTGGATCTGCTGGACGGCTGGTCGCTGCCCCTGGGCGGGCTGTACCTGGTGACCCCCACCACCCGCGCCCGCCCCGCCAAGGTGGAGGCATTGGCCGATTTCTTCATCGAAACCCTGTCGCATCCCGCTTGGGTCCGGCCCGCCTGGCGGTCGCCGCCGCGCCGATAGCTGCCGTCGCAAAGTCGCTCTACAGCCCAAGGCCATCCGGCATTAGGGTCGCGTCCCCAGAAGGACCGAGCCACCATGACGCCCCGCCTGTACCTGACCTTTCCCCTGCTGGCCGTGCTGATCTGGACCGGCAACAACCTGGTGACCAAGGCCTCGGCCGGCGCCATCCCGCCCAGCGTCATCGCCTTTGACCGCTGGTTCGTGGCCTTCGTGCTGCTGACGCCCTTCTGCCTGCGCAGCGCCTGGGCGCGACGGGCCACCCTGCGCCAGCACCTGCCGCAGATCGTCATCCTGGGCCTGCTGGGCATGGCGCTGTACCAGGGCCTGGCCTACTACGCGGCGGCCAGCACCAGCGCCACCAACATCGGCATCTTTGTCGCCCTGGTGCCGCTGCTGACCCTGGCGATCAGCGCCGTGTGGCTGCGGCAGAAGCACGGGCCCCTGGCCCTGGCGGGCGGCCTGGTGTCGCTGGCCGGCATCCTGTTCGTGCTGGGCCAGGGCGATTATGGTCGCCTGCTGTCGCACGGCGTGGGCCGGGGGGATGCCTTCATGCTGGGCGCCTGCGTCGCCTATGCCGCCTATGGCGTCTGCCTGAAGCGCTGGCCCCTGCCCTTGCCGGTGTGGACCTCGCTTTACGCCCAGGTGGCGGCGGGCCTGGTCTTCCTGCTGCCAGGCTATCTGCTGGCGCCATCGGCCCCGGCCACGCCGGCCACCATCGCCATGATCGCCTATGCCGGCATCCCGACATCCATCCTGGCGCCGGTGCTGTGGATGCAGGGGGTGAAGCACCTGGGGCCGGGCCGCACCGCCATCTTCATGAACCTGCTGCCCATCACCACCGCCGTGCTGGCGGCCCTGCTGCTGGGCGAGGTGCTGCACCCCTATCACCTGGTGGGCGGCGGGCTGGTGGTGCTGGGCATCGTGCTGGCCCAGCGCCCGGCGCGCCCGCAGCCGCAGCCGGCCGCCGCGCAAACCTGATACGATAGGCATCTCCTCGATTTCCAGTCCGCCTTCGGCTCCCCGGAAATCTCCGGCGCCCGCCGTCGCGGGCTACAGCGGCACGAGGGACCCTCTCGTGCCGCTGGTACGCGCCCCTCCTCAGCGGCCGGTATATAGGCGGATGAGGGCGGAGACGTTCTCCCCGCCATGGCCGGCCTCCCGCGCGCGCTCCAGGACCGCGAGGGTCGCGTCCGCCACGGGGGTGTCGGCCTTCAGCCCGTCCGCCGCCTGGGTGCCGTAGCGGAAGTCCTTGGTCATCAGGTCGATGGGGAAGCGCACGGCGAAATCGCCGGCCTGCATCAGGCGGGCGTAGGTGGCCGCGGCGGGACTGGCCACCGGCAGGGTGGTCAGGACGTCCAGGGCGGCGGCGCCGTCGAAGCCGGCCTTGACCAGGAAGCCCAGCATCTCCGCCCAGGCGGCCAACTGGATGCCCAGCAGACCGTTGACCGCCAGCTTCATCACCGCCCCCCGGCCCACCGGGCCGACATGGTGGATGGCCGCCGCCAGGGGCGCCAGCGCCGGCCGCGCCGTCTCAAAGGTCGCAACCTCACCGCCGGCCAGGACGATTAGCTTGCCATCCTGCGCCTGGGGCAGGGTGCCGACCACCGGCGCCTCCAGGAAGCCCGCCCCGGTGGCGGTCACCGCCGCCGCCAACTGGGCAGCCCAGGCGGGGGAGAGGGTGCTGCACTCGATGGCCACGGCCTCCGGGTCCAGGCCCGCCAGGGCACCCGTCTTGTCGTCCAGCCACACGGCCCGGGAGGCCGTGTCGTCGGCCACCATGGCGATGACGAAATCCGCCCCGGCCGCCGCCGCGCGCGGGCTGGGGGCGGCGGTGGCGCCCAGCGCCGTCAGGTCGGCCGTGGCGGCGGGGGAGCGGTTCCAGACGGTGACGGCGTGCCCCACCTTGACCAGGTTCGCGGCCATGCGGGCGCCCATGGCGCCCAGGCCCAGGAAGGCGACCTTGCTCATGCTGTGATGCTCCTTGACGGGGGCTCACCAGGGAACGGTGTTGCCCTGGTAATCCAGGTACTGCAGGCCGGGCTTGCCGGCCTGGGCCGTCACCACGTCGACCACGCGGGGAATGCTTTCCGATACGTCCAGGCTGGCGGCCGGCCCGCCCATGTCGGTGCGCACCCAGCCGGGGGCGATGACCAGCAGGGTGCGGCCATGGGCCGGCTGCCGCGCCGCGTAGGACCGCATGAGGGTGTTCAGCGCCGCCTTGCTGGCCCGGTACACCTCCCACCCGCCGCTGAGGTTTTTGGCCACGCTGCCCAGGATGGAGGACATGACGGCGATGGTGCCCTTGGGCGTCACCAGGTCGCCCAGCACCTCGACACAGCGCATGGGCGACAGGGCGTTGGTGACCTGCACCCGCACGAATTCCTCGGTCGACACCTGGCCGATGGTTTCGCTGGGGTCGTTGGTGACGCCGGCGTTGACGAACAGCACGTCAATACGGCTGCCCGCCAGGCGCTGACGCAGGCTGGATATCTGGTCGGCATGGACGATGTCGACCAGCTCCACCGTCAGGCGGCCCTGGGCCTCGCCGGCCAATTCATGCAGGGGGCCGGGCTCGGTGCCGGGACGGACGGTGCCGATGACTTGCCAGCCCCGCGACAGGTATTCCTGGGCCAGGGCCAAGCCCAAGCCACGGGAGGCGCCGACGATGAAGGCGGTGGGGGAAGCGGACATGGGGGGAGACCCTTTCTGCTAGGGGCACCGGCCGCCCCGATTGGCGCCGGGGTCGGCCCAGAGGGACGGCAGATGCCTGATATGGGGCGGCCCCGGCAAAAGTCAGGGGCCGATGATCGACAACAGGGCCACGCCCGGCCTTGACCTTGTTTTACCCGGGTATTATATCGAGGCCCAATATCACCCGGGTAAAATAGGATCGCGCCATGCAAGCCCAGGCCAGGAAGGCGGCCATCGCCAACTACAAGAAGCGGGAGGATGAGCCCGGCATCTACGCGCTGCGCTGTGCCGCCCTGCCGGACACCGTGTGGGTGGGGCCCACGCCGACCCTGGACACCATCCAGAACCGGCTGTGGTTCAGCCTGCGCCACGGCGGCCACACCCACCGGGGCCTGCAAGCCGCCTGGACCGCCCACGGGGCCGACGCCTTCACCTTCGAGGTGCTGGAACGGCTGGAGCCGGAGGAAAGCCCCTACCTCGCCCGCGCCCAACTGAAGGACCGCGCCGCCCATTGGCGGGCGGCGCTGAAGGCGGAGGCGATTTAATTATCCGTCTCAGCCAAGCAACTTAGGCAGGCGTCTAGGGCCTCCCTTGCCGCCGCATCGACGGAAAGTTCACTCGAAGGCTCAGCCCAAACCCGCAAATCGTCGATAAGCGACGGATGGCGGCAAAGTGCCGCTGCCTCCAGGACTGGGATGGTCACATGCTCAGCGACCAATGCCCTGCGCACCAGGGGTAAGGCCGAGGCAGGATCAACCTTGGCGACGCCCAAGATGGCCTCGGCTCGGACAATTTCGATTTCGTCCTCGGTTGCACGTAGCAACACGTCGCGCACAGCGGGCGTGTCGATATCAGCCTGTGCCAGTAAGAAAACCGCCCAGTCGCGGTTGATGGGATCACAATCCATAGTCAGATCCATCAACCGGCCCAAGGCGGCGGCGCCACCGTCTCCCGATAGCGACACCTTCTCGGCAATGAAATCCTGAAGGAAAGGCGATGGCGGTTCATACCACTCGTTCACGGGGCCACTGCTCATAGGATCACCCCGGCCGCTTCGGGATATCGAGGCCCCGCTGCACCGCCGGCCGCGCCAGGCCGCGTTCCAGCCAGGCGGGAACGTTCTTGAGGCTGGCATAGTCGACCAGCTCACCCGCGCCATAGAAGCCCACCAGGTTGCGCACCCAGCCCAGGCAGGCGATGTCGGCGATGGTGTACTCCTCGCCCATGATCCAGGGGCGGTTGGCCAGGCGACCCTCCAGCACGCCCAGCAGGCGCTTGGATTCATCGGCGTAGCGCTTCAGGGGGCGCTTGTCCTCATAGTCCTTGCCGGCGAATTTGTGGAAGAAGCCGACCTGGCCGAACATGGGGCCGATGGCGGCCATCTGGAAGAACACCCATTGCAGGGTCTCATAGCGGGCGGTAGCGCCGGCGGGCAGGAACTTGCCCGTCTTTTCCGCCAGATAGACCAGGATGGCGCCGGACTCGAACAGGGCGATGGGCGTGCCCTCCGGCCCATCGGGGTCGATGATGGCCGGGATCTTGCCGTTGGGGTTCAGCGACAGGAATTCCGGCGTCCAGCTCTCGTTCTGCATGATGTTGACGAGATGCGGCTCATAGGGCAGCCCCGTCTCTTCCAGCATGATGGAAACCTTCACGCCATTGGGCGTGGGCAGCCCATAGAGCTGGATGCGGTCGGGATGCTGGGCCGGCCAGCGGCGGGTGATGGGGAAGGCGGACAGGTCGGTCATCGGGCTTCTCATCAGTCGGCGGGGGAACGGCATTGAACCGCCAATCCACCGCTGCTTCAACGACCGTGGTCACAACCTGAAAGAAAAGGGCGGCCACCCCCGGCCGCCCTTTCCCATGAACTTTACTTGGCCTGCACCACCTCCACCACCTTGGCGTCGGGCTCGCTCCAGCCCTTGGCGCCGGTGTGGCCTAGGCTGTGGCTGGCCTCGGTCCAGGTAAGCTCGGTGACCTTGCCGCCGCCCTGCTCATAGGCGTAGGTGAAGCCGTCGTCCTGGAACAGGGTGAAGCGGCCATCGGCGCCGGGATAGACCTTCACCTTGGCGATGGTCTGCGTCTGGTGCGTGTTCTCGATGGGGGAGCCCAGGGGCAGGATGGACCCAGCCTTCACGAACACCGGGATGCGGTCGATGGGGGCCGCCACCGTCACCGTCTGGCCGCCGGTGTAGCGCGTGTCCGTCCAGAAGTCGTACCAGTCGCTGCCCGCCGGCAAATACACCGGCTTGGTCGTCGCCCCCTGCTCCGTCACCGGGGCGACCAGCAGGGCGGGGCCGAACATGTATTCGTCCCGCATGTCGGTCACGGCCGGATCGTTGGGGAAGTCCAGCGGCAGGGCCCGCAGGAAGGGCGCGCCCGTCTTATAGGTCTTGTAGCCCAGGGAATAGATGTACGGGATCAGCTGGTAGCGCAGCTTGACGTACTTTTCCAAAATGGCCTGGGCGTCGGGCCCATAGGACCAGATCTCGTTGGCCGGGCGGCTGCCGTGGGTGCGCAGCACCGGCAGGAAGGTCGCATACTGGAACCAGCGGGTGTACAGCTCGGGATAGTCGTCATAGCCACCGACCACGCCGCGCGCCTGCGTCGGGTCCAGCAGCGGCGCCTTGGCGGGCTTGTGTTCCTCCGGCAGGTACTGCCAGCCGCCGGTGTCGTTGCTCCAGTAGGTGATGCCAGACGCGGCGAAGTCCAGGCCGGTGGGCACCTGGCGCTTGAAGGCGTCCCAGGTGGGGGTGATGTCGGACGACCAGACGATGGCGCCGTTGCGCTGCACGCCCAGATAGGCGTCGCGCGACAGGATGACGGTGCGCTTGTCCTTGAAGTCGCGGCGGAAGCCGTCATACAGCGCGCTGGTGTGGAACAACGGGTAGACGTTGAAGTACTTCGTGCCCGGCCCGATGTGGTAGTAGCTGCCGTTGGGCGGCAAATCCGGCTCCGTCTCATCCGACCACAGGCTGTCGAAGCCCTGGCTCAGGATGGTGTCGCGGATGGTGTTCCAGTACCACTTGGCGGCGTCGGGGTTGGTGGTGTCGATGTCCGACCCGGCCTTGTCATAGGGCAGGCCGTTGGTGGGCGTGCCGTCCGCCTGGCTCAGGAACCAACCGTTCTTCTTCAGCAGGTCATAATAGCGGCCGTCGGACGTGAAGCGCGGCCACACGCTGATCATGGTCTCGAAACCCATGTCGTGCAGCTGCTTGTTCATCGCCTTGGGGTTCGGCCACAGCTCCGGCACGAAATCGAACTGGCCCATGATGGTGTAGTAGAACCAGTCCACCACCAGCACGTCGGCCGGAATGTGCCGCTCACGATAGCCCTTGGCGACGTCCAGCACCTCCTGCTGTGAGCGGTAGCGCTGCTTGGACTGGATATAGCCGTAGGCCGACTTGGGCAGCATCGGCGTGGCGCCGGTCAGCTGGCGGTAGCCGGCGTAGATCTCGTCCGGCGTCTTGCCGGCGATGACGAAGAAGGAGACACGGTCGCCGACCTCGGACGTCCAGCGGGTGACCTCGTTGAAGCCCGGCTCGATCGTCGTCTTCGACGGGTTGTCCCACAGCAGGCCGTAACCGTAGTTGGTGATCATGAAGGGCACACAGGTGCTCTGCCCGCCCGGCGCGTTGTAGTCGTTCCAGCAGCGCACGACGTGGCCGCGATGGTCCAGGAAGCCCTCCTGGTTCTGGCCCAGGCCGTAGTAATGCTCATCCGCCGGGGCGGCGAAGACGCCGTTCACGGTGTAGAATTGGTCGTCCGTGGGCCGGCGGTCGTGCAGCAACTGGCTGTTGCCGTCCTTGAAGTTGGGGACGCCCATGGACCAGCCGGTGAAGTCCAGGATGGTCTTGCCCGACGCGTCCTTGAAGGTGATGTGGGCGCCGTTGGTGGTGCCACCGAAATAGCGGCTGATGTCCACGGCGGTTTGCTGCGGCGGCACGGCATGCGGCGACGGGTGCCAGCCGACGATGGTGGCCGACATCTGGCCGGACCTCAGCACGGTGTCGCCGCGCTCATCCTTGCCTTGCGTCCAGCCGGCGGTGTTGACGCCGGGGATGATGCCGTAGCCGGGACCCGCCAGCGCCGCGTCCTTTTTCAGGCTGAGGGTGACCCGGATGATGTTGGGGCCATAGGGCTCCAGCACCAGGGTCTGTTCCTGGGTCTTGTTCGACTGATCCACCACCACGGGGGCGGTCACGCCGCTGTCGGCCGCCCAGGCGGACGCGGTGGAGGCGGAGGCCGCCAGGGCCACGGCCGCGACACTAAGGCGGGTGGCAAGGGCCAGGCCGCGCCAGGATGGGCGCATGGATTTCGGTGTGGCGCCCCGCATGGGCTGCCCGCGCGTCTTCATGGTCCGTATTCCCCCTGAAGGTTATTATTAAGGCAGGTGTTATAAATCATATGATAGCGCTAACATCTGTCAGGTGCGGGCCCCGGTCAACCCGAAATGTCCCGTCGGGGTGGAGGGCCCATCGTTCCGGCAGGGCAACGGTCCGTGCCGCCCGCGCTCCCTATCGCCCCATCGCACCACGGCTTAGAGTGGGGCCGACGATGGCGCGGGTACACTGCGTCCCCTTTGATATTGCCCGGCAAGGGTGGCCCGATGAGCACGCTCAAGACCCTGAAACGACTGCACGCCGCCTATCGCGACGACATCGCGGACCTGACGACGCGCCGCCCGCTGCCGGGCCCCGACCTGCCACAGCTCAGCCCTTTCCTCTTCCTGAACCACCACGGCCCCCAGGTCTATCCGCCCAACAACCGCGGCCTGCCCTTCGGCCCCCACCCCCACCGGGGCTTTGAGACGGTGACCTTCATCCTGGAGGGGGAGCTGACGCACGCCGACAGCGCCGGACATGAAAGCGTTATCAGGGCCGGTGGCGTGCAGTGGATGACGGCCGGGCGCGGCGTGGTGCATTCGGAACTGTCGCCGGCGGAGTTCCGCCGCCGGGGCGGGCCGCTGGAGATACTGCAGTTGTGGGTGAACCTGCCCGCCCGGCTGAAGTTCGCGGAGCCGGGCTACACCGGCCTGCAGCGTGACGCCATCCCCGCCCTGCCCACGCCGGATGGGCGCGGCACCGTCAACCTGATTTCCGGCAGCTGGGGCGGTGCGACCGGCCCCATCACCTCCCTGACCGGCGTGTTCATGAGCACGGTGACCTTGGGCGCCGGCGGCACCGTGCGCTTTGACGGCGCCGCCGGCCGCACCGTTTTCCTCTACGTCGTGCGCGGCGCCCTTTCCGTGGGCGGCGGCACCGCCCCGGCCCACAGGCTGGTGGAATTGAGCCTGGAGGGCGACGCGGTGGAGATCACCGCGCAACAGGACGCCGTGCTGCTGTTCGGCCATGGCGAGCCCATCGCCGAACCGGTGGTGGCCCATGGCCCCTTCGTCATGAACACCCGTGAGGAAATCATCGCCGCCATCCGCGACTACCAGGCGGGGCTCTTTGAATAGCTGCCTCAAACGGCGTGCGCGGCCATCCGGCCACTTCCTTGTTCTCGATTTCCAGTCCGCCTTCGGCTCCCCGGAAATCCCCGGCGGCCCCGGTCGAGGCCCACACCGGCATGAGTCAAAATCTCATGCCGGTGGTGCCAGGTCAGGTAATGGCCGGTGGGGATTGATGAAGATCGCCTCGACCGGCAGGCCGAACAGCGCGGCGATGCGATAGGCCAGGTCCAGCGACGGGTCGTGCTTCTCCGTCTCCAGGGCATTGACCGCCTGGCGGGACACGCCCAGCCGCTCCCCCAGGTCGTTCTGCGTCCAGCCCCGTTCCGCCCGTAGGACTTTCAGGGTGTTCCGCATCAGCGCGTCGTCCGGATGAAGGGGGAGACCAAGCAAAAGGCGACCCAGAACACGGCATAGACCATGAAGCCCGGCACGTGCGGCAGATTCAGGAACACTTCCAGAAAGCCCCAGGTCGAGGCGACGATGAAGGACAGCGCGGCGGCGACGATGAAACGCTTGGCCGTCAGCGCCCGCATGAACTCGTCCACCCGACCCATGAAACGCAGGGTCAGCCAGAGCTGGACGGCGATGCTGGCGGGCGGCACCAGGACTGCCAACACCAGCAACGGGCCTTGCATATTGAGGCCGGACCAGTTGATCACGGCGATGGACAGGCAATAGACGAACATGGAGGCGGCGCTGCCGATGCGATACTGCCGGCAGGCGGCATCCGACGGATTGACGGTGGGAAATGCTGTGGCGGTATCAATGGTCATGTCATGCTCTCCTGACGTTTTGTCAGGTGAACATGACTCCATTTCCATGTCAGATCAACCTGACTTTCGCAGGATTCCGCGAGGTATCGTCGCTGTCACCGAGTCGCGGCGGCGCGGCCGGCCCGGCGCAGCCTATCCACGCCTTTTGAACAGGGGGCCGGGTAAGAAAGCCTTAAGGAAAGGCCTCTAGTATCCGCATGCCAGTCGCACAACAGGCTCAGGCTTTACTTTCGTACAGCCGTGCTAGACTAAATTTTGCGCCTGGTTTTCGATCTTGAACCGTTGCGCCAAACGAATGCGCAGAACCGATGCCGCCCCGGCGGTCACCCAAGCAGACCGATTGCTGGTCCCAGGATTCCACCCGCGATGATCCGCCCCGCCCAACGCCTGCCCCGTGAGCGCCGCCTCGGCCGCCTGCGCGCGCTGTTGGCCGGCGCCTTGCTGGCGCTGACGGCGGCGCTGCCGCACGCGGCCATGGCGGGCGAGGGCGGTGGCGGCCAAAAGTCGGAAGACCCGGAGGTGATGCGCAAGATCAAGATGAGCCCCATGCTGCTGCCGGGCCGGGACCGTTTTTCCTACGTCCGTCTGCAAGTGATGCTGGTCGTGCGCATGAGCAAGCATCTGAACGAGGACGTGGACCTGGTCACCAACCTCAAGCCCCGCATCAACGGGGAGCTGACCGAGGCCCTGACCGTCGACCATGTGGCCCGCAACCGCCTGAACACCGCCGACATCCAGGCCCTGAAGGGCCGCATCATGCAGGTGGCCAACGAGGCCGTGGGCAAGCCCCTGGTGGATGAGGTCCTGATCGTCAGCCTGCTGGTGGGCTGAGCCGATACCAGCACCCGTGCCTTGCGTGCCCCGGGGCTGTGCAAGCCGCCCAAACCTGCTATAAACCGCCCCGGCGTCTCCGTAGCTCAGCAGGATAGAGCACAGGATTCCTAATCCTGGGGCCGTGGGTTCGAATCCCGCCGGGGACACCATTAATCCCAGACACCAGCAGAACTCCTAAGTTGTTGGCTTGCCAGCGCCACTGGCCCTGGCCGCTGGGACTTTGTTGGGAATTTTCGGGCGCATGACCAAGGTCGCTTGACGTCTGACCATCGCCATCTACTTGACCGTCGAAGCTGAAAGCCCAAAAGGAATTTCGCGGCATGGCAAGGGATGGGGCGCGGGGTGCGTTGGTGGGGATGATCATGGCCTGGGCCGCGAGCTTGGCCACGGGCGGTGCCACGGCAGCGGACGGGTACGATAGCTACACCAACGCACGGTTCGATTATACGATCTGTTATCCCCGCGCCTTCACAGCACAGCGGGAGGCAGACAATGGCGACGGCCGGGCGTTCAAGGCTGCCGGGGGCGGGGAACTGCTGGCTTTCGGCGCATACAACATCAGGAACATGACACCCAGGCAGGGACTGGACGAGGCGGTGGCCGATCTTAAAAAGGATGGTTTCGACATCCGCTACACCGCACTGAAACAGTCTTGGTTCGTCGTGTCCGGCGCCGGTACCGTGGGCAAGCACGCGGATCGCATCGTCTACCAGCGCACGCTGTTCAAGGGCGACACGGTCATCACCGCGCGGCTCACCTATCCCGCCCCCAGGCGGCCACCTACGCCCCCTTCATCAAGGAACTAGGCCGATGCGTGCGCTAACCGGGAGGCCGGCTGCCCAGGGATGCAGGTGATGATGCCCCGCAAGGTCGCTGAGAAGGCGTGGACCTACATCCTGTATGAAACCGGCACCGGCCATGTGCTGTCGGTGCTGTGTGGCGGGGTCGGCATGTATGAACTGAACATTCCGCTGACGGCGGTAGAGGCGGCGCGGGCCCTAGCCGACAGCGCCTACTTGGACGGCCTGGCGTCCGAAATCAGGATGCATCCGCAGCAATTCGCGCCGCGATCCGTGATGCTGTAAGCGACCCGCGAACAGGATAAGGGTAGGCTGCAAGGCGCTGATAAAGAAGATTTCAGTGGCAGCGTACCGACAGTTCAGTGGGCTTCTTCTCGGTGACCACGCAGCGGTCGACCTTATCCTTCAGTTCCACATCGGTGACGGTACCGCTGGCGTATGTGCAACGGATATTGATAGTCCTTCCCATTTTATAAACATATCCGACGGAATAGGTTCCGCCCCCGGCCCTGTTGTCATCGGGCGCCAGGAATATTTCTTCTTCTGGCTTTCCATTGAATATGTAGATGTTTTTGACAAGATCGGCCGGGCGAGCGGGGCAAATTTCCCGCGGTGCCGCGAATGCCTCTTGTTTAAAAGAACCGTAGAGCAGCAGAGTTAGTGCGGCTTTTATCAATGGACCGTATGCGCGGTGTGACCTTAGCGGCACTGAACTGTAACCTCGCCAGACTTCCCTCTCGACGCCGTGCACTGTTTAACCGGATCTTTCAGCTCCACATCCGTGACGGCGCCACTCGCGTACTTGCATCGGATGGTGGCCACTCGGCCATCTTTGTAGATATAGTCCAGCGTGAACTTGTCCTGCTTTGGATTTTTACCGGTTTCATCATCAGGCGCGAGATTTATCAAATCCTCGGGTTTTCCATTGTACACGCTGATATATTTAACGGGATCGCTATCGTGAACGGGACAAACGCTTGGCGTCGCCGCAGACGCCGAGCCCGACGATATCAAGCCAACAAGTAATGGAAGTAAGGATATTCGGGCCATATCAGTGCTCGACGATAAAGAACTTATTGCCGGTATTTGAGACGCCTCGTCCCTGCCACAAAATAAGCCGAAGCGAAACCGCTTGAGGAGCAGTACCGGTGATCCATTGATCATATACATAAATTCCATCATCGGTTTGATGATCGTAAATAGCGGCATGCCCATCATAATGGCCATTCGAATCGAATGTCGCTATCACGGTTCCCGCAACAATATTCTTGTTTTCCTTTACGCGGTCACCTCTTCTCCACAGCCCTGTTCTTACCGGGAGGGAAGGGCATACCTGCGTCACATAGGAAACGCACTGCCCACAATAATCCGGGTTGTGTCGGGTATCGTCAGGAGGTGGCGTGTCATAGGGCCCTAGCGCCGAGGTGCGGGTACAAACCCATTTCCCAACGGGCGCCTTGGGATTGGCGGTATAGCCGATGGCCACGAACGGCATGAGGCGTCGCTCCGAAATCCGAATTTGCCCTATGAGGATCGGTCGAATTTCCGGCGCGGCAATGGCTGTGGGGGAAAAAAATTGACTGCTGTCGCAGGACGGACGCCTCCACCCGCCCGTCGCCCCCTCACTTCAGATTATCAATCGCCACCCCCGGCAACGCGTCCGCCTGCGTGAAGCCGAAGATGCGAACAGCTCCGCCTCCGGCGTGCGGATATGGCGATGATGTCGGCCTTGTGGAAGCCATACGGCTCCCCCTCGAACTCGATGTCGGCGCCGATCACTATCTGACCCGTTGTCGCACCAGCAGTTGCCCCAAAACCGTGCCCGCCCTGAGCGCGGTTGCCTTGATCAGTGACAGCTTATTGTCACTTCACCTGACTTCTTTTCAGACGCCTTGCACTGCTCAACCTTGTCTTTAAGTTCCACATCGGTGACGGTACCGCTGGTGTATATGCAGCGGATAGTTACCATCCGCCCAGCCTTGTAGATTTCACCAACTGTGAAAGTGTCCTGCCCCGCCCCTTCGTCATCTGGGGCAAGGTTGAACATGTCCTCTGGCTTGCCGTCGAACACGTTGAGGCTTTTAACCTTATCGCCAGGTCGCGCTGGGCAAACGTCCGGCGGAGCAGCGCAGGCGGCATTTGCTATGCCAAAACTGGCGGCGGAGATCAGCAAGAGCCGCTTCATAACATCACGGTTCAACGACAAAGAAACCATCTCCTCTGTTCGAGATGCCGTGACCGTCCCAGCGGATGCCTCTAGGTGCGACTGGCTGGGGGATATGCCCGGTAATCCATTGATCATAAACATAAATTCCCCGACCATCCTGCCGCTCATAGATCGCCGCGTGCCCGTAGTAGCGGCCTTGGTCATCAAAGGTCGCGATCACGGTGCCGGGAAGGATGGTCGCGTTGTTCTTGACGGCCGCCCCCTTTCGCCAGAGCGCCGTGCTGACGGGCAATGAAGGGCAAACTTGAGTGACGAAAGAAACGCACTGCCCGCAGAAATCCGGCGAGTGCCGCGTTTCTTCGGGCGGCTTATTATCATAGGGCCCCAGCGCCGATGTGCGGGTACAAACCCATTTCCCAACGGGCGCCTTGGGATTGGCGGTATAGCCGATGGCCACGAACGGCATGAGGCATCGCTCCGAAATCCGAACCTGCCCTATGAGGATCGGTCGAAATTCCGGCGCAACAATGGCTGCAGGAAAAAATAAGGCCGCCGTCGACGGGCGGGCGTTTACGCCCGCCCTTTCCCGCTCACTTCAGATTATCGATCGCCACCCCCGGCAGGGTGTCCGCCGGCGTGAAGCCGAAGATGCGGCCGTAAAAGTACAGCTCCGCCTCCTGCGCGCGGATGATGCTGTCGGCCTTGCGGAAGCCGTGCTGCTCGCCCTCGAATTCGATATAGGCGACGGGCACCCCCTTGGCCTTCAGCGCGTTGACGATGCTGCGCGACTGGGCGGGAGGAACCACCGCGTCCTCCGACCCCTGGAAGGTGATGAGCGGGGCGGAGAAGCCGTCCAGGTGTCGCAAGGGGCTGCGGGCGTCATAGACGGCCTTGCCCGCCGGATAGGGGGCCACCAGGCTGTCCAGGTAGCGACTTTCGAACTTGTGGGTGTCCTTGGCCAGGGCCTCCATGTCCGACACGCCGTAGTAATTGGCGCCGGCCTTGAACACATGCGTGAAGGCCAGGGCCGCCAGGGTGGTGTAGCCGCCGGCGCTGCCGCCCCGGATGGCGGCGCGGTTGGCATCCGCCAGGCCGGTCTTGTCCAGATAGGCCACCACCGCGGTGGCGTCCTGCACGTCGGTGATGCCCCAGGTGCCGCGCAGACGGTTGCGATAGGCGCGGCCATAGCCGGTGCTGCCGCCATAGTTCACGTCCACCACGGCGAAGCCCCGGCTGGTCCAATACTGGATGCTCATGTCCAAGGAAGGCCGGGCGGCGGCGGTGGGGCCGCCGTGCACCTTGACCAGCAGGGGCGGCTTTTCCACCGCCGGGGCCCGGAAGGCGGGATTGGTGGGGGCGTAGTAGAAGGCGTGAGCCGTGCGCGCCTGGCCATCTGGACCGGGCGCCGTGGGGAACTCGATGGGCCGCGCGCGGGACACCAGGCTGGCCTCCAGGCTTTCCGGCGCCGGGCGGCGCAGCACGGCATGGGTGCCGGTGGCCAGGTCGACCGTCACCACCGCCGGGGTGGCGTCGGCGAAGCTGGCGATCATGACCGCCTGGTCAGGGCCCAGCAGCCGCACGCCGGTGATGCCGACGACGGGCAGGTCCAGGTCGCGCGCCGTCCCCGTCTTCAGGTCGATCACCGCCAGCCGGTCCAGTCCCTGGCTGCTGTAGCGCGCCACCGCCTGGCCACGGCCCGTCAGGGCATAGGTGGTGAGGCCCAGGTTCCACAGGGGGCCGCCGAACTCCGCCGCTCGCGCCGAGACGGCGCGCGTGGCGCCATCCCGCCAAGCGTAGAGGTTCCACCAATCGCTGCGGTCGGAGATGAAGTAGAGGGTGCCGTCGGCATCCCACTGTGGCTCCAGCACCGATTCCTCATGCCCGCCGGCCACCACCGTGGGGCTGCCCAGGCCCTGGGGCGTGACATCGGCCACGTACAGCGTGGTGGTGTCCCACGGCATGTTGGGGTGGGACCAGGCGATCCAGGCCAGCCGCTTGCCATCCGGGCTGGGGCGGGGGTAGGCCACGAAATCGCTGGCGCCGAACAGCACGGTGCCGGCATCGCCCGGCTGGTCCACCGCCAGCGACACGATCGCGTTTTTCGCTTCCCCGGGGGCCGTGTGATCCTCGCGCACGCAATAAAGGTGGCCGGGCGCGCCGGCCACACAGTCGGCGTAGCGGTAGCCCTCCGGTGTCAGCGGCTGCGGCGCGCCGCCGGCCACGGGCAGGGTGTACAGGCGCTGGTCGGCGAAGTTGCTGAAGTATAGGCGACCGCCAACGGCCAGCAGGGCGCCGCCGCCATATTCATGGACCCGGGTGCGGGCGTTCACCGCCGGCCCCGTCAGCTCGCGGATGCCGCCGGCGCCATCGGGCGTCACCACGGCGTAGCGGCCCTTCTCGGCCGGGCGGCTTTCCAGCCAATAGGGCACGCCGCCGTCCACCGTCAGGTCGCCCAGGCGCACCTCGCTGCCGGCCAGCCGCTGGGCGGTGATGGGCGAGGCCCAGGTGCCATAGGCGGCGGTCTTCTTCTCAGCGGCGGTCGCGTCCGTCATCACAAGCCCCATCAGCAGCGCCGCCATCGCGGCCCGTTTCAGCCCCATCGCCCTTCCCCCGTCCCACTGGTCGCCCCGCGTTGGCGGGCAGTGTGCCCCAAGCGCGGCGCGCGCGCCAACGCCGATGCGGGGGGCCCATGCGGGCGGGCCGCTTGACGAGGGGGCGCCCAAGGTCGATCTAAACCCCTGATTCCGTCGTTCCACGCATCGCCAGGGAGAGGCCCCATGGGCATCGCCGTTCGCCAGCTCGCCCCGCGCAAGGCCCCCATCCGCACGCCGGATGGCTTGGTCGAGGCCGGCTTGGCCGAGCCCGCCGCCCTGCCCGTGCTGGAACAGGTGGCGGCCAGCTTCGCCGTGTCGGTCACCGACCAGATGGCCGGCCTGATCGACCCCACCGACCCGAACGACCCCGTGGCCCGCCAGTTCATCCCGGCGGGGGAGGAGCTGGAGACCACCCCCGGCGAACTGGCCGACCCCATCGGCGATGGGCCGCACAGCCCGGTGAAGGGCATCGTCCACCGCTACCGCGACCGCGTGCTGCTGAAGGCCGCCAACGTCTGCCCGGTCTATTGCCGCTTCTGCTTCCGGCGGGAGATGGTGGGCCCGGGCAGCGAAACCCTGGACGGGGCGGAGCTGGACGCCGCCCTGGCCTATATCGCCGAACACGAGGAGGTGTGGGAGGTCATCCTGACCGGGGGCGACCCCCTGGTCCTGTCCCCCCGCCGCCTGGCCGAGATCGTCACCCGCCTGGACGCCATCCCCCATGTCGGCATCGTCCGTTTCCACACCCGCGTGCCGGTGGTGGACCCCGACCGCGTGACGCCGGAACTGGTGGCGGCCCTGAAGGGCAAGCGCATCGCCAGCTGGCTGATGCTGCACGCCAACCACTGGCGCGAGCTGAACGACGCCGCGCGCGGCGCCATCGCCCGCCTGGTCGACGCCGGCATCCCGCTGCTGTCGCAGACCGTGCTGCTGAAGGGCGTCAACGACGACGCGGACACCCTGACCCGCACCTTCCGCGCCCTGGTCCAGGCGCGGGTGAAGCCGCATTACCTGCACCAGGGGGATTTGGCCAAGGGGACGGCCCATTTCCGCACGACGATCCAGCGTGGCCGCGCCCTGATGCGCGAGTTGCGCGGCGATGTCTCCGGCCTGTGCCAGCCCACCTATGTGCTGGACATCCCCGGCGGCCACGGCAAGGTGCCCCTGACCGCCGACTACCTGGCCCCCGACGGCGAAGGCGGCTGGACCGTCACCGATCCACGCGGCGGCCGGCACGCCTATAGCGAAGAGGTGGAGTAGGGTCTGGCGCTAACCGGCATCCCCGAATAGCCCCGCATACCACCAAGCTGTGGACCGGCGGAGCCATTCACGGTTGGCATCCGTCTCGAACCTGGCCAATTGCCGCGCCTTGACACCGTAGCGATGGCATAAAGCGAGCAGATGCATCAGTTCATCGTCGTCCGGTGCGTGCCTGAGTTGGACGACAAGGCCGCGCGCGCCGTCACCGAAGAACTTCCCCACACAAGTGATGCTGGCCAGCCAGTGAAAGAACACCCATTCGTCGCTGTCATCCAGGTAATGAACCCCGCTGTCCATTTGGGTCAGGGTCAGGAAATCGTCTTTCATCACCCTCAGCCCCCTTCGGGCGGCAGGGGCCGGGTGCGTTCGGGCAGCACCATCCGCACCGCTGTGCCGAAGCGGCGCACGGCGTGGAAGGCGCGGGAGTGGAAGTGGCGGCGGACCAGCACCACGATCACCAGGGCGGTGGAGGCCATGAAGGCCAGGGGGTGGACGAACCAGCCCAGGGCCGCGAAGCCGAAATAATAGGCCCGCACCCCGGCGTTGAAGCTCTGCACCGCCAGGGACAAGAGGGCCGCCGCCGCGTCCGCCGCCTCTTCCACGTCCACGCTGGGCGGATGGTTGGTGGCGTCGGGCATGGCGCCGATCAGGGCGCAGGTATAGTTGTACTGCCGCACCGCCCAGGTGAACTGGAAGAAGGCGTAGACCAGCACGCCCAACAGCAGGAACAGCTTCACCTCGATCAGGGCGCCGGACGCGGTGCTGGCCACGTGCATCTTGTCCACCAGGGCCGCCAGCCGGTCGGCATTCACCAGGGCGCTGAGGTCGCCGGCGATCAGCAGCACGGTGGTGGAGGCGAAGAAGGACACGCTCTGGATCAAATGGCCCAGCAACTGGCCGTCCAGCAGGCGGGTATCGCGCGCCTGCATGTTGCGCATCCACACCTCGCGCACCGTGCGCATGTGCAGGTTCAGGCTGGCCGGCGCGCCCGGCAGGCGGAAGATGACGTTATAGCCGCCCCACAAACCGAAGAAGGTGAGGAGGGCCAGAAGGTCCAGCGGCGCCAGGTCGAAGGGCATGGGATCAAACGCCATGGGGCGGGGCCCGTGTCAGCCAAGGGTGCGCCATCATGCCCTGCCATAGCGCGCCAGGCGAGCAGAAGCTTGCGATAAGGTATATTTGAACTCGACAGTTTTTACGCCGAGACTTATATTTTTTAAATTATTGCTTTTTTGAGGAACGGTTACAATGAAACTAGAGAATATTTGCGCTCTATTATCGCCGGCTTTGGCTCTGTTTATGCTAACAGGTTGCGCTACCGGCGAGGCAAATAAGGATATTAATTTTAACGCCAATAGCAAAAATGGAATTATGGTTCTGGGCTGGGAAGGGCTAGACAATTATTATACTGCCGGCATACAGATATATTTTCACGGCGTGGATAGAAACGGAAAATTCGATGGCCGAGTATTTTCAATATCGAACGGAAACCCCTACGAAAGAAAAAATCCTTCTGAATATTACGTTGTCGAAGTAGAGCCTGGATATTACGTATTTGACTATGCCGTGACCCATCCAGTCATAACAAAAATCGATAGACTGTGTCTAGGTACAATAAAATTCGAAATTCAGGCTGGAATGGTCTCGTACGTCGGAAATATACACTCAGCATTAAACGGCCCTCCAATCCAGACCGTACCCTCCCACCGTGAAGAAGCGACCGCCAAATTAACGGAGTTTCCACATATCACGCAGCCCCTCACGACGGCGCGCGTCTGGAATGTTCCTTATCCAGACAAAACGCAGTGCCATTAAAGAAGAGCATTACCTGATCTTCTTACGACCTAATTAAATTGGCGGCGCGTCCCCCTGCCGCTCCGGCGCCGCATCCGCGAAGGCGGGCAGATCGCGGGCGGCGGCGTCGATGGCCACCAGGGTGGGGCAGGCGGACAGGTCGGCGTTGAAGCGCCGGGCGTTGAACATCTGCGGCACCAGGGTCAGGTCCGCCAGGCCGGGCGTGTCGCCGACGCAGAAGCGCCCCGCATGGGGCCTCACCATCGCCTCCACCGCCGCCAGGCCGGTTTCCATCCAGTGGCGCACCCAGCGGCCGGCGCGTTCCTCATCCACGCCCATCTCCCCCTTCAGGTATTTCTGGACTCGCAGATTGTTGAGGGGGTGGATGTCGCAGGCGATGGCCAGCGCCACGGCGCGGGCCTGGGCCCGCAGGATGGGGTCGGCCGGCAGCAGGGGCGGGATGGGATGCACCTCGTCCAGGTATTCCACGATGGCCAGCGACTGGGTCAGCAGGTGGAACCTTGAGTCGTCCGTCACCGCCAGCGTCGGCAACTGGCCTTGCGGGTTCAGCGCCAGGTAGTCGGGCTTCAACTGCTCCCCGCCATCGCGCAGCAGGTGCACCGGCACCTGCTCGGCCGTCAGACCCTTCAGGTTCAGGGCGATGCGCACGCGATAGGCAGCGGAGGAGCGGAAGTAGGTGTAGAGCGTCAGCAAGGCCATGAGGCAGGCGGGTCCTTGGAAGATCGGCTATCAGGGCACCGGGGCGGGAACGGGCTCGGGCGCCACCGGCTGGGGCTGGTATTCGGCCACCGTCTGCTCGATGGCGCCGAAGATGCTGGCGCCGGCGGCGTCGCGCATCTCGATGCGCACGCTGTCGCCGAAGCGCAGGAAGGGCGTGCGGGGCTGGCCCTGCAGCAGGGTTTCCACGGTGCGCACCTCCGCCAGGCAGGAATAGCCCACGCCGCCCTGGGCGATGGGCAGCCCCGGCCCGCCGTCCGGCCCCCTGTTGGACACGGTGCCGGACCCGATGATGGTGCCGGCGACCAGCGGCCGCGTGCGCGCGGCATGCGCGATCAACTGGCCGAAATCGAAGGTCATGTCGACTCCGGCGTTGGGCCGGCCGAAGGGGTGGCCGTTGATGAAGGACAGCAGGTCCAGGTGCAGCTTGCCCTCACGCCAGGCGTCGCCCAGCGCGTCCGGCGTCACCGCCACGGGGGCGAAGGCGCTGGACGGCTTGGACTGGAAGAAGCCGAAGCCCTTGGCCAATTCCCCTGGGATCAGGCCGCGCAAGGACACGTCGTTGACCAGCATGACCAGGCGGATCAGGCCGCGCGCCTCATCCGCCGACACGCCCATGGGCACGTCGCCGGTGATGACCGCCACCTCCCCCTCCAGGTCGATGCCCCAGGCCTCGTTGGCCATCAGGATGGGATCGCGGGGGCCGAGGAAGCTGTCGGACCCGCCCTGGTACATCAGCGGGTCGGTCCAGAAGCTGGGCGGCATGTCGGCGCCGCGCGCCTTGCGCACCAGTTCCACATGGTTGACGTAGGCCGAGCCGTCCGCCCACTGGTAGGCGCGGGGCAGCGGGGCCATGCAGGCGGCCTCATCGAATGCCTCGAACGGGGCGATGCCCTCGTCCAGTTCGGCGGCCACCTCCGCTAGGCGGGGGGCCACATTCGCCCAGTCGTCCAGCGCCTGCTGCAGCGTGGCGGCGATGCCCGGCACGGCGCGGTAGCGCGCCAGGTCGGCGGATACGACGACCAGGATGCCGTCACGGCCCACCTTGGCCTGCAAGGCGCCATCCAATGTCCGGTCCAGCGATTTCAGGGTAGCCAGCTTCATGGGGGCCCTTCTTCAGTCGTCTTCACGGCCGCCGCGACCTTGAGGCGGAGCCCGGCGGGCCAGCAGGGTCGGCAGGAAAAACGGCGCCCTCAAGGCGACCGACACATCCACGAGGGATGGCGGCGCCTTGAGACCACGAGAGAACGGGGCTGTTTCCTCCCAACCCGTCTTCCATCCCCGGGGTGGCGCCCGTTAAGGCAACCCCAATGACGGGATGGACAGCGGTCGGTTTTATCGTTTCAAATGAAACGTTGTATTTACAGTAGGCTGGGTGGGCTTGCCCTGTCAAGCGGCCCCCTGCCGCAGGCGCCACCGCCACCATCTTGTTACAGGCCTCTTGTTACAGGCCCCCTTGGTCATAGGTCCCTCCATGCCCCCCGATCTGCGGCTGAACCGCTTCCTGCCTTATCGCCTGAACATCCTGTCGAAGAAGGTCAGCCTGGCGCTGGCCACGCGCTATCAGGAACGCTTCGGCCTCAGCATTCCGGAGTGGCGGGTGTTCGCCACCCTGGGCCAGGAACAGCCGCTGTCGTCCAACGACATCGTGGAGCGGACGGCCATGGACAAGGCCAAGGTCAGCCGGGCAGTGAACCGGCTGGTGGCCGCCGGCCTGCTGGACCGCCAGCCCCACCCCCACGACCAACGCCTGTTGCGCCTGTCGTTCAGCCGCAAGGGGCGCGACCTGTACACCCAGGTGGCGCCGGAGGCCCTGGCCTGGGAAGCACAACTGCTGTCCGTGCTGACCGACGCCGAACGCGCCCAGCTGTGGGCACTGATGGAACGGCTGGAACAACGGGTGGCCGAGGACATTCCCGCGTCCACCCCGCTGTCGGATTCTTTGGATTAATTCCTCAGGCGCCGGCAGGCCCATCCGGGCCTTAGGCTTTCCTCAGTTTCCTGTCCGCTGCGTTCCCCGGAAGCTTCCGGCGGCCATCTATTTACATAACAAAGGTCGCGGCCTACAGCGGCACGAGGCCAGGCCTCCTGCCGCTGCTTGGCGCGTCAAGGCGACGGTGGCGGGCCAGGGCCACCGTCGCGCTTCACTCACACGCTGACCGACCCGGCGAAGGGCAGGTCGCGGATGCGCTTGCCGGTCAGGGCGGCGATGGCGTTGGCCACCGCCGGCCCCAAGGGCGGCACGCCCGGCTCGCCCACGCCGGTGGGCGGGTTGGCGCTGGGGACGATGTGCACCTCCACCTTGGGCATCTCATCGATGCGCAGGCAGCGGTAGCTGTCGAAGTTGGACTGGTCGACCACGCCGTCGGTCATGGTGATGGCGCCGAACATGACGGCGCCCAGGCCGAAGCCGATGCCGCCCTCCATCTGCGCCTTGACCACGTCCGGCGTGACGGCGATGCCGCAATCGACGGCGCAGACCACGCGCTCCACCTTGATGCGGCCCTTGTCGTCCTGCGACACCTCGGCCACATGGGCGACGACGGAGCGGAAGCTTTCCGCCACCGCCACGCCCCGCGCCCAGCCCTTGGGCAGGGGCTTGCCCCAATCGGCCTTTTCCACCGCCAGGTTCAGCACCGCCAGGTGGCGCGGGTGCTTTTCCATCAGCGCGCGCCGGAAGGCCACGGGGTCCTGCTTGGCCTCCGCCGCCAGTTCGTCCAGGAAGGTTTCCACGGCGAAGGCGGTGTGGGTGGACCCCACCGACCGCCACCACAGCACCGGCACGGGCGAGGTCGTGGTGTGCAGATCCACCAGGCGGTTGGGGATGGTGTAGGGGATTTCCGCCGCGCCCTCGACCGACGTCGCGTCGGGCTTGCCCGGTTGGTCGAAGGGACCGCCGGCCATGATGCTCTGCCCGACGATGCGGTGGCGCCAGGCCAGCACGCTGCCGTCCGCGCCCAGCTTGGCCTCCATGCCATGGACGTACAGGGGGCGATAGCGCCCGCCACGGATGTCATCCTCCCGCGACCAGATCAGCTTCACCGGCCGCCCGGCCAGCTTGCCGCCCTGCACCTTGGCATCCGAAAGCGCCTTGGCGATGGCCACGCCCTCGACGATGTAGTCCGACTCGACATTGGCGCGGCGGCCGAAGCTGCCACCGGCATAGACGGTGTGGATGGTCACCTGTTCCGGCTTCAGGCCGGCGGTCTTGGCGGCGTTGCCCTGGTCGATGGTCTGGAACTGGTCGCCCGCCCAGATCTCGCACCCGTCCTTGCCCAGCTTGACCACGCAAGTCAGCGGTTCCATGGGCGCGTGAGCCAGGTAGGGAAAGGTGAATTCCGCCTTCAGGGTCTTGGTGGCCCCTTTCACCGCGTCGACATCGCCCTCCTTGGTGACCAGCAGGCCGGGCTTGGGCAGCAGGGCCTTGTAGTCGGCGATGATGGCGTCGGTGCCGCGCTTCTCGGCCTTGGACTCGTCCCAGGTGACCTTCAGCGCCTCCCGCCCCTGATGGGCCGCCCAGTAGGAGGTGGCCAGCACGGCCACGCCGCGCGGAATCTCCACCACCTCGACCACGCCCTTCACCGCCTTCGCCGCCTTGGCGTCGATGGTCTGGGCCGTGGCGCCAAAGCGCGGCGGACGCTGCACCACCGCCACCAGCATGCCCGGCTGGACGACGTCGATGGCGAAGATGGCCTTGCCGGTCGTCTTCTCCGCGCTGTCCTTGCGCGGCAGCTTGGTGCCCACCAGGGTGAAGGACTTGGGGTCCTTCAGCGGCACGTCCGCGGGCACGGGCAGGGCGGCGGCCGTCGCGGCCAGCTCACCAAAGGTGGCCTTGTGCGTGCCGGAGGACACCACGCCCTTGGACACGGTGATGGCGGAGGCCGGCACGCCCCAGGTCTGGGCGGCGGCGGCCACCAGCAGGGCGCGGGCCGTGGCGCCGGCCTGGCGCAGCTGGGTCCAGGAATTATAGACGGAGGTGGACCCGCCCGTCCCCTGGATGGGGCCGAAGGCGGTGTTGTTGTACAGCTTGGCGTTGGCGGGGGCGTGCTCCGCCCGCATCTGCGCCCAATCGGCGTCCATCTCCTCGGCCACGATGGCGGTCAGGCCGGTAAAGACGCCCTGTCCCATCTCCAGGTGCTTGATCAGCACTGTGACCGTGTTGTCCGGCGCCACCTTGATGAAGGCGTTGGGCTCGAAAGCCTTGGCGGCGGCCACGGCGGCCTGGGCCCGGCGGCTGGTGCCGGTCCAGGTGAAGCCCACCATCAGGCCCACGCCGGCCCCGCCGGTGACTTGCAGGAAACGACGGCGGGAGGTGCCTTCGGGGCTTTGGGTCATGTGTCCATCGGGCATGATCAGATCTCCAGCGCCTTGGCCGCCTCGTGGATGGCGGCGCGGATGCGGACATAGGTGGAGCAGCGGCAGAGGTTGCCGCTCATGGCGCTGTCGATGTCCTGGTCGGTGGGTTTGGCGTTATCGGTCAGCAGGGCGACGGCCGACATGATCTGGCCCGACTGGCAATAGCCGCACTGGACCACGTCCAGTTTGACCCAAGCCTCCTGCACCGCCTTGGCCACCTTGCCCTCGATGCCCTCGATGGTGGTCACCTTGGACCCGGCGATGGAGCCGATGGGGGTGGAGCAGGCGCGCACGGGCTGGCCGTCGACATGCATGGTGCAGGCGCCGCACTGCGCGGCGCCGCAGCCGAACTTGGACCCCGTCTTGCCCGCGATCTCCCGCACCGCCCAGAGGAGCGGCATGTCGGGATCGGCATCGACCGACCAGGGCTTTCCGTTGAGGGTGAGTTTGATGGGTGGCATGGCTTCCAATCCTGGGGGCTGGTCGTGCGAATTCCCGGTCCACCCGCGCCCCCTGACGGCCATCCGGCGGGAAGCATGGGCCCAGGCCAAAGCCCACCCGATGCGGCGGATGGCGAAGGCGGCCCCTACAGGGATGCGTGGATGCGGGACGGCGGGCAACCCCACGCCCGCCGAAGTCATCGCTTTACCATGATCGTGTAGAAATGGCCAACTCGGCCAAATGGTGGCCTTGCGAAATCGCCCGATTATTCCCATGTGACAGCCGGTTCCGACGCCCCGGTCGCGGCCTTTACTTCGCTGGACCCGCTATTTCCATTCAGATATAGCGTTTATTCCATCAGTCCAAACAGTCGCCCTTATTGTTGTCATCGCGCGGAAACATCGTCTGCGGAGCCCTCGGCACTAGGCGCGCGCCCGGCCCTTTTGTATCCTGCGGCCGACGGCGACGACGCCTTGGACGCCAGACGGCGAGGGGGACTAAGCCGTTGAGAGGCAAGGCCACCCTCTCCGCACGGGACTCGGGCAATGGTATGGGGCGGGGCATGGGGTACGGAATAAGGCGGCTTGGCGTACGCATGGCGGCGTCGCTGCTGCTGGGCCTGACGCTGACGGTCGGCGTGTCGTCGCACCCGGCGCAGGCGGCGGCCAAGGCCCCCGTCGCGGGCGGCACGCTGGAGCAGGTGCGCCAGCGCGGTGCCCTGCGCTGTGGCGTCAACACCGGACTTCCGGGCTTCGGCGCGCCGGACAGCAACGGGGAATGGTCGGGACTGGACGTCGATGTCTGCCGCGCCGTCGCCGCCGCCGTGCTGGGGGACGCCCGCAAGGTTCAGTTCATCCCCCTGGGCAGCCGGCAGCGTTTCAGCAGCCTGGCAGCCGGTGAGATCGACCTGCTGTCGCGCAACACCACCTGGACGCTGAGCCGCGATGTGCAGGGCTTGGAATTCGCCCCGCCCGTCTATTACGACGGCCAGGCCTTCATGGTGCGCCGGTCCTTTCATGCCCGCAGCGTGCGCGAACTGGACGGCGCCACCATCTGCGTGCAGCAGGGCACCACCACCGAGGTGAACCTGGCCGATTATTTCCAGTCCACGGGCATGAAGTACACCCCCCTGGCCATCGAGGATTTGGGGGAACTGGTCGCCGCCTTTTTCGCCGGCCGCTGCGACGCCTACACCACCGACGCCTCGGCCCTGGCCGCAACCCGCGCCGCCCAGACGACCAGCGCCGACGATTACCTGATTCTGCCCGAGCTGATCTCGAAGGAGCCGCTGGCGCCCGCCGTGCGCAAGGGGGACGAACAGTGGTTCGATATCGTGAAGTGGACCATCTATGCCCTGATCGAGGCGGAGGAGCGCGGGATCACCAAGACCAACGTGCAGGACAACCTGGCCTCGGCCGCGCCGGGCGTGCAACGGTTGCTGGGCGTGCGCACCGGGGCCGGCCTGGGCAAATCGCTGGGCCTGGACGACCAGTGGGCGGTGCGCATCATCGCCCAGGTGGGCAATTACGGCGAAGTGTTCGAGCGTAATGTGGGCCGCAATTCCGTGCTGCGCCTGAACCGGGGCCTGAACGCCCTGTGGAACCAGGGCGGCCTGATGTACGCCATGCCCATACGGTGATCGAAAGACACAACAATTCCGGTAGGGATGAGCCTCTGGGGCGAAGGCCGCCGTTGTGTCGGGACCGGTTTCAAGGCAAGTAGACAGCAACAGAAAATTTGACCGCGCCACAGTCGCCCCGCCGGATCGGTGGGGCTGGGCGCCGGCCATCGGGGGATAGGTTTCAATGCAGCAAAAGCGCTTCACGCTGTTCGTCCTGGGCGCGATGGTCGCCGGCATCGCGGTGGGTGCCGTCGGGCACAGCCTGCCGGCGGCCGATGGGGCCTCGCTGGCCGGCACGCTGTCCATCCTGACGGACATCTTCCTGCGGCTGATCAAGATGATCATCGCCCCCCTGGTGTTCTCCACCCTGGTGGTCGGCATCGCGCATATGGAGGATGTGGCCGCCATCGGCCGCGTGGGCGTGAAGACGCTGGGCTGGTTCCTGTTGGCCGGCATCGTCTCGCTGGTGCTGGGCCTGGTCATGGTGCAGATCCTGGAGCCGGGCGTGGGCATGGCTCTGCCCGACCCGACCACAGGGGGCAAGGCGCCGGACGCCGCCGTCTTCACCCTGAAAAACTTCATCGAGCACACCGTGCCCCGCTCGGTGATCGAGGCCATGGCCAACAACGAGATCCTGCAGATCGTCGTCTTCTCCATCTTCGCCGGCATCGCCATCGCCTCGGTGAAGGACAAGGTGCCGGTGGTGGTGCACCTGGTGGAACAGATCGCCACCGTCATGCTGAAGATCACCAGCTACGTCATGATGTTCGCGCCCATCGCCATTTTCGCGGCCCTGGCCGCCACGGTGACGACGCAGGGGCTGCAGGTTCTGGGCAGCTACGTGAAGTTCGTGGGCGGTTTCTACCTGGCCATGGCGTTGCTGTGGGGGGTGCTGCTGCTTGCTGCCGTGCCCTTCATTGGCGGCCGCGTGCGCGAACTGGTCAGCGCCATCCGTCAGCCGGTGCTGCTGGCCTTCTCCACCGCCAGTTCCGAAGCGGCCTATCCCCGCACCCTGGAACGGCTGCAGGCTTTTGGGGCGGCCCGCAAGATAGTCAGCTTCGTCCTGCCGTTGGGGTACTCGTTCAACCTCGACGGCTCGATGATCTACTGCACCTTCGCCACCATGTTCATCGCCCAGGCCTATGGCATCCACATCAGCATCGGCCAGCAGGTGGAGATGCTGGGCCTGTTGCTGCTGACCAGCAAGGGCATCGCCGGCGTGCCGCGCGCCTCGCTGGTGGTCATCGCCGCGGCCCTGCCCTTCTTCCACATCCCGTTGGAGGGCATGGTGTTGGTGCTGGCCGTCGACCACCTGCTGGACATGGGCCGCAGCGCCACCAACGTGGTGGGCGTATCCGTGGCCGCCGCCGTCATCGCCAAGTGGGAGGGCCTGCTGGGGGCCGGCCACCTGGCCGACGGGGAAGAGGACATCTGATCGATGGCTCCAGCACCCAATCAGGGTGGCGGAAGGACGCATCCTTGATCGACGGCGGGCCCCCAGGCCCGCCGTTTTCCGTTCCGGGCGCGGAAGCCAAGCCGCCGGATGGCGGCGCCGGCGATTGAGGGCGATGGACCTGACCATAGGTCAGGATCATCGCTACTTGGTATAAGGGCTTGAGCGGCCTCCGCTTTCAGGCCCCTCCTGCGGCAGGGCGCCCTACCCCGCCGGAAACGCGACAATTCCCAGGCCCGGGCACCGTACAACCGGCTATACGGCAAGGGTATGCCCGATGGCTGCTGACATTGGCATCCACAAACCCGACATGCCCCTGTCATAGCCGTCTGCCATGGTCATGCTTGACCCATGGCGGCGGATGGCCGGCCTGGCCCCCTGGTGGAAAAGGGGGGTGGGCCTTGGAACCCCGGGCCTGACGCAGGCTTCTGACGCAGGCTTGGGACGATGCCCGAGACGGGCCCCAGAAGGGAGGGTGAAACATGATGATGGTGCACCACGAACCCCGCCTGACCGACATGCTGGAGGACCCGGTGGTCCGCCTGATGATGGAGCGCGACGGCGTTTACCGCGACGATGTGCTGAAACTGATGCGCAGCGTGGCCCAAAAGACCACCAAGCCCGCCGTCAAGGCGGCCCCTGCCAAGGTTCCTGCGGCGGATGCCGTGCTGGGACATGCCTGACACCGCCCGCCGCCAGCCCGCCGCCCCCTGAACTACCGCTGGGGCGGCGGCGGAAGCGTACCCTGCAAGCGAAACTCAGCGATTCGGCAAATAAAAAGGGCGGCCCAAAGGCCGCCCGGCGAACAACGAAACCTGATCAAGCCAGGTTATTGTTCGGCCGGAGCCCCCGACAATTGGGCCGGTACCTTGGCCGGAGCGGCATTCGACTCGCCCGATGACGACCACGCCGCCAGCAGGATCATGCCCACGGCGGTGACGGCCAGCAAAAGCCAGCGTCCGGCGCTCTTGTCCACCGTTGGTCTCACTCGAACCAGTGGCAGGTCCGCCACCGTCTCTCCTGCATCGCTGTTCATCTTGCCCCCGGATGTCATGTCCCTGGGTTGATCCTGTGCGGGAACAATAAAGTTACCCGTGGGGCCTATCAAACCCCCCTTAAGGTATAAATAGTCTATATTTTCATTAAACAGAGTCTCTGTGTCATAGATCACACACTTCAATCGCAAATGAAATTTAAGTCAAATAATCCATTAACGGATTAAAAAGCCAAGACACCGTTGTCTGAACCCGGCGTCCCTGTCCCGGCTTGGGCGGACGTGACGGGCGGCGCGCGGCGCCCCAAAAAACGCTCACGAAAAAAGGGCGGGACCCTGCGGCCCCGCCCTTCACTCTGTCGGCCCAAGGGTCGACGGCGTTACAGGATGAACTTGCTGAGGTCGGCGTCCTTGGCCAGGTCCGACACCTTCTCCCGCACATAGGCGGCGTCGATGGCCACACTGCTGCCGGCCTGATCGGCGGCGGTGAAGCTGATCTCCTCCAGCAGGCGTTCCAGCACGGTGTGCAGGCGGCGGGCGCCGATGTTCTCCACCGTGCTGTTGATCTGCACCGCCAGGCGCGCCAGTTCGTCGATGGCGTCGTCGGTGAAGCTGAGGGCCACGTCCTCGGTCTTCAGCAGGGCCACGTACTGCTTGATCAGGCTGGCCTCCGGCTCCGTCAGGATGCGGCGGAAGTCCTCCTCCGTCAGCGGCTTCAATTCCACGCGGATGGGCAGGCGGCCCTGCAGCTCGGGCAGCAGGTCGGACGGCTTGGCCACATGGAAGGCGCCGGAGGCGATGAACAGGATGTGATCGGTCTTCACCGCGCCATGCTTGGTGTTGACCGTCGTACCCTCGATGAGGGGCAGCAGGTCGCGCTGCACGCCCTCGCGGCTGACATCGCCGCCGCCCCGGTTTTCGGAGCGGGCGGTGATCTTGTCGATCTCATCCAGGAAGACGATGCCGTTCTGCTCCACGGCGTGGATGGCCTCGGCCACCACCGTCTCGTTGTCCAGCAGCTTGTCGGACTCCTCGGCCATCAGCACCGTGTGACTTTCGGCCACCGTCATGCGGCGGGCCTTGGTGCGGCCGGCGAAGGCCTTGCCGAAGATGTCGCCCAGATTGATCATGCTCATGCTGCCGCCGGGCATGCCGGGGATGTCGAAGGCCGGGGCGGACGCGGCGTTGTCCTGCACCTGGATTTCGATCTCCTTGTCGTTCAGCTGGCCCTCGCGCAGCATCTTGCGGAACTTCTGCCGGGTTTCGGCCGAGGCCCCCTCGCCCACCAGGGCGTCCAGCACCCGTTCCTCGGCGCGCAGTTCGGCCTTTGCCGCCACCTCCTTGCGCAGGCGCTGGCGCGTCAGGGTGATGGCGATCTCCACCAGGTCGCGGACGATCTGTTCGACATCGCGGCCGACATAGCCCACCTCGGTGAACTTGGTCGCCTCCACCTTCAGGAAGGGGGCCTGGGCCAATTTGGCCAAACGGCGGGCGATCTCGGTCTTGCCCACGCCGGTGGGCCCGATCATGAGGATGTTCTTGGGCAGAACCTCCTCCTTAAGGCCTTCCGGCAATTGCTGGCGGCGCCAGCGGTTGCGGAGCGCGATGGCCACGGCGCGCTTCGCATCCTTCTGGCCGACGATATAGCGATCCAGTTCCGAGACGATTTCGCGGGGGGAGAACGAGGTCATCGCCGGGCTCACATCTTTTCCAGGGTGATGTTGCGGTTGGTGTAGACGCAGATGTCGGCGGCGATGCCCAGCGCCTTGCGGGCGATGGCCTCCGCATCCAGGTCGGGCTGGTCGATCAGGGCCCGGGCGGCGGCCAGGGCGTAGGGGCCGCCGGAGCCGATGCCGATGATGCCGTCCTCCGGCTCCAGCACGTCGCCATTGCCGGTCAGGATCAGGCTGGCTTGTCTATCGGCCACCGCCATCATCGCCTCCAGCCGGCGCAGGTAGCGGTCGGTGCGCCAGTCCTTGGCCAGCTCCACGGCGGCGCGGGTCAGCTGGCCCGGATACTGTTCCAGCTTGGCCTCCAGCCGCTCGAACAGGGTCATGGCGTCGGCCGTGGCGCCGGCGAAACCGGCCATGACGGACCCGCCGGCCAGCGGCCGCACCTTGCGGGCGTTGGACTTCATCACCGTGTTGCCCACCGACACCTGGCCGTCGCCGGCCACCACCACCTGTCCGTTCTTGCGGACGGAAAGGATGGTGGTGCCGTGCCACTGGATGGGATCGTGGGTCTTGCCATAGTCGGACATGGGAAGCGGTTCCGGTTGGAAAACGGGAAATCGGATAAGGGCCCACGGTATGTGGGATGGCGATGATGCGGGTCAAGCCATGCGCCAGAGTCTATGCTCCGCCCCTTTCACGGTAACAGCCTTGCTGCTAAGTAGTGCTTATGGACAGGAACGAACCAGTAGGCGCCCGCAGCAGCACTGTGGAGCGCAAGACCAAGGAAACGCAGATCAGCGTGACCGTGGATCTCGACGGTACCGGGCGCTACGACGTGTCGACCGGCATCGGCTTTCTTGACCATATGCTGGAGCAGCTGTCGCGCCATTCGCTCATCGACCTGACGGTGCGCGCGGTGGGCGACCTGCACATCGATTTCCACCATACGACCGAGGACACCGGCATCGCCATCGGCGAGGCTGTGGCCAAGGCGTTGGGCGACCGGCGCGGCATCAACCGCTATGGTCACGCCTACATCCCCATGGATGAGACGCTGACCCGCGCGGCCATCGACCTGTCCAACCGGCCCTACCTGATCTGGAAGGTCCAGTTCACCCGCGACAAGCTGGGCGAGATGGACACGGAACTGTTCAAGGAATGGTTCCAGGCCTTCGCCTTCGCCGCCGGCGCCACCCTGCACATGGAAAACCTGTACGGGGAGAACAACCACCACATCGTGGAGAGTTGTTACAAGGCCCTGGCCCGCGCGCTGCGTGCCGCCATCGAGATCGACCCGCGCAAGGCCGACGCCGTGCCCTCCACCAAGGGTGTGCTGGGCGGCTCGCTCTGATACTTCCTTCCAGTCACAGGGTTCGCCTCCCATGACCGCGACCTCTCCCGCCTCCGTGGCGCTCATCGACTACGGTTCCGGCAACCTGCGTTCCGCCGCCAAGGCGGTGGAACGGGCGGGGCATGAGGCGGGCCATCATGGCCTGACGGTCAGCGTCACCGCCGACCCGGACGCCATCGCCAAGGCCGACCGCATCATCCTGCCCGGCGTGGGCGCCTTCGCCGATTGCATGGGCGGGCTGTTGGCCGTGGACGGGCTGCGCGACGCGCTGGAAGAAGCCGTGATCCATCGCGGCCAGCCCTTCCTGGGTATCTGCGTCGGCATGCAGCTGATGGCGCGCGAGGGCCGGGAACACGGCGTGCATCCTGGCCTGGGCTGGATCGATGCGGTGGTGGAACGATTGGCCCCGGCCGATCCCACGCTGAAGATTCCGCACATGGGGTGGAACGAGCTGGTGCTGGACCAGCCGGAGCACCCGCTGCTGGACGGCATCGCCCCGGGCGCGCATGTCTATTTCGTTCATTCCTACGGCCTCAAGGTGGGCGACCCCACGCTGCTGAAGGCGCACGCCGATTACGCGGGGGTCGTGCCCGCCCTGGTCGGCCGCGACAACCTGGCGGGCACCCAGTTCCATCCGGAGAAAAGCCAGGCCACCGGCCTGCGGCTGATCGCCAATTTCCTGGGCTGGACACCCTGACCCCGGCCCCCCAGCTATGGGATGCGGCCGCCCCTGGTCGTGCCCCATCCCCCGTCTCGAGGTTACCATGACCGGTGCTCACCAACCGGCCGTCCCCGGCACCCAGATCTCCGTGGAGGTCGTGGAGCGCCTGCGCCCCGGCGACATGGACGATTTGTGCGATGCCGCCGACCTGGCCATCCGCGATGGCGGCGGTTTCGGCTGGGTGACTCCACCGGCCCGCGAGGCCATGGAGCGTTATTGGAAGGGCGTGATGGCGGTGCCGGAGCGCACGCTGGTGGTGGGCCGGCTGGATGGCGCCATCGCCGGCTCCGCCCAGTTGGTGCGCCCCACCCGTAATAACGAGGCGCAGAGCTTCGCCTGCAACCTGACCACCAGCTTCGTCGCCCCCTGGGCGCGCGGCCATGGCCTGGCGCGCGCGCTGACCCTGGCGGTGGAGGCGGAGGCGCGCGCGGCCGGCTTCCGCATCCTGAACCTGGACGTGCGTGCCACCCAAGGGGCGGCCATCGCGCTCTATCGCGCGCTGGGCTACATCGAATGGGGCAGCCATCCCCATTATGCGCGGGTGGACGGCCGGGATATCCCGGGCCTGTTCTTTTACAAAGATCTGACTGAACCCAGCCGGCAGGAAGACCGGCCACCAGACATCAAGCGGGACTAGGGCGAACCATGATCATTTATCCGGCCATCGACCTTAAGGACGGCGCCTGCGTGCGCCTGGTGCGCGGCGACATGGACCAGGCGACGGTGTTCAACACCGACCCGGCCGACCAGGCGGCGCGGTTCGCGGCGCAGGGCTTCGAATGGCTGCATCTGGTCGACCTGAACGGCGCCTTCGCCGGACGGCCGGTCAACGGCGACGCCGTGGCCGCCATCCTGGACCGGGTGAAGCTGCCGGTGCAGCTGGGCGGCGGCATCCGCGATCTCGCCACCATCGAGGACTGGCTGAAGCGCGGGGTGGAGCGGGTGATCCTCGGCACCATCGCCGTGCGCGATCCCGAGCTGGTGAAGCAGGCCTGCCGCCTGTTCCCCGGCCGCGTGGCCGTGGGCATCGACGCCCGCGACGGCCGGGTGGCGGTGGAGGGCTGGGCCGAGGCTTCGGACATCACCGCCCTGGACCTGGCCCTGAAGTTCGAGGATGCCGGCGTGGCCGCCATCATCTACACCGACATCGACCGCGACGGCGCCCTGGGTGGGGTGAACGTGGAGGCGACGGCGGACCTGGCCTCCCACCTCACCACGCCGGTCATCGCCTCGGGCGGGGTGTCCAGCATCGCCGACCTGACGGCGCTGAAGCGGCAGGAGGACACGGGCATCACCGGCGTCATCTGCGGCCGGGCCCTGTATGACGGCCGCATCGACCCGGTGGCGGCGCTGGCCCTGCTGAACCGCCCTAAGGAGATGGTGTGATGCTGAAACGCCGCATCATCCCCTGCCTGGACGTGAAGGACGGGCGCGTGGTCAAGGGCGTCAACTTCGTCGATCTGGTGGATGCCGGCGACCCGGTGGAACAGGCGCGTCTGTATGACGCCGCCGGGGCGGACGAGTTGACCTTCCTGGACATCACCGCCAGCCATGAGGGCCGCGACACCATCTTCGACGTCGTGCGCCGCACGGCGGAGCAGGTGTTCATGCCCCTGACGGTGGGGGGCGGGGTGCGCGCGGTGGAGGACATCCGCAAGCTGCTGCTGGCCGGCGCCGACAAGGTCTCCATCAACAGCGCCGCCGTCAGCCGGCCGGAATTCGTGCGCGAGGCGGCGCAGAAGTTCGGCGCCCAGTGCGTGGTGGTGGCCATCGACGCCAAGCGCGGCCCAGATGGGCGTTGGGGCGTGTACACCCACGGCGGCCGCAAGGAAACGGGGCTGGACGCGGTGGAATGGGCCTGCCGTATGGCGGAATACGGCGCCGGCGAAATCCTGCTGACCTCCATGGACCGCGACGGCACCAAGAGCGGGTTCGACCTGGAGCTGACCCGCGCGGTGGCCGACGCCGTGCCGGTGCCGGTGATCGCCTCCGGCGGGGTCGGCACCCTGGACCACCTGGTGGAGGGCGTCACCCAGGGCCACGCCTCGGCCGTGCTGGCCGCCAGCATCTTCCACTTCGGCACCTATTCCATAGCCCAGGCCAAGGCCCACATGGCCGCCGCCGGCATTCCCATGCGCGGGATCTGAACCATGGCCGGAAAGAGCAAAGGCGATCCGCTGAAGGACCTGTACGCCACCATCCTGGCGCGCAAGGGCGCCGATCCCGAGACATCGCACACCGCCCGGCTGTTCAGCCGCGGCACGGCCAAGATCGCCCAGAAGGTGGGTGAAGAGGCGGTGGAGGCGGTGATCGAGGCCATGCGTGGCGACCGCGACAAACTGGCGTCCGAATCCGCCGACCTGCTGTATCATCTGCTGGTGCTGTGGGCCGACGCCGGCCTGACGCCGGATGATATCTATGCCGTCCTGGCGGCCCGCCAGGGCATCAGCGGCATCGAGGAAAAGAAGAGCCGCAAGGGCTGACGCGCCATAAAACTGAGCTATAGCGGGCTGGCGACCGCCAGCCCCGCAGTGAGCACCGCCCAGTCAGCGTAAAGGGGCGGAGCGAGGATAGCCAAGGCCACGGACGTGGCCGCCCGGCGCTTGAGGGAGAAGCCAAAAATGTCCTACGACACCAACAACATCTTCGCCCGCATCCTGCGCGGCGAGATCCCCTGCAAGAAGGCCTACGAGGACGACCACGTCCTGGCCTTCCATGACATCCACCCCCAGGCCCCCACCCATATCCTGGTGATCCCCAAGGGCTCTTACGTCAGCGCCGCCGACTTCGGGTCCAAGGCCAGCGATGCCGAGATCGCCGCCTTCACGCGCGCCGTCAGCCGTATCGCGGCGGAAGCGGGCGTGGAGGGCTCTGGCTATCGCCTGATCTCCAACCACGGGCCCGACAGCCACCAGGAAGTGCCGCATTACCATGTCCACATCCTGGGCGGCCGCCCGCTGGGCCGGCTGGTGACACCGCTTTAACCGTCGTCACGGCGGACACGGACGGGACAGACGCGAACAAGGCCGCCGAGGGGCTCCCGGCGGCCTTTTTTCATGGGCGCGTTGCCTATCCCGAAGCGTCGATGCGCCCTCAAAAAGATGTATTTGACATACGGCATTTGGCTGAGCACAAATACATTCATTGAAAATGAATGTTATGTCCCCACCACAGGAGCGTGAAATGCCGACGCCGCTGAGCCCCGAAACCGTCGCGCTGGTCAAGGCCACGGTGCCGCTGCTGGCCGAACACGGCCCCGCCATCACCCAGGCCATGTACCGCCGCCTGTTCCAGGACGCGGATATCCGCGCCCTGTTCAACCATGCCAACCAGGGCAAGGACGGCGCCCAGGTGCACGCCCTGGCTGGCGCCATCCTGGCCTATGCCCGCAATATCGAAAATTTGGGCGCCCTGGTCCCGGTGGTGGAGCGCATCGCCCACAAGCACGTCGGCTATCACATCCTGCCGGAGCACTATCCCTTTGTGGCGACCGCCCTGCTGGGCGCCATCAAGGAGGTGCTGGGCGGCGCCGCCAGCGATGCCGTGCTGAACGCCTGGGGAGAAGCCTACTGGTTCCTGGCGGAGGTGCTGAAGGCCCGCGAGGCCGTGCTGCGCGAGGAAGTGGCGGCGCAGAAGGGGGGCTGGACCGGCTGGCGCCGCTTCACCGTGGCCGACAAGGTGCGCGAAAGCGGGGTCATCACCTCCTTCATCCTGCGCCCGGCGGACGGTGGCGCCGTCCCGCGGCACAAGGCGGGCCAGTACCTGACCTTCCGCTTCCCTCTGGCGGATGGCACCGAGGTGAAGCGCAACTACTCCATCTCCTGCGCCCCGCAAGACGGGCAGTACCGCATCTCGGTGAAGCGGGAGGCCAACGGCAACGGCGGCTCGCGTCACCTGCACGACCATGTCCAGGTGGGCGACGTGATCGAGGCCACGCCGCCGGCCGGCGACTTCTTCCTGGCCGAGACGCCGACGCGTCCGGTCATCCTGCTGTCAGGCGGGGTGGGCCTGACCCCCATGGTCAGCATGGTGGAGGAGATCGCGGCCCGGCACCCAGGGTTGGAGACGCACTACATCCACGGCGCGCTGAACGGCACCACCCATGCCATGGACGCCCATGTCCGGGCCCTCGCCACCCAGCATCCCACCATCAAGGTCGCCACTTTCTACAGCGATCCGCGCCCGCAGGACCGGCTGGGCATCACCCATGATGGGGAGGGGTTCATCAGCATCGATTGGCTGCGGGAGAACACGCCGCTGCACCAGGCCGACATCTACCTGTGCGGGCCCAAGCCCTTCCTGCGTACCTACCTCCGCGGCCTGGTCCTGGCGGGCGTGGCGGCGGATCGCCTGCATTATGAGTTCTTCGGCCCCGCCGATGACCTCATCGCCGCCTGAATCACGGGCCCTGAATCACGGGTAAGGAAAAGGCCACCGGGATCATCTCCCGGCGGCCTTTATTCTTTCCCCCGTGTCCTGTCAGCGCTCGTCCGCCTTGATCCATTTGGTCACGGCCGGCGGCTGATAGGCCCTCAGCCTGTCCAGCAGCGCCTCCGCCGTGTCAGCCGTCACCAGCATGTCGCGGTGGTTCTGCTTCATGAAGCCGGCGGCCACCACGCTGTCCAGGAAAGCGCTCAGGCCGTCATAGAAGCCGGCGACGTTATAGATGGCGCAGGGCTTCTGGTGATGGCCCAACTGGGCCCAGGTCCAGACCTCGAACAATTCCTCGAAGGTGCCGATGCCGCCGGGAAGGGCGATGAAACCGTCCGACAGCTCCGCCATCAACGCCTTGCGCTCGTGCATCGAGGCGACGACGCGCAGGTCGGTCAGGCCGGCGTGGGCGATTTCCTTCTTTTTCAGCGATTCCGGGATGACGCCGATGACCTGGCCGCCCACCGCCATCACGGCATCGGCCACGGCGCCCATGAGGCCGACGGAGGCGCCGCCGTAGACCAGCCCGATGCCGGCGGCGGCAAGCGCCCGCCCCAGGCCGCGCGCGGCCTCCAGGTACTGCGGATCAAAGCCGGGGCTGGAGCCGCAGAAAACGCACAGACGCTTCATGATCTTCCCCAAAAGAAAACGCCGGCGCGTCCCCCCAAGGACCTAGGCAGGGGCGACGCGCCGGCGTGATTCAACACCCCTTATTCCTTCAGGTCGGCCCACAGCTCCTTCACCTTGGCGAAGAAGCCTTCCGATTCGGGGTGGGTGCCGCCCTTCTCTTCCCCAGCCTTCTCGAACTCGCGCAGCAGTTCCAGCTGACGCTTGGTCAGGTTGACGGGGGTCTCGACCAGGGCGGTCACGTACATGTCACCGCGCTGGGTGCTGCGCAGCACGCTCATGCCCTTGCCCTTCAGGCGGAACTGGTGTCCGCTCTGCGTACCCGGCGGGATGGAGACGCGGGCGCGGCTGCCGTCGATGGTCGGCACCTCGACCGTGCCGCCCAGGGCCGCCGTGGTCATGGGGATGGGCACCCGGCACTGGATGTTGGCGCCGTCCCGCATGAACAGCGCGTGCGGGGCGATGGCCAGGAAGATGTAAAGGTCGCCCGGGGGTGCCCCGCGGGCCCCGGCCTCCCCCTCGCCCGAGAGGCGGATGCGGGTACCATCCTCGACACCGGCCGGGATGTTGACCTGCAGGGTCTTTTCCTTGCGCACGCGGCCGTGGCCGCCGCAGTTGCGGCAGGGATCCTTGATCACCCGACCAGCGCCGGAGCAGGCCGGGCAGGTGCGTTCGATGGTGAAGAAGCCCTGCTGCGCCCGCACCTTGCCCGCCCCGTTGCAGGTGGGGCAGGTAACGGGCTGCGTGCCCGACTCGGCGCCGGTGCCGTTGCAGACCTCGCACGCGACCGAGGTCGGCACGCGCACCGTGGTGGAACTGCCCTTGAAGGCGTCCTCCAGCGAGATTTCCAGGTTGTAGCGCAGGTCGCTGCCGCGGCCGGGCCCCTGCCCGCCCCCGCGCCGGCCACCCATGAAGTCGCCGAACATCTCCTCGAAGATGTCGGCGAAGCCGCTGCCGAAATCAAAGCCGCCAGGTCCACCGCCGGGACGGCCGCCGCCATTCTCGAAGGCGGCATGGCCGAAGCGGTCGTAGGCCGCGCGCTTCTGCTCGTCCTTCAGGACTTCGTAGGCTTCGCTGACTTCCTTGAATTTCTGCTCAGCCGCCTTGTCACCCTGATTGCGGTCGGGGTGATACTGCATGGCCAGCTTGCGGTACGCTTTTTTCAGATCGTCGGCCGAGGCGTTCTTCGCCACGCCGAGAAGTTCGTAATAATCCTGCTTCGCCATGTTCGGCCCTAAGCCCTTTCAGGGAGTGTCCAGAACCCGGGTCCTGCCTAGCCCCCATGAGAGTCCAAGGCCCGCGTGGGCCAGGCCCCTGATGGGGCACAGGCCCGCCCCCCGGCTTTCACCGGCGGGCGGGCCCGATACCTAGTGGATCATTGCCCGGATCATCTTAAGAAAGACTTAGGCGGACTTCTTCTTGTCTTCGTCGACTTCCTCGAAGTCGGCGTCGACGACCTTTTCCGAGCCTTCGCCATGGGCGGCGCCATGGTCCTCGCCACCGGCGGCGCCGGTGTCCTGGCCGGCCTTGTACAGCTCTTCACCCAGCTTCATGGAAACCTGGGCCAGGGCTTCGGTCTTGGCCTTGATGTCGGCCGCATCCTCGCCTTCCAGCGCGGTCTTCAGCTCGGCGATGGCCTTCTCGGCGGCGGCCTTCTCGGCGGCCGGCAGCTTTTCCGCGTTCTCCTTCAGCGTCCGCTCGGTGGAGTGCATCAGGCCATCGGCCTGGTTGCGGGCTTCCACCAGCTCCTTACGCTTCTTGTCGTCGGCGGCGTGGCTTTCGGCTTCCTTGACCATGCGCTGGATGTCGGCGTCCGACAGGCCGCCGGAGGCCTGGATGCGGATCACCTGCTCCTTGCCGGTGGCCTTGTCCTTGGCCTGGACGTTGACGATGCCGTTGGCGTCGATGTCAAAGGTGACCTCGATCTGCGGCACGCCACGCGGGGCCGACGGGATGCCGACCAGGTCGAACTGGCCCAGCATCTTGTTGTCCGCCGCCATCTCGCGCTCACCCTGGAAGACGCGGATGGTGACGGCCGTCTGGTTGTCCTCGGCGGTGGAGAAGGTCTGGCTCTTCTTCGTCGGGATCGTGGTGTTGCGGTCGATCAGGCGGGTGAACACGCCGCCCAGGGTTTCGATGCCCAGGGACAGCGGGGTCACGTCCAGCAGCAGGACGTCCTTCACCTCACCCTTCAGCACGGCACCCTGGATGGCGGCGCCGACGGCCACCACCTCGTCCGGGTTCACGCCGCGGTGCGGCTCACGGCCGAAGAACTGCTTCACCGTCTCGATGATCTTGGGCATGCGGGTCATGCCGCCGACCAGGATCACCTCGTCGATCTCGCTGGCCTTCAGGCCGGCGTCCTTCAGGGCGGCCTTGCAGGGCTCGACCGTGCGGGCCACCAGATCCTCGACCAGGGCTTCCAGCTTGGCGCGGGTCAGCTTGACGTTCAGGTGCTTCGGACCGGTCTGGTCCGCGGTGATGAACGGCAGGTTGACTTCCGTCTGCATGGCGGACGACAGCTCGATCTTGGCCTTCTCGGCGGCTTCCTTCAGGCGCTGCAGGGCCAGCCGGTCCTTGCGGAGATCGATGCCGTTCTCCTTCTTAAACTCGTCGGCCAGGTAGTCGATGATGCGGCTGTCGAAGTCCTCGCCACCCAGGAAGGTGTCGCCGTTGGTGGACTTCACCTCGAACACGCCATCGCCGATTTCGAGGACGGAGACGTCGAAGGTGCCGCCACCGAGGTCGTAGACCGCGACGATGCCGGAACCCTTCTTCTCCATGCCGTAGGCCAGGGCCGCGGCCGTCGGCTCGTTGATGATGCGCAGCACTTCAAGACCGGCGATGCGGCCGGCGTCCTTGGTCGCCTGGCGCTGGCTGTCGTTGAAGTAGGCGGGCACGGTGATGACGGCCTGGGTCACCTTTTCGCCGAGGTAGTTCTCGGCCGTTTCCTTCATCTTCTGCAGAATAAAGGCGGACACCTGGCTGGGGCTGTACTTGTCGCCGTGGGATTCGACCCAGGCGTCACCGTTGTCGCCCGAAATGATCTTGTAGGGCACCAGGCCCTTGTCCTTCTGGGTCAGCGGGTCGTCGTAGCGGCGGCCGATCAGGCGCTTGATCGCGAACAGGGTGTTCTCGGGGTTGGTCACCGCCTGGCGCTTCGCCGGCTGGCCGACCAGGCGTTCCCCGCCCTGGGTGAAGGCGACCATGGACGGCGTGGTGCGCGCGCCCTCGACGTTCTCGATCACCTTGGCCGACGTGCCTTCCATGACGGCCACGCAGGAGTTGGTGGTGCCGAGATCGATACCGATGACTTTGCTCATAGCTCAAACCCTTCCGATGTGGCAGACGCGCGGCGGCCCTTCCGGCACCGGGGCGCTCCCCCTGTTAAAACGGGACACGTTCAACACGATCATGGCCCAGCACCCTGAGGCGCCTGCCATGGCACGGCCCTCCCAATCCTGAAAGCGGGAGCGACCGCATCGCAACGCAGATATAGGCAGGGCCGGCCCCGGCTGCAACCGGCTTTGCGGCGCTCCGCCCCCGGAAAACGCATGGGGCCGCCGTCAACGCACGCCCCTTATTTCATAGCGCGGAAGCGTTACCGGTCCCATGCCGGGCTCCCGCAGGCCAGCCATAGGGGTGGTGTTGCCGCAGTGGCACCACTTATTGCGCCGCCAAGGTTGAGAACCCGCTACCCGCGATTTGATGCATCAAGTTACAATTTGTCAGAATTCAGGCGCCCCAAGTGAATGTCGTGTGAATATCGGCCAAATACCACTCCTGCGGAATTAACACAGAGTTAACGAGCCGATTTACGGCCCGTTATTGCTGCAAATTTATAACTTATTGCCGACCACAACCAGGCAACCACCGCCAGACGCGACATGGCGTATCACTGGTTGAGTTTTTATTCTTCCTGTTGACTTGAAGCGCCAGATCTGTGCTTTAATTACTTCAGGGGCCGCCGGGCCCCCGGGCGAGGGGTCGCCCGCACTCTTGGGGCACAAAGTCATGACCGACACGCGCCGCACTACCGCCATCGCCATCAAGCATTGCCTGGACAATCTGGCGCTGGACGCCCGCCGCAATAACATGGGGGAATTGGTCCACCTGCTGGGCCTCGCCTCCTTGGCCGCGGAGGACGCCGCCAAGGCCGCCGACAGCCGCGTCGTGGGCCTACAATCGCTGCTGGACCGCACGCCGCAGGGGCGCTGCTGACCGCCTGCCCACGCCCTGCGGATGGGCAAGGCCCCGTCCGATAGGCGCCAGGCAGGTGACCCAGGGGCAGATTTGTCAGAGGCTGAGTGAACCTGGGTGGCGGTCGACTTGACCGTTGCCCTTTTGGTTCATTTTGTCAGGTGCGGCACGCTTAGGTGTGTGCCCCATGGCCGCGTCGGGCATGATCCTGGCGGGGCACCGCGGCGGGAAGGCGGGCCCTGTCAGGCCCGCGACGGCTCAGTTCTTGGCCGGATCGTCGCCCTTGCGGCGGGGATGGCTACCATCCTCTTCATCCGAGTCGATGACGCCGTCCTCGTCGAAATCGTCATCATCCTCTAAGCCCGCGTCGTCCTCATCCCAGTTGCCGGCATCCCAGCCGCCAGCGGGCCATGACGGGGCGACGCCCGGCAGCAGGCCGTCATCACCGTTGCCGGGGCCATCGCCAACGGGCAGGGACTCGTAGCCGCCGATCTGGGCACGGCGGATTTCCCGTTCCAGCATGGCGACGGCATCGACCGCCAGGGGCGACCCCTGCAGCCCCTCGGGCACGCCATAAGAGAAGACGGCCAGGGTGGCGCGCCCCCCGACCACGGCCCCGCGCAGCCACAGGTGACAGCGCCGGCGCCGCCCATCCTCCACCGCCGTATGGGTGAAGCGGGCCAGAACCTCGTCGTCGGCCAGGGTATCGACGCTGCCCAGGCCCACCTGGCCATCCGGCCCATCGGCGAACTGCGCCGCGATACGCTGGAGCAGGACGGCGGGGGCAGGGACTCGCCCTCCCCAAGGGTGACCGCTTCCCAGTCCAGGCCCGCCGCCAGCGCCGATTCCAGAGCCAGTTCCGGTTCCATGTCGTCGGGCGGGGGATAGTCGTGGACCACCACCCGCAGGATCTCATCCGCCTCGGCATCGTCGGGACGGCGGAACTGGCTGGTCTGCGGACCGCCCAGGTCGTCCTCATCCTCATCGCTGCTGCGCCAGTCCCAGGGCAGGCGGAAGCGCAGGATGTCGGCATGCACGATGTTGCGCATGGTCACGGCGCTGACGGGGCCCTGGTCGGCGGGACCGAATTCCATGCGGCCGATCTCATCGCCCAAGCGGTCCAGCAGGCCGCCCAGACCGGGGACCCAAAACTCCTCACCCGGCACATACAGTTGTAGGGTGGCGACGCGCACCCGGTCCGGCGGCCGGAAGTCCGCCATCTTCCAGACGAAGATCTGCGCCTCGGCGACGCGTCCACCGGCAGCGGGGGGCGCACCGTCCCCTTCCGGGGCCGGGGCGACCGGCAGGGCGGCGCAATAGGCGATCCACCGGCGCTCGCCGGAGGCCATGGCGGTCACGCCGGGGGGCAGCAGGTGATCGCGGTCCAGGTACTGCAACGCGTCTTCGGCATCCACGCCATAGTCATTGGCGTAGGTCGTGACCGATACCAGCAGGTCCAGCGGATGGCCGCCGATGGGATGCCCCGCGGTGGACGACCAGATCGCTGGTGATTGCAGGGCCAGGCCGCCGTCATCGCGATAGATGCGCGTCCAGGTCGCGGGCAGGCAAATGCGCACGGCCCCGCCATGCACGGCCATCCACTGCCAGTCACCCCCGGCGAGGTCTATGTCCAAAGTCCGCTGTCCCATGGCGCGGCACTCTAGGCAAGCCGGCCTCCGGTTGCAAACCCTCCGCCAGCAGGCCAGCCAGTACACTCGTGCCGCCCGCACATGGCTGGCGGGGCACCACGTTCGCGAAAGCGAGAAAAATCAACGGGCTCAGTTACGCAGGCGGTAGCCGTGGTGCAGCAGGGTGGCGGCGATGGCCAACAGCGCCCCGTTCACCCCCACCAGCACCAGGGCGGCGAGGGCGGCCTGATCCTGGCCCTGGCCCAGGAAGCCGATGCGCACACCCTCGATGGCGTAATAAATGGGATTGGCCTGGACGATGGCGCGCAGGACCGCCGGCATGCTGGTGACGGGGGCGAACAAGCCGGACAGGAAGATCAGCGGGGTAAAGACGAAGGTCATGGCCGCCGAGAGGTGGTCCCATTTCATGCTGATCAGCCCGGTCAGGACGCCGAAGGTGGCCATCATGGAGGAACCCAGGACGACGAACAGCAGCACCAGGGCCGGATCGGCCATGGGCGCCTGCCAGAAGATCAGGAAGCCGATCCAGACGGTAGCACCGCTGGCGACCCCCGCCGCCATGGCCGACAGGACGTAGGCGGCCAGCATCTCCGCCGCCCCCACCGGCGCCATCAACTGGTCCAGGATGGCGCCCTCCAGCTTGGCGTAGAGGATGGAGAAGGAGGGGATCTGCACGGACTGGGTCAGCAGGGAGAGGGCGACCAGACCCGGCACCAGAAAGGCCAGGATGGCGTCGCCCTCCGGCGTGCCGCGCCTGTCGCCCAAGCCAAATTCGAAGACGGTGAAATAAAGCGCGGCGGACAGGCAGGGCGCCACCAGGAACAGCATGGCCAGCTTGCGCAGGCGCTTCACCTCCCGCCCCAGCAGGGTGAGGAAACCCAGGGTGTTGAAGCGGCCATGATGGCGTTGCCGGTGGGGACGGTAGGCCCCGGCCGGCGGCGGCATGTCGGTGGCGTTCCCGGCGGCCGGCATGTCCATGGCGTCAGGCCTTCAGCTTATAGCCGGTGGAAACCATGCGCAAGACCACCAGCCACAGGACCAGGTTGGTGCCCAGCATGACCGCGACGCCGGTGCCCAAGGTGCCGTCGGTATGGCCGATGAAGCCGTAGCGGAAACCGTCGATGAAATAGAAGAAGGGGTTCACGTGCGCCAGCGTGTGGAAGAAGGGCGGCGCGCTGTCCAGCGTGTAGAAGGTGCCGGACAGGAAGGACAGGGGCGTGATCACGAAATTGGTGACGGCCGCCATGTGATCGAACTTGTCCGCCCAGATGCCGCCGATGAGCCCCAGCAGGGACAGCAGCATGGAGGCCATGACGGCGTGGAACAGCACATAGAACGGGGCATGTATGCCCAGCGGCACCACCATCTCGATGACGATCCAGGTCACCAGCCCCACCATGAGCCCGCGCACGACGCCGCCGGTGACGAAGGCGGAGACGAATTCCAACGGGGACAGCGGCGGCATCAGCACATCGACGATGTTGCCCTGCACCTTGGACACCAGCACGGAGGATGAGCTGTTGGCGAAGGCGTTCTGCGCCATGCCCATCATGATCAGGCCGGGGCCCAGGAAGCGCAGGAAGGGAACGTCGCCCACCATGCGCACCACGCCGCCCAGGGCCAGCGCGAACACGGCGTAGAACAGCAGGGTGGTCACGACCGGCGCGGCGATGGTCTGCACCCAGACCTTCAGGAAGCGGCGGATTTCCCGCTTGGTCAGGGTGGCGAACCCAACCCAGTTGATGGCGCCCAGCGCCCGGGGCGCCGGCGCGGGAACACCAACCAGGGACGTGCCAGAGGGTGGGGAATGCTGCAGCATGGTCATGGAATGAGGGTGCCCGTCGCGAAGGCCCCGGGGTTGACGCCCCCGGCGAGGCTGGGCCCGACCTTAACGCCGCAACCCCGCCCCGGCAATATGAGCGGCGTCACAGAAGGCGCCGGATACCGGAGCGCCAGATAACGGGGCGCCAGATACCGTGGCGAAGGTGCCGTCTCCGGCGCTACCATGGCGGCATGACCGACGACCTTTTCGACCCCCGTCCAAACCGTCCCTCCCCCACCCGTCCCTCCACGGGCCGTCCGGCGGCCCGGCGGGGCCCCAAGCGCGTGAGCGCCGCCTATCTGGAACGGGCCGCCCTGCATTATCTGGAACGCTTCGCCGCCTCCACCGCGTCCCTGCGCCGGGTGCTGATGCGCAAGGTGGAGATGTCGGCCACCGCCCACGGCACGGACCGCACGCAAGGGGCGGAATGGGTGGAGGCGCTGATCGCCCGTTATCAGCAAAGCGGCCTGCTGAACGACCGCGTCTATGCCGAAGGCCGGGTGGCCAGCCTGCACCGCCGGGGCGGGTCCACCCGCACCATCCGCCAGAAACTGGCGGCCAAGGGTGTCGACGCCGGCTTGGTGGACGCCGCGCTGGACGAACTGGACGGGGCGGAGGAAGGGGCGACGGACCTGCGCGCCGCCCACGCCTACGCCCGCCGCCGGCGCCTGGGCCCCTTCCGCGCCGGGGAGGAGGAGCGGGCGGCCAAGCGGGACAAGGATATGGCCACCCTGGCCCGCGCCGGCTTCGACTTCGACACCGCCGCGCGCGTCATCGACGCGGCGGACCCGGACGACATTTGGCCGGACGGGAACCACTGAGCCTTAAGCCGGGAAGGGGATGCCCTCCTTATCGAAGCGCAGTTTCAGGCGGCGGTTGAACTCGCGGCCCACGGCGTACTGCCGGCGGGGGCGGGTCTTGATGCGGAACTTGATCTTCACCGCCTTTTCCGCGAACTCGCTGACACCAAGGATTTCCATGGGCGCCAGGATGCCGCTGCCAAACAAGCTGTCACTCTGCAACTCCTCGCCGATCTCGGTCATGATCTGCATGGCGCGGTCCAGATCGGTGGCGTAGGCGATGCCGAAGTCGGCGGTGAAGTAGCTGTAGTCCTTGGTCAGGTTGGAGATGCCGGTGACGGCGCTGAACGGCACCGTATGCACGGCGCCGCTGTCGTCACGCAGGCGGATGGTGCGGATGGTCAGGCCCTCCACCGTCCCGGTGTAGCCGGCCAGCGTCACGGAATCGCCGACGGAGATGGTGTCCTCGAACAGGATGAACAGGCCAGTGATGACGTCCTTGACCAGGGATTGGGAGCCGAAGCCGACGGCAACACCGAGGAAACCGACACCGGCCAGCAGCGGGGCGATGTTGACCCCGATCTCCGCCAGCACGGTCAGCCCCACCATGACCAGCAGCATGACCAGCACGACATTGCGCACCAGGGGCAGCAGGGTGCGGATGCGGGGACTGCGCTCCACCAGACGGCCATGCCGGTCGGTGGTGTTGAGGTAGCGCTCAATGGCGCCGCTGACCAATTCCCACACGATCAGGGCGAACACCACCATGAGCACGATGGTCAATAGGGAGGCGCTGACCCGCTGGCCGAAGGGGGTGCTGAGCCAGCCGAAGCTGTCCACGCCCCAGGCCTGCAGCAGGGTCAGGACCGCCACGATCCACACCACGACCTTGGCCCCCCGGTGCAGGATGGGCAGGTAGCGGTTGGCGCGGGATTCCAGCAGGGGATATTGGCGCTTCAGATCGTCGGGAATGGAGAAACCGCGCCGGATCAGGCGGTCGGCTCCTTCCATCAGCAGGCGGGCGACGATGATGGTGACGACGCTGACCAGCGTGGCGCGGGAAACGAAGCCGAAGCCGCCCTTCACCTCCAGCGCCCAGATGCCATAGATGGCCACCAGATAGACAATGGCCAGGATATGCCAGATTTCCGCCAGGCGACGGCGGACCAAACCCCAGGCGCTGGGGGCCGGCGGGGCCGCGACCAGGGGGGCGTCGCCGGAAATCTCGGCGGCCAGCTGGGCCTCCAGCGCGCCATCCTCGTGCAGGTCCTCGGGTTTCAAGGGCTCGCGCCCCCGGATCCAGTCGGCGACGCTCTGCCGGTTCTGCAGCACCAGGATCACCAGCATGATGCCGACGACCAGGCCCACCACCTTCAGCAGCGCCATGTAGGGGCGGGTGGGCAGGCCCAACTGATAGGCCACCTGCGCCACGAAATACCCGTACACCGCCGTCAGGGCGATGCGGCGCACCCAGATGTAAACATAGTGCGCCGTCTCGTCGCCCACGGGCAGCAGCCGCAGGAAGGGGGCGCCCGGCGACAGCAGGAAGCGGGCGGCCAGCGTCGTGCCCTGGACCAGCAAACTGGACAGGATGATGCCCAGCGCCGCCATGGCCGCGGGCTTGGGCGGATGGGTCAGGGTCTGCACGCCATAGGCGGCCACGGCGAAGGTCACCATGGGCACCGCGTCCAGCAGCGTGCGGGCCAGCAGCAGGCCCATCCGGACCCACAGATTGCTGGACTGGCGGCGTTCCAGGACGTGGCGGGGCCGGCTCAGCGCCCAGAAAGTGGCCAGCCGGGCCACATAGCCCGCGATGACCACCAGCAGCACCTCGCCGATCAGGATGCCCCACTGCTGGCGCAGGTGGGGATCGGATATCTGCCGGTCCAGCCAGCGATACGCCTTCGGCAGGTCGAGCAGCGCCTGGCCGGCGGCCGCGATCTCCTCACTCAATTCCTCGATACGGTCCGACAGGGCATCCAGCATGCGGGTGCCCAACGTCTCCACCTCGGATTCCTGCGCCGGCGGGGTAGAATCGGACGGGGCGCTACCGGCCGGCGCGGCGGTGGCGCCGGAGGGGAGCGGAACGGGAACGGCGGTGGATGGCGACGCCACGGCCGGTGCGGCCGGATTGGCGGCGGCCAGCAGGCTCAATTGCGCGATCAGCGCGTCGCGGCGCTGCGGATCCTGCAAGGTCTGCAACAAAGCCGCCGCCTGGGAAGCGGCGGCGGGGGAAACGACGCCCGCCGGGACGTGGGTGGGAACCGGCGCATGCTCCCTGGGCGCCTCTTTAGGCGGCTCCGCCTGAGGAGATGTCTCATGCGGTGATGTGGCGTCCGACGTGACGCCATCGGACGGTGCAACCGGCGCGGCCTGGTCCAGTGGGGCCGAGTTGACGGCGGGCGCCTCCGACGTCTGCGCCCCCGCCCCCCGGGAGAGAGGCGACGGCGGCAAGATCGCCAACAGCGCAAGAACAACGGCAAGGAGAGCTTTCCGCATCGTCCGCAACCATCCACTATAGGCAAGACTAAGGAATATGAGGCGGGCGAACGTTAGCCTTAACGGATAGGCCTGCCAACGGTCTGTACAGGCGGCGTTGCCGTAAAGCACAGGCCCCTAAGCACAGTTCCCCCGAAAACGTTCGCTCGGACGTAGGCAGGCGGGTTAGGCCGCACTATCCTTATTCCCGGTGAATTCGCGGAAGACACGCGGGAGCGGCCGGGTATTCGCCAGACTGATCCGCCCGGGGGCGCCGCCCCGCGGGCATCCGCCGCCTGATTCAGCCTGATGAGTGACCCGGTCCATGGCCAAGGACAGCCCTGATGACATGATGGCGGAGGCCGCCTCGCCCCAGGGCGGGCCACCGGAAAGCAAGTTGATCGAAACCAAACGGGCCTGGGCGCGGGAAGGCCGGCTGTTGACCGGCGCGGCGCCGGGGGCCGAGCGGCCCCGCCTGCCCCCGGGTCAACGCCTGGTGACCAGTTGGCCGGTGCTGGACCTGGGCATCCAGCCCGAGGTGGACACCAACACCTGGACCCTGACGGTGGAGGGGCTGGTTGACCGGCCCTTCACCTGGAGCTGGGCGGACTTCCAGGCCCAGCCGGTGGTCAACGACACCTCCGACATCCACTGCGTCACCTCATGGTCGCGCTATGACAACCACTGGCAGGGGGTTTCCGCGCGGCACTTGGTGACCCTGGCCCAGCCCCAGCCTGACGCGGCGCATGTGCTGCTGCACAGCCATGACGGCTATACCACCAACCTCCGCCTGGCGGCGTTCGACGACGCCGACGTGCTGCTGGCCACCCGCTGGGAGGGCCAGCCCCTGACACGGGAGCACGGCGGACCCGTGCGCCTGGTGGTGCCCAAGGCCTATTTCTGGAAATCGGCGAAATGGATCCGCCGCATCCAGTTCATCAACGATGACACACCGGGGTTCTGGGAAGTGCGCGGTTACCATAACGAGGGTGACCCCTGGACCGAGCAGCGGTACGGTTGAGGCGGCGATGAAGTTCCAGACCCATCCCCAACTGGCTCATCCGACCCCACCTGTAGCCGGTGGCATGCCAGCCGCGCAGGCATACCCGCCGGGCGACACCCCGGGGCAGACGAGGCCGCGGGCGCGGCCGAACGCCCACAACTTCGCCTTCCCCAGTCTGACGGGCGGCGCCCCCCTCCGGATGGAGGCCTTCAAGGGCCGGCCGGTGCTGGTGGTGAACACCGCCTCCGCCTGCGGCTACACCTCGCAATACGCGGAGCTGCAGACACTGTGGACGCTGCTGCGCGGCCGGGGCCTGATGATTCTGGGCGTGCCCTCCAATGATTTCGGAGGGCGCGAACCTGGCAGCGCCGAGGAGATCGCGCGGTTCTGCGCCGACACCTATGGCGTCGACTTCCCCCTGGCGGGCAAACAGACGGTGATCGGCCCCGCCGCGCACCCGTTTTTCCACTGGGCGGTCAGCAGTGTGGGCGAGGCCGGATGGCCCCGGTGGAATTTCCAGAAATACCTGGTCACCCCGGACGGCCGGCTGGCGGAAATCTGGCCGTCGCCCGTGCGGCCCCTAGCCGACGTGGTCCTGGAGAGGATCCAAGCGCTGCTGCACAAGGCCGGCCTTTAGCTGGAGTGCAATGGCTCAGGTCGCCCCGACCAGGCCCATGTCCGGCCACACCCGGTCGGCAGGCATGATAACGCGGGCGGTGGTGCCCATGCCGGGCTCGCTCTCGATCTCCAGCCGGCCGTCGTGCAGTTCCACCAGGGCGCGTACCAGGGGCAGCCCAAGCCCCGCCCCGCCGGTGGTGCGGGTAAGGGGGTTTTCGATCTGGCGGAAGGGTTCCAACGCCCGGCCGATATCCTCCGCCCGCATGCCGATGCCGGTATCGGCCACGGTGATGACCAGGCGCCCCTGGCCATCGACCATGGCGCCCAGGGTGACGGTGCCGCCCTTCAACGTGAACTTCACGGCATTGGCCAGCAGGTTGGACAGGAGCTGTTTCAGCGCCACCTCATCCGCCCGCAGACGGGGCAGGAAGTCCGCGTACTCGGTCTGAAGGTTGATGCCGCCCCGGATGGCCCGTTCCTTCACCACACGCAGGCAGGAGGCGAAGACCCGCGGCAGGTCGACCATATGCTCGTTCAGCTCACGCTTGCCGGCCTCGATCTTCGACAGGTCCAGGATGTCGTTGATGAGATCCAGCAGCATGCGGCCGCTGTCATGGATATCCCGGGCGTATTCGGCATAGGCGGGGTTGCCGATGGGCCCCAGGGACTGGCTGCCGATGATTTCGGAAAAGCCGATGATGGCGTTCAGGGGCGTGCGCAGCTCATGGCTCATATTGGCCAGGAATTCGGTCTTGGACCGGCTGGCGAACTCCGACTGCTCCTTGGCCAGGCGCAGCGCCACCTCCGCCCGCCGCCGGTCGGTGATGTCGTCGGCGGTGCCCTGGATGGCGTAGGCCCGGCCAACGCCGTCCAGCAACACCCGGGCGGACAGGGAGGCCCAGAGGGCGCTGCCGTCCTTGCGCCGGATTTCAGCGGCAAAGTCCTGGATGGCGCCCCGCTCCACCACGTCCCGGGGAAATCCACCCGGGCCCGGGTATCGATGAATAGTTGAGCCCAGGCATCCGTCATCGAGTTCGCCAGATCCTCCTCCGACGCGTAGCCGAGCATGCGCACCAGCGCCGGATTGGCGGACAGGAAGGCGCCGCCGACGGTGATGGTGAACATGCCCTCCACCGCGTTCTCATAGATGTCGCGGTATTTGCGCTCGCTGGCATGCAGGACGGCGTTGGCCTGTTCCAGGCTGTCCATCAGGATGATGCGGTCGTGGGCGCGGCGGCGGCTGACCATCAGCACGAGGCTGACGCCCAGGGTCAGCGCGGCGCCGAACATCAGCACTGCCTCCACTTCCCACGCCTGCCGGGCCAGCCCGGCCTGCAGGTCGCCGGTCATGTCCAGCCACCAGACGCCGTCGCCGATGGACAGGGCGCGGCTGAACTCAGCGGTGGCGGTGGCGGCATGCCCCGTCTGGACGAAGGCCGCCTCGCCCGCCCGCGACCGCAGGCTGAGCCGCGTCCAAAGCGCGGGATCGGCCTGCCCGTCCATGCGCAAGGTCAGCAGGTCGCGCAGGTCGATACGGGCGACCAGGGCTGCCCCAGCGGCGGTGGCGTGCGCCAGCAGCAGACTGGCCCCGTCACCGCCCAGGCGCACCGTCACGGCACCATCGCCCGCGGGCATCGCGGTGCCCGGCGCGGGCCCGCCCGCCGGAATCGCCGTGATCAGGTCGGCCAGATCAGCGGGATCGATCTCCGCCCCCGCGGGGCCGGTGCGCTGGGCGCGACCGCCCGGCCCCACCCAGGATACCGACCTGATTTCAGGCCGCAGGTCGATCAACAGCGCGACCTGCCGATCGAACTCTGCGGGGGCCGGGTTGGCGGTCAGGAAATTCCCCTCGGCGCCCAGGGTGGCGGTGATACGATCCAGACGCTGCTGCACGTGACGGCTGCGGGCGTCCGCTTCATCGGCCAGCCGGGCCTGAGCGACGCCGGACAGCATGGAATGCACATAAAAGGCGGCAAGGACGGTCAATACAATACCGGACAGCGCGGCCAGAATCGGACCGCGAGTCAAAAAAAAGACGGCCGGGCGGCGGCGCCGCGCGGTCTCCAACACTGACATCCTGGTACTACCCTTTCCGCTTCCCCTTGATTGGGGCCCCCTGCGGCCGTGCAGACCCCCAGGATAACCCCATTCCCAACCCCAAAGAAACAGCAGCGCGTTAACGTGCCGCTGACAAAGGGGCCCAATTGGGGGGCCAAGCCGGAGGGCGATGCAGGGTGACAAGGAGACGGGCGACAAGGGTAGCCCCATGCCGCTATACCTGAATGCCGGTGATCATCCCCCTGATCGACCCCCTGATCGACCCCCTGATCGACACTGCCGTGACTGATATTCCTGAAGCGTCCATGGCCGACACAGCCGCCACCGGGACCGGAGCCTCGGACCCCAATGACTATGTGGCCAGCCCCTGCACCCGTGTCTGCCGTATCGACGGCCGCACGGGCCTGTGCGCGGGGTGTCAGCGCACGCTGGAAGAGATCACGCTGTGGGGCGGCATGACGGCGGACCAGCGTCGCGCCGTCCTGGCGTGCCTGCCTGGCCGGCGGCGGGATAAGCGCAGGCTGATCCGATGGCGCCGGGGCGAGGGCCCATAACTATACGGCCAACAAGGGGAAGGGCCGGGTCAGTCCGCCTGGGTTTCCGAGTCGCCGCCTCCGGCGAAGGCGCGGGCGCCCCACATCAGACGTTCGATTTCACGGATGCGGTCGCCCTGCAGGCGCATGCGCTCGGCATTGACCACGGTACCCCCCGCCGGGCCACCCGCCGGCGTGCCATCGGGTGCCGGGCCGCTGGGTGACGGGCTGCCGGATGCCCTGGACCCCCGCTTGGGGCCGTCCTCCTCGCCGTGATCGTCCGCGCCAGCCATCGACCGCCTCATCGATCGGACGCCACTCCCAAGCCACGGGCGCCCTCTGGTTCATGCAAATATCACGAAGCGTATCATGGCCCCTGGCCCCCCGCATCCGGGAAAGCCCGCCAAATCGTTCGGACAGGGTGATAATAAGTACACGGTGTGACCTGATTTCAACGGTCTCCGCCTCACGCTTTCGCAGTAGGCTGCCGCTGGGGTTCCGGCGGGGAACTGGTGCGGCGGAAATGTCGCACCAATCCCACCAAGCCCCCTTCTCGCCCGCTGACTTTACCGCGACGCGGCGTACCGCCGCTCGATGGCATCACCGTGACGCGGCGTACCGCCGCTCGATGGCATCCCACAGCGTCGACTCGATGGCGCTGCCGTTCAGGCGGTTGATTTCCTGGATGCCGGTCGGGCTGGTGACGTTGATCTCGGTCAGGTAGTCGCCAATGACGTCGATGCCCACGAACACCAGGCCCTTGTCGCGCAACACCCCGCCAATGGCCGCGCAGATCTCGCGCTCACGCTGGGTCAGATCGGTCTTGGCAGCACTACCGCCCGCATGGAAGTTGGCGCGGGCCTCGCCTTCCTGGGGCAGACGGCTGACAGCGCCCACCGGCTCGCCATCCACCAGCAGGATGCGCTTATCGCCCTGGCGGATTTCCGGCAGGTACTTCTGCACGATGATGGGCTCCCGATACAGCTGGGTGAAGGTCTCCAGCAGGGCGCCCAGGTTCTCGTCATCCGGCTTCACATGGAAGACGCCCGATCCGCCGTTGCCGAACAGCGGCTTCACGATGATGTCCTTATATTCCCGGCGGAAGGCCAGAACCTCATCCTTGGCGCTGGTGATCAGCGTGGGCGGCATCAGGTCGGGGAAGTGGGTGACGAACAGCTTTTCCGGCGCGTTGCGGACGGAGGCCGGGTCGTTCACCACCAGCGTCCTGGGATGGACGTGTTCCAGCAGGTGCGTGGCCGTGATGTAGGCCATGTCGAAGGGCGGGTCCTGGCGCATCAGCACGATGTCGACGCTGGCCAGGTCCAGCGTCTCCGCCGGGCCGAAGGTGTGGTGGTTGCCGCGCTCGCGCCGGACCTGCAGCGGCCGGGCCGTGGCCACCAGGCGGCTGTGGCGGAAGGCCAGGTCCTGGGGCAGATAGTGATACAGGGTGTGACCCCGCCGCTGCGCCTCCAGCGCCATCATGAAGGTGCTGTCGGTGTCGATGTTGATGGAATGCATCGGGTCCATCTGAATGGCAACGGACAGGCTCATCCTCAATCTCCCCCACCCCGGCGTCCGGCGGTGCTTTGGCATGTGACGGTTTGGACTGTGGCCCCCCATGGACCGGCCCGGCTGCGGCGCCGATCACAGGGGAATTTACATCAGATCAATTCAGGCGGTTCCGCAGATGCTGCACCAGGGTGGCCGCCTGGTCCAGCAGTTGGGCCGAGGTGCCGGCGCGGGCCCCCAGTTCCAGGAAGGTCTCGAACGCGGCGATGGCGGCGGCGATGTGGCCGAGCTGCGCCTGCAACAGGCCGGATTCACGCCACAGCGGCACCTGGCCCGGCGCCATCAGCAGCATGGCCTCGACCGCCTCGGCCGCGAGGTCGGGCCGCTCGCCACGCATGTGCAGCAGCTTCACATTGTTATGCAGGCGCAAGAGGATGTCGCGGTTGCCCACGGGGGCGTAGTGGTCGGGCTCCAGCTCCGCCGCCGTGCCGGAGGTCTGCTTGATCAGGTCGCGCAGGTCGACCACGCTCAGGACCCGCCCGCCGCCGAAGGGATCGATGATGGCCCGCTCGCCCCCCTGTTCCAGGCGGATGAGGAAATGGCCGGGGAAATTCAGCCCCACCATGGTCCAGCCCTGGGCGCGGGCGGCGTGGATGTAGAGGATGCCCAGCGCCACCGGCAGGCCCCGCCGCCGGTCGATGACCCGGGCCAGGTTGGCGTTCTGCGGATCCTCGTACGTGGCGCTGTCGCCCTCGTACCCCATGCGGTCCACCAGGGCGGCCCGCAGCGCGTCCAGGCATTGGTTGAGGGTCAGCGCCTCCCGCGGGCGGCCGGCCAGTTGCGCACCCACTTGCGCGCCCACGGCGGCGGACAGGGTGGAAAGATGGCGGCGATAGGGGGTCAACCCGCCCTCGCCCCCCGACAGGGCGGCCAGCGCCAGGGCGGTTTCGGCCAGGTCGATGTCCTCGTCGCGCATCTGGCCCACGGCGCGCAGCAGCGCGCGGGCTTGCGCCTGGCCCTTGCCGGCACGGCCGCGATTTGGGGACAGCTGGCTGGTCACGGACTGGGCGCTCCCTCCGGCATCGGGTTTCCGGGACATAGCGCATCGCCGGGGCGGGTGTCGACCACCAAAGCCGCCGGAACCCTTAATGAATGCTTATGAGATGCTTACGGGGTTTGCCCATCAGGATGCCCGCCATGCATCCGGCCGGTGCAACGGCCAGCGCCGGGGCCGCACGATCATCAGGTCGAAACGGATGGCGTGCCGCGCCAGCCGGGGACGGGCGGCGATGTACAGGCCGGCGGCCCGCTCCAGCCGCCGCCATTGCTGAAGGCTGACGGCACCGTGCCCCAGGTCCTCGCTGGCGCGCGCCTTGACCTCGACGATGGCCAGCAGGTCACCGCGCTGGGCCACGATGTCGATCTCCCCCGCCGGGGTGCGGCATCGGCTGGCCAGCACGCGGTAGCCCTTCAGCCGCAGCGCCAGGCGGCACCAGGCCTCCGCCCAGCGGCCCAGGCGCTCGCCGGAGCGGCCCTTGAGCGTCTTTCTCGCCAGCCGCTCAGCCCGCGTCATCTTTCGAAATCTCAAGCGCCCGTTGGTAGACCTGCTTGCGCGGGGCACCGCTGGCCTCCGCCACTGTGGCGGCGGCGTCACGGACGCTGAGGGTGCGCAGGGCCGCGCGCAGCAGCGCGTCGATGTCCAAGGGCTCCTCCCCCGACGCGACGGGCGGGCCGATGACCACCACGACCTCGCCCTTGGGCGGGCCGTTCTCGGCATAATGGGCGGCGAGGTTGGCCAAGGTGCCGCGCCGCACCTCCTCGAACAGCTTGGTCAGCTCCCGCGCCACCGCCACCTCGCGCCCGCCCAGCACCTGGGCGGCGTCGGCCAGCAGATCGGCCAAGCGCTGGGCCGACTCGAACAGCACCAGCGTGGCGCGCACCGGCGCCAATTCCTCCAGCGCCGCGCGGCGGGCGCCGGTCTTGTTGGGCAGGAAGCCGGCGAACAGGAAGCGATCGGACGGCAGGCCGGCCAGGACCAGGGCCGTCAGGGTGGCGCTGGCGCCCGGCAGATGGGTGACGTGCAGGCCCTGGTCGCGCGCCTCGCGCACCAGCTTGTATCCCGGGTCGGAGATCAGGGGCGTGCCGGCGTCGGACACCAGGGCGATGGCCTCGCCCGCCGCCATGCGGGTCAGCAGCTGCGGCCGCATGCGGGCGGCGTTGTGCTCGTGATAGGGCAGCAGGGGCTTGCGCACCTGGTAGCGGGCCATCAGCTTGGCCGTCACGCGGGTGTCCTCGCAGGCGATGGCGTCCACCCCCTTCAGCGTTTCCAGCGCGCGCAGGGTGATGTCGCCGGCGTTGCCGATAGGGGTGGCGACGACGTGCAGGCCAGGCGGCGGTTTACGGAACGGGGCGCTGCCGCTAGGCTCTGCCCCGTCCAGCGCGGCGTCCCCCTCCAGGGTGTCGTCCTGCGCGTCTTCAGTATCGTCTTCAAGGGCGTCGCCGGCGTCGACATCGTCGACTGGCGGATGCTGCGGTTTCATGGGATCGACAGATGGTCCAAAGGGTGGGTTCGCGATGATGTATGCCGGTATGTCTGGCAAAGCCAGGGTAGGCAAAACCGCTGCCGGGCTGTTGGCGCTGACCCTGTTGGCCGCCTGCGCCAGCCAGCCCACGGTAACGGCCCCGCCGCCGCAGGCGCAAGCGCCGCGGCAGGCCGCCCCCCAGTCGCCGACACCCAAGACCGTTGAGGCCGCGCCCGAGGCGCCCCCACCCGCCCCCACCCCCGCGCTTACGGTGCCGGCGGATGAAACGGTGCGCGTGGCGCTGCTGCTGCCCCTGACGGGCAAGGCGGCCAGCCTGGGCGAAGCCATGCAGCAGGCGGCGCAGATGGCGCTGTTCGACACCGCCGACCCTCATTTCCAACTGCTGATCCGCGATACCCGCAGCACGCCGGAGGGGTCGGTGGCCGCGGCGCAGGAGGCATTGGCCGCCGGGGCCACCCTGCTGATCGGACCCGTCTACGGCGTGGACGCCAAGGCGGTGACCCCGGTGGCCGGCACGGTGCCGGTATTGAGCTTTTCCAACGATGCCACGGTGGCGGACACCCACGCCCCCGCCGGCGGCACCTGGGTGCTGGGCTTCCAGCCACAAGACCAGGTGGCCCGCGTGGTCAGCTACGCTGCGTCCCATGGCCTGACGCGCCTGGCCCTGCTGGCCCCGGTGGGTGGCAACGGCGACATGGTGGAACAGGCCATGCGCGAGGCCGCGTCCAAGGCCGGCGCCGACGTGACCACCGCCGCGCGCTATCAACCCACGCAGAAGGACGTCAGCGAAACCATCAAGCGCCTGTCCAACTTCGAACAGCGCCACGCCCAGATGGCGGCGGCGCGCGACGCGGCCGCCAGCAAGGACGGAAAGGCCGCGCCCGCCGTGGACGACCTGCCCTTCCAGGCCATCCTGATCGCCGAGGGCGGACAGCGGCTGAAGGAGGTGGCGCCCCTGCTGCCGTTCTTCAACATCGATCCCGGCCCCGTCCGCTTCCTGGGCACGGGCCAATGGGACGAGCCGGGCATCGGCCGCGAGCCGTCGCTGGTCGGGGGCTGGTACGCCAGCGCGGCGCCGGACGCGCGGCAGGGCTTTGAGAAGCGCTTCAACGACGTGTACGGGCAACGGCCGCCGCGGCTGGCCACCTTGGCCTATGACGCGACCGCGCTGGCCGCGGTGCTGGCCAAGGCCCACAAGGCCTATGTGCGGGAAAACCTGACGGACCCCAATGGTTTCGCCGGCATCGACGGCGTGTTCCGCCTGCTGCCGACCGGCCAGGTGGAGCGGGGGCTGTCGGTGCTGGAGGTCACGCGGACCGGCGTCACCGTCGTGGACCCCGCCCCGACCAGCTTCACAGCACCCGCGACCCCGGCACCGAACCCCGGTTCCTGACGGACAGGGGCGGCGGCGCAGGCCGGGGCAAAAAGAAGATCAGCGAACGATCGTGGCGTCCCCGGCCGAATCCGGAGCGTCAGCCAGGTCCTGGGCCAGGGATCGTCGGGTGGCGGCGGCGGCCAGTTCGAACCAGGCCAAGCGCGCCACGCGGGCGGCGGCCGAGCGGTCGGTATCACGGCGCAGCTCTGCCGGGATGACACCCGGACCCAATGAGCCAGCAGGCGCCGGCGCGTTGCCGGCCTTCATGCCGGCGAGGGAGAACCGATCCAAACCATGCTCCATCGTCATGTCTGCCCCACCTCAGGTGGGTGCCGGTTCACGTGCTGTTAATCAGATTGTGACCGAGATGACGCGGCGGCGGTAGCGAAATTATCCTTAAAAATTGGTTAAAATGGCGTGCAGGTGCGAACGCGACTCCACCTGCGGTCGCTCGGCGGCCCGGGTCAGCGAAGCGTGCGCCGGGGAAAAAGCTGGGACAGCACGAATAACGCGGCCGCAGCAACCACCACCGCCGGCCCCGCCGGCAAATCCGCCCGGAAGGACGCGCCCAGGCCCCCGCAGACCGAGAGCGCGCCGATCATCGCAGCCAGGGCGGCCATGACTTCCGGCGTGCGGGCGAATCGGCGGGCGCAGGCGGCGGGGATGATCAGCAGCGCCGTGATCAGCAGCACGCCCACCACCTTCATGGCCAGCGCGATGGTGGCGGCCATCAGCATCATGAACCCCAGTTGGGTGGCCAGGACGGGCACCCCTTCCACCCGCGCCAGATCCTCGCTCACCGTCATGGCCAGCAGGGGCCGCCACAGCCAGGCCAGCAGGGCCAGCACCACGGCGCCGCCCCCCCAGATCCAGGCCAGATCCCCGCCGCCGACGGCCAGGATGTCGCCGAACAGATAGGACATGAGGTCCACCCGCACCGTCTGCAGCAGGGCGACGGCGATCAGGCCCAGGCTGAGGGTGGTATGGCTGAGCAGGCCCAGCAGCGTGTCGGTGGCCAGCTTGCGCTGGCGCTGCATCAGGACCAGGACGCCGGCCAGCGCCAGGCCGACCAGCGCCACCGCCAGCATCAGGTTGATGCCGGCCACGAACCCCAGCGCGATGCCCAGCAGGGCGGCATGCGACAGGGTGTCACCGAAATAAGCCATGCGCCGCCAGACGACGAAGCAGCCCAGGGGGCCGGCCACCAGGGCGACGCCCACACCGCCGGCCAGCGCGCGCAACAGGAAATCATCCATGAGAGGGGTGGTCCTTGGTGGCGCCGGGGCCTGGGGGCGTCTGGTCGTGGCTGTGCTGGCACCCCGGCGGGGCGGCACCATGGCTGTGCGGCCCGGCCGAGGACAGCCAGGTCGGAACGGCCAGCGGGTCCCAGGCGTCGGCCGTGATGCCGAACAGGGCCTGGAAATCGGGATGGCGGCGGACATCCTCGGGCCGGCCGGCGCAGCAGACATGGCCGTTCAGGCAAACCAGGCGATCGGTGCCGGACAGGGCGTGGTTGAGATCATGGCTGACCATCAGCACGCCGCAGCCGTGACGGCGGCGGATGGCGTTGATCAGGGCGTACAGCGTGGCCTGGCCCGCGACGTCCACCGCCTGCGCCGGCTCGTCCAGCACCAGCAGATCCGGGCGGCGCAGCAGGGCGCGCGCCAGCATCACCCGTTGCAGTTCACCGCCCGACAGGGATTGGACGGCACTGCCGGCCAGGCCGGCGGCCCCCACCTCGCCCAGGGTTTCCACCACGGCCGCTTCTGTCACCGGCCCCCAAAGGGAAAGCAGCCGGCGCACGGTCAGGGGCAGGGTGGCATCCACGGCCAGGCGCTGCGGCATATAGCCGATGCGCAAGCCGGGCTTGCGCCATACCGTGCCGCCGCTGGGCCGCTGCAGACCCAGCACGGCGCGCAGCAGGGTGGACTTGCCCGCGCCATTGGGCCCCACCAGGGTCACGACCTCACCCGCCGCGACGGTGAGGTCCACCGACTGCAGCACCGTGCGCCGGCCGAACTGCACGGTCAGCCCGGCGGTCTTGATAAGCGGTTCGGCTGGCAACATGTGAGGGACCTGTTGGCGGGGCGAGCCTGCGGCTCGGCGGGGGAGACGAGCCTGCGGCGCGGGTATGCGTGCCCCCCGGCTTTACGGCATCCGAACCGACTTGACAAATGTTATAGTATAACATCACTTGCCGGCCACAACCGCCCCGGCGCCCTTACATCGGTTGGGATTCCCATGGTTTCTACCCGCATCCTGCCCCTGGTCGCCCTGCTGTGGCTGGCGGTCGCCACCCCGTCGCACGCCCAAACCCAGCAGGGGGCGGCTTCTCATGCCCCCCAGGTGGTCGCCAGCGTCAAGCCGGTGCATTCCCTGGCGGCGGCCCTGATGCAGGGGGTCGGCCCCGGGGGTGACACGCCCAAATTGCTGGTGGACGGTACCGCCAGCCCGCACAGCTTCAGCCTGAAGCCGTCGGACGCCGCGGCCTTGTCCCGGGCCGACATCGTGTTCTGGATGGGCCCAACCCTGGAGCCGTTCCTGGTGAAGCCGCTGGCCAACCTGGCGCGCGGCGCGCACATCGTCACCTTGATCGAGGCGCCGGGACTGCGCCCCCTGGCCCTGCGGTCCGCCGGTGCCTGGGCGGACGGCGACGACCATGGCCATGTGGTGGCGGCCGTGGCGGGGGGTGCGGCCGACACCCAGATCGACGGCCATGCCTGGCTGGACCCGGCCAACGCCAAGGCCATGGCCCGCGCCATGGCCGACGCGCTGATCCAGCAGGACCCCGCCGACGCCGCCCGCTACCGCGACAACCTGGCCAAGCTGCTGCGGGACCTGGACGCGCTGGATCAGGAGGTCGGCGCCATCCTGGCCCCCGTCAGCGGCAAGCCCTTCGTCGTCTTCCATGACGCCTTCCATTACCTGGAGGCGCGCTATCGCCTGGACGGGGTGGGCGCCATCACCCTGAACCCGGAGGTGCGGCCCGGCGCCGCGCGCCTGAGCCAGCTGCGCGCCCGCATCCAATCGTCCGGCGCCGCCTGCGTCTTCGCCGAACCACAGTTCGACACCGCGCTGATCGCCACCCTGGTGGACGGAACCCAGGCCAAGCGCGGCGTTCTGGACCCCGAGGGTGCGCTGCTAACCCCCGGCCCCGACCTCTACGCCACGCTGATGCGCGCCAACGCCCATGCCCTGGCCGGCTGTCTCGGCGGGTAAGCTGTGATAAGACCGCCCCCACGAGAGCTTCACCGGTGGGGATAGGGTCATGCGGATCGGGATCGTGGGCTGCGGCGGCCGGATGGGCCGCATGCTGATGCGGGAGGTGCTGGGCACCCCCGGCGCCACACTGGCGGGCGGCACCATGCGTCCCGGCAACCCGGACCTGGGCCGGGACCTGGGCACGCTGGCCGGGCTGGAGCCCACCGGCCTGGTTTCCACCAGCGACACGGACGCCCTGTTCGCCGCCAGCGACGCGGTCATCGACTTCACCACCCCCGCCGGCACCGCCGTCCATGCGGGCCTGGCCGCGCGGCACGGCACCGCCCTGGTGGTGGGCACCACCGGCCTCAGCCCCGAGCAGCAGGCCGCCATCGACGCGGCGTCGGGGCAGGCGGCGGTGGTGCAAGCGCCCAACATGAGCCTGGGGGTGAACCTGCTGCTAGCCCTGGTGCAGGACGTGGCCCGCACGCTGGGCCCCGACGTCTGGGACATCGAAATCGTGGAGATGCACCACCGCCACAAGGTGGACGCGCCGTCGGGCACCGCGCTGGGCCTGGGCCGCGCCGCCGCCGCCGGCCGGGGCGTGGACCTGGACACCGTGTCCGACCGGGTGCGCGACGGCCACACCGGCGCGCGGGAGATCGGGCACATCGGCTTCGCCACCCTGCGCGGCGGTGATGTGGTGGGCGACCACACCGTCATCTTCGCGGCCGAGGGTGAACGCATCGAGCTGACCCACAAGGCCGGCAGCCGCGCCATCTTCGCCCGGGGTGCGGTGCGCGCCGCGATCTGGGCCGGCGCCAGAGGGCCCGGCCTTTACAGCATGCGCGACGTGCTGGGTCTTTAAGCTCTGAGCCGCCCGCACAGGCCAAAAACTTAACTTAATTGACCGGCCGAGGGCGGAGGGCGACAGTCGGGGCGGGAGTAACCACGCCTCGGATGCCATGCCGTGAAGGAAAAAGAACTGCGCATGGCCCTCGTCTGCTACGGCGGGGTGTCGCTGGCCGTCTACATGCATGGCGTCACCAAGGAACTGCTGAAGCTGGCCCGCGCGTCACGGGTGTTCCACGGCACCCATGATCCCCGGCTGCGCGCCCAGGGCGGTTACCAGGCGCTGCAGGACGATCTGGCCCGCCGCATCGGCTACAGCAGCGGCAGCGCCCTGGGCGCCAACCAGACCCCGGACACGGAGGAGGTCTACGTCGCCCTGTTGCAGGAGGTGGGCGCCCACATCGACCTGCGCATCGTCATCGACGTCATCGCCGGATCGTCCGCCGGCGGCATCAACGGCGTGCTGCTGGCCCGCGCCCTGGCCCACGACCTGGACCTGGACGCCCTGACCGCGCTGTGGCTGGAGGAGGCGGACGTCACCAAGCTGATGGTGGAGGACGGTCGGGCGACGAAATGGAGCAAATGGTTCCTGAAGCCCTTCCTGGCCTATGGCCTGGGGCGGCTGATGCGCCTGGCGCCGGACGACGAGATGCGCTGGAAGCTGTCGATGTTCGTGCGCTCCCGCTGGTTCAAGCCGCCCTTCGACGGCATGCGCCTGATGGAGATGCTGCTGGACGCGGCCTGCGCCATGGGCCAGCCGGTCAGCCCCTATGCCTCGCTGCTGCCGGCGGGACAGTCGCTGTCGCTGTTCGTCACCGTCACCGACTTCCACGGCTTCCTGCAGCGCATCCCCGCCCATGACCCGCCGGCGGTGGAGGAGCGGGAGCATCGCCACGTCCTGAAGTTCCATTACCGCCGCTGGCCCGGCGGCCGGGTGGACACGGATTTCGGCGAGGGCGCCATCCCCGGCCTGGTGTTCGCCGCGCGCGCCACCTCCTCCTTCCCTGGCGCCTTCCCGCCCGCCCATCTACGGGCGCTGGACGGGCTGCTGGCGCGCCGGGGGCAGGATTGGCCGGACCGGGACCGTTTCCTGAAGCGCAACTTCCGCCGCTACACCGCCGCCGGCGTGGACCCGGGGCGCATCAGCTTCATCGACGGCAGTGTGCTGAACAACAAGCCCTTCGCCGAAGCCCTGCGCGCCATTTCCGGCCGCCCGGCCTACCGCGAGGTCGACCGGCGGCTGATCTACATCGATCCCGACCCGGCCCACCTGAAGCGGGTGGCCCGGGCGGAAACGCCCGGCTTCTTCCGCACGCTGAAGGGGGCGCTGTCCGACATTCCGCGCAATGAGCCGGTACGCGACGAGCTGGTGTCCATCGACCGCAACAACGCCCGCATGCGCCAACTGCGCTCCGTCATCGAGGCGGCGCGGCCCGGCATCACCCAGCTGGTGCATGAGGTGGTGGGGGGCGAGACGCCGGCGGAACTGACCTACGCCCAAATCCACGATTGGCGGGAGATCGCCAACGGCCGCGCCGCCAAGGAGGCGGGTTTCGCCTATGAGGCCTATGTGCGGCTGAAGCTGACCTCCGTCCTGGACGCCCTGGGCCGGCTGGTGGCGGTGGGCTGCGGCTATCAGCCGGGCACGGCGGCGGCACGCCAGGCGACGGACGCCCTGCACGCCTGGGCGCAGACCACCGGCATCACGCCCGACCAGGTGACCACCTGGGGTCTGGAGCGGGGGAAGGAAGGGGGGACCGGCGACACGGCCGCGGCCGAAGCCCCGCCCTGGGTTCGCTTCCTGCTGGCCTTCGACGTGGGCTTCCGCGGCCGGCGCCTGCGCTTCGTCATCCGCGCCCTGAACGAGCTGTACGCCCGCTTGGACGAGGACGGGTTCACCGACGTCACCGCCCGCGACCTGGATGACATCAAGGCCAACCTCTATGACTGCCTGGAGCGTCTGCGCGTCTATGAGTCTGGCGCCTTCCTCAGCGCCGACGAGCGCGAGGCCCTGGCCGTGCCCTTCGTCGAGCCGCTGGCCATGGGCCGTGCGCCCGACCTGGCGGCGGTGGACCGCGTGATGTGGGACCTGGCCCGGCGCATCGACCTGAACGCCATCAACCAGCAGGTGGACGAGATTTTCGCGCTGATGGGCCTGAACATGCTGGGCCTGGCGGCGCGGCGGGAATTGTTCGTGGCCTATGTCGGCTTCGCCTTCTGGGACGTGCTGACCTTTTCCATCAGCGGCTGGCGCGAACTGGACGATCTGGAGGAGGTGCGGGTGGACCGCATCAGCCCGGACGACGCCCGGTTCTGCCAGGCGATGGGCGGCGCCATCCCCCTGAAGGGGCGGGAGATCAACCATTTCGGCGCCTTCTTCAGCCGCGCCCACCGGGAAAGCGACTATCTGATGGGCCGCCTGCACGCTGCCGATCGGCTGGTGGATCTGGTGCTGGACGCGGCGGGCCACCCGCCGGGGGTTGACGGGGCCGGCCTGAAGCGCCGCCTGTTCGCCGCCATCGCCCGCACCGAACGCGAGCGTCTGGGCGAACGCTCCCCCGCCCTGCGCTGGCTGGAAGGGTTGCTGGCGGAGGGCGGTTAAAAGCCGCTGTTCCTGTGCCGGGCGAGCGCGTCACTGAGGGTGCTGGCCACCCGCACCCGTTCCTCCATGGGCAGGAAGCTGCCCACCACCAGGCGCTTGCCGTGGCTGGTCAGCACCACCTGGCTGTCGTGCCGGGCGGGATCGTCCATGTGCACGCGCAGCCAGTAGGGAACGAAGGACCAGCTGCGGCTGGGGCGGCGGGGCTCCACCCGTTCCACCGTCAGGGCCTGGTCGGTCAGCTCCACCCGCTCATACAGCCGGGCGGAGCGGTAGCTGGCGCGGAAGGCCAGGTAGATGACCAGCACGTCCAGGCCGCAGAAGCCGATGACGGGCCAGGCGCCGCGCAGGAAGAAGACCAGGCCCACGCCGAAACTGACCGCCGCCACAGCGCCCATGAGGATGCGGAACCCCGTCGGCGACAGGCTGCGGTGGGGCCGCAGGATGACGCTGAGCCAGGTCTGCCTCAGGGTGGTTTCGTCATGGATCATGGACAAAACAGTAGGGCGGCCCACCTACCCGGTAAAGGCCGCCCCCTGTCAGGGCTGAAGCGCGGGCCATGCCCCCGGCGCTGGGGTCCCCAGATTCGCGTGCCCTCAGTTTCGTGTGATCGAAATGCCACCGTCCACCAGCTGGGCCGTACCGGTTACGAAGGACGAGTCGTCCGACGCCAGGTAGAGGACGGCGCGGGCCAGTTCCGCCGGCTGGCCGGCGCGGCGCAGGGCGTGGGCGTTGTTCAGCCAGTCGCGCTTTTCGGCCGTGTCGTTGGCGGCGTGGTACATCTCGGTCTCCACGGCCCCCGGCAGCACGGCGTTGACCCGCACGCCCTGGGGGCCGAACTCGGCGGCCAGCGCCTGGGTCAGGCCGATCAGGCCGGACTTGCTGGCGGAATAGGCGGCCAAACCGGGGAAGGAAAAGGTGTAACCGACGAAGGTGGAGGTGAAGATGACGGAACCGCCGCCGTTCTTCACCATCTGGCCGATCTGGTGCTTGGCGCCCAGGAAGGGGCCGGTGAGATTGACGGCCAGGGTGTTGGTCCAGCCGGCCTCGCTCACCTCCGTGCTGGGCCCGGCCTCACCCAGGGTGCCGGCGTTGTTGAAGGCGATGTCCAGGCGGCCGAAGCGCTCCACCGCCAGCGCCACCAGGGCCTGGTTATAATCCTCATGCTGGACGTCGCCGGCCAGCGCCACGGCCTGGCCGCCGGCGGCGGTGATCTCCGCCACCAGGCTGTCCAGTTCCGCCTGGCGGCGGGCGCCGACGACGACCTTGGCGCCTTCCGTCGCGAACAGCTTGGCGGTGGCGCGACCGATGCCTGAGCTGGCGCCGGTGATGAGGGCGACCTTGTTCTGCAAACGAGCCATTTTTCACTCTCCGATGCTGGGGTCGGCGCGACCACCGCGCCGCTGACGAACCAAGAATTACCCTTCAGCGGCCCTTGCATCGATGGGGTGGAAGTGAGTTTATAATTCACTTTTCCTGAATAATGAGCCGATGGGCCCTATGGACAGGCTGCGCGCGTTCGAGGTGTTCGCCACGGTGGTGGCCAGGGGCGGCTTCGCCAAGGCGGCGGATGCCCTGAACACCTCCCCCGCCAACGTCACCCGCTATGTCAACGAGCTGGAGGGCCATCTGGGCAGCCGGCTGCTGAACCGCACCTCGCGCCGGCTGTCGCTGACCGAGGCGGGGGAGGCGCTGTACGAGCGCGCCCAGACCATCCTGGAGGAGGTGGCGGAGGCGGAGGCGCTGGCGTCCGCCACGACGCTGAAGCCCAGGGGACGGCTGCGGGTGAACGCGCCGCTGAGCTTCGGCGTGCGGCACCTGGCGCCGCTATGGCCCCGCTTCATGGCGTTATATCCCGACGTGCTGCTGGACATCGCCCTGACCGACCGGGTGGTGGACATGGTGGAGGAGGGGTTCGACCTGGGCATCCGCATCTCACGCGGCGGGTCGCCCACCTATGCCGCCCGCAAGCTGGCGACCTCACGCAACGTGCTGTGCGCGTCGCCCGACTATCTGGCGCGCCAGGGCGTTCCCGAAACGCCGGAGTGCCTGGCCAACCATGCCCGCATCGCCTACAGCTACACCGGCGTGCCGGAGGATTGGGTGCTGCTGGACCCGGAGGGCGAACCGGTGACGGTGCGCATCCCCATCCGCCTGGTGACCAACAACGGCGACACCGCCCGCGCGGCCGCCCTGGCCGGGCAGGGCATCATCTGGCAGCCCACCTTCCTGATCGGCGACGATTTGCGCGCCGGCCGCCTGGTGCCGGTGCTGCCCAACCACCGCATCCCCGATATCGACATCCTGGCCGTCTATCCCAGCCGCCGCCATGTCAGCGCCAAGGTCCGCGCCCTGGTCGACTTCCTGGCCGACGCCTTTCACGGCACGCCCGGATGGGAATGGCATCCCGGGGACACCGCTTGATCCGCCCCCCGCTCCGCCCCTAGATTTGCCGGCCCGCTGCATCGGGCAAACCAGCGCATCTCCTTTTTTACCCCAGGCCGCGACGGCGGCCGCCGGAAGTTTCCGGGGAGCGTCAGCGGACTGGAAACTGAGGAAGCCAAGGGGCGGATGCCCCGCCGGCGTTTGAGGCCCCGAACATGAAACGCGCGACCATCGAAGAATTCTTCCGCCGGCTGGCCGAGCGGGACCCGGAGCCCAAGACGGAGCTGGAGTACGTCAACCCCTACACCCTGCTGGTGGCGGTGGTGCTGTCGGCCCAGGCGACGGACGTCGGCGTGAACAAGGCGACCAAGGCGCTATTCCAGATCGCCGACAACCCGGCGGCCATGGTGGCGCTGGGGGAGGCGACAGTGCGGGACCATGTGAAGACCATCGGGCTCTACAAGACCAAGGCCGCCAACGTCATCCGCCTGTCGGAAATCCTGCTGGAGAAGCATGGCGGCCAGGTGCCGCGCAAGCGCGAGGATCTCGAGGAACTGCCGGGCGTGGGCCGCAAGACGGCCAACGTGGTGCTGAACGTGGCCTTCGGGGAGCCGACCATCGCCGTGGACACCCATATCTTCCGCGTGTCCAACCGCACCGGCCTGGCCCCGGGCAAAACGGTGGAGGCGGTGGAGGAGAAACTGGTGAAGGTGGTGCCCAAGGCCTACCGCCTGCACGCCCACCACTGGCTGATCCTGCACGGACGCTATGTCTGCAAGGCGCGCAAACCGGACTGCGCCGTGTGCGGCGTCATCGACCTGTGCGCCTATGAGGCCAAGACGGTCCTGACGGCCTGAAACGATGCCGGGGCTGAAACCGTTACAGAAATGAAATGGGCCAGCCCATGCCTGGGCCGGCCCATCATCAATCCCCACAAGGGGGAGGAGATCAGGTGTCGGCGCCAGGGGCGACGACGGCCTCCACTTCCTTCACCGGGCGGGCCCGGGATTCGCCCGTCAGCGTCTCGATGGTGCCGACCAGCAGACCGCCCTGCTCCACCTCCAGCACGCCGTAGCGGATGTTGCCCTGGATACGGCCGGTGGAGCGGACGCGCAGGGTGCCGCGCACGGAAATATCGCCTTCGAAACGACCGCCGATATCGGCCTCATCGATCTCGACGGAGCCCTTGAACAGGCCGCTGTCGGTCACCTCGATGGCCCGGCCCTCGCGCAACTTGGCCTCAACCGTGCCTTCCACCACCAGGATGTCGCAGGCGGCGATTTCACCCGACAGGGAAATTTCACGGCCGACGATCAGTTTGCGCATGTCATTGGTAGGCAAGGGTGCGTTTCCTTCAGTACCGGTGGGCGCGACACGCCGGGGCGGCGTGCCCGGAATTTCCACGACGCGGCGCGGAATGTCACTACGAAAACCACCGGTGGCGGCACCCGCCGGCGCCGGGGTCGCGGGCGTCGGCGGCACCGGCGTGGCGCCGCCGCCGAGGCCAAGCGAGGGCTGGCCCGGTGTCGGGGCGGGGCCGGGCGTCGGCGTCTTGAACTGCATGTTGATCCCCTTGTCTAAGGGCCCCCGGTTGGCCGCGGCCAAGGTCGAGGGCTCCGGTTCGGTAACGGGTTCCGCGGCCGGGGAGGCCGGGGGCGTGGGCTCAGCCACCGGAACGGGCGTGCGAAGGTCGGCCGGCTTGGCCGGGTCGCCGCCAACGGGGCCCAGGTTCGGTCGGTTACGTCGGAACATTGGCGTTGTCCCCAAATCTTCGTGTCGCGCGGCCAACATGGCCCCGATCAGAGGCAGGTCGGTCGTTCAAGATCGTTTTTTTATGAGTTCGCCCGGGATGCGCCCGGCTGCGGACCCCGCGTTCCGCCCGCCGGCGTAAAGCCGCCGAAGAGGTGGAGCATGAAGGCCGTCGCCAGAACCGGCGCGAACAGATTCACAACAGGCAGCAAGGAAATAAAGGCAATAATGAGGCCCGCGCAAAAAATCCGTCCCTTATAGCGCAGACGGAGTAGACGGGCCTGATCCGGCGGCATGCGCCGCACCGCCACTTGGTCGAAATACTGCCGTCCCAGCAGGAAACCGTTGGCCAGCGGATAGGCAACGGCACCCACCGGCGGCAAAAGCCACAGCGGCAGCACGGCCACGTTGACGACGATGAGAAGGGCGGTGAAGCGCAGCGCGATGGCCGTCTCCTCCCACAGGCTGGCGTCGCGGGGGGCGGCAATTGGGGGTACCACCGGCGTTCTACAGCCCGGGCCACCGGCTCGACCAGCATGCCCGCGACGGCCGCCACCACAACCAGGAAGAAGTACCAGGCCAGCGCCACGACGCCCAGGGCACCCGCCACCGTGACCAGCGGGTCCAGCCAGGGATTGCCGGTGGGATGCAGGCGGTCCAGCCCGAAAGAGACCAGGACGCCCAGCGCCACGAACGACAGCAGCGTCAGGACGAAGGAACGGACCATCACCCGCAGCAGGGCGGGATCGAGGGCCTGGGCCAGGGTGCGGAAGAGGGCGCGGATCATCAACATCCTAGGTAATATGCCCCCGCGCTTGCCGCAAGCCGCCCCTTCTCTATACTGCGCGCCAAGTTTCTTGCCGATCCGGAGGATTTTAAGTGACGGCTGAATTGCATGTGGTGGGGATCGGCAACGCGATCGTCGACGTGATCACGCAGACGACGGATGCGTTCCTGGGCGAAAACAGCCTGGACAAGAACAGCATGCGCCTGATCGACACGGCCGAGGCCGAGGCGCTGTACGCCAAGATGGGGCCGGGCATGGAAATGTCGGGCGGCTCCGCCGGCAACACCATGGCCGGCATCGCCATGCTGGGCGGCAAGGGCGCCTTCATCGGCAAGGTGGCCAACGACCAGCTGGGCCGCGTCTACCGCCATGACATCGAGGCCGTGGGCTCGCGCTTCGTCACCACCGACCTGACGGACGGCACGCCCACCGGCCGCTGCCTGATCCTGGTGACGCCGGATGCGGCGCGCACCATGAACACCTACCTGGGCGCCGCCGTCCGCCTGACCCCGGAGGACATCGACCCGGCGCTGATCGCCTCGGCCCAGGTCACCTACATGGAAGGCTATCTCTGGGACCCGCCGGCGGCGAAGGAGGCTTTCCTGAAGGCGGCGTCGGCCGCCCACGGCGCCGGCCGCAAGGTCTCGCTGTCCCTGTCGGACGCCTTCTGCGTGAACCGCCACCTGGACAGCTTCCGCGATCTGGTGGCCGGGCATGTCGACGTGCTGTTCGCCAACGAGGCGGAGATCACCGCCCTCTATGGCACCGACTTCGACCAGGCGGTGCAGGCGGTGCGCGGGCAGGTGGCCGTGGCCGCCCTGACCCGCAGCGAAAAGGGCGCCGTCATCGTCACGCCGGAGGAGATCGTCACCGTGCCGGCCGCCCCGGTGGCCAAGGTGGTGGACACCACCGGCGCCGGCGACCTGTTCGCCTCGGGCTTCCTCTACGGCTACACCCGGGGGCGGGACATGGCGGCCTGTGGCCGCATGGGCGCCCTGTGCGCCGCCGAGATCATCAGCCATTACGGCGCGCGCTCGCAGGCCGACCTGCGTCAACTGGTGGCGGGCGTCTGACCATCCCGGCGGGAAAGGGTATGGCGGTTGCGCCGCTATACCTTGTCCCGGCTTTTTTTCGCAGGTGCACTCGCATAGACTGCGCCGCGCCGGGCCCCCACCGGGGCCCGATCCCATCATCACGGTTCAACCGTTTGTCGTGACGCAAAGGCAACTTCCATGGACATGAGCAAGATCCCGGTCGGCAAGAACGCCCCGTGGGACATCAACGTCGTCATCGAGATCCCGCAGGGTGGTCAGCCGGTGAAGTACGAGGTGGACAAGGACTCGGGCGCCATCTACGTCGACCGCTTCCTGCACACGGCCATGTACTACCCGGCCAACTACGGCTTCGTGCCGCACACCCTGTCGGGCGACGGCGACCCGGCCGACGTGCTGGTGGTCAGCAACACCCCCGTGGTCCCGGGCGTTGTGCTGCGCTCGCGCCCCATCGGCGTGCTGCTGATGGAGGACGAGGCCGGCATGGATGAGAAGATCCTGGCCGTGCCGGTGGACAAGCTGCACAGCTTCTACACCAACGTCAGCAGCTACAAGGACCTGCCGGAGATCCTGGTGGAGCAGATCGCCCACTTCTTCGAGCACTACAAGGACCTGGAAAAGGGCAAGTGGGTGCGCATCGTCCGCTGGGGCGACGCCGACGAGGCGGCCAAGATGATCAGCGACGCCATGGCGCGCTACAACGCCCAGAAGTAAGCCTGGCTCTGCGCTAAGGTAGGAAGGGGGCGGTGCCGCAGGGTGCCGCCCCTTTTTCATGGCGCTGACCCCGGCGCCCTTGGTCGGGCCGGCCAATGGGGCTAGGCTTCCTGAAACCTTGAGACATGTCATGGCCCTGCCGCGCGAGGCTGCTATGGTCGGGCCCACGCCCAATGATGGCTGAGGACAGAGGGAAGGCCGCATGACCATCCGCAACCTGCACCACCTGTTCAAGCCGTCGTCCATCGCCCTCATCGGCGCCAGCCGACGCCCCCAGACGGTGGGCGCGGTCGTCGCCCGCAATCTGTTCGGTGGCGGCTTCGATGGGCCCATCATGCCGGTGAACGCGGAAGAGCGCTCCATCGAAGGGGTGCTGACCTACCCGGACGTGGCCTCGCTGCCCGTGGTGCCGGACTTGGCGGTCATCTGCACGCCGCCCGCCACGGTGCCTGACCTGATCCGCCAGCTGGGGGAGCGCGGCACCAAGGCGGCCGTGATCATCACCGCCGGCTTCGCCGAACTGGGCGACGTGGGCAAGGCGCTGCAACAACAGGTTCTGGACGCCGCCAAGCCCCACCTGCTGCGCGTGCTGGGCCCGAACTGCCTGGGTGTCATGGCGCCGGGCAACGGCCTGAACGCCAGCTTGGTGCATGTGCCGCCGCTGAAGGGCGACATCGCCCTGCTGGCGCAGAGTGCCGCCGTCGTCACCTCCATCGTCGATTGGGCGACCCCCCGCGGCATCGGCTTTTCCCACCTGGTGTCGCTGGGTGGCATGGCTGACGTGGATTTCGGCGACCTGCTGGACTTCATGGCCCAGGATGGGCACACCCGCGCCATCCTGCTGCATGTCGAGGCCATCGCCCACGCCCGCAAGTTCATGTCGGCCGCCCGCGCCGCCGCCCGGGCCAAGCCGGTCATCGTCATCAAGGCAGGCCGCTCGGACGAGGCGGCGCGCGCCGCCAGCTCGCACACCGGGTCGCTGGCGGCGGCGGACGCCATCTATGATGCCGCCTTCCGCCGCGCCGGCATGCTGCGGGTGGGGGAGCTGGGCGAGCTGTTCGACGCGGTGGAGACATTGGCCACCGGGGTGCAGATCAAGGGCGACCGCCTGGCCATCCTGACCAACGGCGGCGGTATGGGCGTGATCGCCACCGACAGCCTGATCGAGCAGGGCGGCCGCCTGGCCCAGCTGTCGCCGGAGGCCATCGCCCGGCTGGACAGCCTGCTGCCCCCGACGTGGAGCCACGGCGACCCCATCGACATCCTGGGCGACGCCACCGGCAAGCGTTATGCCGACGCCCTCTCGATCCTGCTGGAGGAGAAGGGCTGCGACGCCGTCCTGGTGATGAACTGCCCCACCGCCGTGGCCGACAGCGGCGAGGCGGCGCGCGCCGTGATCGAGACGCTGCGCGGCAAGCGCTTCCCCGTGCTGGCCAATTGGCTGGGGGAGGGGGCGGCGGTCGAGGCGCGGCGCCTGTTCGCCGCCAATCGCATCCCCAGCTACCAGACCCCGGACGAGGCGGTGCGCGCCTTCATGCACCTGGTGCGCTATCGCCGGAACCAGGATGAGCTGATGGAGGTGCCGTCCACTGTGCCCGACCAGTTCGTCTATGACGGCGTGGCGGCGCGGATGCCCATCGAGCAGGCTCTGGCGGAGGGGCGGACCTGGCTGTCGGAATACGAGGCCAAGCAGGTGCTGCGCGCCTACGGCATCCCGGTGGTGGAGACGGTGACCGCCACCACGCCGGAGGAGGCGGAAGCGGCGGCCAAGAGGCTGGCCGTGCCCGGCCGCAACAGCCGGCTGGCCGTCAAGATCGTGTCCCCGGACATCACCCACAAGTCGGACCTGGGCGGCGTGGCCCTGAACCTGGCGCCGGATGAGGTGCGGATGGAGGCGGAGGCCATGCTGGCCCGCGTCCACGCCGCCGCCCCCGACGCCCGCATCGACGGGTTCACCGTGCAGCAGATGGCCCATATGCCGGGTGCCGTGGAACTGATCGTGGGCATGACCGACGACCCGCTGTTCGGCCCGGTGCTGCTGTTCGGCCAGGGCGGGACGGAGGTGGAGGTGGTGCGGGACAAGGCGCTGGCCCTGCCGCCGCTGAACATGAACCTGGCGCGCGACCTGATGGCCCGCACCCGCGTCCACCGCCTGTTACAGGGCTATCGCCACCGCCCGCCGGCCGACCTGACGGCCATCGCCCTGACCTTGAACAAGGTCTCGCAACTGGTGATCGACTTCCCGGAAATCCAGGAACTGGACATCAACCCGCTGTATGCCGGCGCCGACGGCGTCATGGCGCTGGACGCCCGCATCCGCGTGGCGACGCCGCCGGAACCGGGGGCGGTGCGCCTGGCCATCCGGGCCTATCCGAAGCGGCTGGAGCAGCACGTCAAAATCCATGACGGGCGGGAGTTCCTGATCCGGCCCATCCGACCGGAGGATGAGCCGCTGATCCACGACATGATCGCCCGCACCGCCATCGAGGACATCCGCCTGCGCTTTTTCGCGCCCATGCGCCGCCTGTCGCGCACCATGGCCGCCCGCCTGACGCAGATCGACTATGACCGTGAGATGGCGCTGGTGGCCATCGCCGCCGACCCCGCCCCACCGCCGGCAGAGGGGTCGAACCTGCGCCCGGGGGACGAGGCCATCTTCGGCACCGTGCGCATCACCGCCGACCCCGACAACGACAAGGCGGAATACGCCGTGCTGGTGCGCAGCGACATGAAGGGCAAGGGCCTGGGCTATCTGCTGATGACCCGCATCCTGGACTATGCCCGCACCCGCGGCATCCGTGAGGTGTTCGGTGAGGTGCTGCGCGAGAACGTCACCATGCTGCAGATGTGCCGCGACCTGGGCTTCAAGCAGACCGAATACCCCGACGATCCCGGCATCGTCGAGGTGCACTACACGTTTGGCTGAGAGGATCGACTGAAAAGGGACGGACGGGCAAAGGCGCCAGAAGAAGAGCCGAAGTCGACAGATTCAATAAAATTGTAGATAATTTCCCGGGGCGGCAAATGGTCGCCCCTGCGCATCTGCATGCATGACTGTCCGCTTACTTACGCCGTTGGCGTGTCTTGACTCAACGCCAAGGGAAGCGTTGAGTCATTCGCATGTTTGTCCCGCCCACCATCGCCCAGGCCGTACCGACCCCGGTACTGACGCCGCAGCAGCAGACGCCGACGCAGAACCCGTCGTTCGTGGCGGCGGTCGCGGGCGCGCAGGCAACCGCCAAGCCGGTGGCGACGCAGACAACCATAGCCGCCCAACCCACGGGCCGGTCGGAAAGCAGCAAGGACAACCGCAGCGGCACCGACACCGGCCAGGCGACCGACACCGGCGCCAACGCCGTCCGCGCCCGCAGCAGCGCCCACCCCTGGCGTGGCCAGTTGGTGGACGTGACGGTTTAGTTTTCCCTCAGGCGCCGGACGCGGCCATCCGGCCGCTTGGCTTATCCTCGCTTTCCAGCCACTACGTTCCCCGGAAAGCTCCGGCGGCCGCAGTCGCGGCCTATGACGGCCTCGTGCCGCCGCTTCAGATATCCAAATCGATCATAATCGGCACATGGTCGGAGGGCTTGGGGCCCCAGCCGCGCGCCTCGCGCAGGACGGTGTAGCCCTGCAGGTGCGGCACCAGTGGCGGGGTGACCCAGATATGGTCCAGGCGCCGGCCCCGGTCGGACAGGCCCCAGTCGGCGGAGCGGTAGGACCACCAAGTGTAGAGCTTCTCCGTCGCCGGCAGGAAATGGCGCACGGCGTCCACCCACTCCCCGGCGCGCATCATGGCGTCCATCTTCGCCACCTCGATGGGGGTGTGGGAGATCACGTTCAACAGTTGGCGGTGGGACCAGACGTCGTTTTCCAGCGGCGCGATGTTGAGGTCGCCCACCAGGATGCGGGGCTTGTGCCGGTCTTCCAGCGCCTCGCCCCAGGCGGCCAGTTCGTCCAGGAAGCGCAGCTTGTGCCGGAACTTGTCGTTCAGGTCGGGGTCGGGAATGTCGCCGCCGGCGGGGATGTAGAAATTGTGCAGTTCGATGCCGCCCGGCAGCTCCGCCTGCACATGGCGGCAGTCCTGCCGCTCACACCACAGCGTGCCACCCGTGGCCGACAGCGGCAGGCGCGAGAGGATGGCGACGCCGTTATAGCTTTTCATCCCCCGGACATGGGCATGGACATAGCCCCGCGCCGCCAGTTCCTTGAGCGGAAAGGCGTCATCCACCACCTTGGTTTCCTGCAGGCACAGGACGTCGGGGCCGTAGTCGTCAACCAGGCGCAAGACCATATCCAGGCGCAGCCGCACCGAATTGATGTTCCAGGTGACGATGCGCATGGGCCTTCCAGCGGGGTCGATGATGGGGTGTGCGCTGCATACGACCACCAGGCGGCCAAGGTCAAATCCCATCCGGGATCGCGCGCTCAAATTACATTGTGCACAATATAATTTGATTTTACCCTGCCTTTCCTTTCCCCATACCGGAGCCCGACGCCATGAGCCTCTATGACATCCCGCTGACCCGCCTGAACGGCACGCCCGCCAGCCTAGCGGAGTACCGCGGCCAGGCGCTGCTGGTGGTCAATGTGGCGTCCAAGTGCGGATTGACGCCGCAATATACCGGCCTCAGCGCGCTGTACGACCGGTTCGAGGACAAGGGCTTCCAGGTCCTGGCCTTCCCGTGCAACGACTTCGCGGGGCAGGAACCGGGCAGCGCCGAGGAAATCCAGACCTTTTGCGAGCGCAATTACGGCGTCCGCTTCCCGGTGTTTTCCAAGGTCCATGCCAATGGGGAGGAGCGGCACCCGCTGTACCAGGCCCTGATCGCGGCCCAACCCAAGGCCCAGCCGAAAGAGGCCGGGCAGTTGCTGGCCAAGCTGGCGCAGCATGGCCTCGGGCCCAAGAACGACAGCGACGTGGCCTGGAACTTCGAGAAGTTCCTGGTCAGCCGCGACGGCCAGGTCATCGCCCGCTTCGCCCCGGACGTGGAACCGCAGGACCCGGCGCTGGTCACCGCCATCGAGGGTGCGCTGGGCTGATTTGCCGGGCGGGCAGCGTCAAGGCGCGCGCGTGGCCGCGCGCGCGCGCACCGCGTCGCCGAAGGCCTTGAACAGGGCGACGGCGGCGGGGTCTTCCCAAAAGCGCCATTCGGGGTGCCACTGCACGCCCAAGGCGAAGGTGGCCTTCTCCACCCGCACGGCCTCGATCAGGCCGTCGGGAGCCACCGCCTCCACCGCGAGGCCGGGGGCCAGGCGGTCTATGCCCTGCTGGTGCAGGCTGTTGACGGTCAAGCGCTCCCGCCCCGTGATGCGGGCCATCAAGCCGCCGGCGGTGAGGTCGACGGCGTGGGCGGCGCCGTACTGGACCTCCAGCGGCTGGGTCTCGTCATCGCGGTGGTCCATGAGGCCCGGCACGTCCTGCACCTTCTGGTGCAGGGTGCCGCCCAGCGCCACGTTCAGTTCCTGCAAGCCCCGGCAAATGGCGAACAGCGGCAGGTCGGCATCCAGGGCCGCACGATACAGGGGCAGAGTGGTGGCATCGCGGTCCAGGTCGTGCAAGGTGCCGGGTTCGGACATCGGGCCCTGGTAGCGGTCAGGATGCACATTGCTGGGGCTGCCGGTAAACAGCAGGCCATCCAGGCGGGACACCACCTCCGCCGCGTCATACCGGTCGCCCAGGGCCGGCAGCAGCACCGCCAGAGCGTTGGCGCCGTCCGACACGGCGCGCACATACTTGTCGCCCACAACGTGGAAGGGATGCCGCCCCAGGGTGCGGTAGTCGGCGGAAACGCCGACGATGGGCAACGGGGTGCGGGGAAGGCTGGTCATCGCTGAACCCTCCTTTGCTTCAGGGGCGCCAGGCGCGGCGTCAGTCGCGTTCCTTGCGGCGGCTGGGATCGCGGAAATAGAACTGGCTGTCGTCCAGGCTGACACCCGCCTGGGGATCCAGCAGCGCCACCTCCGTGGTCGCGCCTTGAGCGTCCAGCACCCGCCACCGCTTCAGGGTGAAGGGTTGTTCCTGGAACATCAAGGTCAGGCGGCCCAGGCCGGGATCCTTGGTCTGGACCAGCGTCACCTCCAGCACCCCGGCGCTGTCATCCATGGACGTGACGGTGACGTCGCCGGACAGGTGCAGGTCGGGCCGCAGGATGAAGTCGGCCATGGTGCTGCCGATGGGGGCGTTGGACTGTTCCTTCGCCTCCGCATCCCAGAAATAGACGAAATGGCCATCGGCCACGATGAAGTTCTTGTTGGGCGGGTCGTAGTCGATCCGCATCTTGCCCGGCCGCTTCAGCTGGAAGGTGCCACGCACCAGGCTGCCGTCCGGGTTGATCTGCTGAAACTGTGATTTCAGCGTCTGGATGCCGTTCAGGTAGGTTTCCACCTGCGCCAGCTTGGCCTTGTCCTGGTCGGTAAGCTGGGTGGACGGCTTGGCAGCGGCCGTCCCGGACCACGCCACAGGGGCGAGCGCGACCAGAAAGGCGAGAGGCAGGGCGGCGAGGGCGGTGCGGCGGATCATGATGCCTTCAGGATAGACCGCGCTTTAAGGCGGAATTGGGGTGGCGATACAAGATGTTGGAAAATCGACCGCGAGAGGGGAGGGGGCGTACGTCTGGCGTACGCCCGCTTGTCGCGCTTCGCTCTAATTCACGCGCTCATGGTCGTCAATGTTGCGGGCCAGAACCTCGCGCTTGCCGACATGGTTGGCGCGGCTGACCACGCCCTCCTGCTCCATGCGCTCGATCAGGCGGGCGGCGCTGTTATAGCCGATGCGCAAATGGCGCTGGATGAAGCTGGTGCTGGCCTTGCCCTCGCGGCAGACCACGGCCACCGCCTGGTCGTACAGGTCGTCGCCGGAGCTGGCGTTGCCGCCCCCGGCACCGCCGCCCGAACCGCCATCCTCATCGAAGGGGCTGGCGTCGTCCTCTTCCGTCACCGCGTCGACGTAGTTGGGCTCGCCCTGGGCCTTCAGGAACTTCACCACGTCCTCCACCTCCTGGTCGCGGACGAAGGGGCCGTGGACGCGGGTGATGCGGCCACCGCCGGCCATGTAGAGCATGTCGCCCTGGCCCAGCAGCTGTTCGGCGCCCTGTTCGCCCAGGATGGTGCGGCTGTCGATCTTGGAGGTGACCTGGAAGCTGATGCGGGTGGGGAAGTTGGCCTTGATGGTGCCGGTGATGACGTCCACCGAGGGGCGCTGCGTCGCCATGATGATGTGGATGCCGGCGGCGCGGGCCATCTGGGCCAGGCGCTGGATGGCGGCCTCGATATCCTTGCCGGCCACCAGCATCAGGTCCGCCATCTCATCGACGATGACGACGATGTAGGGCAGTTCCGTCAGGTCGATGGGCTGGTCCTCGAACACCGGCTTGCCGGTGTCGGGGTCGAAGCCCGTCTGGATGCGGCGGGTCAGCGTCTCACCGTTCTGGCGCGCCTCGCGCAGGCGCATGTTGTAGCCGTCGATGTTGCGTACGCCCAGCTTGGACATGGCGCGGTAGCGGTCCTCCATCTCCCGCACTGTCCACTTCAGGGCCACCACCGCCTTCTTGGGGTCGGTCACCACCGGCGCCAGCAGGTGGGGGATGCCCTCATAGATGGACAGTTCCAGCATCTTGGGATCGACCATGATGAAGCGGCACTTCTCCGGCGGCAGCCGGTAGAGCAGCGACAGGATCATGGTGTTGATGGCCACCGACTTGCCCGAGCCGGTGGTGCCGGCCACCAGCAGGTGGGGCATGCGGGCGAGATCGGCGATGACCGGCTGGCCGCCGATGTCCTTGCCCAGCACCAAGGCCAGCTTGTGCTGGCTGCGGTCGTAGGTTTCCGCCTCCAGCAATTCGCGCAGGTAGACGGTTTCGCGCTTGGCGTTGGGCAGCTCGATGCCGATGACGTTGCGGCCGGGGACGACGGCCACGCGCACGGACACCGCACTCATGGACCGGGCGATGTCGTCGGCCAGGCCGATGACGCGGGACGACTTGGTGCCCGGCGCCGGTTCCAGTTCATAGAGGGTGACGACGGGGCCGGGATGGACCTTGCCGATCTCCCCCTTCACGCCGAAATCGTCCAGCACGCCTTCCAGCAACTGGGCATTCTGGCGCAGGCCGTCCTCATTCACGCCGGGGCTGCGTACCGACAGGTCGGGCAATTGCAGCAGGTCGACCGGCGGCAGCTCGTATTCGCTGGGCCCATCGGGTTCCAGATCCAGGCTAGGCTGGACCGGCGCCGGGGCCTTGCGCGCGATTTCCACCGGCTTGGCCTTGGGCGGCACGACGGTGGCCAAGGGACGGCGGGGTGCCGCCTCACCCTCCACATCCAGTTCGCCGTCGCGCGGCGGCTCGCGGTCGCCGGCGGGGCGGTCCATGCCAGAGGCGGGACGATCGAGCGTCGGGATGGACAGGCTGGGTTCGCGCCGGAGGCCGTCGCCGAAGCCGGGCTCACGCCGCGACGTGGGGGCCGCCCGCTTCGGTGTCGCCAGGCCCTTCAACGTGCCGGCCAGACCGCCCTTGAGACCATGGGCCAGGCCACTCAGGCCACCGATTCCGTCCCCAAGGGCGGAGCCGGCGGCGGCACGCAGACGGCCGGCAAGACCGCTCGCGGGCGCGGCCGGTTCCTCCGCATAGTCCTCATACGCCTCATCCTCCGGCTCATACGCTGATCCGGGGGCCGGCCTGGAAGCCGATCGGGGGGCCGGCTCGGGTGCGCGGCGGACGGAGGCGGGCTTGGGCCCGACGGCGGGCCGCCATTGGCCCACCCGGCGCAGGAAGCCGTAGGCGGCGCCCACCGCGGCGAAGGCCTGGTAGAAGGGCACGCCCAAGGCCACCACGATCAGCGCGACGGTGGCCAGCGCCATGACCAGGCCCAGCAGCACCGGACTGCTCCACCCCACATGACTGGCGATGAAATGGTCGATCAGGGTGACGATGACCCGGCCGGCGTTGCCGCCGGCGCCACCGCCGAAGGGGGCGGAGATGCCGCCCAGGGAAACGCCGGCCAGGGTGATGGCGAACAGCCCGGCGGCGATGCGGCCGGCCCAGAAGCTGGGCGGGTCGTGCCGCAGGATGCGCACGCCCCAGCCGGCGACGATGACCGCCAACAGGTAGGCCGCCAGGCCGAAACACTGCACCAGCACGTCAGCGGTGTAGGACCCGAAGGCGCCGGCCACGTTGTGCACGGCGGTGTGCGGCCCGGCCGTGTTCCACGACGGGTCATTGGGGTCGTAGCTGAACAGGATGGCGGCCAGCGCCAACGCCAGCAGCACGACGCACAGTCCGCCCACCTCGGTCGCGCGGCGCATCAGGAACTGCGACGCGCCCTCGGGCAGCAGGCTGCCGCGGCGGCGCTTGCCCGGGCCCGTGGGTGCGGAGCCGGGGGACAGGGGGTCGCGGTTGCCCCGGGAACCGGGGGGGAGGCAAGGCGGGTCGTCATGGGCCGTCGCTCGTTCCTGAAAACTTACGGGCGTGGGTCAATATCGGAATCGGTGCCGCAGCCGGTGAGGGCGGTGGGCCGGTTCCAGGGAGTAAACACGGTATCAGGCAACTTTATGTCAGGCCGAAAACCGGGTGTGCCCGGTGCGGGTCATCCCAGCACCCGGGCAATGGTCTCACAGGCGCGGGCCACGGTTTCGGTGTCATGCACCAGGGCCACGCGGATATAGGGATGGCCGGCATTGCTGCCGTCCGGTTCCGACCGGGTGAAATAGGCGCCGGGCAGGACGCGCAATCCCGCCTCCCCCCACAGCCTGCGGGTCGCGGCCTCGCCGTCGCCCACGTCCAGCCACAGGAAGAAGCCGCCGGCCGGGCGGTAAAAGCCATAGCGGCCGGCCAGCGCCGCTTCCGCTGCGTCGATCTTCTGCCGGTAGAGGCGCCGGTTCTCCTCCACATGCGCGTCGTCGTTCCACAACGCGGCGGCGGCGGCCTGGGCGGGCAGGGCGTTGCCGGCCAGGGCATAGCTGCGCAGGCGGGTGAAGGCCTGGATCAGCGCCGGATCACCCGCGATGAAGCCGGAGCGCAAGCCGGCGGCGCTGGATCGCTTGGACAGGGAGTTGAAGACCAGCAGGTTGGCGGTTCCCTGGCCTGCTTGCCCCAGACCGGCCCCCTCGTTCTCCAGGGCCAGCGCGGCCTCGAACCCGCCGGGCGGCGGGGCCTTGTCCCAGATTTCGGCGTAGCATTCGTCCAGCGCCAGGACGAAGCCGTAGGCGCGGGCCAGGGTGATGGCCTTTTTCAGATAATCCAGGTCCGCCACCGCCCCTTGCGGGTTGGACGGCGTGCACAGATACATCAGGGCGGTGCGGGCCAGCAGGTTGGGCGCCAGCGCGTCCAGGTCGGGCAGGAAGCCGGTCTGCCGGGTGGCCGGCATGAACACCGGCTCCGCCCCCGCCAGGGCGGCGGCCCCCTCGTACACGGCGTAGAAGGGGTTGGGGATCAGCACGGCCGGCTGGCGGCCGTCCTTGAACTGCGGCGTGGCCAGCAGCGCCACCTGGAACAGGGCCTCCCGCGTGCCGGTGGCGGGCAAGATGCCCTTGTCCACGTCCACGAAGCCGGCGGGCAGGCCATAGCGGCGGCACAGCCAGCCATGCACGGCGGTGCGGAAGGGGGCGGTGCCGATGGTGGGCGGATACTTGCCCCAATCCGCCAGGGGCGCGCTGGCCAGCGCCTGGGCCAACAGGGCCGGCGGCTCGTGCTGCGGCTCCCCGATGGACAGCATCAGGGGGGCGGCGTTGCTGCGCGGCGTCACGTCGGCCAGCAGCGCCGCCAGGCGGGTGAACGGATAATCCGACAGTCCGCTCAAACGGCCGTTCAAGGACGGACCCACGATGGGACTCGTCATGACGGGAACCCGGGTATCGGCCGTCAGCTGCATGGGAAAAATCATATCCGGCATATCGGGAAAGACGGCCCCGATATTAGCGGTCGGCGGTGGCCCCCACAAGGCCCACGGCGTCGGGGCCGCCCTGCCCCGACCCGCAAAACCGCCTTAGAATCCGTGGATTTGCCCCTAAATGCTTAGAAACCCGATGAAAAGCTCACGTCCGCCTATGCCATAAGGTCAGAGCGCCGGCTGTCCCCGTTCCCCCGTGCGGATGCGCACCGCCTCCGCGATGGTCATGACGAAGATCTTGCCGTCGCCGATGCGGCCGGTGTTGGCCGTGGCCTGGATGGTCTCCACCACGCTTTCCATCTGGTCGTCGGGGACCGCCACCTCGATCTTCACCTTGGGCAGGAAGTTCATGGCGTATTCCGCCCCGCGATAGATCTCCGTCCGGCCTTGCTGGCGGCCACAGCCCCGCACCTCGCTGACCGTCACGCCCAAATGCCCCATGACCGCCAAGGCCTCACGCACTTCATCCAGCTTGAACGGTTTCAACACCGCCACCACGAGCTTCATCGGCAGTCCTCAAAGGCCCGGAACCCCAAGGGTCCCTTTTCGGGGAAGCCCCATGCGCCGGGGCGCCGCCCACCACCGGGGCGCGCCGGTTGGCGGGGCCTGTTGGGCCGTCCGGTCTTCAAGAAGCGTGCCGCGTTCACAGAATTGTCGTCGCTCATCCGAAAGAGCGGGCGGAGAAAGGGGCCCGCCATGGGATGCGCAGGCGCGATGCGAGGGCGGAACCGCCCCGTTTGCGCGCAGCGGATGCCGATAAAATATGCCGCGCCGGAGAGATTACCGGCAAAGCGCAGGCAATTGCATAAATTATAGGCATCGGCAGCCTGGGGATCGATCATGTGCGCGGTACTGGACAAGTGACCGCGCCACCGCGATCTATAGGGGGCTGAACTCTATCCCCTTTGCCCCCCTCCTTGCCCCCGTTTGCCAAGGCGCCGCCGATGTCCACCGAAGCCCCCCTCCCCACCGCCGAAACCGATCTGGTCGCGGACGTCGCCATCGTGGGCGGCGGCTTGGCCGGCCTGTCGCTGGCGGCGGCCCTGGGCACGGCCGGGGTGCGCACCCTCTGCATCGACCGCGACAGCCCCGCCCATCAGCTGGAGGCGACCTTCGACGGGCGCACCACCGCCATTTCCCATGGCAGCATGAAGATCCTGGAGGGGGCGGGGGTCTGGGCTCACCTGAACGGCGACGCCGGCCCCATCCTGGAAATCCGTGTCACCGACCAGAACCGGCCGACCTTCCTGCACTATGACCACCGCGAGGTGGGCGACCAGCCCTTCGGCTACATCGTCGAGAATGTGGTGCTGCGCCGGGCCCAGTTCGCCCGCCTGGCGGAGCTGCCGTCCGTCACCCATCTGGCCCCGGTGGAGGTCGCGTCGCTGGACCGGGGGCCAACCATGGCCACCATCACCCTGGCCGACGGTCGCCGCGTCCGCGCCCGCCTGGTGGTGGGCGCCGACGGCCGGGGCAGCCTGTGCCGCAAGGACGCCGGCATCGGCCTGGTGGGCGGCAGCTATGACCAGACGGCCATCGTGGTGACTGTGGAGCATGAGTTCCCCCACCACGGCGTGGCGGTGGAGCTGTTCCTGCCCAGCGGGCCCTTCGCCATGCTGCCCCTGACCGGCAACCGCACCTCCATCGTCTGGTCGGACAAGAGCGCGGCCGTGCCCCATTACATGGGCCTGGACGACGCGGCCTTTACCGCCGAGCTTCAGGCCCGCATCGGCGATTGGCTGGGCGCCGTGCGCCCCATTGGCGGCCGCTACAGCTTCCCCCTGTCGTGGCAGCACGCCCAGCGCTATGTCGACCGCCGGCTGGCGCTGATCAGCGAGACCATCCACGCCATGCACCCCATCGCCGGCCAAGGGCTGAACATGGGCCTGCGCGACCTGGCGGCCCTGGCGGAGGTCATCGTCGACGCTTGGCGCCTGGGCCTGGACGTGGGCGGCACCGCGACGCTGGAGCGCTACCAGCGCTGGCGCCGGTTCGACAATGTCAGCCTGCTGGGCGTGACCGACGGCCTGACCCGCCTGTTCTCCAACGACATCGCGCCGCTGAAGCTGGCGCGCGGCCTGGGCCTGGCGGCGGTGAACGCACCGCCCCTGCTGCCGCTGAAAAAGCTGTTCATGCGCCATGCCATGGGCGTCGTGGGCGAACTGCCGCGCCTGGTGCGCGGCGAGCCCCTTTAATAAGACGGCGCCGCCATGACGCAGGAAAAGAACACCGGTGCCGTCGACCTGTCGGGCGAGGGCATCCACCAGCGGCCCGACCTCAGCTATGGCGCCTATCTGGGCCTGGACCAGTTGCTGTCCGCCCAGCATCCCCGCTCGGACCAGCATGACGAGCTGCTGTTCATCGTCATCCACCAGGCGTCGGAACTGTGGATGAAGCTGAGCCTGCATGAGCTGCGCGCGGCCCTGCACCAAATCCAGGCGGACGATCTGGGCCCGGCGCTGAAGATGATTGCGCGCGTCAGCCGCATCCAGGCGCAACTGATCCAGTCGTGGGACGTGCTGGCCACCATGACGCCGGCGGACTACAGCCTGATCCGCCCACACCTGGGGCAGAGCAGCGGCTTCCAGTCCTTCCAGTACCGGCAGCTGGAATTCCTGCTGGGCAACAAGAACGCCGGCATGATCACCGTGCACCAGGGAGACCCCGCCATCCATGCCGAGCTGATGGCCGCCTATGCCCAGCCCAGCCTGTATGACGAAACCCTGCGCCTGCTGCACCGCCGGGGCTTCGCCATCCCCGCCGGCCTGCTGGACCGCGACTGGACCGAGCCGCACCAGGCGCATCCGGCGGTGGAGGCCGCCTGGCTGGCCGTCTACCGCGACCCCCATGAGCATTGGGAGCTGTACGACCTGGCGGAGAAGCTGGTGGATTTGGAATACCGTTTCCAGCAATGGCGCTTCAGCCACATGAAGACGGTGGAACGCATCATCGGCTTCAAGCCCGGCACCGGCGGCACCGGCGGGGTCAGCTATCTGGTCAAGGCGCTGGACCTGAAGTTCTTCCCGGAGCTGTTCAGCGTGCGGACCAGCCTGTAGCGGCCTAAGAGTGATGAACTAAGGTTCGGGCGGCATTATTGGCGACACCCAATCCACCACGCCATCGCGCACACGAATGGTCATGGAGATGATGCCCGGGGCTTCCTGTATCGGGACACCGATGGATATGCTGTAGGTGTCCGTTGCCGTCGCCTTCACTTCGGGGTCGTTGGCCACGCTGAACTTGACGCTGCGCAGGCCAGCGGCGTCGGCAAGACGCTCCACCTCCGCGCCCTTCATGCCTACATGGATTTGGAGGGACACTTTGCGCAAGGTGTCATAGGCGGTCCCGAGATCTGAAGATCCCCGGCCATGACCGGCCACCACCAGCAGAAGCAGGGCACCGACCAGCAGCAGTAGCCGCGACCGGGCCGTCACGTCACGGCCGCCCGCTCATGGAACCGCGCCTCCCGCCACAGGCCCGTTTCCATGATGTCCACCAGATGATCCACGGCGTCCCAGACATCCACGTAGCGGATGTAGAGGGGGGCGAAGCCGAAGCGTAGGACCTCGGGCGCGCGGAAGTCGCCGATGACGCCGCGCTCGATCAGCGCCTGGACGATGGCGTAGCCCTGGTCGTGGCCCAGGCTGACCTGGCTGCCCCGCCGCGCGCTGTCGCGGGGGCAGAGGACCTGGAAGCCATGGGCCCCCAGGCGCTGGTCCACCAGATCCAGGAACAGATCGCCCAGGCGGCGGGACTTGGCGAACAGGGCGTCACGGTCGGCGCCGGCCATGATCTTCACCCCTTCCTCCAACGCCGACAGGCAAATGACCGGGGGCGTGCCGCAGAGGTGGCGCAGGATGCCGGGGGCCGGCCGGTAGTCGTCGCCGAAGGCGAAGGGCGCCGCATGGCCCATCCAGCCGGACAGGGGCGAGTGCAAGGCGTCCTGGTGCCGGCGGGCGACGAACAGGAAGGCCGGGGCACCGGGGCCGCCGTTCAGGTATTTGTAGCCGCAGCCCACGGCCAGGTCGGCCCCGCAGCCGTTGAGGTCCACCGCCAGCGCCCCGGCGCTGTGCGACAGATCCCATAAGGCCAGCGCCCCCACGGCGTGGGCCTTGGCCGTCAGGGCGGCCATGTCGTGCACCCGGCCCGTCTTGTAATGCACATGGGTCAGCAGCAGCAGGGCCACGTCCGGGGTCAGCGCGTCGGCCAACCCCTCCGCCGGCACGGTGCGCAACTCGACATCGCCCAGCAGGTCGGCCAGGCCCTGCATGACATAGAGGTCGGTGGGGAAGTTGCCCGGTTCCGACAGGATGACGCGGCGGCCCTGGCCCGGGTTCTGGCCCGGGTTCCGGCGACGCTGCATCGTCACGGCCCCCGCCGCCAGCTTGAACAGGTTGGCGGAGGTGGAGTCGGCGGCGATGACCTCGCCCGCGTCCGCCCCGATCAGTGGGGCGATCAGGTCGCCCACCCGGGTGGGCAGGGTGATCCAGTCAGCGCTGTTCCAGCTGCGGATGAGGTCCACGCCCCATTCGCGGTCCACCACCTGGGCCAGGCGGGCGCGGGTGGCGTGGGGCAGGGCACCCAGGGAATTGCCGTCCAGGTAGATGACGCCGGGGGGCAGGTCGAAGGCGTCGCGGGCCGCCGCCACCGGGTCCCGGGCGTCCAGCGCCAGCGTCGCGTCACGTGTCCAGGCCATGGCCGGCCTCTCCCAACCGTTGTTGATGGCCAACCGTTATTGATGGCGTCCGACCATACCCATGGCGCGGCGGCGGAACCAAGCCCAATCACCAACGATCCCCGCTCACCGGGCACGGCGTTGGCATACTTGGGATTTGTTGCCTTCACCAGACACATTGGATGAGAATGCGCCGCCGCCAAGGCGGCCGGGCCCACGGGACCTTCGCTCGAAGGAGCCTCGGCCCAAAACAAGCCTGACGCATGGGGACAGGAATGGAAGCGAAGACCGACCGCCGCAGCGGGCGCCGGGTTCTGGCATGGTTGGGCGGGATCGCCGGCGTGGCGGTGGTGGGCATCGTCGGCCTCGGCACCTGGTCGGCCTGGAGCCTGAACGCCAGCCTGCCCCAGCTGGAGGGCACGGCCGCCGTCCCCGGCCTGTCGGCCCCGGTGACGGTGGAGCGGGACGAGAACGGCGTGCCCACCCTGACGGGCCCCGACCGTGCCAGCCTGATGTACGCCCTGGGTTTCCTTCATGCCCAGGAACGGTATTTCCAGATGGACCTGATGCGGCGCAGCGCCGCCGGGGAGCTGTCGGAACTGGTGGGCCCGGCGGCGGCCAAGGTGGACACCCCCCATCGCCTGCACCGCTTCCGCGCCCGGGCCCACGCCGCCGTCGAGCGGGCCGGCCCGGAAGAGCGGGCGATGCTGAGCGCATATACCGCCGGCGTGAACGCCGGGCTGAACGGGCTGAAGCGCGCGCCCTTCGAATACACGCTGCTGCGCCAGCAGCCCACGCCGTGGAGCCTGGAGGACACGCTGCTGGTCGTAGACGCCATGTATTTCGACCTGCAGTCCTCTGACGGGTGGGAGGAGCGCCGCCTGGCGCTGGCCATCGACCAGATGGGCCCCGCCATGGCCAATTTCCTCTATCCCCAGGGCACCGAGCTGGACGCCCCCCTGGACGGCAGCACGCTGCCCGAGCCGCCCATGCCCGAAAGCTACACCCCCGCCGTGAAGGTGGGGGCGGCGGCCCCTGAGCAGGGCGAGGGGGAGGCGATGATCCCCGGCAGCAACAACTGGGCGGTCAGCGGCGCGCTGACCGGCACCGGGGCCGCCATGGTGGCCAATGACATGCACCTGAGCCTGCGGGCGCCCAACACCTGGTACCGCGCCCGCCTGGTGGTGAAGCCCGCCGGGGCCGACGCCCCCACCCTGGATCTGATCGGCGTCACCCTGCCGGGCAATCCGCTGCTGGTGGTGGGCAGCAACAAGCGCATCGCCTGGGGGTACACCGACGCCTATGTCGACACCGGCGACGTCGTCGTCCTGGAACCGGTGGACGGCGACGCCGACCGCTACAAGACGCCGGATGGGCCCAAAACCCTGGAGAAGCACCGGGAGGTGCTGTGCCCCGCCCCGACCTGCCCCAGCATCACGGTGGAGGACAGCGACTGGGGCCCGGTGGTCGGCACCGACGCGCAGGGCCGCAAGCTGGCCTACCGTTGGGTGGCGCACGACGTGGGGGCGGAGGTGATGTCCGCCGGCGCCGCCCTGGAGCGGGCGGGTTCGGTGGATGAGGCGGTGGCCATCGCCCACCGGCTGCCCATCCCCAATGAGAACATGATGGTGGTCGATACCAAGGGTAATCTGGCCTGGACCATCGTCGGCCTGGTGCCGCGCCGCTTCGGCCATGACGGCACGCTGCCCGTCAGCTGGGCCGATGGCAAGGCGGGCTGGAACGGCTATCTGTCGCCGGCGGAGGTGCCGGTGATCACCAACCCCGCCAACGGCCGGCTGTGGACGGCCAACACCCGCGTGGTGGGCGGCGACGCGTTGGCCAAGCTGGGCTTCGGCGGCTATGCCCTGGGCGGCAGGGCCGGACAGATCCGCGACGACCTGGCCGCCCGCGACCATTTCGCCGAAAAGGACATGCTGGACATCCAGCTGGACGACCGGGCGCCCATGCTGGATTTTTGGCAGCGGCTGATGCTGCAGGCCCTGGGTGAACGGGCCAGCGACCAGGCGCTGGCCAACCTGGTGGCGCCGGTGGAAAGCTGGGGCGGCCGGGCCGCAATCCCCTCTGTCGGGTATCGCCTGGTGCGCAGCTTCCGCACCGCCGTGGTCGACAGGCTGTACCAGGCGTACACCGCCCCGCTGGCGGGACCCGCCGGGGACCATGCCGGCGACCTGGTCAGCCACCAGGCGGAGGGGCCGGCCCGCCGCCTGCTGACGGCCAAGTCGCCCGGCCTGGTGCCGCCCGGATACAAGAGCTGGGACGCCCTGATCGACGCGGCTCTGAAGGATGTGCGCGAGCGCCTGGCCCAGAACGGGGGCGACATCGCGCGTTTCACCTGGGGCGACCGCAACCGCCTGGCCATCCACCACCCCCTGTCGACCGTGGCCCCGGTGCTGGCGCCCTACCTGGACCCGCCGTCGGAGCCGGTGGCCGGCGATCTGTTCCAGCCGCGCGTGACGGCACCCAACTTCGGCGCCTCTGAACGGCTGGTGGTGTCGCCGGGGCATGAGGACACCGGCCTGTTCCACATGCCCACGGGGCAAAGCGGCCACCCGCTGTCGCCCTATTACAACAAGGGGCATGAGGACTGGGTTCAGGGCCGCGCCACGCCGCTGCTGCCCGGCGCCACCCGCTGGCGCCTGACCCTGGAGCCCGCGCCGGGAACCACCCCGCCCTGACCTGTAGTTTGGGTATTGCGAAACGCGTGATGGCGTTGACAGCGATGCTGTCACGCTTTCGGCAATTACTGCCGGCTTTTTGCAGGAACCCGGCAGGACTTTCCGGCGCACCCTGTCCTCAACGCCGCCGCTTATGCAGTAATGCATTGATTCCGCTTAGATCGTTGCATGGCCCGTCCTGTGCTTGGGCATCCCCGGTTTCATCTGCGGGGTGCCTGCATCATGGATGGTGGCGTTGTTTCCGGCCTGAGTTCGACCGAGTCCGCCGGCCTGGAGACGGAGGCGCCCAGCGGCTCCTTCGCCCGGGCCTATCAAGAGGCGCACGCCGCCGCCGGTATCCAGCGCCTGGCCGTGACGCCGGTGCTGGAGATGATGGACCTGACGGGCGACGCGCACGCGCTGGACGCCTATCTCGCCCGCGCCCATGCCGATCTGGCGCTGACCAGCGACAACGTCGACCGGCTGAAGGGCAACCTGCACCTGGTTTTCCTGTTCCGCGATTTCCGTCACCGCCTGGTCCGCGCCATGGAGCGCATGAAAGACACGGGCGCCGGCCCCTTCGCGGCGTTGCCCGAGTGGATGAGCGCCCACCACCGTTTCGGCCTGCTGCGCACCGCCGGCTGCCTGGGCCTGAACAAGGAACTGGACCTGTGGATGGCGGACCTTGAGGCGCGCGGGGCCCCGCAGGCGCCCATCGCCTGTCCCTTCGGCCGCATGGCGCGGGCCGCGGGCCGCTTCTTCTCCGCCTCCGCCCTGTATCGCCGCGCCGACCATTCGGTGCTGAGCATCGCCAAGACCGGCAGCAACACCGCCCTGCATGTGTGCTGGAGCCTGGTGGAGGCCGCCTACTACCTGGGCGTGGACCTGCCGCCGGCGGAGTGGCGGGCCATGCTGTGGCGGTCGCGCAAGGAGATCGCCACCCTGGCCTCCGGCAGCCTGGGCATGATCGTGGCCTTTCTGGAGGCCGCCCACCTGCATCCCCATGGCGACTCGGCCGTGAACCCGACCACGCAGGAGGGCTCACCCTTCCGCCTGGTGGGGGAGGGGGCGGACCGCCGCCTGGACCTGCGGCTGGACGGCATCGCCCCGGTCAGCACCGGCCACGACCGGCTGTTCACCGGCTGCCCCGCCTTCCATGTCAGCGGTATGATCGACACCTATCTCACCTGGGTGCTGGACATCGCCCTGCACCACGGGCTGAACCGGCAGCCGGCGCCCGCTCCGGCCCTGGTGCCCGCCTTGGGCCTGACCCCGGTCTTGGGACCCAGCCTGTTGGGGGCCACGGTGCCCTCGCTGGGGGCAGGCCGGGCCATGACCCAGCAGGTGGCGGCGGCGCCATCGCGTGACCCCTGACCTTGATTAGCGGGACCTGACGGGGTAAGGCCTGGGGCGAGCGCGGCACCACCTGATCGCGTTCCGCTCCAGGGACCCCATTGCCATGAAGCCAGAGGAAATCCAGGCGCGGGTGCTGTACCGCGACGCGCTGATGTTGATCATCGACAAGCCGGCCGGCCTGCCCGTGCATGCCGGTCCCGGCGGCGGCGACAACCTGGAACGCCATTTCGACGCCCTGCGCTTCGGCTTGCCCCGAGCCCCCACCCTGGCCCACCGCCTGGACCGCGACACCAGCGGCTGCCTGGTGCTGGGCCGCCATCCCAAGGCGCTGCGCAAGCTGGGCAAGCTGTTCCAGGAGGGACGGGTGTCCAAGACCTATTGGGCGGTGGTGGCGGGATCGCCGCCGGCGGAGGAGGGCCGTATCGAGGCCAGCCTGTTCAAGCGCACCAACAAGAACGGCTGGAAGATGGAGGTGGTGCCCGACGGCACGCCCGACAGCCAAGCCAGCGTCACCGACTACAGGGTGCGCGGGCGGGCGGAGACGCCGGACGGCCCCCTCACCTGGGTGGAGCTGTATCCCCGCACCGGCCGCACCCACCAGATCCGCGTCCACATGGCCCATGTCGGCTGTCCCCTGCTGGGCGACCCGGCCTATGGCGGCCCCGCCGGCGCCCTGCACCTGCATTCCCGCGGCATCGTCCTGCCGCTGTACCCCAGCCGCGATCCCGTGGGCGCCGAAGCCCCCGTGCCCGCCCATTTGCGCGCGGCGCTGAAGCGCTGCGGCTGGGCGGGGGAATAGCGCACCTTCCCGTTTCGGCGGTTGCCTCTCTTGCAACCCACAGATGTTCCTGTTATGTTCCAATCCGACATCATCACCGTCGGAGTCGGAAATGGATTTGCCTGTGTTAAGGAAGTTCACCCTCGCCGGTCCCCGCGGCGATGGCCGCCACCCCTATGTCAATGACCATGGCGCCTTCATCGGTGCCGCTGTTCCCCTGTTGGAGCGTGATGGCCGGGGCCGTTGGCAGGCACGGGACCGCCGGGCACTGGTCCAACTGTTCACCAAGGGATACGGCTACGCCAGTGATATGGATCGGCGGATGCGTCAGTTGGACCGCGTCGCCCACGCCCTGAACAAGGGCGAACCAGCCTTGGCCCACATCTCCCTGGTCCACGCGGCGCTGCCGCCTTTGGCCAATGATGATGCAGCCCTGGCCATGGCGGAGATGAGCGACCTGCTGCTGAAAGGCGGGTGGGGAGACGAGCCACGCGTGCCTGGAGGAACACCCGAAGGCGGTGAGTGGACCACCGGCGGGGATGACAGCGGCTCCGGCAATGCCGCGCTAAAAGATCCGCCGAGCGCACTGAAAGCAAGAAAACAGGGTCATAAGCTGGTTGTCATTGAGAACAGTGATGGTTCGACCGAAACCCGCAGCGGTGGCAGCCGTGCCTGGCGCAACAACAACCCGGGCAACCTCGGCTACAAACCAGGGGGAGGCGACGAATACCTTGCCCATCGATACGGCGCTATTGGCAGCGATGGAGAACGCGCCATTTTTCCGGACGAAGCGAGCGGCATAGCGGCGCAAAAGGCTCTTTTGCTAGGGAAATATGGCGACAACACCGTCGATGAGATGATCGGAAACTGGGCGGATAAGAAAATAGATGACGTGCCCGCTTATAGAGCGCGGATACACTTGTGGACTGGTTTAACGGGCAACGAAAAGGTGAAGGGTCTCACAGCCGAAGAGCTTTCTGCCGTTATGGCCGCCCAACGCCGCCAGGAAGGGTGGAAGGTGGGAACCGTATCGCGGAAAGGAGCCTGAACATGCGTATCATCGCAGCAACGATAGTAACGATAGTGTTGATCGGCTTTCAGATATGTGTGGCGAAGGCCCAACAAGGGGGGTGCTTGAACTATCCCCCCAGTATCGTAACTCTCACAGGCAAGATCTCTGAGCATTCATTCCATACGGACCCAGGCAGCAAATATGATCGCTTAGAGACCTATTGGTTCCTTGATCTACCTCATCCCATTTGCACAAATTCCAACGGCCATGAAAATGATGATTTGTACGAGGGGCCAGAAAAAAACTTGGCGAGACTGCAGCTTATAGTTGATCAATACCCCAACGACTCTTGGATTGGCCATGATGTGGTTCTTACCGGAACCTTGGAACACGCACAACTAGGCAACCAGCACACGTCGGTACTGCTACGCGTTCAAACCTTCCAACTTGCAAAATGAATTAAGCGGTACTTTGCCCTCATAATCACTCACAGCCAGAGCGGGTCGATGGGGAAACGGGTGCGGACGACCTTGCCTTCAGGCTGGGCCAGCATCCAGGTACGCCAGGCCTGGAAGTAGGCGCCGGCGTAGTGGGCGTCCAGGGCCGCCTGATCCTCGAACACCTCCCACACATAGTAGACGCCGGGTTCGTCCTTGGCCGCCGCGAAGTCGAAGCGGCGGCAGCCGGGCTCCAGCCGGGTCTGTTCGACGTTGACCTGCTGCAGGGCCAGCGCCTGCTCCCGCAGGTCGGGGGCGACTTCCAGGCGGATCAGTTGGGCGATCATGGGGATGGTCCTTTGGAGGCAGGAATTAAAGGGTGGGCTTGGTGACCATCAGCCAGAGGATGCCCAGCACCGCGGCGAAGGCGGGGAAGCCGAAGGCGAACCAGACCCGGAACAGGCGGAAATAGGCGGGCGGCAGCGGCTGGCCCGTGCGCACCGCCACCCGCGCCAGGTCACGCATACGGATCTGCATCCACACCACCGGCAACCAGAAGGCACCGGTGACGGCGTAGAGGATGAGGCTGAGCCCGATCCAGCCGCTGAACAGGGGATATCCGGCCAGATGGGCCAGCGTGCCGCCGGTCAGCGGCTGCGCCACCACGGCGGATGCGGTGAAGAGGGTATCGGCCACCACCACGATCTGGGCGGTGTGGGCGATCAGGGCCGCGTCGCGCGTGCGATGGGCCATCAGCATGAAGAAGGCGATGCCGGCCCCCGTGCCGAACAGCACGGCGGCGCCGATGATGTGGGCGACCTTCACCAAGTCATAGAGGTCCATCAGCGCTCATCCAGCAGGGCCAGGGCCGCCAGCGCCAGCATCGCCGCCGGCAGGGTCTTGAGGAAAGGGCCCATGGGGTCAAGCCACAAGTCCGGCCGCCACAGCGTACCGCCCACCATGTACGCACCCGACACCGTGACCATGCCCAGCAGCGCGGTCCTGGCCCGCCGCCGGAAGACGACGCCCACGCCCAAGGCGATGTCGACGGCCGATCCCAGCAGCACCGCCAGGGTGGCCGGCGTCCGGGCCATGCCCGCCAGGGTCAGGACCGTGGTCGCCTCCGGCACGCGGCACAGGCCGATAACGCCAGACACAATCCAAAAGGTTGCCAGCATTGCCAGCATCGCTGGCTTCAGGAAATAGCTTTTGGCGAACCAGCGTTCCTGCACGCCGGCCGGATAGGCCGTCAGCATGTCGGCCAACGACAGGGGCTTGATCGCCAATTCCCGCTCCATGGCGTGGCCATCGCCGGCGATTCCGGCGCGGAGCTGATCCAGGGTGGCGGTGCGCAGGGGGCTGCGCCAGCCGGCCCAGGCCAGGGCGTCGGCGCCCCTGGCCGCCAGCCGCGCCACGCCGGGGGGCAGGCGCCATAAGCGTGCCGCCGGCAGGCCGAGCCAGCGCCGCAGGGTACCCACCAGATCGGCCATGGTGACGGCCTTGGGATGCACCAAGTCGATGGCGCGTCGCGCCGGGGTGTCGGGCCGCACCGCCAGCGCCACCGCCCGGGCCACATCGGTCGCGGCCACCACCTGCACCGTGGCGTCGGCATGGACGACGGGCGTCACGACGGGCAAGGCGGCCAAGCCCCGCAACAGGGCGCTGCCGCCATAGGCGGCGGGCGCCAGCACCAGGCCGGGGCGCAGGATGATCCAGTCCAGGTCGCTGGCGCGCAGCAGATCCTCGGTCGCCAGCTTGGTGTCGTTGAAGCGGTCGCCCTGGACGCCCAGGGCGCGATGGGCGGCGACACCGGCGGCGGAGATATGGACCAGGCGCCGTACGCCGGCCTGTACGCAGGCCGCCACCAGGCGGGCAACCCCGTCGCGGTGCACGGCCGCCAGATCGTCACGCGGCCCATCCTGTAGCGCGCCGGCGCAATTCGCCACCGCCTGGACGTCCGTCAGCAGGGGCAGCCAGTCCTCCACCGTCGCCTTGGCAAGGTCGACGCGGACCCAGCGCACCTGGGGCGTTTGTCGCGCGGGGCCGGTGATATCGCGGCCGGCGCCGGTGACGACGTGCCCCTCGGCCAGCAGACGCGCCACAACATAGCTGCCGATCAGCCCATAGGCCCCAATGACCAGGACGCGCATGCCCCATCCCCCTGGGCCAGCCCCCTTACAGGATGAACCGGTCCCGCTGTTCCGGGGTGGGAAGGTAACAGACCTGGCGCGTGCCGAACCAGCGCAAGCGGTTGCGCGCGACGAGGCTGTAGAGCGCGTCGCGCAAGGGCCGGGGCAGCAGGCGGCCGAGGGTCAGCAGCGACCAGGGAAAGCCCAGGCACTCGAACACGCGGATGGAGCTATCGGACTTCACCCGCGCCACGCCACCCTCCAGCACCAGGTTGGTCTGGTAGTCCACAGGGTCGAGCCCGTAATGCCGGTAGAGTGCCGCCCCCAGGGGCGTCTGCGCCGCCATCAAGCGGAAGCGGCCGGCCGGGTCGTGGCGCATCACGAACTGGGCGAAGCCGGAGCAGAGGACGCAATGGCCATCGAAGACGATGATGGGTTTGTCATCCGGAAACGCCGGCACCGACGGATCATCACAATAGCTGTACGCGGCCATGGCGCTTTGTCCTGACAGGCAAGTCCGCCGCCAATGCACCCCGCCCTCAAACCCCCAGCCAGCGCAGCCCGCCCGGCAGGTCGCCAGCGGCGTAGTCGACCTGCAGCACCCGCCGATGCCGGGGGCGGGTGGCAGCGGCGGAGGCGTGCAGGATGAGGGTGGCGTAGAGCCAGACATCGCCAGCCTCCGCCAGGCAGGCCACCTGGCCGCAGCGGCGCACCGTGTCCGCCACCTGGCCCTCGGCCACCCGGCCCAGGCGGTGGGACCCGGGTGCCACCAGCAGCGGGGCGTTGTCGGCATCCACCGGGTCGAGATGGACGCGCAGGGTGACCATGCCTGCCAGCAGATCCGGCGGTGGCGCCCCATGAACCAGGCCATCCTTGACACTCCACGGGCCATAGCCCGGCACCTCCACCCGTGCCGCCACGGCGATGGTTCGGTCCTGGTGCCAACCCAGGGCCCAATTGCTGTCAGCCGTCTTATCGAACAGGATGGCGCGTACCGGCCGGGCATCCAACCCCAGGGCGGAGACGGCAAGACGACCCACAGGGCCATCGGCATTCAGGAAGGCGCCCAGTCCGGCGATGCCGTGCAGGCGCGCGCCCGCACGAACCGGAGGAACGTCGGACAGCACCTGGATCAGCCGCGCCAGGTCGACCGGCGACAGCAGGCCGGGGTGGCGCTCGGCGCCGTCGCGGGCGAAGGTGGTCATGGCGCCCTGGTCCCCTTAGCCAGCCGCAACAGCGTGCCGTTATGGTCCTCCGTCACCAGCACGCTGCCATCGGGTAGGCGGGCCAGGGATACGGGCGTGCCCTGGGGGTGGTCGCCGGTCACGGCCTCCCAGCCCGAAATGATGTCCCGGATCGCCCCGGTGAGATGGCCGCGCGCGTTGATCGGCAGGGCCACGACGCGGTGGCCGGTGTCGCGGTAGCCATGCAGGGTGATCAGCAAGGTGCCGGCCAGGCCGGGCAGCGGCCCCTCGGCATAGGGCAGCAGGCCCAGCGGGGCGGCATGCGGCGGCAACAACAGGGTAGGCGCCTGTTTGGCCTTGCAGTCGGCCACCGTGTAATGGCTGCGGTATTCCGGGCTGGGCACGCCATCGTCATAGCAATAGGGCCATCCGTAATCCGCCCCCTCCTTCACCACCAGATAGAGGTCGTGGGGCACCGCCTCATCATCCAGGGCCGGATCGGCGTCGGAGATATTGTCGCGGGCGTTGGTGGCGGTGACCACCTGGTTGCCGGGCAAGACCGCCAGCGCCACGGCGTTGCGCAAGCCACGGGCATAGGGCCGCACGCCCGTGATGTCCACGGGGGCAGCGCCGGGCGTCACATGCAGGATGACGCCTCGGGGGACGGCGCCCACCGTTTCCGGGCAGGCCGCATCGGCGTTGGGTGGAGTGTCCTGGCCTTTCTTCCCACCTGGGCTTTCGCAATGGTCGGTGGCGGAGCCGACATTGACGAACAGCGATCCGTCCGGTGCCACCGCCAGGGCCGGCAGCGGGTGCAGCCCGGTCTTGGGCAGGCCGACAACCACGTCGCGCAGACTGGCGGCCACGTCGGCGGCGTTGGGGTCGAGCGAGACGATGCGCCCCAGCACGCTCATGTACAGGCGCCCGTCCGGCGCCGGCGCCAAGGCGTGGGGCTCATCCAGGCCGGTCAGCAACACCTCCGGCGGCGCCTTGCCCAAATTCCTCAGGCGCAGCAGCCGGCCGTGGTTGTGGCGCCAGCCGCCGCCCAGATCCACGACATAGAGGTCGGCCCCCAGGACCGCCACGCCCCGGACGAACCCCAGTTGATTGGCGACCAGGCCAACACAGAGCCCAGGCGCCGCCGCCAGGTTCACCGCCGGATAGCCGTCACACGTCCCTTGGGTGGCATAGCCGACATGGACCCGGGCGCCCGCTGGCGTGGCCGCCGCCAGCAGGGCCAGCAGGCCGGCGCCCAGCACCTTGCGACCGTCGCGGATATGTCTGGCGGGCATCGCCCCCTCCCATGCCGATGGCTTCCGCACCAACATAGCGCGGGGACGACGCCCGGCCAGCCGCTACCTCAATGCGCGGCGGGCACCCCCGTCAGGACGTTCAGCGCCACCATCGCGTCCTCCGGCAGGTCCAGCGTCGCCGCCGCCAGGTTCTCCTGCAGGTGCGCGACGGAGGAGGTGCCGGGGATCAGCAGGATGTTGGGCGACCGGCGCAGCAGCCAGGCCAATGCCACCTGCATCGGTGTGGCCCCCAGCCGCGCCGCCACCTCGGACAGGGCGGTGGACTGCAAGGGGGTGAAACCCCCCAGCGGGAAGAAAGGCACATAGGCGGTGCCGTCGCGGGCCAGATCGTCGATCAGGGCGTCGTCAGCGCGATGAACCAGGTTGTAGTGGTTCTGCACACAGGCGACGCGGCAGATGCGCCGGGCCTCCGCGATCTGTGCCGCGGTCACGTTGCTGACGCCGATATGGCGGATCAGGCCCTGGCGTTGCAGGTCGGCCAGCACGGTCAGGGGCGCCTCGATCGAGCCCTCGGCCGGCCCATGCACGTCGAACATGGCGCGCAGGTTGACCACCTCCAGCACATCCAGGCCCAGGTTGCGCAGGTTGTCCTGCACCGCCTGGGTCAGTTGCTCCCGCGAGAAGGCCGGGTTCCACGAGCCATCGCTTCCCCGCACGGCGCCGACCTTGGTGACGATGACCAGATCGTCGGCATAGGGGTGCAGCGCCTCGCGGATCAGTTGGTTGGTGACATGCGGCCCGTAGAAGTCACTGGTGTCGATGTGGTTGACGCCGGACTCGACCGCGGCGCGCAGCACGGCCAGCGCCGCGTCGCGGTCCCTGGGCGGACCGAACACGCCAGGCCCGGCCAACTGCATGGCGCCATAGCCCAGCCGATTCACGGCACGGTGTCCAAGGGTGTAGGTGCTGTTCATGATGGGGCATCCCCTGTTCTGGAAGATGCCGTAGAAGTAGGCGCCAACCGCCTGCGCGATAATCCAGCCCAATCGAAATGGGTTGTTCGGTAAATCGAACAATGAAGGGCGACTGGTTCAGCCGACGGCTTATCAAAGGTTGCGGGGCGACGCGCCAAACCAGCGCCGCGCCGCGCGACTCAAAATAGCCTGGTCGGTGTAGCCGAGCAGGTAGGTAATCATGCTGAGGGACTGCCGTCCGTCCGCCAGAAGCACCTTTGCCCGTGCGCGCCGCAGATCGTCCAAGATCTCGGCAAAGCTCGCGCCCTCCGCATTCAGCGCCCGTTGCAGGGAGCGTTTGGAAAACCCCATATGCTTTGCGATCTCCTCCAGCGGCGGAGGACCACCCGCCAGATTGCCCTCCAGAAAGGCGCGCACCCGGTCGCCAAGCAGCTCGCATGGCGGCAAGGCGGCGACATGGAGCGCGGCGGCGCCTTCGAGATGCGACAACAGACGGGCTTCCGGCGCCTTGTGCAATCCTCGCAAAGCCGCAACCGCGAAACAGAGTCCAGGTTGGCCGGCGTCCAGATCGATCGACCGGCCGAAGATCCGGTACAGCCCAGCGACGTCCCTGAGGTGTGCACCGGGCAGTGTGGCCCGTTCCGGGTAAACATCGGCACCGAACAGGCGGCCGGGCAGTAGCGCGAGATGGGCCAAGGACCAAATGATGCCGGCGTCCAGCCCGGCCTGGCATGTGTCGGCCTGCAGACTGCCCCCATAAACCACGGTCAAGTGGCTGGCCGTCCGCTTCTGGCCAATGCGCGCGCGCTGGTTCAACAACCGGCTGAACCGGACCACCTGATCGAACGCCTCGGTCGGGCTTGCGGCATGATTAACGATCTCACCCAGCAAACCGAGTTTGTGGACGGGCACCTGCAAGGCCAGTATTCCCCCGACATCACTGCCGCCATAGCGCAGGGCGAGAAGCGACCAGAGGCGCAGCAGGGCACGCTCGCTGAGCCGGGCGAAAGCATGCCCATCCGCATACGCCCCACTGATCACCTGGACTTCGTTGCAGGAAACCAGACCGGCCCGCACCGCGGCCTCGGAAATTGTGTCGAAAAGGTCGCGCGACGCCGTCACGTCGGGAAATGAAGTCGGCATGGCGCGCAAAATCAAGCATTTGGCGCGTGAAATCAAATCTTCTGCCGGGGTGGGCGTTAGGATTCCGTATCCATCCCCTAGAGAAGGCCCGCCGATGATGGTTCCCATGCCCCCAACAGCAGCCACCGGCATTCGCCGCTTGTTCGGTGACCAGACCTTTCATTTCCAAGCCTTGCGCGTCCTCAACGACGTGGCCGCGGGCGGCGCGGACGTGAACGAGGTGTTTGAGACCATCTCCCATATCGCCGAAAGTGATGCCGAGGCTTGGTATGAAGCGTTTTCCGCCACCGCCCGCCGTAACGAAGACCGGGTGCGCGACAACCGCGACCCGATCAGCAGGGGGCTGGGGCTGCAGCGAGCCCATACGTATTGGCGGACGGCGGAATTCCTGCTCTCACCCGATGATCCCCGCCGGGAGATCGCCTGGTCCGCCCAGATTTCCAATTTCGATGCCGGACTGCAGGCGCTGGGCGTGCCCTTCGAGCGTTCCGATGTTCCTTATGAAAAGGGTAGTCTGCGCGCGATCTTCTATCCGGTTCCCGGTGGCGATGATCGGCCGCTTATCGTGTTCGTCGGCGGGTATGACAGCACGTTGGAAGAGCTCTATTTCATGCTGGCGAAGGACGCCAATGACAGGGGCTACAACGTCCTGACTTATGAAGGCCCTGGCCAAGGTGCCGCGCTGCGTCGCCACGGGCTGCCATTCACCCATGAATGGGAAAAGCCGAACGGCGCGGTTCTCGATCATTTCCTGGCCCGCCATGCCCAACCGCGCGGGATCGTCCTGATCGGCATGAGCATGGGCGGCTACCTGGCGCCCCGCGCGGCCGCATTCGACCAGCGGATCGACGGTCTGATCGCCTTTGATGTGCTGTTCGATTTCGGGGCGCTGTGCAAGACCTATGGCGCACTGGCTGCGGATCCGGTCAAGAGCCGGAGCCCGGGTGTGAAATGGGCCATGGAGAACGGCTGCTGGACCTTCGGAGTCGGCAGCGTTGAGGCGTTCCTGGCGGCCAGCGCGGCTTATACGCTAGCGCCCGTCGCGCACAAGATCGGCGCCGATGTTCTTGTTCTGGCGGGGGCGGCCGATCACTTCGTGCCGCTATCGCAGGTCGACGCCTTCACCACCGCGCTGAAACAAGCGCGCTCAGTGGAAACCCACATCTACGACCAAGCCTCTGGCGGGGCCGAGCATTGCCAGTTGGGGGCAACGACGCTGTGGCATGCCACCCTCTTCGATTGGATGCTGCGCCGTTTCGGTTCCTGATCAGGCGCACACTTTCGTTCCGCGACGGCCCAGGGCCCCGAGACGAAAGCTGCGCTTACTGAAGTAGGTCTGCTGAACGGGGTGCCTGGCACATCCGAGGCCGCCTCCAAGGAGCAGCAGCCGCTAAAGGGGGCAGCCCTGGAAGTAAAGTGGCGGAGGGGATGGGATTCGAACCCACGATACGGTTTTGGCCGTATACCCGCTTTCCAGGCGAGCGCCTTCAACCACTCGGCCACCCCTCCGTCCGGAATGGGGCGGGACCATATAGAGACATGGCACCCACGGCAAGCGCCTTTTTTGGGTGCCCCGTTCCCGGCTGAATTTTCCGCGGAAACCTTAGCCTTCGCCCGCCTCTACGCCCTCGCGGGCGGGTTCGGGGGCGGCTTCGGGGGCGGCTTCGGGGGCGGCTTCGGGGGCGGGTTTCAGCCGCTCGCCGAACAGGGCGGTGCCGACGCGGACCTGGGTGGCGCCCATGCGCACCGCCAGGTCGTAATCGCCGCTCATGCCCATGGACACCTCGGCCAAGCCCGCCTTGCGCGCCAGGTCGGCCAGCAGGGCGAAGTGCATGGCCGGTTCCTCCTCCGCCGGGGGGATGGCCATCAGGCCGGCGATCTCCAACCCGTGACTGCCGCGGCAAGCGGCCAGAAAGGCGGGCACGTCGGCGGGGGCGATGCCGGCCTTCTGCGCTTCCTCGCCCGTGTTCACCTCCACCAGCAGGCGGGGCAGGCGGCCCTGGCGCTTGCCCTCGACGGCCAGCGCCTCGGCCAGGCGCTCGCGGTCCACCGTCTGGATGACATCGAACAGCGCCACGGCGTCCTTGACCTTGTTGGTCTGCAGGGGGCCGATCAGGTGCAGTTCGACATCGGGATACCGCGCCTTCAGCTCCGGCCACTTGGCCTTGGCCTCCTGCACCCGGTTTTCACCGAACACCCGCTGGCCGGCCTCAAGCGCCGCGCGGATCTTCTCCACCGGCTGGACCTTGGACACGGCCACCAGGCTGACGCCGGCCGGATCGCGGCCGACGGCGTGCGCGGCGGCATCGATGACGCCGCGCACGGTGGCCAGGCGGGTGGCGACGTCGGCGTCCGCGGGCGGGGCGGGCGGGGCGGGGGGCTTGCTGGCGCGGGTCATGGCGGTGCCAAGGTTGTGTATGGGCGGTTGTGTGCGGACAGGATCGACGGTAAAGCGTGCCCAAGGGCCGACGGGCGCCGGGCACGGGGGCGACTTTCCTGCGCCACGCCGCCCAAGGCAAGGCTCGCGTATCGGCATCCGCCGCCTATATCACTTGTTCCGCCGCATTTCCCGGACACGGAAGAGCCCATGACCCGCTTCAGGACCCGCCCCATCCCCGCCGTCCTGCGCCTTCCCCTGTGCGCCGTTCCCCTCTGCGCCGCCCCCCTGCGCGCCGCTCCCCTGTGCGCCGCCATCGCCGTGCTGGCCCCCCTGCACGCGGCCCGCGCCCAGGTCGACTATCACCTGTCGGGCGTGGCCCAGGGCGGGGTGGTCGGCACGGACCGCCCGGCGGCGGGAGACGCCCATTGGGACGCGGTCGGCGCCTACGCCGTGACCGGCAGCCTGGAGACGGTGACGGACAGCGGCGTGACCTACGGCGCGCTGCTGCGTGTCGGCTCAGGCAACACCGGGCGCAGCACCGACCGGCCGGGCAACGCCGACCGCCAGGGGATCGGCATCGACCAGGCCTATGTCTACGCCGCCGGCGGCTGGGGCAAGGTCCGCCTGGGCCAGAGCTGGGGGGCGTCGGAACGGGCGACCGACCTGCTGCCCCTGTTGGTCGGCGGGGAGATGGACGGCTTCTGGACGCAGAGCGGGCGCGTGCGACCGCCGGGCACGGCGCTGGGCCGCGCCTATGCCGCCCGCGACAGCGACGACGCCACCAAGGTGGATTATGAGACGCCCCGCCTGTTCGGCGTGAAGGCCGGCTTTTCCTACGCCCCGAAGCGCCGGGCCTTCGGCCAGGACATCGTGGCCGCCAGCGCCGTCCCGGCCGAGACCAACTTCTGGGAGGGGGCTGTGAACTACCGGGGCGACTGGGGCCCCCTGCAGTATGAGCTGGGCGCCGCCTACAACCATGCCGACGCCGCCCACGGCTGGCTGCGCGACACCTCCACCGTCACGCTGGCCGGCGGCCTGACCTATGGCGGCTTCACGGTGGGCACGGTGCTGTTCGACGATGGCGACAGCGGCCTGCTGCGCAACCGTACAGCCCCCTCCCCCGGCGACACCCGGGGCGCCACCGTGCAGGGCACCTACGAGAACGGCCCCTATGGCCTGACCCTGTTCTGGCACGGCAGCGAGACGGAGAATTGGACGACCTACCAAGCTTACGGCCTGGGGCTGTCGTGGAAGGTGAGGGGAGACACCACCCTGGGTCTGGACCTGATCCACTGGGCCGCGGATCTGGAGAGCGGCAACCCGGCCGCGATGGCGGGACAGTCCAGTCCACACCCGACAGGTAACGTGGCCACCGCCGTGGTAGAATTCCGTTTCTAGGTTTCCGTCCACCGCCGCCCGTCCCCATCCGCGCGCACCATCCCCCGCGCCCCACCCTGCGCCAACGTTACGCTTCGTCACGGCCGCTTGGCCGGCCTTGCGTCCCAGCGGCTTTTTTGATCTAAGGAACCGTTCTCGTGACCCTGGGTGACAATCACATGCCGTCGCGCTCCGCTTTTTTCATTGGCCGCTCCCTCCTGGTTGCCGGACTTCTGCTTTCCACGTCCGCTTGCTCCTGGCTGGGCTGGGGCGATGACGACGACGCGAAGGCCGCCCCCAAGCCCGTCTCGATCCTGATGCGCCAGAACACCTCTGGCCCGGTCGGCACCTCCAACACCGCCGTGCAGGCGGTGGGCCCGACGGTCAACGCCTTCCTGTGGCGCGCGTCGCTGGACACCATCGGCTTCTTGCCGCTGATTTCGGCCGACCCCTACACCGGCGTGATCATCACCGACTGGTACAGCCCGCCCAGCACCCCGGGCGAGCGGTTCAAGATCAACCTGTACGTCCTGGACAGCACGCTGCGCGCCGACGGCGTGCGCGTGACCGTGTTCCGCCAGGTCGACCAGGGTGGCCAGTGGCGCGATGCCACCGTGGCCGCCGAAACCAACAGCCAGCTTGAGGACACCGTCCTCACCCGGGCGCGGCAGCTGCGCATCCAGCAGGCCCCCCCGAAGTAAGCTGATCCATCGCCGGCGGGCGACTGTCTCCTCTCGCAACGCCCCGGCGCCCGCCGGGAGGGGGTGACGCCCCGGCCCTTCCGGGCTGATGGCCGGCGCGACACCCGAGAGAAGGCGGTTTTTCCATGTCCCGGTACAATGTCAGGGAAAACGAGGCGAAGTGGCAGTCGGCCTGGGCCGACCGGAACAGCTTCGCCGTTTCCGCGGACCCTGCCCGGCCGAAGTATTTCGTCCTGGAGATGTTCCCCTATCCCTCGGGGCGCATCCACATGGGTCACGTCCGCAACTACACCATCGGCGACGTGATCGCCCGCTACAAGCGGGCCAAGGGCTTCAACGTCCTGCATCCCATGGGCTGGGACGCCTTCGGTCTGCCGGCGGAAAACGCCGCGCTGGAGCGCAAGGTCCACCCCGGCAAGTGGACCTACGAGAACATCGCCACCATGCGCGGCCAGTTGCAGTCGATGGGCCTGGCCATCGACTGGAACCGCGAGATCGCCACCTGCCGTCCGGAATATTACCGGCACGAGCAGAAGATGTTCCTGGATTTCCTGAAGGCCGGCCTGGCCTACCGCAAGGAAAGCTGGGTCAACTGGGACCCCGTCGACAACACCGTGCTGGCCAACGAGCAGGTGGTGGACGGCCGTGGCTGGCGCACCGGGGCGCTGGTGGAAAAGCGCAAGCTGTCACAATGGTTCCTGAAGATCACCCACTTCGCCGACGATCTGCTGTCGGCCCTGGCCACGCTGGACCGCTGGCCGGAAAAAGTGCGGATCATGCAGGAGAACTGGATCGGCAAGTCCACCGGCCTGCGCTTCCGTTTCCAGCTGACGGCGCCCGAGGGTATTTCGACGGAGCCTGAGGTCGAGGTGTTCACCACCCGGCCCGACACCCTGTTCGGCGCCAGCTTCGTCGGCATCTCCCCCAACCACCCCATCGCCTTGGCGCTGGCGGAGAAGAACCCGGCCGTGGCCGAGTTCATCGCCGACTGCAACCGCGTCGGCACCTCGGAAGAGGCCATCGAGACGGCGGAGAAGAAGGGCTTCGACACCGGCATCACCGCCGAGCATCCCTTCGTGCCCGGCTGGACGCTGCCGGTCTACATCGCCAACTTCGTGCTGATGGAATACGGCACCGGCGCCATCTTCGGCTGCCCGGCGCACGACCAGCGCGACCTGGACTTCGCCCGCAAGTACGGCCTGAAGGTCACCCCCGTGGTGGTGCCCGAGGGTGAGGACCCGGCGACCTTCGACGTGGGCACCGAGGCCTATACCGGCCCCGGCCTGCTGCGCAACTCCCAGTTCCTGGACGGCATGGACGTTGAGGCCGCCAAGCAGGCGGCCGGTGAGCGCATCGAGGCCATGGGCCGCGGCCAGCGCACCACCATCTTCCGCCTGCGCGACTGGGGCGTGTCGCGCCAGCGCTATTGGGGTTGCCCCATCCCGGTCATCCACTGCCCCAGCTGCGGCCTGGTGCATGTGCCGGAGGACCAGCTGCCCGTCACGCTGCCGGATGATGTGACCTTCGACCAGCCGGGCAACCCGCTGGACCGCCACCCGACATGGAAGCATGTGGCCTGCCCCACCTGCGGCACGGCAGCGGTGCGTGAGACCGACACCTTCGACACCTTCATCGAGTCGAGCTGGTATTTCCTGCGCTTCGCCAGCCCGCGCGTCGAGAACCAGGCCTTCAATCGGGAGGAGGCCGCGTACTGGCTGCCGGTTGACCAATATATCGGTGGCATCGAGCACGCGGTGCTGCACCTGCTGTACGCCCGCTTCTGGACGCGCGCCCTGGCTCATGTCGGCTACACCGACCTGAAGGAACCGTTCGAGGGCCTGTTCACCCAGGGCATGGTGACCCACGCGACCTACCAGGACGCCGAGGGCAAGTGGCTGCTGCCGTCGGACGTGGACGTGGTGGACGGCAAGTCGGTGCAGCGCGAGGGCGGCGGCCCGGTGACCGTCGGCCCCATCATCAAGATGTCGAAGTCCAAGAAGAACGTGGTGGACCCGGCGCACATCATCGACACCTACGGCGCCGACGCCGCCCGCCTGTTCATGCTGTCCGACAGCCCGCCGGATCGTGACCTGGAATGGACCGAGGCCGGCATCGACGGGGCCTGGCGCTTCATCAACCGCCTCTGGCGCCTGGTGACGGAGCCGTCCGTGGCGTTGCCGCCCGCCGGCACGCCTATTCCGGCCGAGCTGTCACCGCTGGCCACCGACGCGCGCCGCATGGTGCACAAGACCGTGGCCGCCATCGGCGAGGATCTGGAGCGCTTCCGCTTCAACAAGGCCGTGGCCCGCATCCGCGAGCTGTCCAACGCCTTGGAGAAGCTGGACGGCAAGGCCGGTGCTGATGCCGGTGACGCCGCCGTGCTGCGCGAGGGGCTGGAGGTGCTGGTGCGCCTGATCGGCCCGATGATGCCGCACCTGGCAGAGGAGTTGTGGTCCGTGCTGGGCCATGACACCCTGCTGGTCGACTCGGTCTGGCCGGTGGCGGATGAAGCCCTGGCGACCGAGGACACCGCCACCGTGGCGGTGCAGGTCAACGGCAAGCTGCGTGCCACCCTGCACCTGCCCAAGGACATCGCCAAGGAAGAGGCCGAGGCGCTGGCCCTGGCGGAGCCCAACGTGCAGCGCGCCCTGGAGGGAAAGCCCGTGCGCAAGGTCATCGTCGTACCCAACCGGGTGATCAATGTTGTCGTCTAACCCCGGCTTCAAGGCCGTGATCCGCAAGGCGGTGATGGGAGTGTTACTGGCGGCGGCGCCCCTGGCCCTGTCCGCCTGCGGCTTCCACACCGTCTATGGGGACCACAGCCTGTCGGGCAAGCCGTCGACGCGGTCGCAAATGGCGTCGGTATCCATCGACATCATCCCTGACCGCATCGGCCAGATGCTGCGCAACAACCTGATCGACCGCTTCTACCAGGACGACGGGCGGCCGGTGAAGCCGGACTACCGTCTGAACGTGCGCCTGAATTCTTACAAGGAAGACCTGGGTATCCAGCGCGACGCCACCGCCACCCGCGCCCGTCTGCACGTCATGGCGGATTACCAACTGATCGACAACAAGACGGGCAAGACGCTGTACCGCACCTCCAGCCGGTCCATCGTCAGCTACGACATCTCAGAGGCGCAATACTCCACCATGGTCACCGAGCAGGACGCCTATGATCGCGCCCTGACCGAACTGGCGGAGGAGATCACCACGCGCCTGTCGCTGTATTTCGACCGTGGATCGGTGGTCCAATCGGCCAAGGACAAGTAAGGTTCTTGGCACTGTTTCGTGTTGATGGGCCGCCACCGACCGGGGCGGCCCTTTTCACTCCCGGGAGGCGCCCGTGAAGGTCCAGCCGCGCAACGCCGATGGCTTCTGCAAAAGCCCCGCCGCCGGCATCGTCGCCGTCCTGGTCTATGGCCCCGACACCGGCCTGGTGCGGGAGCGCGCCAAGACGCTGGCCCGCGCGGTGGTCGCGGACCTGAACGACCCCTTCCGTGTCAGCGACCTGAAGGCCGACCAGATCAGCGGCGACGGCGCCCGCCTGAATGACGAGATGGCCGCCATGGCCCTGACCGGCGGCCGCCGGCTGGTCCGGGTGCGTGACGCCGACGAGTCGGTCACCGTCGCCTTCCAGGCCCTGCTGAAGCAGCCGCCCAGCGGCGACACCCTGGCGGTGGTGGAAGCGGGCGACCTGGGGAAATCGTCCAAGCTGCGTGCCCTGTTCGAGTCGGATGACAAGGCGGCGGCCATCGCCTGCTATGTCGAGGAGGAGGGGGAGCTGGCGGTGACCATCGCCCGCATCCTGGGGGAGCATAAGCTGACCATTGACACCGACGCCCGCGACTGGCTGGCCGCCAATTTGGTGGGCGACCGCGCCGTGGCGCGCGGCGAGGTGGACAAGCTGGCCATCTACATGATGGGCGCCAGCCGCGTGACGCTGGAAGATGTGCGCACCATCATCGGCGACAGCGCCGCCCTGGACATGGATGAGCCGGCCCTGGCCGCCGCCGACGGCGACATCGCCAGCATCGACCGGGCGCTGGGCCGTTTGTTCGGGGAGGGGACCAGCCCTGTCCCCATCCTGCGGTCCGCCCAACGCCATTTCCAGCGCCTGCAAATGGCCGTCTACCACACCACCCGGGGGCAGACGGCCCAACAAGCGGTGAAGGCCCTGCGCCCACCGGTGTTCTTCAAGATGGAAAACCAGATCACCAACCAGGTGCGGCGCTGGACCCTGCCCAACCTGGCCCTGGCGCTGGACCGCCTGATGGACGCGGAAGCCGACTGCAAGCGTACCAACATGCCGGATGAGACGCTGTGCGCCCGCGCTTTTTTCCAGGTGGCGCAGCTGGCCAGACGGTCGGCCGCGTAAAGCCCGTCCCCCGATAAAAAAGCGCCGTCAGTGCTGTCACTGACGGCGCTTTTTTCATGGGCTATCGATGGCTGGGGTTCAGAAACGCTGCTTCAATCGCGCCAGCAAGCCGTCCAACTGGTCCAGGTTGGCGTAATGCACGGTCAGGCTCCCGGCTTGGCCCTTGGCCTTCAGCGCCACCTTCAGGCCAAGCTCGGCCGCCAGCTCCTTTTCCAGCGCCAGGGTGTCGGCGGTCTTGGGGGCAGGGGCGGGACGGGCGGCCGGGTTGGCCGCGTCCTTCACCAGCTGTTCCGTCTGGCGGACGTTCAGGCCGCGCTTCACCACCTCACGCGCCAAGGCCAGGGGATCGGCGGCGGTCAGCAGGGCGCGGGCGTGGCCCATGGTCAGGCTGCCATCCTGCACCAGCGCCTTCACCGCGTCGGGCAGGGCCAGCAGCCGCAGCATGTTGGCGACATGGCTGCGGCTCTTGCCGACGGCGCGGGCCAGATCCTCTTGGGTGTGGTTGAACTCATCCATCAGGCGCTGGAAGCCTTCGGCCTCTTCCAGAGGTGTCAGGTCCTGGCGCTGGATGTTCTCGACCAGCGCGATTTCCAGAGCCTCGCGGTCGGTCAGCGACCGCACCACCACCGGCACCTCGTGCAGGCCGGCCAGCTGGGCGGCGCGCCAGCGGCGCTCACCCGCGATGATCTCATAGCGGGCGCTGCCGCCGATACCGCCATCCTCCAGCTTGCGCACCAGGATGGGCTGCAGCACGCCGCGTTCGCGGATGCTGTCCACCAGGCTGCGGATGGCCTCCTCATCAAAGTGGCGGCGCGGCTGATAGCGGCCGGGATGCAGCAGCTCAATGGGCAGCGTCCGGGGCGGACGGCCCTTTTCCACCGGCTCCTGCTCGTCCGCGACCTCGGCAAACAGCGCGGACAGGCCGCGCCCCAGGTTGCTGCGCTTTTTCATCTCATCCATGGACTGACTGCCGGTTACGCTCACGCTTCAAAACCTCTCCCGCCAAATGAATATAGGCCTGGGCGCCCGCCGATTTCAGGTCGTAGAGCAGCACCGGCTTGCCGTGGCTGGGCGCCTCGGAGACACGGACATTGCGGGGGATGACCGTCTCATACACTTTTTCGCCGAAGAAGCCGCGCACATCGGCGGCCACCATGTCGGACAGGTTGTTGCGCCGGTCGAACATGGTCAGCACCACGCCCTGGATTTCCAGGCTGGGGTTGAAGGTGCGCTTCACCCGTTCGATGGTGCGGATCAGCTGCGACAAGCCCTCCAAGGCGTAGAACTCGCATTGCAGCGGCACCAGCACCGAATCGGCCGCTGCCAGGGCATTCAGGGTCAACAACCCCAGGGCTGGAGGGCAGTCGATCAAGATATAGTCATAATCGGCGCCGGCACTGGACAGGGCGTCGCGCAGGCGGAACTCGCGCCGCTCGAGCTCCACCAATTCCAGCTCGGCACCCGACAGGTCGGCGGAGGCGGTGACCACGAACAGCTTGGGGATGCTGGTGCCACGCACCGCGGCCGCCACCGTCGTCTCGCCGAACAGCAGCTCATAGGTGCCGACGCCGCGTTCCGTCCGGCCGATGCCCAGGCCGGTGGAGGCGTTGCCCTGCGGATCGTTGTCCACAATCAGCACGCGCTTGCCGGTGGCCGCCAAGGCGGTGCCCAGGTTGATGGTGGTCGTGGTCTTGCCCACGCCGCCCTTCTGGTTGGCAAGGGCAAGGATGCGCGCTCGCTTCGGCGCGGGGGTGGGGGCGTCAGCGGGCACGGGCGATCTCACCAAGAATAAGGATGGTCCCCGACGGGTCCGTGATGCTGGGGACTTGGGAGACGGTCATTGTCCAGGATTGGGCGGCGAGGGTCAATTCCTCGGCAGCGGTCCTGCCCTTCAGGAACAGACACTGGCCTCCCGGTTTCAGGAAGCGATAGCCCCAGTCCAGCAGTTCGGGCAGGGCGGCCAGGGCGCGGGCGGTGACCACGTCGGCCACGATCTCCGGCACCTGCTCGATACGCTGGGCGTGTACCGTCACCGACGTGCCGGTGGCCCGCGCCACCTCCCGCAGGAACGTGGCCTTGCGGGTGTCGCTCTCGATCAGGTGAACGTTGGGCACGCCCAGGATAGCCATGACCAAGCCGGGAAACCCAGCGCCGCTGCCCATGTCCACCTGTGTACGCGTGCCGGGCGGCAGGAGGGCGTACAGCTGGGCGCTATCCGCCATGTGGCGTTCCCAGACATCGGCCACGGTGGACTTGGCCACCAGGTTGATGGCGGGATTCCACTTGGCCAGCAGCTGGGCATAGAGGGTAAGCCGGTCCAGTGTTTCACGTGAAACAGCGAACCGGGCGGCGAAGTCGGCAGGGGTCATGCGGCACTCGTGGTGTCGTCGGTATGGGCGGGCCCTGGGGCCGGGCGGGCAGGGCGCTTCTTCACATGCCGCAGCAGGGCGGTCAGCGCCGCCGGCGTCATGCCGGGGATGCGCGCGGCGGCCCCCAGGGTGGCGGGGCGTACCTGGCGCAGCTTTGTGCGGATTTCGGCGGACAGGGAGGCGATGGCATCCACGTCCAGATCCACGGGCAGGGCCAGGGCCTCATCCCGGCGGAAGGCGCGGATATCGGCCTCCTGCCGATCGAGATAGCCGGCATAACGGCCGTCGATTTCCACCTGTTCGGCGATCTCCGGCGAAAAGCCGTTCAGCTCCGGCCAAATGGCGCCCAGGCGGGCCAGGTCGATGTCGGGGTAACGCAGCAGGTCGGCGACGCTGCGGCGCACCCCATCCTGGTTGATGGTCAGGCCATGCTTGGCCAGCTCATTGGGCGTGGCCGACAGGGTGCCGGCCAGATGGCGAGCCTGATCCAGGGCGGCCAGCTTGGCGCCGAAGGCGGCGGCGCGCGCCTCACCCACGCAGCCCAGCGAGAGGCCACGCGGGGTGAGGCGCTGATCAGCGTTATCCGCGCGCAGCAACAGGCGGTATTCCGCCCGGCTGGTGAACATGCGGTAGGGTTCTGACGTGCCTCGGGTGATCAGGTCGTCGATCATCACGCCGATGTAGGATTCGGCGCGGTCCAGGACGAAAGGCGCCGACCCCGACGCGGCCAGGGCCGCGTTCAGACCGGCCACCAGGCCCTGGGCCGCCGCCTCCTCATACCCCGTGGTGCCGTTGATCTGGCCGGCCAGGAACAAGCGGGGCAAGCGGCGCGTCTCCAACGTCGGGCCCAGTTCGCGCGGATCGACGTAATCGTATTCGATGGCATAGCCCGGCCGCAGCATGGTGACATGCTCCAGCCCCGGGATGGCCTTCAGGATCTCCAGCTGCACATCGCGGGGCAGGGAGGTGGAGATGCCGTTGGGATAGACGGTGTCATCGTCCAGCCCCTCCGGCTCCAGGAAGATCTGGTGCCGTTCCTTGTCGGCGAAGCGGACGATCTTGTCCTCCACCGACGGGCAGTAGCGCGGGCCAATGCCCTCGATCTGCCCAGAATACATGGGCGCGCGGTGCAGGTTGGCGCGAATGACCTCATGCACGCGAGCGCTGGTCCAAGTGATGTGGCAAGGCACCTGCGGCGTGGTGATCCGATCTGTGAGGTAGGAGAAGGGCGGGGGCGGGTCATCGCCCGGCTGCATCTCCAGGCTGGCCCAGTCGATGGTGCGGCCATCCAGGCGCGGCGGGGTGCCAGTCTTCAGGCGGCCCAGGGGGAAGCCCACGCGCATCAGCGTGTCGGACAAGCCAAGGGCCGGCGCCTCCCCCACACGGCCGGCGGGGATCTTCTCCTCACCGATGTGGATCAGGCCCCGCAGGAAGGTGCCGGTGGTCAGCACGACGGCCCCGGCCAAGACCGTCTCGCCGGCGGCGGTGACGATGCCGGCGACCCGGCCATGGGCGTCAATCACCAGATCCTCGACGGCGGCGGCCACCAAGGTCAGGTTCTCCTGCTCCGCCAGTATGGCCTGCATGGCCTGGCGATACAGCTTGCGGTCGGCCTGGGCCCGCGGGCCGCGAACGGCCGGGCCCTTGGACTTGTTCAGCACACGAAACTGGATGCCGGCGCGGTCCGTGACCCGGCCCATGACGCCATCCATGGCGTCGATCTCGCGGACAAGGTGGCCCTTGCCCAGGCCGCCGATGGCCGGGTTGCAGCTCATTTCCCCAACGGTGTCGAGGCGATGCGTGTAAAGGGCGGTGCGGGCGCCCAGCCGCGCGGCGGCGGCAGCCGCTTCGCAGCCGGCATGGCCGGCGCCAACCACAATGACGTCATAGGTTTGCATGGCGCGGACTTTAGGGGCGGGCGCCGGATGAGTCAAAGGGCGCCAAGGGATAACGGCCATGAATCCGTGAGGCACACCCGATGTTTCACGTGAAACATCCATTCCCCGACCCTCAAACGCCGGGCGCCTGCTCCGCAGGCTTGGCTTCCTCGTTTTGCGGTCCGCCGACGCTTCCCGCAAAACTCCGGCGGATGCGGTCGCATCCTACAGCGGCAGGGCCATCATGCCGCTGGATAGCCTCACTTCCCGATGCAGAAGTCCCGGAAGATGACGTCCAGCAAGTCCTCCACATCCACCCGCCCGGTGATACGGCCCAGGGCCCGCGCGGCCAACCGAACGTCCTCGGCCGCCAGTTCCGGCAAGTCGGCGCGCAAGGCCCGCGCCAAGGCGGCGCGGCAATCTTCCAGCGCTTGACGATGCCGGGCGCGGGTAAGGGAGGGGGCGGCGCCCGGCATCAGGCGGTCGCCGATGATCCGCTGCAGCGCCGCCAGAAGATCGGCCAGGCCTTCGCCCGTGGCGGCGGAAACGGCGATGGCGGTACGCCCCGCCACCATGGACGGCACATAGGGGCACAGGTCGCGCTTATTCAGCACCACCAGCGCGTCGCCGTCGGCCAGGGCCAAGGTGGCCTCCGCCCCATCGCCGATGTTCCACGTGGAACAATCCAGCACCAGCAGCTTCAGGTCGGCCTTTTCCGCCCGGGCCAGGGCGCGGCGAATACCCTCCCGTTCAACCTCGTCGGCGGCGTCGCGCAAGCCGGCGGTATCGGCCAGGATGACCGGGAACCCGCCCAAATCCAGGTTTACCTCGATCACATCGCGCGTCGTGCCGGCCGTGGCGGAAACGATGGCCGCGTCCCGCCGGGCCAGGGCGTTCAGCAGGCTGGACTTGCCGGCGTTGGGCGCCCCCAGGATGGCGATGGAAAAGCCATCGCGCAGGCGCTCGCCCCGGTGCCCATCCGCCAGATGGGTGCCGATCTCTTGATATAGGCTGGTGAGCACCGGCACCACCGCCGGCGCCAGGCCGTGGGGCAGGTCTTCATCCGGGAAGTCGATGTCAGCCTCCAGGTGGGCCAAGGCCCGCACCAGGCGGTGACGCCAGCCCTCGTACAACTGCCCCAACGCGCCGTCCATCTGGCGCAAGGCCTGGCGCCGCTGGGCTGCGGTCTCGGCGTCCACCAGGTCGGCGATGGCCTCCGCCTCTGTCAGGTCCAGCTTGCCGGCCTCGAAGGCGCGGCGGCTGAATTCTCCCGGCTCCGCCACGCGCAAGCCCTGCGCCGTCAGCGCCCCGCTGGCGGCGGCCAGGACGGCCCGGCCGCCATGCAGATGCAACTCCGCCACGTCCTCCCCGGTGAAGCTGTCCGGCGCCGGGAACCACAGCACCAGCGCCTGGTCGAAGACCTCACCCCCCTGGTCCTTCAGCCGGGCCAGCGTGGCCTGGCGCCGCGGGGGCAGGGAGCGCCCCATCAGGGCTGAGAGGGCGGCCCCGGCCTTGGGACCGGACAGGCGGATGACCTGGACACCGCCCCGGCCGGGGGCAGAGGCCAGGGCGAAAATAGTGTCGGTGCAGTATAGGGACATGGGGGTTGGGTCAGTCTGCGGCAGCGGCTTTGCGGGCGCGGTGCGCCGGCACTTTCTCATCCGGATATAGCATCAAGCGGTCCACGCGGCCGCCCTCCACCAGGTGAGTCTTCACAATTTCATCGACATCGCCGGTGGTGGCGCAGGTGTACCAGACGCCCTCCGGATAAATCACCAGCGTCGGCCCCAACTCACACCGGTCCAGGCAGCCGGCGGCGTTGACCCGCACCTTCTTGCCCAGGCCGGCCTCCTTGGCGGCGGCCTTCATGTGGTCGCGCAGCGCTTCGGAACCCTTTTCCTTGCAGCAGCCCCGGGGATGACCCGGCGCCCGTTCATTGGTGCAAAAGAAGACGTGTCGGTCGAAATAGGGTGCGGGATCGGTCACTTCGTATCCTTGCCCCCGCCCATGGCGGAGGTCATCTGGTTCCACATCATTTTCTGCAACTGCTCGAACCCTTGGATGCCCACGGGCAGCCAGGTTTTCAGCAGGGCGTCCGGGTCCATGGCCGCCAGGTTGGCGCTGATGCGGTCCTGCATCTGACGCATCAGGGCGTCCTGCATGGGCCTCACATCCGGCAGCCCCAGGAAAGCACGTGCCTCTTCCGGGGTGCAATCGACGTCGACGGTTATTTTCATGGGGAGAACCTTCCTGTTCGGTTGACCTCTAAAGCCATGGGCCCGGGCACTAACAAGGGTTAGGTCCCTGCAACCCCGTCTCTTTTTCTGACCTTCACTGTAGCGGAGGCTACAGTGGGGTCAAAGCGGCACGGAACCTTCAACGGCCTCATCATTCAGTCCAAAGAGCGTGAACCCCATGGCGGTATCGGATACGACACAAGCGGCGGCGAACCTTTTGGTTCATGAAACCAGCCCCTACCTGCTGCAGCACAAGGACAACCCGGTGCACTGGCGCGCCTGGGGGCCGGAGGCGTTCGCCGAGGCCCAGGCCTTGGGCAAACCCATCCTGCTGTCCGTAGGCTATGCCGCCTGCCACTGGTGCCACGTCATGGCCCACGAAAGCTTCGAGAATCAGGCCATCGCCGGTCTGATGAACGACCTGTTCATCAACATCAAGGTGGACCGGGAAGAACGGCCGGACGTGGACCAAGTCTACCAACAGGCGCTGTCCCTGCTGGGCCAGCAGGGTGGCTGGCCCCTGACCATGTTCCTGACGCCCAAGGGGGAACCGTTCTGGGGTGGTACCTATTTCCCGCCCAGTGGCCGCTATGGCCGCCCCGGGTTCCCGGACGTGTTGCAGGGTGTGGCGGAAACCTACGCCCAGGACCCCGGCAAGGTCAGCCGCAACGTGAAGGCCCTGGGTGACGCGCTGGCCCGCTTATCCCAAGGCAACCCGGGGGAGGCGGTGACCATCGGCGCCTTGAACGCCGTGGCTGACCGCCTGGTGCGGGAGGTCGACCCCTTCCTGGGCGGCATCAACGGCGCGCCCAAGTTTCCGCAGCCCAGCATCTTCGACCTGCTGTGGCGCGCCCATCTGCGCACCGGCCGCACGGACCTGCGCGACGCCGTCATCACCACCCTTACCCATATGGCCAACGGCGGCATCTATGACCACTTGGCCGGTGGCTTCGCCCGCTATTCCACAGACGAACAGTGGCTGGTCCCGCACTTTGAGAAGATGCTGTACGACAACGCCCAGCTGGTGGCGTTGATGACCCAGGTGTGGCAGGGCACCCGGGACCCGCTGCTGGAGGTCCGGGTGCGCGAGACCGTGGGCTGGCTGCTGAATGAGATGAAGGTGCCGGGCGGTGCCTTCGGTGCCACCCTGGATGCCGACAGCGAAGGAGAGGAGGGGCGCTTCTACGTCTGGACCAAGGCGGAAGTCGACCGCCTGCTGGGCGAGGATGCCGAGCTGTTCTGCGCCCACTATGACGTGACCGAGTTGGGCAATTGGGAAGGCCACACCATCCTGAACCGACGCACGCCCCTGGCGCCGGGCAGCGCCGAGGAAAACCGCCTGGCCCATGCCCGCGCCCGCCTGCTGAAGGCGCGGGCCCTGCGCATCCGCCCCGGCTGGGACGACAAGGTGCTGGCCGACTGGAACGGCCTGATGATCGCGGCCCTGGCCTGCGCCGGCTTCGTCTTCGAACAACCCGGGTGGATCGAGGCCGCCATCGACGCCTACACCCATGTTGTAACAAGCCTGGGCCATAGTGGCGCGGACGGGTTGGATCGCCTGTACCACAGTGGCCGGGGCGGCCGGGCCCGTCATGCCGGTTTGCTGGAAGACTACGCCAACATGGGGAAGGCCGCCCTGACGCTGCATGAGATCACGGGCGATGTAGCCTTCCTGGACCAAGCCGTGCGCTGGACGGCGACGCTGGACCGCCATTTCTGGGATGAGGCAGACGGCGGCTATTACACCACGGCCGATGACGTGGGCGACCTGCTGATCCGCCCGCGCCACGCCCATGACAACGCCGTGCCCGCCGGCAACGGCACCCAGTTGGGCAACCTCACGCGCCTGTGGATGCTGACGGGGCAGGACCGCTACCGCGCCCGCGCGGACACGCTGATGTCAGCCTTCAGCGGTGAGCTGGGGCGTAATTTCTTTCCGCTGTCGACCTTCCTCAACACGGCCGAAACGCTGCTGAACGGGATGCAGGTCGTGCTGGTGGGGGAGGCGGATGAGATCGAGCCCTTCAACGCCATCTTACGCAACCAGTCTCGGCCGACCCTGGTGGTCAGCCGCCTGTCCCCGGGACAAAACCTGCCCGAGCCGCACCCGGCAGCCGGCAAGGCCATGCTGGGCGGCAAGGCGACCGCCTATGTCTGCCAGGACATGCGCTGCTCACTGCCCGTGACCACGCCGGAAGCCTTAGACGCCCTGCTGGCCTCTAGCGCTTCCGGCCAATGACGGGAACGGGAACGGCCATCACGGTGACAGGCCCCGCGCCAACCGCTACTATAGGCCCATTAAGAAACGATCCGTTTTTTAACCACAGCATCCGGCAACCAAATCAAAGGGGTAGCGCATGACCACTGTGACGATCGAAGCCACCGACGGCGGCAGTTTCGACGCCTATCTGGCCATCCCGAGCAGCGGCAAGGGCCCGGGTCTGGTGCTGATCCAAGAGATCTTCGGCGTCAACGCCAACATGCGCGCCCTGTGCGACCATTACGCGGCGTTGGGCTACACGGCGCTGTGCCCTGACCTGTTCTGGCGGCAGGAGCCGGGCGTGCAATTGACCGACAAGACCGAGGCCGAATGGCAGCGGGCCTTCCAGCTCTACAACGGCTTCAGCGAGGCCAGCGGGGTGGAGGATCTGATCGCCAGCGTCAATTTCCTGCGCGAGCATGAGGCGACCGGCCGCAAGGTCGGCACCCTGGGCTATTGCCTGGGCGGCAAGCTGGCCTTCCTGATGGCCACGCGCTCCGATGCCGACGCCAACGTCAGCTATTACGGCGTGGGGCTGGACGGCGCGCTGGGGGAGATCAGCGCCGTCACCAAGCCGCTGCTGCTGCACACCGCCGGCAAGGACAAGTTCTCCTCCGATGAGACGCGCGCGAAGGTGAGCGCCGCCATCGAAGGCAACCACCTCATCACCCAACATCTGTACGCCGACCAGGATCACGCCTTCGCCCGCGTGGGTGGGGAGCATTACGACGCCGCGGCCGCCGACCTGGCCAACCAGCGCACCGCCACCTTCCTGAAAGAGACGCTGTCGTAGGCTGTCCCGCCGACGCCGGCCCTCGCCGGCCTGGCTATCCTCACTGCCTCCTCCAGCGCCATGAGGGGCCCCCTCATGGCGCTGGCTTAAGCTTAGTCCACTTCCCCTGCATCAGGAGCCAACCATGGTCCACGCCATCCGCATCCACCAGACCGGCGGTCCGGAGGTGATGAAGTGGGAGGAGGTGGCGGTGGGGGAACCGGGGCCCGGCCAGGTCCGCCTGCGCCAGACGGCCGTGGGCCTGAACTACATCGACGTCTATGTCCGCACCGGCCTCTACAAGAACCCGCTGCCCCTGATCCCGGGCATGGAAGCGGCGGGCGTGGTGGAGGCCGTGGGCCCCGACGTCTATGACTTCAAGGTTGGCGACCGGGTGGGCTATTGCACCGGCGGCACCGGCGGTTATGCCGAGGCGCGGCTGTATCCGGCCGAGCGCCTGATCCACCTACCGGACGGGATCGACGACCAGACCGGGGCCGCTATGCTGTTGCAGGGCCTCACCGCGCATTACCTGCTGCACCGGACCTTCCCGGTGAAGCCGGGACAGACCATCCTGTTGCATGCCGCCGCCGGCGGGGTGGGGCTGATCGCCTGCCAGTGGGCAAAGGCGCTGGGCGCCACCGTCATCGGCACCGTGGGGTCGGACGAGAAGGCGGAACTGGCCCGCGCCAACGGCTGCGACCACGCTATCGTCTATACCCGCGAAAACTTCGTGGAGCGGGTCAAGGAAATCACCAACGGACGGGGCGTGCCCGTCGTCTATGACAGCATCGGCAAGGACACGTTCTACCAGAGCCTGGACTGCCTCAGCCGCCTGGGCACGATGGTCAGCTTCGGCAACGCCTCGGGCCCCGTGGGCGCCGTGGATGTCAGCATCCTGAACACCAAGGGGTCGCTGTTCCTGACCCGGCCATCGCTGGGCGGCTATGTCGCCACCACCCAGGAACTGCGTGACAGCGCCAACGCCCTGTTCGCCGCCGTACTGTCCGGCAAGGTGAAGATCGACGTGCGCCAGACCTTCGCGCTGAAGGACGCAGCTCAGGCCCACATCGCGCTGGAGGCCCGCCGCACCACCGGTTCCACGGTGCTGCTGCCGTAGGATCGGTTATAGTGGGCAGGGCTTTTAGCTTCCCGGAGGCACCGCCATGCCTGATATCCGAAACCCCTCCCTCTATGACCAGGATTTCTACGCCTGGGCGACAGAGCAGGCCGCGCTGCTGCAGGCCGGCAAGCTGGCGGACGCCGACATCGCGCATATCGCGGAGGAGATCGAGAGCATGGGCCGGACCGAAAAGCGCGAGCTGGTCAGCCGCCTGACGGTCCTGCTGCTGCACCTCCTGAAATGGCAGTTCCAGCCCACCCACCGGGGCCCGTCCTGGCGGCTTGCCATCGCCAATGCCCGCGATGACCTGACGGACCATCTGGCGGACAACCCCAGCCTGAAGTCACATTTGGACATGGCCATCACCTCGGCCTATCGCCGGGCGCACCGTCAGGCATCAATGGAGACGGGCTATCCCGAAAGCCGCTTCCCCGGAACCTGCCCGTGGGATTTCCGCCAGATCATGGCGGAGGACTTTTGGCCGGAATCGGACGCCGAATAACTCAGCCGGCGGTCGCGGCCGCTGGTTCATCCCCCGCAAGCCACAGCGGCGACTTGATGGCCTTGAGGAAGGCGGCGTGGGCCTCCAGTTCCTCGGGCGAGGCGGCGTGCGGCCGCGGTGCGCGGAACACGCGGGTTTCCTCCACCACCACCAGGCCGACCTCGGTCGTCTTGGCGGCGGCTGCGCCCAGCACCAGGTCGGGCTGACGCCCGCCCATCAGTTCCAGATAGACCTCAGCCAGCAACTGGGCGTCGAGCAGCGCGCCGTGATAGGTGCGGCCGGAATTGTCGATGCCGAAGCGGCGGCACAGGGCGTCCAGGCTGGCCGGCGCGCCGGGGAAGCGCTTGCGCGCCATGGCCACGGTGTCCACCGAGCGCGCCATGGGCATGGTCTTCATGCCCAGGCGGGTGAACTCCGCGTTCAGGAAGCCCATGTCGAAGCTGGCGTTGTGGATGATCAGCGGGCTGTCCTGGATGAAATCCAGGAAGTCGCCGGCCACGGCGGCGAACACCGGCTTGTCCGACAGGAAGGCGGCCGACAGGCCGTGCACCGCCTCCGCTTCCGCCGGCATGTCGCGTTCCGGGTTGATGTAGGCGTGCCAGCTGTTGCCCGTGGCCACATGGTTCAACAGCTCCACGCAGCCGATTTCCACCACGCGGTCGCCGCTCAAGGCATTCACGCCGGTGGTTTCGGTATCGAGAACGATTTCACGCATGGGAACGGGCTACCTGGCTCTACGGATCGATGACGGACGGGGGCGGGGCGGCCAGACGCGGCCGCTCTGCCCCGACAGCAGTGTGACGATGCCGGCCAGCCGCCGCAAGGTCAGCGCGCGGCCCAGGCCCGTGGGCACGACGAAATCCGCCCGCCGCCGCTTCTCGGCATCCGGCATCTGCCGGCGCAGGATGGCGTCCAGCTTGCCGGGGTTCATGCCCGGCCGGGCCAGCACACGGGCCCGCTGCAGGCTGCGCGGGGCGGAAACGACGGCCACGCGGTCACAGTTGACCTGCCCCCCGTCTCGAACAGCAGGGGCACGTCCAGCACCGCCACCTTGGCCCCCGCAGCCGCTGACCGGCGCAAGAACCTGTCCCGCGCCTGGGCCACCAGGGGGTGGACGATGGCCTCCAGCCGCCGCAGCGCCGGGGTGTTGCCCATGACCTCCGCCGACAGCAGCTGCCGGTCCACCGCCCCATCGCGCACCACGCCGGGGAAAGCCTGGGCGATCGGCGCCACCGCCGCACCGCCCTTGGCATAGAGGCGATGCACCGTGGCGTCGCTGTCATGCACCGGGCAGCCCAGGCGGCGCAGCATGGCGGCGGCCGTGGACTTGCCCATGCCGATAGAGCCGGTAAGGCCGAGTACGATCAACGGACCGTCCCCCTCCAGACCATGATCATGACCCTGACCATGGCCGGTCAGTCCCCGAAGACGGCGGCGTAAAGCGCGTCCGTCACCTGGGGCGCCTGCCCGAACCAGGCCTCGAAGCCAGGCCGGCCCTGGTGCAGCAGCATACCCCGCCCATCGACCACGACATGGCCCCGGACCTTGGCCGCCGCCAGCAAGGGCGTTTCCACCGGGGTGTAGACGATGTCGGTCACCACGGCGTGCAGGGGCAGGGCGTCCAAGGCCAGTTCCAGGGGCGGATGGCCGACCATGCCCTGGGTGGTGGCATTGGCCAGCACATGCGCACCGGACAGGGCATCCGCGCGCTCATCCCAGGGGACGGCGGTCACCGGACAGGCGACGCCGGGCCCCAGTGCCGCCACCAGTTCCTGGGCCCGCGCCAAGGTGCGGTTTACCAGGCGGATTTCCGGCACGCCGGCATCGGCCAGGGCCACCACCAGCGACCTGGCGGCACCGCCGGCGCCGATGATGACGGCCGGTCCGGTCGCGGCCACCCAACCGGGGGCGCCGGCCTTCAGGTTCTCGATGAAGCCGAAGCCATCGGTGTTGCGACCCTCCAACGTGCCGTCGGCATGGACGATGACGGTGTTGACCGCCCCCATGCGCCGGGCGGTCGCGTCCACCCGGTCCACGGTGCGGAACGCGGCTTCCTTATGCGGAACCGTGACGTTGCACCCGGCGAATCCCAAGGCGGGCAGGGCGCGCAGGGCCTGTTCGATGCGGTCCGGTGGCACAGCCAGGGGCACATAGGCCCCATCGATGCCGTAGTGCGCCAGCCAATACCCGTGCAGCCGGGGGCTGCGGCTATGTCCCACCGGCCAGCCCATGACGCCGGCCACCTTCGCCTTGCCGCTGATCATATCCCCGTGTTTCCTCAATCCGGCAGCACGCCGCGCACGCGCAGGAAGCTCAGCAGCGGCAGCAACGGCAGGCCCAGGATGGTGAAGTGGTCGCCGGCCACGCGGCTGAACAGCTGGGCGCCCAGACCTTCCAGCTGGTAGCCCCCGACGGACGTCAGGACCGCGTCGCCGGCGGCGTCCAGATAGCGCTGGATGAAGGCGTCGCTCAGCGGCCGCATGGTCAGCTTGGCCTGATCGGTCTGATGCCAGACACGGCTGTTGTTGTGGAACAGCACGGCCGTGGTCACCAGCCGATGGGTGCGGCCGGACAGGGCGCGCAATTGCTCCGCCGCCGCCTGCCGGTTCTCCGGCTTGTCGAACCAGCGGCCTTCGCATTCCAGCATCTGGTCGGCGCCGATGACATAGGCGCCCGGCACCTTGGCGGCGACGCGGCTGGCTTTCAGCTCGGCCAAGGCCTCCGCCGTTTCCTCCACCGTCAGGCCCGCGGCCTTGCAGGACAGCTTGACCTCATCCTCATCCACCCCGGGGCGGTGGGCCACCACCTCCAGCCCCGCGTGGCGCAGCATGGACAGGCGCGTGGCGCTGCCGGAGGCCAGCACCACGGGCTGGGTCGCCAGCACCGGAGCCAAGGAGGCCGACGGAATATCCTCAGACGACATGCGAACTCACATTCCGGAATGGGGCGGGCGGGGGGACAGGCGCGGACCCTCGGCCGGCTCCCCCACCGGGTTGAGGGGCGGGGCGCTGGCCGGCCGGCGGCGGGCCAGCAGCATGAGGATTTCGGCCGCCGTCTCCTCGATGGAGCGGCGGGTGACGTCGATGACGGGCCAGCCCTTGCGGCTGTACAGGCGGCGCGCCTCCGACAGTTCGGAGCGCACCTGCTCGGGATCGACGTAGCTGGTTTCCTCGCCCTGGTTCAACAGGCGCAGGCGGTTGCGGCGGATTTGGATCAGCCGCTCCGGGTCCTTGGTCAGGCCTACCACCAGGGGGCGGGACACTTGGTCCAGTTCCGGGGGCAGGGGACAGCCGGGGACGAAGGGGATGTTGGCCGCCTTGATGCCCCGGTTGGCCAGATAGATGCAGGTGGGCGTCTTGGAGGTGCGCGAGACACCGACCAGGATGACGTCGGCCTGGTGCAGTTCCCAGGCCGTCTGGCCATCGTCATGGCCCAGGGCGAAATCCATGGCGTCGATGCGGCTGAAATATTCCGCGTCCAGCGCGTGCTGCCGGCCTGGCTGGCTCTGGCTTTCCAGGCCCAGATAGGCCGCCAGCGAATTGATCAAATGGTCCAGCACCGGCACGCAAGGGATGCCGATCTCCCGGCAGGTGTCCTGCAGGCGGCGGCGCAGCCGCTCGTTCACCAGGGTGAACATGACCAGGCCCGGATTATCGCGGATGCCGTCGATGACCATCTCCAGCTGCCGGTCGGTGCGGACCAGGTTCCAGAAATGCTCGACGGGTTCGACATGGTCGAACTGCGAAACGCAGGCGCGGGCCACGGAATTGATGGTTTCGCCGGTGGCGTCCGACACCAGATGCAGGTGGAATTCCTTGGTTTGGGGCGTCTGGGTCAAGGGCGTCGCTCCGGCAACGGGTAGAGAAGACAGGCCTGGGGACCTGGGGACCTAATCTGGGGAAAACCGGCGGACAAAACGGGAAAAAACACCCTCCACCGGATCCTGGTCCTGTTCCATACAGGTTCCGCGGGATCCCGTGCAGAGGGAATCCACCCCTGGGGTAAAAGTCCGTCACCCCGTGGAACAACCGGGGCAATGCGACGCGCGTCGCACTTATCCCCAGGATCCCCAGACATCACGAACTCTATAGCATTCCGGGGTTCTCGCCATAAACCCCGCAGCATCATCCACAGTCCCTTCCTTCGTTCCGGGATCCCGCGATCGCTGTGGATGAAATCAGGACGAATTTGAATTCCCGTTATCCACAGGACCAACCACCACCCCATTCCTTTTTCAATTTAAGTCAGAGTAGAAAAGGGGCCTGTGGGAAAACTTCTGGCCCGGCCGCCGGTGTGGCCCGCCCTCATGGAGACCGCCTTGTCCCAGATCCAGCCGGACCGTCTGCTGCTCCGTACCCTCAAGGGTGAGATTTCGCCCCGGCCGCCGTTCTGGCTGATGCGCCAGGCCGGGCGCTATCTGCCCGAATACCGCGAGGTACGGGCCCAGGCCGGCGGATTCCTCGACCTGTGCCTGAATCCGGATCTGGCGACCGAGGTGACCCTGCAGCCCATCCGCCGCTATGGCATGGACGCCGCCATCCTGTTTTCCGACATCCTGATCCTGCCGCATGCTCTGGGGCAGAAGGTGTGGTTCGCGGAAGGAGAGGGGCCCCGGCTGGATCCCATCCGCGACCAGGCCGGACTGGACCGTTTGGACGTTGCCAACCTGACGGCGCGGGCCGAGCCGGTTTATGAGGCTGTCCGGCGTATCCGGGCGGCGCTGCCGGACACCGTGGCGCTCATCGGCTTTGCGGGCAGCCCCTGGACCGTGGCGACCTATATGGTCGAAGGGGCGGGGTCCAAGGAGTTCCTGCACGCCAAGGGTTGGGCCTATGCGGATCCGGCCGGCTTCCAGCGCCTGATCGACCTGCTGGTTGACACCACCGTCACCCATCTCTCCGGCCAGATCGAAGCGGGGGTGGAGGTGGTGCAGCTGTTCGACAGCTGGGCCGGCGCCCTGGCCCCGGCCGAATTCGCCCGCTGGTCCATCGCCCCGACCCGGGCCATCGTGCGGGCCCTGAAGGAAAAGCATCCGGGGGTCCCCGTCATCGGTTTTCCGCGCGGGGCGGGAATCAATATCCAGGCTTATGTGGAGCAGACCGGGGTGGACGCCGTCAGCCTGGACACGTCCGTCCCGCTGGACTGGGCTGCCACGGCCCTGCAAAGCCGCGTGCCGGTGCAGGGCAACCTGGATCCCCTGGCCTTGGTGGCGGGGGGGGGCGCTGCGCCGCGCCGCCACCGACATCCTGACCACGCTGGGCAAGGGGCCCTTCATCTTCAACCTGGGGCATGGCATCGTGCAGCAGACGCCGCCGGACCATGTCGCCGAATTGGCGCGCCTTATCCGCGACTGGCCTTCCGCCTGATCCAGGCGGCAGCCCCAGCCGTACTGCTTCCCGTCCTGACCGACCGCCGACCGAGCCCCCATGAGCCCGCTGCCCCTTCCCGAGACCGCGTCCGACGCGGCGCCCAAGACCGCCCGTGGCCGGCGCATCGCCGTCGTCCTGTTCAATCTGGGCGGTCCCGATCGTCTGGAGGCGGTGCGCCCCTTCCTCTACAACCTGTTCCGCGACCCGGCCATCATCCGGCTGCCGGCACCTTTGCGGCAGATGGTGGCGCACCTGATCTCCAGCCGGCGCGACAAGGTCGCCCAGGAGATCTACCGGACGCTGGGCGGCGGTTCCCCCCTTTGCCCAACACCGAAGCGCAGGCCCGTGCGCTGGAACAGCAGTTGTGGGACATCGGAACCGTCCGGGCCTTCGTCTGCATGCGCTATTGGCATCCCTTCAGCGACGCCGTGGCCCATGACGTAAAGGACTGGGAACCGGATGAGGTGATCCTACTGCCCCTGTATCCACAGTTCTCGACCACCACCACCGCCTCCAGCCTCAAGGACTGGCACCGTGCGGCCAAGGCAGCGGGACTGAAGGCGCCCAGCCGGGCCCTGTGCTGCTACCCGGATGAGCCGGGCTTCATCGCCGCCACGGCCAAGCTGGTGCGGGCCGCCGTGGAGGAGGCCTCGCAGCATGGCAAGCCCCGTGTGCTGTTCTCATCCCATGGCCTGCCGGAAAAGGTGGTGAAGGACGGCGATCCCTATCAATTCCAGTGCGAGCGCACCGCCCAGGCGGTGGTCAAGGCACTGCGCATCGACGGACTGGACTGGGTTTCCTGCTATCAGAGCCGTGTCGGTCCCATGAAGTGGATCGGCCCGTCGACGGATGAGGAGATCCGGCGGGCCGGCCAGGACAAGGTGCCGGTGGTGGTCGCTCCCATCGCCTTCGTCTCCGAACATTCCGAAACCCTGGTGGAGATCGAGCACGAGTATCGCCACCTGGCGCAGGAACAGGGCGTGCCCTATTTCGTCAGGGTGCCGACGGTGGGGGTGGAAGCCGCCTTCATCCAGGGCCTGGCCGGTCTGGTCCGCCAGGCTCTGACCCGCGCATCAGGCGGGCCGGTGCTGTGCGGCACGGGCCTGCGCCTGTGCCCCGCCGGCAAAGCCGGTTGCCCTCAGGCGGTATGACCGTCATAAGAGGCCAACGCGGTTAACCGGGCGAGGCTACCCCATGTATCTCTGGATCAAGGCCCTCCACGTCATCGCCGTCATCTCGTGGATGGCGGGCCTGCTCTATCTGCCCCGGCTGTTCGTCTATCACTGCGCCGCGCCGGTGGGATCCCCCCAGTCGGAAACCTTCAAGGTCATGGAGCGGCGCCTGCTGCGGGCCATCATGAACCCGGCCATGATCGTGGCTTGGGCTTGCGGCCTGGCCATGATCACCCTGGATCCGGCATTGCTGAAGGGTGCCGGCTGGTTGCATGCCAAGCTGGCGCTGGTGGTGCTGATGACCGTGGCCCACATGACCATGGCGCGCTGGCGCCGCGAGTTCGCGGAGGATCGCAATACCCGTCCGCAGCGCTTCTACCGCATCGCCAATGAGGTGCCGACCCTGCTGATGATCGGCATTGTCATCCTGGTCATCGTGCGGCCGTTCTGACCCTCCCCCGTTATTGTGCCGTTCAAGTTCCAGGCCCAGCCCAGGCTATTCAGGCCTAAGTCCGTTGCGCCCGCCGGATCCGGGTCTTTTTGTTTTGACTTGTCCTCGGTTCCTGTACTAATCCTGAAACAGGTCAAGGCCCGTAACATCGGGGTGATCCCGAGTCGCCCCGTAACCGGGCGCCAGGCTCGTGAGGCATCCCCGCCCCCCTCCCCGGGATGGGCGCAGCGAGGCCAAATTTCCCCGAACTTCCCATCCCCGGTGTTGCCGTTCTTTTTCCCAGGCGATGCCATCCTTCCACCCCACACACCCTATTTCATGAGGCCGGGGCCGACGGCCAAGCCCGTCGTCTTTCCATCCCGGGTCTCCCCGACAGGACGAAGATGAATCTCCAAGAGTTGAAGGCTAAGTCGCCCGCCGAGCTGCTGGCGTTCGCGGAAGAGCTGCAGATCGAGAACGCGGGCACCCTGCGCAAGCAGGACATGATGTTCGCCATCCTGAAGCAGCTGGCCGAAAACGACGTGCCGATCTTCGGCGAGGGCGTGCTGGAGGTTCTGCAGGACGGCTTCGGCTTCCTGCGCTCGCCCGAGAGCAACTATCTGCCGGGTCCGGACGACATCTACGTCAGCCCCAGCCAGGTGCGCCGCTTCGGTTTGCGTACCGGCGACACGGTGGAAGGCCAGATCCGCTCGCCCAAGGATGGCGAGCGCTATTTCGCCCTGCTCAAGGTCGGGTCCATCAACTTCGACCACCCGGACAAGGTGCGTCACCGCATCAACTTCGACAACCTGACCCCGCTCTACCCCGAAGAGCGGTTGAAGCTGGAAATCGAGGATCCGGTCCGCAACAAGAAGGACATGACCACCCGGGTCATCGACCTGGTGGCCCCGCTGGGCAAGGGCCAGCGCGCCTTGATCGTGGCGCCGCCCCGCACCGGCAAGACGGTGATGTTGCAGAACATCGCCCATTCCATCGCCACCAATCATCCGGAAGTTTACCTCATCGTCCTGCTGATCGATGAGCGTCCGGAAGAAGTGACCGACATGGCCCGCTCCGTCCGGGGCGAGGTCATCAGCTCCACCTTCGACGAGCCGGCGACCCGTCACGTTCAGGTGACCGAGATGGTGCTGGAAAAGGCCAAGCGCCTGGTCGAGCACAAGCGCGACGTCGTCATCCTGCTGGACAGCATCACCCGCCTGGCGCGTGCCTACAACACCGTGGTCCCGTCCTCGGGCAAGGTGCTGACCGGTGGTGTGGACGCCAACGCCCTGCAGCGCCCCAAGCGCTTCTTCGGCGCCGCCCGCAATATCGAGGAAGGCGGCAGCCTGACCATCATCGCCACCGCGCTGATCGACACCGGCTCGCGCATGGACGAAGTGATCTTCGAAGAGTTCAAGGGTACCGGTAACTCGGAAATCGTTCTGGACCGCAAGCTGTCGGACAAGCGCGTCTTCCCCGCGATCGATATCCAGAAGTCCGGCACCCGAAAGGAAGAGTTGTTGGTGGAAAAGGGAACCATGGCCAAGATGTGGATCCTGACGCCGCATCTTGAACCCGATGGGCGCCACCGACGCCGTGGAATTCCTCATCGACAAGCTGAAGCAGAGCAAGCAGAATTCGGAATTCTTCGAGAGCATGAACCAGTAAGAAGAATTCTAGTAACGATATCAAAGGTGCCATCGTTTATCGGTGGCACCTTTTTTATTGAGAAATAAAACAGCAGAAGGATCGTAAACCATTCGTTAACCATAGCGGCACGGCCTTTGCGCCCACAGCCCCGATCTGCGGCTTAGTCATACTCAATTGCAGCCTATAAGCATTTTCTGCTTGCATGACCCTTGCAGACGCTGAAAAAAGGTTCAAATAGCATGGCTTAGTGTCTATCCTTTTGGATAGAACAACCGCCGGGGGTCGTCTCAGATGCGCTTAATGATTGCCGATGACCATGGTCTGGTACGCGATGCGTTGTCTTCGCACATCGAGAGACAGGCGCCGGGTGCGGTCGTCGTGGGTGTCGCCAGTGTGGATGAGGCCGTGACGGTGCTGCGGCGGGACAGCGCCATCGACCTCCTGATCCTGGACCTGCGCATGCCGGGGATGAACGGCCTTGATGGCCTGCAGCAGGTGCGCACCGAATTTCCCGCCCTGAAGGTGGCGCTGATGTCGGGCCTGGCCCGGCCGGATGAGATCCGGGGCGCCTTCACCCGCGGTGCGGTGGGTTTCCTGCCCAAGACGCTCAGCGCGGCGGAACTGCTGTCCGCCATCCAGACCATGCTGCAGGGTGAGCGCTTCATCCCGGCCGATCTCAACACCGCCGACACCGCCGATGGCGCCAGCTTCACCCGGCGTGAACGCGAGGTGCTGGACTACTTGCTGCAGGGCCGCTCCAACAAGGAGATCGCGCGCTCGCTGGAACTGGAAGAGGTGACGGTGAAGCTGCACGTCCGGGGCATCTGCCGCAAGCTGGGCGCCAAGAACCGCACCCAGGCGGTGATGCGCGCGGTGGAGATGGGCATCGCCAGCTGATGGCCGCGCCCATCGGCCAATCCCCTGACAACACCGATGAGGCGAAGGTGGAGGGCCGCATGGTCCCCGCCACCTTCCTGCATGATCTGAACAACCTGCTGACGGCCATCCACGGCTATTCCTCATTGCTGGCGGTGGATCTGCCGGCGGGGGGGATGGAGCAGGATTTCGCCGCCCGCATCCTGGCGGCGGCGGAAGAGGCGCGGCTGCTGGTGGCGCGGGTGCCCCGTCCGCGTCCGGTGGCCACGCTGCGCGTCTTGCTTGTCGGTCGGGCCATGGACAGGCTGGCCGGCGCGCTGGAAACGCTGGGCCTGGAGATCACCCTGGCGGCGTCCGCGCGCGAGGCGCAGGCTGTGCTGGCGGACGGCGTTGGCGATTGGCAGGTTGTGGCGGGCACCAAGGCCGCGTTAGCCGGCTTGGACGGTTATGGCCTGCCCTTGGCGACGGTTCCTGCTGGCGCCGATGCCGTCACTGTCGACGCCCTGATCCGCGCCGCGCGCGGTTGATCTTTCTTTCCGGCAAAAGAAAACCGCCCGGGCCGTGAGGCGCCGGGCGGCTTTGATCGGCAACAGTAGCCGGGCTTACGCCCGTATCAAGACTTACGCCTGGGCCATGTCTTCTGGCTTTTCAGCCGCCAGCACCTGGCGGCGGTACAGATCCACGAAGTCCAGCGGCTGCAGCATCAGCGGCGGGAAACCGCCGTCGCGCACCGCGTCGGACACGATGGCGCGGGCGAACGGGAACAGCAGGCGCGGCGCCTCGATCAGCAGGACGGCGCGGGTCTGGTCGACCGGCATGGGCGGCATGGAGAAGATGCCGGCGTAGGACAGTTCCACGATGAAGGCGGTGCGCCCGTCGTGGTTGGCCTCGGCGCGGATGTTCAGCGCGACCTCATGGACGTTTTCCGCCACGTTGCGGGCCTGCACGTCGACCTGCAGGTCGACCTTGGGCTGCTGGCCGTTCATCAGGCTGGCGGGGGCGTTCGGGTTCTCGAACGACAGATCCCGGACGTACTGGGCATTGACCACCAGCGGCAGCATGCCGGCGCCTTCGGTGGCGGTGCTTCCGTTGGCGGCGCCGTTCAGGCTGGTCTCATCGGACATAGGTCTGGGACTCCCGGTAAAAGCAAATCAGCTATTCCGCAGAAGCGGACTGACGCGCGCGGGACTAGCACGGAAGCGGCTGGCCGGCAACCGCCCAATATATCCTGGGCCTTCCCAGGGCCCCTGGGGGCCGTCCTTGCATTGTGTCGATGACAAGGTCGCCGTTGACGCTCGCCCCGGCCTGGGCCTAAAAACGGTGCCCGTGGTGATTTGCTGACCGGCTTGCAGACCACGTTAAACAAGCTGCTAAAAGGTCGGGCCGTACATAAGGTACACCGACCACGCCGCCGCCCTCGCCGGTCGCGGTTGCCTTATGATCGGAGTGACGGCCATGGGCCAGACGCCTGACAATCCCGCTTCCACCGCCCCCACGTACCGTTCGCGCACCCAGTTGGTGCATGGCGGCACACGCCGCAGCGGCTTCGAGGAAACCTCCGAAGCGCTGTTCCTGACCTCGGGCTTCATCTACGCCAGTGCCGAGGAGGCCGAGGCCGCCTTCGTCAACGATGGCTCGCGCTTCGTCTATTCCCGCTTCCGCAACCCCACCGTTGTCATGCTGGAGGAACGGCTGGCCGGCTATGAGGGCTTCAGCCGCTGTATCGCCACGGCCAGTGGCATGGCGGCCGTGCATCTGGCGGTCATGGGGCTGCTGAAGGCCGGCGACCGGGTGGTGGCACCGCACGCACTGTTTGGTTCCTGCCTCTACATCATCAAGGATCTGGCGCCGCGCTACGGCATCCAGTGCACCCTGGTGGACGGCACGGATCTGACGCAGTGGGAAGAGGCGCTGTCCACCCCGGCCACCGTCGTTTTCCTGGAAAGCCCCAGCAACCCCACCATGCAGGTGGTGGACGTGGCGGCGGTGGCGGATCTGGCCCACAAGGCCGGGGCCCGCGTCGTGGTCGACAACGTCTTCGCCACCCCCGTCCTGCAACGGCCCAAGGAATTGGGCGCCGACGTGGTGGTCTATTCCGCCACCAAGCATATCGACGGCCAGGGTCGCTGCCTGGGCGGCGCCGTGCTGTGTGATGACGAGGTGGCGGCCCTGATCTCCCCCGTCCTGCGCCACACCGGCCCATCCATGAGCCCCTTCAACGCCTGGGTGCTGCTGAAGGGCCTGGAGACGCTGGAACTGCGCGTCAACGCACAGGCCACATCCGCCCTGGCGCTGGCCCAGTTCCTGGAAAGCCACCCGGCGGTGGCGACGGTGCTATATCCCGGCCTGCCCAGCCATCCGCAGCATGACCTGGCCATGCGCCAGATGAAGAGCGGCGGCACGCTCATCACCTTCGACGTGAAAGGTGGCAAGGAGGCGGCGTTCCGCCTGCTGAACACGCTGAAGATCATCAAGATCTCCAACAACCTGGGCGATGCCAAAAGCCTGATCACCCACAACGCCACCACCACCCACCAACGTCTGACGGATGATGAGAAGGCCAAGGTGGGCATCGGCCCCGGCACCCTGCGCCTGTCCGTGGGCCTGGAGGATGCGGACGACCTGCGTGACGATCTGGCCGCCGGCCTGGCCGCCGCCGCCGGCTGACCGGCTGCGTAGACATCGGCCCTGGGTACAATTCAACTTTCGTCTCAGGTGAGGACACAACTTCCCCTGTGGACGGTTGTCGGCGTTTCCCCTAATGTTGCGGTGCAACAACGCAGCGCAACATGGGGAGCGCTTACGTGCCCGACCGGCATTTCCCTTACCCCCAAGCCCCGCGACCGACCAAGCGGCCGCGCCGGGGGCGCATCGGCATGGTTCTTCCCGGCACGCCGGAGGCCATGCACCTGAAGCGGGCCCAGGTGGAACTGGACCGGGTGGCGACGCGGGTGCATGAGACCGCCTTCGCCTCGGCCCACACCATCACCGCCCGGCTCGGCCTGCTGGCCCAGACCGGCGGCGACCCGGTCGCCCTGGGCACCAACCCCGAATTTGAGCGCATGGGCCGTGAGAAGGTCGAGGCGTTCGCGGACTCCGCCCTTGCCCTGGTGGGCGGCATGCGCGCCTTCCAGGACGCGTGGTGGCGCTGGCGCGACCACCAGGTGGACGCGTTGGGCGAATTCGCCCGCGCCACCTGGTCTTCATGGCATCCCGGTGATTGGGTGACGGCGGAACGCCGCCTGGTCACCTCAACCCTGCGCGCCGCCACCGGCGCTTTCACCCGTTTCAGCCACGCCACCAGCCGCCTGGGCGGGCTGGGCCTGGCCCCCATCCACCGTGCCGCCTCGGCAAACGCCCGGCGCCTGTCGCTGGTGCCCCGGTTTCTGCCGCGGCGCGGCGATGCGCCGGAGGGGGGCCGATAGCGTCAGGAAGGGCCCCGGGACAGGGAAGGGGCCCAAAAAAGGTAGTCAGCCTGAAGCCTGGGAATCGAAACAACAAAATCCGGGAGGCGGCCATGGGACAAAGGGCAGGGGGGAAACCCCCGGAAGATCAGGATCGGGTGGCACGGACGTGCTGGACCGTCCAGCCAGCGCGTCGCCGACCCCGTCCGACGCTAAATGGTTAGGCAAGGCATCGGCCCGCGCATGGAGTGATGCGTGGGAAAAAGTTTGTGCCATACTCCCCGTCCGTCCCGGGACCCGCAGTGCTGGTGCCCCGATCCTGGATGATGCCCGCCTGGCCGGTTTGACACGCCGGGCTTTGCCAGAGACCCGCCGCCCCATGTCTTCCACCGCCAAGACCATCCCTACCGCCTCTTCCGCACAGGCGGGCGCGCCGCCGGAAGACGACCGGGTGGTGGAAGCCCTGCCAACGGCCGAACTGCTGACCACCCGCCTGGCCAACCTGGCGGATGGCGATCTGCGGCCGGACGCCTTGCGCGTCGGTATCCTGGCCCTGATGCGCCAGACGCTGGACCAGGGCCGCGCCCAGACCCGCCGTCGCTTGGAAGGTGGCGGCCGGGGGGAGGTCTGCCTGCGTGAGGCCACGGCGCTGACCGACGCCATCGTGGTGTCGCTGGCGGACTTCGCCCTGCACCGTGTCTTCCCGACCGCGGGCCCCACCCGGGGTGAACAGTTCGCCGTGGTGGCCACCGGCGGCTATGGCCGCAAGGAGATGGCGCCCTTCTCCGACGTCGACCTGCTGTTCCTGCTGCCGTACAAGCGCACGCCGCGCATCGAGCAGGTGGTGGAATACGTCCTGTACCTGCTGTGGGATCTGGGGCTGAAGGTCGGCCACGCCGTGCGGTCGGTGGATGAGTGCGTGCGCCAGGCCCTGGGCGACATCACCATCCGCACCAGCCTGCTGGAGGCCCGCTTCCTCTACGGTGACGACAAGCTGTTCACCGAGTTCCGCAAGCGCTTCGCCAAGGAGGTGGTGGCCCACACCGGCCCCGCCTTCATCGAGGCCAAGCTGGCCGAGCGCGACAGCCGCCACCTGAAGTTCTGCGACAGCCGCTATGTGCTGGAACCGAACGTGAAGGAGGGCAAGGGTGGCCTGCGCGATCTGCAGACCCTGTTCTGGATCGCCAAGTACGTCTATCAGGTCGACAAGGTGAAGGATCTGGTGGCCAACGGCGTGCTGCTGGCCGAGGAGGCGCAGCGCTTCGCCAAGGCGCAGAACTTCCTGTGGACCTGCCGCTGCCACCTGCACTACCTGACCGGCCGGGGCGAGGATCGCCTGACCTTCGACGTGCAGGGCGAGATGGCCCGCCGCCTGGGCTATACCGACCACGCCGGCACCAGCGACGTCGAACGCTTCATGAAGCACTACTTCCTGATGGCCAAGGATGTGGGGGACCTCACCCGCATCCTGTGCGCCACCCTGGAACAGGAAAGCCAGCGGCCGCCCCGCTTCGCCTTCCTGCGGCGGCTGAAGCCCAGTGAGCTGGAAGGCTTCGTCATCGACAACGGCCGTCTCAGCATCCGGGACGAGCGGCATTTCCGCGACAAGCCGGTGGACATGGTGCGCCTGTTCCGCGTGGCGCAGTGGCACAACCTGGACATCCATCCCAAGGCGCTGCGCGCCCTGGCGCGCTCCATCTCCGCCTTGGGTCCCAAGGTGCGCAATGATCCGGAGGCCAACCGGCTGTTCCTGGAAATCCTGGGGTCGCGCAAGGATCCCGAGGTCACGCTGCGCCGCATGAACGAGGCCGGGGTACTGGGCCGTTTCCTGCCGGATTTCGGCCGGGTCGTGGCCCAGATGCAGTACGACATGTACCACATGTTCACGGTGGACGAGCACACGCTGTTCGCCATGGGCATCCTGCACGACATCGACAAGGGCAACCTGAAGGACGAGGTGCCGCTGGCCTGCGAGGTCATCCATACCCTCAGTTCCAAGCGCGCCCTGTCGGTCGCCCTGCTGCTGCATGACGTGGCCAAGGGTCGGGGTGGCGACCACTCCATCCTGGGCGCCAAGGTGGCGGAAAAGCTGTGCCCCCGCCTGGGCATGACGGAGGAGGAGACGGAAACGGTGGCCTGGCTGGTGCGCCAGCACCTGACCATGTCCATCGTCGCCTTCAAGCGCGACCTGGATGACGAGAAGACCATCCGCGACTTCATCGATATCGTGAAGTCGCCGGAACGTCTCAAACTGCTGCTGGTCCTGACCGTGGCCGACATCCGCGCCGTGGGTCCCGGCCGCTGGAACAACTGGAAGGCCACGCTGCTGCGCCAGTTGTACTGGCGGGCCGAGGAAATGATGTCCGGCGGCGTCGTGGGGTCCGACGGGCGGGAGGCGCGCATCATCAACGCGCAAGGCGCGTTGCGCGCCCAGTTGACGGATTGGTCGCCGGCCGATGTCGACCACCATCTGGCGCTGGGCTACCCCAATTACTGGCTGGCCTTCGATCCGCCAACCCTGGCCCAGCATGCCCGCCTGATCCATGAGGCGGAGGCCAAGCAGGCGCCGCTGACCATCGAGACCCGCTACGATCCCGGCCGCTCGGTGACGGAGGTGACGATCTACACCGCCGACCATGCCGGCCTGTTCTCCCGCCTGGCGGGAGCCATGGCACTGGCCGGCGGCGACATCGTGGACGCGCGCATCACCACCATGACCAATGGCATGGCGCTGGACGTCTTCTCCCTGCAGGGTGCCGGCACCAGTGGCGCCCGCTTCGACAGCGGGGATAAACGGGCGCGGCTGAAGTCCAGCGTGGAAAAGGCGCTGGCCGGCGATATCAAGCTGGCGCCGGAGTTGGCGAAGCGCGCCTCGCCCTTGCCGTCGCGCACCCGGGTGTTCCGCGTGCCACCCCGCGTGCTGGTCGACAACAAGGCCAGCGCCGGCTACACGGTCATCGAGGTCAACGGCCGCGACCGCCCCGGCCTGCTGTATGACCTGACCCGGGCGCTGACGGCGCTGAACCTGCAGATCGCCTCGGCCAAGATCTCCACCTACGGCAACGCCGCCGTCGACGTGTTCTATGTGAAGGACATCTTCGGCCTGAAGGTGGCGCATGAGGCCAAGCTGGCCCAGATCCGCAAGGAACTGCTGGCCGTGCTGGACGAGCCGGACCCGGCGGCGGAGCAGCCCAAGGCCAAGCCGCCAGCCCGGCGTCGCTCCACCGCCGCAGCGGCTGAGTGAGGTCAACGGACGTGCTGCGTGGCCTGGGCCTGTTTCAGTTTTCCCTAGGCCCCGACCGGGGCCGCCGGAGCTTTTCGGGAGCGTCAGCGGGCTGGAAAGCGAGAAAACCAAGCCGGCGGTTGCCGGCGCCCGGCACCCGAGGGAACATGAAATCTGGCGCCTGCGCCCGTTTTCGGATAATGCGCGGGCACTATGAGCTTCGCGCGCGCTACCGCCACCGTCGGCGGTCTCACCCTCATCTCCCGCGTCGGCGGGTTCGTCCGTGACCTGCTGACCGCCTGGGTGCTGGGGGCGGGGGTGTCAGCCGACATCTTCATCGTGGCGCAGCGGCTGCCCAACTACTTCCGCTCCATGTTCGCGGAAGGGGCCTTCACCGTCAGCTTCGTGCCCATGTACTCCGCCGACCTGAAGGCGCGGGGGCGGGGGCCGGCGGACCAGTTCGCCGACCAGGCGCTGTCCTTCATGGTGCTGGTGCTGCTGCCCATCACCGCCCTGGTGATGATGGCCATGCCCTGGGTGATGCTGGGCCTGGCCAGCGGCTACGCCGACCAGCCGGACCATTTCTCCCGCCTGGTGGAATTGGGGCGCATCACCTTCCCCTATCTCATGTTCATTTCCATCACCGCCCTGCAGACCGGGGTGCTGAACGCCCTGGGGCGGTTCGCGCCGGGGGCGGCGGCGCCCATCGCCTTCAACATCTGCATGATCGCCGCCCTGGGCTGCACCGTCTGGCTGCATCTTGAGGCCAATCTGGGCCAGGCCTGGGGCCTGACCATCTCGGGCATGGTGCAGATGATCTGGCTGGCGGTGTCCTGCCACCGGGCGGGGGTAAGCCTGCGTCTCACCTGGCCGCGCCTGACGCCGGATTTGCGGCGGCTGTTCCGCCAGATGGTGCCCGGCGCCATCAGCGCCAGCGTCATCCAGATCAACCTGATCATCGGCACCCATGTGGCCTCCCTACTGCCCTCGGGGTCGATCTCCTACCTCTATTATGCCGACCGCCTGAACCAGCTGCCCCTGGGCGTCATCGGCATCGCCATCGGCACCGCCCTGCTGCCCACCCTGTCGCGCCATGTGCAGGCCGGGGAGCGGGACGCCATCGACCATCATGTCAGCCGGGGGATCGAGTTCGGTCTGCTGCTGGCCCTGCCGGCGGCCTTCGCCCTGGGCCTGGTGCCGGAACCCATCTACAAGGCGCTGTTCCACGGCGGCCGCTTCGGCCTGGCGGAGGCGCACCAGACCGCCTTGGCCCTGGCCGTCTACGCCCCCGGTATCCCGGCCTATGTCGCGTCCAAGGTGCTGACGGCCATCTACTTCGCCCACCAGGACACGCGCACCCCCATGCGCATCGCCATCGCCACCCTGGTGGGCAACATGGTTCTGGCCACCGTGCTGGCGCTGTACACGCCCCTGGCCCATGTCGGCATCGCGCTTGCCAGCACGATCACCGCCTGGGGCAACATCAGCCTGCTGGCCCTGTCGCTGGCCCGGCGCGGCTGGCTGCGGCTGGACCGCCAGCTGCTGACCCGGGCGCCGCGCATCCTGGCGGCCAGCCTGGTCATGGCCGGATGCCTAGTACCGCTGGCCCATGTGCTGGACCCCTATTTCATGGACAGTGTCTGGGTGCGCGTGCCGGCGCTGGCCGCCCTGGTGACGGCGGGCCTGGCGGTCTATGGCATCGCCGTCGTCGCGCTGCGCGGCGTGGTCATTTCCGACTTCCTGGCGCGCTTGCGGCGGCGGCGGAAGTAACAGTTCACGGGAAGACAGGGGCCCCTCCGGCTTGACCGAAAGCGGGGCGGGGCCCTACCTTCCCCATCCGGTTTTATCATCTGGCCCAAGGTTTCCATCCCATGACCCGCATCTTCTCCGGCATGCAGCCGACCCGCCTGCTCCACCTCGGCAACTACCTGGGCGCGCTGCGGAACTGGGTGGATTTGCAGGACCAGTATGAATGCATCTTCTGCGTCGTGGATTTGCACGCCCTGACGCTGCCGCAGGACGCCCCGACGCTGACCAAGAACATCCGCGCCGTGGCCGCGGCCTACATCGCCGCCGGCATCGATCCCGACCGTAACCTGATCTACAACCAGTCGGCCGTGTCGGGCCATTCGGAACTGGCCTGGATCTTCTCCTGCCACACCCCCATGGGCTGGCTGAACCGCATGACCCAGTTCAAGGAGAAGGCGGGCAAGCAGAAGGACATGGCGGCCCTGGGCCTCTATGCCTATCCCGTGCTGATGGCCGCCGACATCCTGCTGTACAAGGCGACCCACGTGCCGGTGGGCGAGGACCAGAAGCAGCACCTGGAACTGGCCCGCGACATCGCCGGCGCCTTCAACCGCTTCTATGAGAAGGACGTCTTCCCCCTGCCGGAACCGCAGATCCTGGGGGAGGCCACCCGGGTGATGAGCCTGCGCGATGGCACCAAGAAGATGAGCAAGTCGGACGAGTCCGACTACAGCCGCATCAACCTGACGGACGACGCCGACGCCATCGCCCTGAAGATCCGCAAGGCCAAGACCGATCCGGAGCCGCTGCCGGCCACGCTGGAGGAATTGGCCAAGCGGGCCGAGGCCGACAATCTGGTCACCATCTACGCGGCGCTGGAGAACATCTCCAAGCAGGACGCCCTGTCCCGCCACGCCGGCGCCACCTTCTCCGCCTTCAAGGCCGATCTGTGCGACCTGGCGGTGGCCAAGCTGTCGCCCATCACCGCCAAGATGAACCAGCTGCTGGCCGACCCGGCCGAGCTGGACCGGATCCTGCGCAAGGGCGCTGACAAAGCCAACGAGATCGCGGCCCAGACCATGGCCGAGGTGAAGGACATCGTGGGCCTGCTGCGGCCGTAAACCGCACAGGGGTTCCGGGGCTTTGAGATCAGCGGCATGGGGCCCGTTCCCGTGCCGCTTTTCTTTTGGGCGGACGGCCAAGTCCCATGGCCCATGCCTGGCCGCTCAGGTAGAGTGGTCTTCATGGCCGGCACGCCTTAAGGGTCCCATGCAAATCTACCTGCCGATCGCCGAAATGTCGGTCAACGTCTTCTGGGTCCTGGGCCTGGGCGCCATGGTCGGCTTCCTGTCGGGCCTGTTCGGCGTGGGCGGTGGCTTCCTGATGACGCCGCTGCTGATCTTCATCGGCGTGCCGCCGGCGGTGGCGGTGGGCACCCAGGCCAACCAGCTGGTCGGGGCCGGCGTCTCCGGCGTCATGTACCATTGGCGCAAGCGCAACGTGGATGTGAAGCTGGGCCTGGTCATGCAGGCCGGCGGCATCGTCGGCACCGTGCTGGGCGTCCTGCTGTTCGGCATGCTGCAGCGGTTGGGCCATATCGATTTGGTCATCTCCCTGTCCTACGTCATCTTCCTGGGCGGCATCAGCGGCCTGATGCTGATGGAAAGCGTGCGCGCCCTGTTCCGCGGCCGCCGTAAGGGGGCGACGCGGGGCAAGCTGCACCACCACACCTGGCTGCATGGCCTGCCGTTCAAAATGCGCTTCCCCCGCTCGCGATTGTACATCAGCGTGTTGCTGCCGGTGGGCATTGGCTTCATCGGGGGCGTGCTGGTGGCCATCATGGGCATCGGCGGCGGCTTCCTGCTGGTGCCGGCCATGATCTACATCCTGGGCATGCCCACCACCCTGGTGGCCGGCACCTCTCTGCTACAGATCATCCTGACCACGGGCGTGGCCGCCGTGCTGCAGGCGGCCACCAACCATACGGTCGATATCCTGCTGGCCCTCATGCTGCTGGTCGGCGGCGTGCTGGGGGCGCAGCTGGGGTCCCGCGCCAGCGGCTACCTCAAGGGCGAACAGGCCCGCGCCCTGCTGGCGCTGACCGTCCTGGGCGTGGCGGTGAAACTGGCGGTGGACTTGGTGCTGACGCCGGACGACCTCTATTCCATCACCACCACGGCAGGCCCCAAATGAAGGCGCCGCGCGGCAAGGGGATGATGGTGATGCTGGCATTGCTGGCATTCTGCATGCCCGCACCGTGGACGCCCGCGCGGGCCCAGACCCTGGTCGCGGATCTGTCCAGCCACCTGATCGCCATCACCACCGGCTTCACCGGCACCGACGTGGTGCTGTTTGGCGCCATAGACCAGCCCGGCGATGTCGCCGTGGTGATCGAGGGGCCGGAGACATCCCAGACCGTGCGGCGCAAGGACCGCATCGCCGGCATCTGGATCAACAATGAGACCCTGAAGTTCTCGCACGTTCCCGGCTTCTACGGTGTCGCCAGCAACAAGCCGCTGGACGCGCTGCTGCCGCCGGCGGTCGCCCAGCGCCATGAAATCGGCCTCGACCATGTACGCATGCTGCCCCGCGTCGATGCTGACGCGGCCACGGTGGCGGAATTTCGCGCCGCCCTGATCCGCAACAAGCAGCGCGAGGGCCTCTACGGCACCGAGGTGGGGGAGGTGGTGTTCCTGGGCCAGCGCCTGTTCCGCACCTCCATCAGCTTCCCCGCCAACGTGCCCATCGGCCTATACACCGTCAGTGTCTATCTCATCCGCGACCGTGACGTGGTGGGGGCGCAGACGACGCCCCTGGCCGTCAGCAAGATCGGCTTTTCCGCCGACATCTTCGACTTCGCCCAGCATGACGGCCTGGCTTATGGCGTGATGGGCGTGCTGTTGGCGGTCGGTGCCGGCTGGCTGGCCGGCAGCGTGTTCCGCAAGGGCTGATGGCCCGATCGTTTCAACCGGTTCAACAGATGGGTGCCGCGTCCCATGTCCATCGATGATCCCACCCCTGGCGTCTCCCCCGCTGCCGATGGCCCCACCCGCATCTTCCTGGTGGTGGTGGATGAGACGGAGGAGATGACCGTCGCCCTGCACTATGCCGCCCGCCGCGCCCGCAGCACCGGCGGCCGCGTCGCCCTGCTGCATTGCATAGAGCCGGGCGACTTCCAGCATTGGGCGGCAGTGGAGGACCTGATGCGCCAGGAGCGCCGGGAAGAGGCGGAGCAGCTGCTGCAGCGCCTGGCCCGCGACGTGGTGGACATCTGCGGTTCCCCCCGGCCCTCTATCTGCGCGAGGGCGACACCCGGGACGAACTACTGGCCCTGATCGCGGAGGAACCCTCCATCTCCATCCTGGTGCTGGCCGCCGGCACCGGCACCGCCGGGCCCGGCCCCCTCATCACCTATATCGTGGGCAAGATGTCGGGCACGTTGCGCATCCCCATCACCATCGTTCCCGGTTCGCTGAACGACCTGCAACTGGACGCGATCACCTGACCACTTCCCACATCCCAAGGGGGTGTATTTTGACTCGTTGCGGGGCTGTTTTAAAACTGTGACCGTTTTTAAAAGCCGTGATGGCCGTCATTCCGCTTTTGAAAATCCGTACTTTTAAAATACGCCAATGGTTGCAGTCGCGGGGACGGATCCTCTGCCCAGATGCCACTAATTCCGCAGGAATTCCGCGATTTCGCGGGCTTGTTTCGAGGCCGTGCCAGTTGCGGCGGAGGGTCGCGCAGACCGGGTTTGCTGCCTGGCGCCTTGATATTGGCGGACAGTCGCCCCATTTTGGCTAAAATGCTGATGCACATACGGCGCGCTGTCGTATTTTAAGTCCGCATTTCCGTGTTGTCTTTCAAGGTTTTCCAGATGTTCATCCAGACCGAGGACACCCCCAATCCGGCCACCCTGAAGTTCATTCCGGGCCGGGAGGTGTTGGCGCGGGGGACGGCCGACTTTGCCGACCGGACGGCTGCCGACCGCTCGCCCTTGGCGCAGGCGCTGTTCGACGTCGATGGCGTGGAACGCGTTTTCCTGGGCGGTGATTTCGTCACCGTGACCAAGGGCGGGAACCAGGATTGGTTCACGCTGAAGCCCCAGATTCTGGGCCGGATCATGGAACATTTCGCCGCCGGCCGCCCCGTCCTGCTGGACGAGGCGGAAGACGGTCATAGCGCGGGTGAAGAAGAAGATTCCGAGATCATCACCCAGATTAAGGAATTGCTGGACACGCGCGTCCGTCCCGCCGTGGCACAGGATGGTGGCGACATCACTTTTCACGGTTTCGACAAGGGTATCGTCTACTTGAGCATGAAGGGTTCCTGCGCCGGATGCCCCAGCTCGACGGCGACATTGAAGGCCGGCATCGAAAACATGCTGCGTTACTACATTCCTGAGGTTGTCGAAGTTCGCGCAGCCCGCTAGTATGCGCGCCGCCCACCCCCCAACAAAGGACGGGGGAAGGATGTTTGTGGGCGGTACCCGATGGGGGGAGCGACGGAAAAGCGTCCCCACCTGGGTGTAAGTTCCCGTCCAGCCATGCCGGCCTGGAGAATGGCCCACATAGTGGCGGGCCCATTGGGCATGGCTGAACGGATTATCCCGGATTTGATTTCCGGCAGCAAAAACGTCCCATGGACGCGTACCCCGGTCGCCCTATGTCCCTAAGCTGTGGACGCGATCGATGGGGCGGGCGTCTGGACGTTCCTCGGTAACTGTTCGGAGCATTCATTAATGGCGAAGGTCGACACTGCGGGGATTCCCGCGCAGCGCTGGCTGGCTATTGGTTCCGTGCTCGTGATGGTTTTCGCGGTGTTCCCGTTAACCCTCGCTGAGCTGGCGTCTGGAAGCGGTCCGCTTCTGGCCCCCACCGGTTTCATTGTCCCCGTGACGCGCCCGACCCCTCCGGTCTTGGCCCAGGCACCGCAGCAACCCGCCCCCGTCCAGCCCAAGCTGGACGCGCAGAACCTGCTGGCCCTGTTCAAGGAAAAGAATTTCACGTTGGATGAGGTGCGTACCGGCGAGCGTCCCGTACCGCGCATCGTGCTGGCCGGCCTGCCCCGTGACCTGGGCAAGATGGACAGCGTCGATGATCGCAAGCAGATCTTCGTGAACACCATGCTGCCCCTGGTGCTGCTGGTGAACGAGGAGATCGAGCGTGACCGCGCCCGCCTGACCGCCCTGCGCGACAGCATGAAGGGCATACCGGCCGATGCCGCCAAGGCCGGTGGCCCGGCCGCCGTGTCCGTCAATGCCAACGTCGCCGCCGCTGCTCCGGTGAATGCACCGGTGGGCGGAAAGGTCGTGGCGGCCGCCATCCATACCCTGGCACCGGGCGTGGCCCCCCATGGTGCCGCCGAGGCCGTCCCGGCCACGGCTGCTGCTGCCCCTGCTGGCGCAGCCCTGTCGCCGCTGGACCAGGTGTGGGTGGCCCGCCTGGCCGCCCGCTACGGCATGGACCCCACCCGCAAGATCGACCTGGACGCCCTGCTGCGCCGGGTGGACGTGGTGCCGGTGTCCATGGCGCTGGCCCAGGCGGCGGAGGAAAGCGGCTGGGGCACCTCCCGCTTCGCCCAGCATGGCAACGCCTTGTTCGGCCAGCTGACCTGGTCGGAAGAGGAGAAGGAGGGCATCACCCCGCGCAACCGCCATCCCGGTGACACCTCCCGCTTCCGCAAGTTCGAGGATCTGCTGGAGTGCGTGCGCGTCTACATGCAGAACCTGAACACGCATGACGCCTACGCGCAGTTCCGCGCCACCCGCGCCACCCTGCGTAAACAGGGCAAGCCGCTGGACACCCTGCTGCTGCTCAACACGCTGGACAAGTATTCGGAACTGGGGCCGGTGTACGTGAAGGCGGTGCGCTCCCTTATCCGCAGCAACAACCTGCGCGACTTCGATCAGGCGGTGCTGCATAACGAACCGCAGCAGATCGTGGTGCAGGTGAAGCGCGCCAGCTGATGGTCGCGTCCCAGGTTGTCGTGGCCACCCGGCGCTCTTGATGGTTTCTTGATTTTCCCGGTGGCGCCGGACCGGCAGTGTTGGCGCCACCGATCCCCGGCACCGTCCGGGGCCAACCCGGACGATCACCAGGCAGGAAAACCATACCCATGAGCGAACCCCTGAGCGAGGCAGGCAAGGACCTGTTGTTCCGTACCGCCCGCACCCAGAACGGCTGGCTGGACAAGCCGGTGCCCGAGGCCCTGCTGCGTGAGCTGTACGACCTGTTCAAGTTCGGACCCACCAGCGCCAACGCCAGCCCCGCCCGCGTCGTTTTCGTGACCAGCCCCGAGGCCAAGCAGCGGCTGAAGCCCGCCCTGTCCGGCAACAACACGGAAAAGACGATGACGGCACCGGTCACCGCCATCATCGGCCACGACCTGGAATTCTATGAGCAGCTTCCCCGCCTGTTCCCCCACGCCGACGCCCGGTCGTGGTTCACCAGCAGCGAGGAATTGGCCCGCACCACGGCCTTCCGCAACGGCACCCTTCAGGGCGCCTATCTCATACTGGCCGCCCGTTCCCTGGGGCTGGATTGCGGGCCCATGTCCGGTTTCGACAACGCCAAGGTGGACGCCGAGTTTTTCCCTGGGGGCACGGTGAAGTCCAACTTCCTGTGCAATCTGGGCTACGGCGATCCGTCCAAGGTCTTCCCGCGCCTGCCGCGCCTGGCGTTCGAAGAGGCGTGCAGCATAGTTTGACCCCGTCGGTCGCCGTCGTCCCGGCCCTGGGTTCAGGCTGCCAGCCTTGGGCCCAGGGCGCCGTCGTCCACCAGCGGGTGGAGGTGGGCGTCCGGCAACTGGTAATGCCACCACTCCGCCGGATAATGCGTCCAGCCCGCCACGGCCATGATGCCCAGCAGCAGGGCCCGGTTGCGCTGGGCCGCTGGGCTGACCGTGTCATCCCCGTGATGGGCCTGCGGACTCATGTCGTCGAAGCAGGTCCCCATTTCCAACGGCGTTCCATCGGCCTGGGCCAGAGTCAGGTCCACGGCCACACCCCGCGTGTGGTTGGACCCTGACCGCGGGTCGGCGATGAACACCGGGTCGGGCAGGGCGCGCCACAGCGCCCATTGCGCCTGGGGCGGGCGATAGGCGTCGAACACCCGCAACCGCAAGCCCAGCGCGCCGGCGCGAACCACGGCGCGGGCCAGACGCTCGGCCGCCTCCGGGTGCAGCAGGCAGGCCGGACGCGCGTACAGGGGGCTTCCCGTCAGGTTGTCCGCCGTGGCATAGCGAAGGTCCAGGTCGACGTCGAACCCCGTCTCCGGGGCGATGGTCACGAAACGCGGCTGGCCGGTGGGCGCCATGGTCGTCTGCTGCCTTGCTTGGGACTGTTTTAGGGAAACCGCCATATGGGCCAATCGAGCGGCCAATCCAGCACCGGCGCGCCGGCCGACGGCCCCACGATAGCATTGGGCATCGACACCGCCACCAGCGTCTGTGCCGTGGCGCTGTGGCGTTTCGATCCGGCCACGGGACACTCTGAGGCCCTGGCGGCACGGGCCGAGCCCCTGTCCCGGGGGCAGGCGGAGCGGCTTCTGCCCCTGGTGGGGGAGGTGCTGGCCCAGGCCGGCCTGGATTACGCCGCCATCGACCGCCATGGCGTCACCATCGGCCCCGGCGCCTTCACCGGCCTGCGCGTCGGCTTGGCGGCGGCGCGGGGCCTGGCGCTGGCGTCCGGCCGCCCGCTGATGGGGGTCACCGGGCTGGAGGCCTTCGCCCACGCCGCTGTTCATGGCCTGGGCGGCCCCCTTGTGCCGGCTGGCCGTTCCGCCCCCCTGTTGGTCGCTATCGATAGCCGCCGCGAGGATTTTTACCTGCAGGCGTTCGATCCCGCGGGGGCCCCCCTGTCCCCGCCGGAGGCCGTGTTGCCGGCCGACGTGCCGGCCTTCGCCGCCCGCTTCGCCGGCCCGCCCTTGCTACTGGGCGATGCCGCGCCGGCGGTGGCCGCCGTCCTGGCCGCTGCGGGCTGTGACCACACCGTCGCCGCCCTGGCGCCGGAGGGGCCGGCGCTGGCGGTGGCGCGCCTGGCGGCGATGGCCACCCCGGCGACGCTGGCGGCCCACCCGGCCAACCCCCTGTACATCCGAGCGCCCGACGTCACGGTGGCCCAGCCCGGAGCCGGACGATGATGTCCTCCTGGCATGTCCGCCCGGCGCTGGCGGCGGAGGTTGAGGTGCTGGCGGCGGTGCATGCCCTGTGCTTCGCCGACGCTACTGTCGCCGGGCCGGCCTGGTCGGCCCAGGCCATCGCCGACCTTCTCAGTCTGCCGGGCGTGGCCGCCCTCATGATCCTGGATGGCGATCAACCACCGGGCTTGCCCTTGGGCATGGCCCTGATCCGCACCGTGGTTGATGAGGCGGAAATCCTGACCATCGGGGTTATCCCGGATGCCAGAGGCCGGGGGTTGGGCGCCGCCCTGGTTCAGGCCTGCGTCGACAGGGCCGCGTCGGCCGGGGCCGCCGCCCTTTATTTGGAAGTGGCGGAAACCAACACGCCAGCCCGCCGCCTTTACGCCGCCACCGGTTTCGAGCCCGTCGGCCGGCGGGCAAATTACTACCACCTCGCCGGCCAGCCCGTGGCCGCGATGCTCCTTCGCCGGGAAGTCGGCGCGGGCGGAACGGCGTAAAACAAGCTGCCTGCCGGTCGGCAACAAAAAAAGCGGGTAGAGTTCATCGTGTCACACGTATGCGATGTACGCCTTCCGGCATGTCAATCCGCTCCGGTCCACGCATCTCCACTGTATATCCATGTTCAATCAAGGATCGGGGCACGTTGTGCAGCGGCTCACCGCTGTTGAGGCGAATTTCCAGCGTTTCACCCGGCCTCAGCTTTTCGACCGCAAGTTTGGCTCTGACAAAGGTAATAGGGCAAACTTGCATCGTTATATCCAAAAGACTGATTATAGCTGTCTCGCTTGTCACTCTATCCTCGCACGATGGACTTGAACGTTATTGCCATGCCTATGGTTTAGACTTATACAAGTCAGGTACTGAATCCTTGGAGTAAGGAAAATGACCGGTCCGTCCGCGGCGAATGAGTTGTTGTCCCTGACCACGGAAATTGTTTCCGCCCATGTCTCCAATAATACCGTCCCACCCGCCGATCTGACCGGGCTGATCGAGCAGGTCTACAAAACCCTGACCAACATCGGCCAGGACCAGCCGGCGGCCGTGGAAAAGCCCCAGCCCGCCGTTCCCATCAAGCGCTCGGTCACGCCTGAATACATTGTGTGCCTTGAGGATGGGAAAAAGCTGAAAATGCTGAAGCGCCATCTGAAGACGGCCTACAACATGACGCCCGAGGAATACCGGGAGAAGTGGTCGTTGCCGACGGACTATCCCATGGTGGCGCCGAATTACGCCAAGCAACGCTCGCGCTTGGCCAAGGAAATCGGCCTGGGCACCCGGGCGCGCGGCGACGCCTGACGCCCCGGCGCGGCGGATCCGGCTGGTCGCGGCCGGAGTAATCCTCCCGATAGCCCGCGCGCATGGTAGGGCTGCGCCGTGACACGGGCGGCCCGGTTCGATGCCGACGTCAAGGCTGGTGTTCCAGGCTTTGAGGGACGAGGGAAGGGTAAGGGGGTGACGGCTGGCCGGTCGGGCTGCCGTCCTGTCCTCTATCCAGCGACATCGGGCACTTAAGGCGCCTTTGCCACTTTCCGGAACATCCGCAGGGGCCGTCCGGCGCCACCATGATTACGGCTCACCCGCCACACCCCTGGCGAGATCGCTCCGAATATTTCTGCAGCCTAACAGACCCGTGAATGTTTCGTGACCCGGTGGGGTTGGGGCACATGACTCGGTTGACCGCCCCGCCGCGCTTTGTGGTATGCCAATGGCGGAAGCGTTTTTCCGGGGACCATAAGCCCGGCTTCGACAGGCCGGGACTTCGGACGGGGAACGCGTCACGCAAATCGCGACCGCCTCTGGCGCCGCTCAAGGACCGCGAACGAGAGCATGGCTGACATCACGATCGACGCTCTGACCTCTGGCGATCTTCGCATGGGGAGCTTGGAGGTCCGCCTGGCCGAGACGAAGGCCGAGGTTGAGGCCGCCCAGGCCATCCGCTACCGGGTCTTCTACGAAGAGATGGAAGCGCAAGCGACGCCGGAAATGGCGCGCCTGCGCCGCGATTTCGATGATTTCGACCCGCTGTGCGACCACCTGCTGGTCATCGACCACGCCCAGGGCGCCGGCGCCGCCGGTGTCGTGGGCACCTACCGCCTCATCCGCCGCGCCGCCGCCGCCCGCGCCGGCTCCTTCTACTCCAGCGATGAATACGATATCTCGCGGCTGGAGGAGTACCGGGGCGAGATTCTGGAGCTGGGCCGGTCGTGCGTCGATGCGGCCTACCGCAGCCGTCACGCCATGCAGCTGCTGTGGCGCGGCATCGCGGCCTACGTCGCGGTTTACGACATCCACCTGCTGTTCGGGTGCGCCAGCCTGCCGGGGACCGATCCCAAGGCGCTGGCCCTGCCGCTGTCCTACCTGCATTACCACCACCTGGCGCCGCCGGCCCTGCGCCCCGTCGCCCTGCCGCACCGCTATGTCGACATGCGCCTGATGGCGGAGCATGACGTGGACGCGCGCCGGGGTCTGGCCCTGGTGCCGCCGCTGATCAAGGGCTACTTGCGCCTGGGCGGTTTCGTGGGTGATGGCGCCGTGGTCGATCACCAGTTCAACACCACCGACGTTTCCATCGTGGTGAAGACCGACATGATCACCGACAAGTACCTCCGCCACTACGAACGGCGCGGATCGGCGTTGATCTGATCCTGCCGGCATCCCATTCATTTTCATTCGCACCCGGAGGAGGGCATTCCATGGCGATCGGCTCCACCCGTGCCGGTTTCCTGCGCCTGGCCCTCTACATGGCGTGGACCTTCCTGTGCATCCCCGTGCAGGCGACCCTGGTGTCGCTCAACCTGCCGGGACAGGCGCGCTTTCCCCGCTTTTACCACCGGGTGTGCTGCCGCCTGATGTTGGCGCTGGACGTGGACGTGGTGGGTCAGCCCTCGGTGGACCGGCCGACGCTGTTCGTCTCCAACCATTCCTCCTACCTGGACATCCCGGTCCTGGGCTCCGTCATCCCGTGCTCCTTCGTGGCCAAGTCCGAGGTGGGCCTATGGCCGCTGTTCGGCCTGCTGGCCAAGCTGCAGCGCACCGTCTTCGTCAACCGCGCCAACAAGCGCGAGGCGGGCAAGCAGCGCGATGACATGGCCGGCCGCCTGATCGCCGGTGACAGCCTGGTGCTGTTCCCCGAGGGCACCAGCAGCGACGGCAATCGCGTGCTGCCCTTCAAGACGGCGCTGTTCGCCGTGGCCAACACCCAGGTGGATGGCCGTGCCGTGGCGGTTCAGCCGGTCAGCGTCGTCTGCACCCACCTGGACAACCTGCCCCTGGGGCATGATTTGCGCCCCCTGTACGCCTGGTATGGCGACATGGAGCTGCCGCCCCACCTCTGGCAGATGATCGGCGCCGGCCGCCTGCGCATCCGGGTGGAGTTCCATCCCGTGGTGTCGCTGGAGGACTTCAGCTCGCGCAAGGCCCTGGCGGACCATTGCTGGCAGGTGGTGGCCGCCGGGGTGGACCGCGCCGTGGCCGGCCGCTGGTCGCGTCCGGTGCCGGTGGCCCGGCCCGCCGCCCCGGCCGGTATCGGGCCGGAAGCCGCGACGGGGGCGGCCAGGGGGATGGCTTGACCCCGCCGTCTTTCCGAATGGGAACAGCCCCGGCTGGACCCTGTATTGACCCATGCCCACCTTGACTACGACCGCCGGCCGCCCGATGTTACGGTCCGCGCGCCAGCCCTGGGCCGGCGCGCCTTTTGTGTTCGTGCGGTGTTCCCGGGCCAAGGGCCGGCAGGGGCAGGGAGTTGGGTGTGGCGACCTCGCGTAAGAAGCTGTTCATCAAGACCTACGGCTGCCAGATGAACGTCTATGACAGCGGCCGCATGGCCGACGTCCTGGCGCCGCTGGGCTATGAACCAGCGGAAGAGGCGGAGGGGGCCGACATGGTCATCCTCAACACCTGCCACATCCGTGAGAAGGCGTCGGAGAAGGTCTATTCCGAGCTGGGCCGCCTGCGCCTGCAGCAGCAGGAGAAGGCCGCACAGGGCGAGCGCATGATCATCGCCGTGGCCGGCTGCGTCGCCCAGGCCGAGGGCGCGGAGATCATGGCCCGCGCGCCCCATGTCGACATGGTGTTCGGCCCGCAGACCTATCACCAGCTGCCGGAGATGGTCACCCGGGCCGTGCGCGGCGCCGGCGGCGTCATCAACACCGACTTCCCGGTGGAAAGCAAATTCGACCTGCTGCCGGGCGAGGGCGCAACACCGCAGGGGCCATCTGCCTTCGTCTCCGTCCAGGAGGGATGCGACAAGTTCTGCACCTTCTGCGTCGTGCCGTATACGCGCGGTGCCGAATACTCCCGCTCCGCCACGCAGATCCTGGAAGAGACGCGGCGCATGGTGGCCAACGGCACGGTGGAAATCACCCTGCTGGGCCAGAACGTCAACGCCTACCACGGCGAAGGTCCCGGCGGTGGCACCTGGGGTCTGGGCCGGCTGATCCGTGAACTGGCGGAGATCGACGGGCTTTCCCGCATCCGCTACACCACCTCCCACCCCCGGGACATGGATGACGACCTGATCCGTGCCCATGGCGAGGTGCCGCAGCTCATGCCCTTCGTCCATTTGCCGGTGCAAAGCGGGTCGGATCGCATCCTGGCGGCCATGAACCGCAAGCACACCGCCGACGACTATCGCCGCATCGTCGACAAGCTGCGCGCCGCCCGGCCGGGCCTGGCGCTCAGCAGCGACTTCATCGTCGGCTTCCCCGGCGAGACGGCGGAGGATTTCGCCGCCACCCTGCGGCTGATCACCGACGTCGGCTTCGCCAGCGCCTATTCCTTCAAGTATAGCGCCCGCCCCGGCACTCCCGCCGCCGCGATGGCGGAAGGCCGCCTGACCGAGGATGACAAGTCGGAACGGCTGGAGGCGGTGCAGACCCTGCTGGCCGAACAGCAGCGCGCCTTCAACGCCAGCCTGCTGGGCACGGTGCAGGAGGTGCTGTTCGACCGGCGCGGCAAGCATGCGGGCCAGTTGCTGGGCCGCAGCCCCCACATGCAGGCGGTCCACGCCGCCGCCCCCGACCGCCTGCTGGGCCAGGTGGTCCCGGTGCGCATCACCGCCGCCTCGGCCAGCAGCCTGGGCGGCGAGGTCGTCACCACCGAGACGGTTCTGGGGAACAAAACCGCCCCGTCCGGTGTCGCCCCCGACATCAAGGCCAATCATCAGGAGATGACGGCGTGACCCACGTGTCCGGAACGGACCAGCGCATCGACCTGCAGTTCGATGACAATCGCCTGCTTCCCCTGCTGTTCGGGGAACATGAACAGTATCTGAGCCGCATCGAGCGCCAGTTGGGGGTCAGCCTCATCAGCCGCGGCAATTGCCTGACCATCACCGGTCCGGAAGACGCCACCGGTGCCGCGCGCGCCGCCCTGGACGCGCTGTGGGAACGGCTGAAGCGGGGCATGCCCGTCGGCCCGGCCGAGGTGGACGCCGCCATGCGCATCGCCACAGGGGTCGATGCCGAAAGCCGGGGCCGGGCCCTGGCCTCCATCACCCGGCCCGAGGCGGTGCTGAAGACCCGCCGCCGCGATATCACCCCCCGCTCCCCCACCCAGGCCGCCTACCTCAAGGCGCTGGCGGAGAACGAGCTGGTGTTCGGCCTGGGCCCCGCCGGCACGGGCAAGACCTACCTGGCCATGGCGCAGGCGGTGTCGCTGCTGATCACCGGCCGGGTTGACCGTATCGTCCTGTCCCGCCCGGCGGTGGAGGCGGGGGAGAAGCTGGGCTTCCTGCCCGGCGACATGCGCGAGAAGGTGGACCCCTACCTGCGCCCACTGTACGACGCGCTCTACGACATGCTGCCGGCCGAGCAGGTGGCCAAGCGCCTGGGCTCGGGCGAGATCGAGGTGGCGCCCCTGGCGTTCATGCGCGGCCGCACGCTGGCCAACGCCTTCGTCGTGCTGGACGAGGCGCAGAACACCACGCCCATGCAGATGAAGATGTTCCTGACCCGCCTGGGCGAGGGTAGCCGCATGGCCATCACCGGCGACCTCAGCCAGGTGGATTTGCCCGGCGGCGTGAAGTCCGGCCTGCGCGAGGCGGTTGAGGTGCTGGAGGGCGTGCAGGGGGCCGCCTTCGTCCATTTCTCCGCCGCCGACGTGGTGCGCCACCCGCTGGTGGGCCGCATCGTCGACGCCTATGACCGCGCCGACGCCCGGCGCAAGCGGCCGGTGGAAATGGCCAAGGCGCCGGAGACCGGGGAATGACCGTGGACACGGCCCGGGCCGATGCCCTGGAGATCATCGTCGAGGTCGAGGCCGGCGACTGGGAGGCCACCATCCCCGGGGTCGAGGAGGTGGTGACCAAGGCCGCGCGCAAGGCCCTGGTCCAGGCGCTGGCGGTGGATGCCGACGCCCTGCCGGAAGGGGAGGGCGAGGTGTCCATTCTGCTGTCCGACAACGCCGCCGTGCGCGTGCTGAACCACCAGTACCGGGGCAAGGACAAGCCCACCAACGTCCTCTCCTTCCCCATGCTGGGGGACGAGGACGAGGACGAGGAATTTGAGCTGCCGGAAGGGATGGACCGCCCGCCCTATCTGCTGGGCGACATCATCCTGGCGTATGAAACCTTGATGACGGAGGCGGCGGAACAGAACAAACCCGTCGCCAACCACTTGACCCACCTTGTGATCCATGGCGTGCTGCACTTATTGGGCTATGATCACATTGAGGACGCCGAGGCCGAGACCATGGAACGGCTGGAGACGGTGATCCTGGCGGACATGGGCATAGCCGATCCCTACCGGGACGGTGCCGGCCCCACCCGCGAAGACCCTCAGAGCGAAGAGACCACGCGCTAAACGATGGCCGATCTTTCCGACAGTCGAACGCCCCGTGAAGACGGGGCCGAAGATCACGGGTCACTGACCCAGCAATTCCGGGGCTGGCTGCGGGCCGCCCTGGGCGGGCGCGTGGATCCCACGCTGCGCGACACCATTGAAGAGCTGATCGAGGACAGCAGCGCGGACGAAACGTCCGTGGGCGGCAATGAGCGCACGCTGCTGGCCAACATCCTGAAGCTCCGGGGCCGGACCGTGGTCGACATCATGGTGCCGCGCGCCGACATCCTGGGCATCGAGGCCTCGATCAGCCTACCAGATCTGATCCGCCGGTTTTCCGAGGACGCGCACTCGCGCATGCCGGTCTACCGCGAGACGCTGGACGATGTCATCGGCATGGTCCACATCAAGGACATCCTGGCGGTGGTGGCCGACCAGCGGCCCTTCGACCTGGAATCCATCGTGCGCGAGGTGCAGATCGTGGCGCCCAGCATGCCGGTCCTGGACCTGCTGCTGCACATGCGCCAGGCGCACCAGCACATGGCCCTGGTGGTGGACGAGTTCGGCGGCATCGACGGCCTGGTGACCATCGAGGATTTGGTGGAGGAGATCGTCGGCGAGATCGAGGACGAACATGACGACGCGGTGCAGCCGCGCATCGTGGAACGCCCCGACGGCACGCTGATCGCCGACGCCCGCCTGCCGCTGGAGGATTTCGAGGCCCGCGTCGGCCCCGTCCTGGACGAGGAAGAGCGGGAGGAGGTCGACACCCTGGGTGGCCTGGTCTTCTCCCTGGCCGGCCGCATCCCCCGCCGGGGCGAGACGCTGGTCCATCCCTCGGGCATCGAGTTCGAGGTGGTGGACGCCGACCCCCGGCGCATCAAGCGGCTGCGCGTGCGCAACCTGCCCACGGTACCCGGCCAGGACCTGCCCTTGGCGACGGGTTCCTGACGCCCCCGCAACCGGAGAGCATCCCCATCGTGAGCCTGCCCGACCGTCTGGCCCGCCTCGCCACCCGTCTGCGCGAGGGCGGCCGTTGGCGTCGCCTGGGCCTGGCCGCCCTTCTCGGCGGCCTCGCCACGCTGGCCATGCCCCCCGTGAACGCCGTCCCGGTGCTGTGGCTGGCCTTTCCCGGCCTGATCTGGCTGTTGGATGGGGTGGAGCGTCCGGCCGGCGCCTTCTGGACCGGCCTGGCCTTCGCCTTCGGCCATTTCGTGTTGGGCCTGTACTGGGTGGGGGCGGCCCTGCTGGTCTTCCCCCGTTTCTGGCCCATGCTGCCCTTGGCCGTGGCCGGCTTGCCGTTCCTGCTGGGCCTGTTCGTGGGGACGGGCACCTTGGCCTGGTGGGCCCTGGTGCGGCGCTTTCGGATCGGAGGTGTCTCCCGCTGCCTGCTGTTCGCCGTGCTGTGGACGGTGGTGGAATATGCGCGCGGCCATGCCTTCACTGGCTTCCCCTGGAACCTGATGGGCTATGTCTGGGTCGGCCTGCCCGGCCCGGCGCAGGTCGGCTCCCTGGTCGGGGTTTACGGCGTGACGCTGCTGACGGTGTTGCCCGCCAGCCTGCCGGCGGTGCTGGCCGATGGCGGGCGCCGGCCCTGGATGGCCCCGGCGGTGGGCCTGGGCCTGGTGGCCCTGATGGCCGCCTACGGCATCGCGCGCGTGCCGGCGGGCGAGGCGCCGCTGGTGCCGGGGGTCATGCTGCGCCTGGTGCAGCCCAACATTCCCCAGACGGACAAGTGGAACGCGCAGCTGGAACTGGATCATGTCCGCCTGCTGCTGGCGCTGTCGCGACAACCACAACCTCCGGGCCAGTCCCCCGTCACTACCCTGGTCTGGCCGGAGACGGCCGTGCCCTACCTGCTGGAGGATGAGCCGGAGCTGCTGAAGGCGGTGGGCCAGGTGACCCCGCCCGGCGGCCTGACCCTCACGGGCACCCTGCGGCTGACGCCCGCGGGTCAGCCAGGCGCGGAGGATGGCACCGACACCTATTGGAACAGTCTGGTGGTGGTGAACGACCAGGGCCAGGTGCTGGACCATTACGACAAGGCCCACCTGGTGCCTTTCGGTGAATACACCCCTCTGCGCCGCTGGCTGCCCCTGCGGGCGGTGGCCCTGGTGTCGCCGGGCAATTCCATCCTGGGATCGGGGCCGGGGCCCCGTACCCTCGATCTTCCCGGCCTGCCGCCGGTCAGCCCGCTGATCTGTTACGAGGTCATCTTCCCCGGTATGGTGACGGCGCAGGAGGCCGGCACCGGGGGCACGCCCAAGGGGGGTGCGACAAAAGACGCCGTCCCCCCGGCGCGGCCCCGCTGGCTGCTGAACGTCACCAACGACGCCTGGTACGGCCTCACCGCCGGGCCGCACCAGCATTTGGCCATCGCCACCATGCGCGCCATCGAGGAAGGGTTGCCCTTGGTGCGCGCCGCCAACACCGGCATTTCGGCGGTGGTCGACCCCTATGGCCGCGAATTGGGCCGCCTGGCGCTGGGGACGCGCGGGGTGCTTGACCTTCCGCTGCCTGAACCGACGATTCAGCCTACGCCTTATGCCCGATGGGGTGATGGCCCCTTGGCCGCTTTACTCTTGGCCGTAATGGGCGTTATCTATTTTTTCACGCTTCGGCTGTATCAGGGTAGGCAGTGCCCTTGATGCCCATGCCGGAAGTCCGTGATTGGCCGCACCAGAACCCGTGGCGCCGCCGTTGGGGTTTTTAACCCCGCGATTGTCACCGGGATCCGGCGCTGGCCTGTGATCGAATGGATCATGCGCCCCTGCGCGAGGCCCGGTTTCCGGGCGACGGACCGAACAAGGGCCAGGGAGTGGGACGGTGGGATGCAGGCGGTGCGCCTTGACCGTCCGGGAACGCTTGGCTTAGGGTCGTAATCGATCCGTAACGTGAGGATTTGGATCATGGAGAGTGCAGTTGTGGCCCGCCGTTCCACCGGTGGGCGGCCTCGGATCGGAAAACCCAACCCGATCGACGTCCATGTCGGCAGCCGCGTGCGCTTGCGCCGCACCCTGCTGGGCATGAGCCAGGAAAAGCTGGGGGAGGCCATCGGCCTGACCTTCCAGCAGGTGCAGAAGTACGAGCGCGGGGCCAACCGCATCGGTGCCTCGCGCCTGTTCGACCTGTCGCGCGTGCTCGACGTGCCGGTGTCCTTCTTCTTCGACGACATGGCCGGCGACACGCCGAACGACGTCGTGGATGAGGCCCTGTCCCCGGACATGGGCTTCGACGCCGACCCGATGGCCAAGCGCGAGACGCTGGAACTGGTCCGCGCCTATTACCGCATTTCCGACCCCGCCGTGCGCAAGCGCCTGTTCGAACTGACCAAGGCCGTCGCCAATTCCGGTGTGGAATCTGTGGCTGACGTTGCGTGATGGGGGCCTGCCCCTTGACCGCGCTGTAGAAGCCTGCGAAAAACGCCGCCTGGCTGCATAAGCCCGCGCGGCGTTTTTTTGTCGATATAACATCGCTCCGCCGTAAATAGCCGTCGTTACATTAGTCGAGGCGTCCCGTGGCCCAATCCAATTACGTCTTCACCAGCGAGTCCGTTTCCGAAGGTCATCCGGACAAGGTCTGCGACCAAATCTCTGACGGTGTGGTCGATCTTTTCCTGGCACAAGATCCGTACGCCCGCGTGGCCTGCGAAACCTTGGCCACGACCAACCGCATCGTCATCGCCGGTGAGGTGCGCGGCCCCGAAGGCCTGCTGAAGGAAATCGAGGGCGTGGCCCGCGAGACGGTGAAGGCCATCGGCTACGAGCAGGAAGGCTTCCACTGGAAGACGGCCGAGGTGCAGTGCTACCTGCATGCCCAGTCCGCGGACATCGCGGTCGGCGTCGACGCCGCCGGCAACAAGGACGAGGGCGCCGGCGACCAGGGCATCATGTTCGGGTACGCCTGCCGCGAAACCGACGACCTGATGCCGGCCCCCATCCACTATTCCCACCGCATCCTGAAGTCGCTGGCCGACGCGCGCCACGGCGGCGTATCGGCGCTGGGCCCCGACGCCAAGAGCCAGGTCAGCCTGCAGTATGTGGACGGCAAGCCGGTGCGCGCCACCTCCGTCGTCGTCTCCACCCAGCATGCCGAGGGCCTGGACCAGGACGCCGTGCGCGAGATCGTGCGCCCGCATGTGCTGAAGGTCCTGCCGGAAGGCTGGATGTGCGATGAGGCCCATTTCTACGTGAACCCCACTGGCCGCTTCGTCATCGGCGGCCCGGACGGTGACGCCGGCCTGACCGGCCGCAAGATCATCGTCGACACCTACGGCGGTGCCGCCCCGCACGGCGGCGGCGCCTTCTCCGGCAAGGACCCGACCAAGGTGGACCGTTCGGCCGCCTATGCCGCGCGCTACCTGGCCAAGAACGTGGTGGGCGCCGGCCTGGCGGACCGCTGCACCATCCAGCTCAGCTACGCCATCGGCGTGTCACACCCGCTGTCGGTCTACATCGACACCGCCGGCACCGGCCGGGTGGATGAGGAAAAGCTGTCCGACGTCCTGCGTCAGCTGATGAACCTCAGCCCCCGCGGCATCCGCGAGCACCTGAAGCTGAACCGCCCCATCTACGCCCGCACGGCGGCCTATGGCCATTTCGGCCGCACGCCGGACGCCGACGGCGGCTTCTCCTGGGAGAAGCTGGACCTGGTGGACGAGCTGAAGCGCGCGTTCTAAGGTTTGCCCTGTCCTGACGCCGGGGGCCTTGGCCGATCGATGGATCGCCAAGGCCCTTGGCTTTTCTGACCCTTGCCCGTCCTGATCGCATCATGACCGACGACACCCACGCCCAGCACCGCCCCCTGCTTTACGGGCGTCGTCGCGGCCGGCCCCTGCGCCAGCATCGCACCAGCCTGATCGAGGAGCTGCTGCCGCGCCTGCAATTGGATCCGCCGGTGGCGGGGGGATCATCGACCCCGCGACCCTGTTCCCCACCCCCAAGCGCGACCTGTGGTTCGAGGTGGGCTTCGGCGGCGGTGAGCATCTGGCCGAACAGGCGGCCGCCAACCCCGACATCGGCTTCATCGGGTGCGAGCCCTTCATCAACGGCGTCGCCAACCTGCTGCAGCATGTCGAGGCCAAGGACCTGTCCGGCAACATCCGCATCTGTCCGGATGACGCCCGCCCCATCCTGGACGCCCTGCCCGAGGCCAGCGTGGGCCGCGTCTTCGTGCTGTTCGCCGACCCTTGGCCCAAGCTGCGCCATGCCGAACGCCGTTTCATCGGTCCCGCCAACCTGCCGCGCCTGGCGCGCGTGCTGAAGGACGGCGCCGAGCTGCGCCTGGCCACCGATGACCAGCAGCTGTGCCGCTGGATGCTGGAACACGCCTGGCGCTACCCTGACTTTGAATGGCTGGCCGACAAGGCGGCCGACTGGCGCGTGCCGCCGGCCGACTGGGTCCAGACCCGCTATGAACAGAAGGCGCTGGAGGCCGGCCGGGTGCCGGTGTACCTGCGCTTCCGTAGGCGGGATCGTTAGTTCCTCAAGCGCCGGCGGCTCTGTTGGGGCCTACGGCATGATGGGATCACGCGCGAGGGGCCGCGCCCAGCAGCGCGTCGGCGAACTGGTCCATGGTCTTCTGGGACAAGGCGGTGTTGTTCATCAGCACCACCGTGCGTCGGCCGTCCAGCCGGTGGCCCAGCACCAGGCGATAGCCTGCCGTGCGTCCCGTTTCCCAGCCCGCCAGAACGGTGCGCCCCTGGATGGTCAGGCGGCGCACCCGTCCGCCCAGGGCGTAGTCCTCGGCGGGCACCTCCACATGGGTCAGTTGGCGGCGGGACTCCGCCATCAGGAAATCCGTGTCGAACACGCCGTGGGCGGCGCGCATCAGGTCGGGGGCCGTGCTGGCATAGCCGCCCGAGGCCGCCAGATAGGGCCGGCGGTCATTGCGCCAGCGGTCAGGCGGATTGACGGTGCGATACGAGGGGGCCGCCGCCGTCAGCATGGCGTCTGTCGCCCCCGTCGCTTTCAGGCCCAGCGGCTCCAGGGTGATGGACCGTACCGCCGCCTGGAAGGGCAGGCCGGTCACCCGTTCCACCGCCGCGATGACCACGATCCAGTTCACCGGGTGATAGTCGAACCGGGCGCCCGGCTCGAACGCCAGGTCGCCTTGGCAGAAGCGGGCAAGGGCCTGGGCCGTGGTCAGGTCGGCTTGCAACAGGGTGGGGTCGGCCTTGGCCTGGGCGATGAACAGGTTGGGCAGGCCGCTGGCATTGCACAGCAGGCGGCGCAGGGTCAGCCTGGCGCCGGTGTCGGCGCGATAGTCGGGCAGGCTGCGGGTCAGGGGCGCATCCAGGTCCAGCAGACCGCGCTCCACCAGCTTCAGCACCGTCACCGTGGTCAGCCATTTGCTGATGGAGGCGATGGCGTAGGGGGTGTCGGCCCTGGCCGGCGCCTTGGCCTCGATATCGGCATAGCCCACGGTGCGGACGTAATCGGGCTTGCCCGCCCGGCCCAGCATGACCACGCCCTGGAATCCGGCATCCCGGACGAAGGCGTCGACCACGCCGTCAGGATGCTCGGCTGAAATGGCCGGAACGGACAGCAGCGGCAGGGTGGCCCCGGCCTGCAACAACGTGCGGCGATTCAGCATGGGTCCCCTCAGTCCAGCAGCTCACCCACCTGGCGGGTGATCAGGTCCAAATCCTGGGGCCGGGACAGGCGGTGGTCGCCATCCTTCACCAGGGTGACGCGCACGTCGTCATGGGTGATGGCGGCGGCCAGGTCCAGGCTGGTTTGCCAGGGCACGTCAGGATCGCGCTGGCCATGGATCAGGCGCACCGGCACCGGTGGCAGGGCCAGGGGCCGGTCCAGCAGCAGGTGGCGCCGGCCATCCTCGATCAGGGCCTTGGTGATGGGATAGCCCGCGTCATCGTAGAGGGAGGGCTGGCGCCATTCCCCGTCACGCATCAACGTGGTGCGGGCCTCACCGTCCATGCGGGCCCACATCAGCCGTTCGGTGAAGTCCGGCGCCGGGGCGATGCCCACCAGGGCGCGCACCCGCTCCGGCCGGGCCAGGGCGGCCAGCAGCATGATCCAGCCGCCCATGCTGGACCCCACCAGGATCTGCGGCCCCTCCGTCACCTGGTCCAGCACCGCGATGGCGTCGTCCGCCCAGGTGCCGATGGTGCCATCACGGAAATCGCCGCTTGAGGCGCCGTGACCCTGGTAGTCGAAACGGACGAAGGCATGGCCACGGTCCCGCGTGTAGCCTTCCAAGGCTGTCGCCTTGCTGCCGGTCATGTCGGACTTCAGGCCACCGAGAAAGACAATTCCGGGGCCGCGTCCGGCGCTACGTCGATAGGCTATGGTGGCGGCCCCCCGCTGTACGCTATGTATCGACGTCCCCGCCATTTTTGCCTTCCCCGAATGACCTTGACCCACGCTCCCGGCACCCTAACGGCCTCGACCGACACCGGCAATCCCGCGCCGGCCCCCCCTGGGGCCAGTTCCGATGGGGCCGCCGATGCCACCGATATCGCCGGTTGGTTCGGCGGTGGCCGGCCCGTGGTGCTGCAGGTCATCCCCAGCCTGGTGACGGGGGGGCGGAGCGCGGGTGCATCGACATGGCCGCCGCCCTCATGCGCGCCGGGGGCACAGCCCTGGTGGCCTCCAGCGGCGGCCCCATGGCGCGTGAGCTGGAACGGTACAAGGCCGAGCACATCACCCTGCCGCTGGCCTCCAAGAACCCCTTCACCATCTGGCGCAACGCCGCCAGGCTGGAATCCCTGATCCGTCAGCGCGGCGTGGACATCATCCACGCGCGGTCGCGCGCGCCGGCGTGGAGCGCCTGGCTGGCGGCGCGGCGCACCGGTATCCCCTTCGTCACCACCTTCCACGCCCCGTACAACTTCAAGGGCGAGATGAAGCGCCGCTATAACGCGGTCATGGGCAAGGGCGACCGCGTCATCGCCGTTTCCCGCTTTGTGGCGGAGCATGTGGCGGACAAGTATGGCGTGGGGCCGGACCGGCTGCGCACCATTCCGCGCGGGGTCGACACCTTTACCCTGGATCCGGAGCGGGTCAGCCAGGAACGGCTGATCAAGCTGGCGCGCGACTGGCGCCTGCCGGAGGACCAGCGCATCATCCTGCTTCCCGGTCGGCTGACCCGCTGGAAGGGGCAACTGGACCTGATCGAGGCCATCGCCCGGCTAGGGCGCGATGACGTGCGCGCCGTGCTGGTGGGCTCCGACCAGGGGCGGACGGAGTATCGGGCGGAACTGGTGGCGCGCATCCGTGAACTGGGCCTGGAAGGCCAGGTCACCATCGCCGACCATTGCAACGACATGGCGGCGGCCTACCTGCTGTCCGACGTGGTGGTCAGCGCCTCGGCCCAGCCCGAGGCGTTCGGCCGCGTGATCGTCGAGGCCCAGGCCATGGGCAAGCCGGTCATCGTCACCAACCACGGCGCCGTGGCGGAAACGGTGATTGATGGCGAGACGGGGCTGGTGGTGCCGCCGGGTGACCCCGCCACCATGGCCGCCGCCATTGGCGAAGCCTTGGCGCTGGACAGCCTGCAACGCCGGGCCCTGGCCGCTGACGCGCGCCGCTTCGTGCTGCGGAACTACACCCGCGAACGCATGTGCGACGCCACGCTGGGTGTGTATGCCGAGCTGCTGCACTTGCGCGCCACCGTCGGCATGGCGGCCTACCGCAAGGCTGGCCCGTGACGGTGCCCACCGGGCCCGCGTCCGGTACGGAACCTGTGTCCAGCGCGGAACGCATCCTGGTCATCCGCCTGGGTGCGCTGGGTGACCTGGTGCAATGCTTCGACGCCTTCCAGGCCATCCGCCGCCGCCATCCATCGGCCCACATCACCCTGCTGACCGGGTCGGCCTTCGTCGGCTTCGGCCGGACCATGCCCTGGTTCGACGCCGTATGGGCCGACCCGCGGGGCCGCAACCCGCTGGCCTACCTGCGCCTGCGCTCCCGCTTGCGCGCCGGCGGCTTCGACACCATCTATGACCTGCAGAACAAGCCGCGCACGGCCCGGTACTTCTGGCTGATGGGCCCCGGGCGCCGGCCGCTGTGGTCCGGTGCCGCCAAGGGGGCTGCCTTTCCGCTGCCCCAGGTGACGGGGCTGCACAATCACGACCGCTACCGCGTACAGCTTGAGGCCGCCGGCGTTCCCGATACCGGCCCCGCCGATCTGGACTGGCTGGCGGGGGAGGTGGGGGAATTGGCGCCGAAGGGGCCCTTCGTCCTGCTGGTGCCGGGCTGTTCCCCCATTTGCCGCACAAGCGCTGGCCGGCGGACCGCTATGCCGCGTTGGGGCGGCGCCTGGCGGATCGGGGCCTGACGCCGGTGGTGGTGGGCACCGAGGCTGACCGCGACGCGGCGCAGGCCATCGTTCGGGACTGTCCCTGGGCGGTGGATCTGGTGGGACGCACCAGCCTGGCCCAGTTGGCCAGCCTGGCGCGCCGGGCCGAGGGGGCGGTGGGCAACGACACCGGCCCCATTTTCCTGACGGCGGCGCTGGGCTGCCCGACGCTGATGATCATGTCGCACCACACTGATCCCGCGCGTTCCGCCCCCTGGGGTCCCGACGCCACCTGGATCAAGGTGCTGGACCTGGCGGATCTGGGCGTGGACGCGGTGGAGACGGCCCTGCGCCTGAGACCCAAGCCGGATATTGGGCCGGATGGGGAACCAGATGGGGGAAACGTCACGGTTTAGGCCGATTTTTCCACTTGTTGCGCGTGTCTGTGCCCCGGGCGACACAGCCATGCGGCGCTTATGACCCGCCAGCCGGCTTACCCCCGGGCCCAACGCTTGACAGTTCCGCCCCCGCTACCCAAAGTCGCCTTTCTTCAATTAGGACAAACCCTGAACGCCATGACGACCGCCGAAAACCTTGACCAGCCCCAGATCGCGATCACGCTGCCCGACGGCAACGTGCGAACTTACGCGGCGGGCGTGACGGGCCTGGAGGTCGCGCAGTCGATCTCCAAGAGCCTGGCCAAGGCCGCGCTGGCCGTCACGGTGGATGGGGAGGAGCGCGACCTGTCGCGCCCCATCGAGCATGACGCCAAGGTCGCCATCCTGACGCGCGACGCGCCCTACGCGCTGGAACTGATCCGCCACGACTGCGCCCACATCCTGGCGGAGGCGGTGCAGCAACTGTACCCCGGCACACAGGTCACCATCGGCCCAGCGATATCCACGGGCTTCTACTATGACTTCGCCCGGGATGAGCCGTTCACGCCCGACGACCTGGTGAAGATCGAGAAGCGCATGCACGAGATCGTGGATGCGGACAGCCCCTTCACGCGCGAAGTCTGGGACCGGGACGAGGCCATCGCCCACTTCAAGTCCATCGGCGAGCATTACAAGGCCGAGATCATCGGCGACATCCCGGCGGGTGAGAAGATCACCATCTACCGCCAGGGCGGCTGGTATGACCTCTGCCGTGGCCCGCACCTGCCGTCCACGTCCAAGATCGGCCACGCCTTCAAGCTGATGAAGGTGGCGGGCGCCTATTGGCGCGGCGACAGCCGCAACCCCATGCTCCAGCGCATCTACGGCACCGCCTGGCGGACGGAGAAGGAGCTGGCGGAGCACCTGCACCAGATCGAGGAAGCGGAGAAGCGCGACCATCGCAAGCTGGGCCGCGAGATGGACCTGTTCCACCTGCAGGAAGAGGCGGCGGGCAGCGTCTTCTGGCACCCCAAGGGCTGGACGCTGTGGCAGGCGCTGGAACGCTACATCCGCGCCAAGCTGAAGGACGCCGGTTACCTGGAGGTGCGCACGCCGCAGCTCTACGACAGCAGCCTGTTCAAGGCGTCGGGCCACTGGGACATGTATGGCGACAACATGTTCAAGATCCGGGAGTCGGTGGACGACCAGGGCCGTGAGAAGTTCCTGGGCGTGAAGCCCATGAACTGCCCGGCCCACGTCCAGATCTTCCGCCAAGGCCTGAAGAGCTACCGCGACCTGCCCATGCGCCTGGCGGAATTCGGCGCCTGCCACCGCAACGAGCCTTCGGGCGCGCTGCACGGCATCCTGCGCGTCCGCGCCTTCACCCAGGACGACGCCCACATCTTCTGCACCGAGGACCAGGTGCCGTCCGAGGCCGCGGATTACTTCAAGCTGCAACTGGGCGTGTACAAGGATCTGGGCTTCGACAAGATCGCCGTGAAGCTGGCGCTGCGCCCCGACGTGCGCGCCGGCAGCGACGAGGTGTGGGACAAGGCGGAGCAGGGCCTGCGCGACGCCCTGACCGCCAACGGCCTGGAGTTCGAGGAGCTGGCCGGCGAGGGCGCCTTCTACGGCCCCAAGGTGGAATTCCACCTGACCGACGCCATCGGCCGCACCTGGCAGTGCGGCACCCTGCAGCTGGACTTCGTGCTGCCGGAACGCCTGGACGCCAGCTATATCGGCGCCGATGGCGCCCGCCACCGGCCGGTGATGCTGCACCGGGCCATCCTGGGCTCGTTCGAGCGCTTCATCGGCATGATGATCGAGCACTACGCCGGCAAGTTCCCGCTGTGGCTGTCGCCCGTGCAGGCCACGGTCTGCACCATCACGTCGGAGGCCGACGCCTACGCCGAGGAGGTGGCCAAGATCATGGCCAAGGCCGGCCTGCGGGTTGAGGTCGACACCCGCAACGAGAAGATCAACCTCAAGGTCCGCGAGCATTCGCTGGCCAAGGTGCCGGTCCTGGTGGTGGTCGGTGGGCGCGAGGCGGAAAACCGCACCGTGGCCCTGCGCCGCCTGGGCGGCAAGGACCAGGAGCTGCTGTCGCTTGACGAAGCGGTGGCGGCGCTTAAGCGTGAGGCGCGGGCGCCTGTCCCTTCGGAGGGAGTGACGGAAGCCGCGTTCTGAGGATAATTATGGTCTGACCAGCGCCCAACGGGGCTGTGGAGAGAAATCCGCAGTTGCGTGGCGCTGGCTTTTCTTACAAGTACACATCATCATTTTTTATCCGGTGATGCCGCCCGCCCCATCCCGGGGCCCCCACCCACCCGGCGGCCACCGTAAACCAGGGAGAAGGTTCCATAGCCAGGCCCAGCCAAGAGTCGGCCCCCACCCGTGAGGGGCCGCGCGTTAACCGGGAGATCAACGCTCGTTCCGTCCGCCTCATCGACGCCGCTGGCGAGATGGTTGGCGTCGTTAGTCTGCGCGATGCACTGATCGCCGCCGAAGAGGCCGGCCTCGACTTGGTCGAGGTCTCGCCCAACGCCGAGCCCCCCGTCTGCAAGATCCTCGACTACGGCAAGTTCAAGTACGAGGCGCAGAAGAAGGCCGCGGAAGCGCGCAAGAAGCAGAAGATCATCGAAGTCAAAGAGATCAAGCTGCGCCCCAACATCGACGACAACGACTACGACGTGAAGATGCGCGCGGCGCGCCGCTTCCTGGAGGAAGGCGACAAGGTGAAGGTCACCATGCGCTTCCGCGGCCGTGAAATGGCCCACCAGGATCTGGGCATGAACGTGCTGGTGCGCGTGAAGGACCTCCTGGAAGACCTGGCCAAGGTCGAACAGATGCCCAAGCTGGAAGGCAAGCAGATGATCATGATCATGGCTCCGAAGTGAGCCCTGGACAAATCCTCCGCCGGCGCTGACCGCACCGGATGCCAAAGGCCCTCGGAACCCCGGTTCCGGGGGCCTTGTGTTTTCGGTTGTTCCCTCAGGCGCCGGGCGCCCGCATCCGCGGGCTTGGCTCGTCCTCGATTTCCAGTCCGCTTCGCTCCTCAGAAATCTCCGGCGCCCGCAGTCGCGGGCTACGGCGGCATGAGTCAGAATCTCATGCCGCTGGTATAAGGGGCGAAACGGGATGAAAGAAGGGGAAGCCTCATGAAGGTGGCGGGCAAGGCGATGCGGACCATCTGGCTGGAAGAGGATGGCCAAGGCGTCGGCATCATCGACCAGACGCGGCTGCCCTTCCGGTTCGAGACGCTGATCCTTTCCGACATGGCGGCCATGGCCACGGCCATCACCACCATGCAGGTGCGGGGCGCCCCCCTGATCGGCGCGGCGGCGGCCTATGGCATGGCGCTGGCCATGGCGGCGGGGGTTGAGGATGGCGATGTGGAGCGGGCGCATGCCCGCCTCATGGCCACGCGGCCCACGGCGGTCAACCTGCGCTGGGCCCTGGACCGCATGCGCGAGGTGCTGCTACTGACCCCGCCGGGGGACAGGCGGGAGCGGGCCTATGCCGAGGCGGCGGCCATCGCGGACGAGGACGTGGACATCTGCCGCGCCATCGGCCGCCACGGCCTGCACCTGATCCGCGCCGCGCACCAGCGCAACCCCGACCGCCCGGTACGCATCCTGACCCACTGCAACGCCGGCTGGCTGGCCACGGTGGACTGGGGTACCGCCACCGCGCCGATCTACCTGGCGCATGAGGCCGGCATCCCCCTGCATGTCTGGGTGGATGAGACGCGGCCGCGCAACCAGGGGGCTTTCCTCACCGCCTGGGAACTGGGCCAGCATGGGGTGCCCCATGCCGTCATCCCCGACAATACCGGCGGCCATCTGATGCAGCATGGCCAGGTGGACCTGGTCATCGTCGGCACCGACCGCACCACCGCCCGGGGCGACGTCGCCAACAAGATCGGCACCTATCTCAAGGCCCTGGCCGCCAAGGACAACGACGTCCCCTTCTATGTCGCGCTCCCCTCCAGCACCATAGACTGGACGCTGGAGGATGGCGTCGCCGGCATTCCCATCGAGGAACGCTCAGGGGACGAGGTGGCGCGCATCATCGGCCTGGCCGACCACGGCGGGCTGGAGACCGTGCGTCTGGTGCCGCAGGACAGCCCGGTGGTGAACTACGCCTTCGACGTCACGCCCGCGCGGCTCATCACCGGGCTCATCACCGAACGCGGCGTGTGCAGCCCGCCGGACCTGGCTCACCTGTTCCCCGACCACCAGCCGCCGGAACGGATGGGCCAAGTGGCGGTGAATGATGAGTAATGAGCGGGAGGTGGAGGAAGCCGCGGCCGATTACGACCACAGCTTCCAGGCGAAGGTGAGCGCGTGGAGGCGCTTCTCAGAGCGATGGAAGATCGTCAGTTTGGGACATCGCGCAGAAACTGAATATGCGCCCTCACAGGGGTTGGGGCGACCGGGGTCAGAACATCGACAATGGTTTCGGCCCGTGCCTTCAGGGAGCAGTTGATGTCGAAAGCGTATTCCATCGGCTGAATTGGCGCGCCCTGAACCAATGAGGTTCCCGGTGGCACCGTCACCCGGAGGCGGAGGTCGAAGTAACCGGGCGACTTCGACGACGTATAGGTGCCGTCGTATTTCCCGCCGCCGACGTCATAGCCGTAGGCAACCCCATTGTTGACGACCAGGACACCTTGGCCTGTTCCGGCAATTCCGGCGAAAGCTACTCCATACATCCCCTCAGGCGCCATTTCATGACCCTCCTTCAAGCGCGACAACTCCAACATCCGCATGTTCTCAGGCAGCGAATTCAGGAGACGCAGGTACGAAGCGGCCGGGCCGGGGATCTCCCTCTGTCCTGTGGCCCAGAGGTTTACGGCCCTGGGCGTCACGTCGATGAGGTGAGCGAAGTCGACCTGGCTCAGGCCGACTTCACCAAGTAGCGATCGAAGGTCATCCGCGTTCATGCGAATGTTATAGAATGCATTGTTCTATCTGTAAAGGAACAAAGTTCTATTTTTTATCCAGTCCCAACCCTCGCTTATCAACCGGCCCCACCGCCGTGACGGTCTGGCGCACGTGGCGGGCGGCATCGGTCACGGACTTGATGGTGGGGTAGCGGCCGGTTTCCACCATCAGCGACCGGGCCAAGGCCAGGCAGCGGGTTTCGCACAGCGCGCGCATGTCGGGGTCGGCGATCTTTTCCAGGTCGATGTTGTGGGCCAGGCCCAGGATGCGGCGGGTGATCTTGGCGCCGGCGAAGCCCAGGGCGTCGGTGAACAGCCGGTCCAGGTAGGTCCGGCGTTCCGTCTCCAGGCAGGCGGTGCCCTCCGGTCCGGCGAACAAGGCGGCGGGATAGGCGTCGCCCTCGCCGCTGGTACGCCACAGGTGCAGGAACTTGGCCCGGAACAGGGTCCACAGCTCCTCCACCGTCTGCAGCACCCAGTCCTGGTAGGCGTCGCGGGGATGCTCCTCCGTGGCGTGCCCATCCTGGGACAGGTAGTTCAGCAGCAGGTTGCCGATGATGGCGCCGACGTCGAAGCCCATGGGGCCGAAGAAGGCGAACTCCGGGTCGATGACCCGCGTGTCCGTCTCCGTCACCATGATGGACCCGGTGTGCAGGTCGCCATGGATCAGCGCCTCGGGGCTGGCCATGAACTTCAGCTTCAGCCGGCTGGCCGCCAGCTTCCACGCCGTGTCCGTCCGCACCGCCTCGGCCGTGGCGTCCAGTTGCGGGCTGGTCCAGCGGTTGTGGGGATGCTTCATGTAGGGCTGGGTGAAGATCACGTCCTCCGTCAGGCGGCAGAGGGCGTCGTTGGCGGTGAAGGCCGCCACCAGGGGCCGCTTCTTGGAGGCGGGTAGGGCCAGGTCGCTGGTGGCGTAGAGGGTGCCGGCCAGATAGTCGCTGACATGCTCCGCCAGCTTGGGATAGCGGATGCCCTGGACCAGGCCCCGGCGCAGGATGACGTGGGGGCTCAGCCGCTCCATCACGATGGCGTACAGCGCCGGATCGTAATGCAGCAGGGCGGGCGCGCGCCCGGCGGCACCGGCGGCGTGCAGGGCCATGGCCCGCTGCTCGAACCAGGCGCGGTTGAGGTCAAGCGGCCAGCCTTCGCCCACCAGGCGCAGATAGGGCAGGGATTGCTTCACGCACAGCCCGGCGGTCCGGCCGTCATGGCCGGGTCCCTCCACCAGGAAGACCAGGTTCAGGTTGCCGTCGCCCACCTCGCTCACCCGCCAGTCGGCGGGGGTGCCGCCCAGGCGGTTGGCCAGGGCCGGCACGGCGGCCAGGAAGTCGGGCAGGGTCGCTTCGCTCAGCGGGGCATAGCCCGGCGGCGTCTCCAGGGTCATCAGGGGCGCACTCCCAATTGTTTCGCCGCCGCCTCGACGGGCGGCGCTGGGAGGCAGTGTGGGCCCGAACGGACGCCTCCGTCCAGGCGCGCATATGGCGAGGCCCTCCAGCGGCGGAAGCGACCCGCCGCTGGTCTCAATCCATGCGGGTGGGAAACTCCAGGGCCTGCGGCGTGCCCGGGGGCAGGTCCTTGGGCTGGCGGCCATAGGTGGCGAAGCGGCGCATCACCTCCGCCATCTCCTCTTCCCCCAGGATGACCGGCGTACCCATCATGCGGGCGTGCCAGTATTGGCGGGCCAGGGTCTCGACCTCCACCGCCAGGTCCAGGGCCCGGCGCAAATCGGCGCCGAAGGCGATCATGCCGTGGTTGGCCAGCAGGCAGGCGCGGCGCGGACCCAGGGCGGCCATCATGGCGTCCGACAGGGCGGCGGTCCCGAAGGTGGCGTAGTCCGCCACCTCGATGCGGGTGCCGCCGGCCACGGCCACCATGTAGTGGAAGGCCGGGATGGGCTCACGCAGGCAGGCCAGGGCGGTGCAGAAGGTGGAATGGGTGTGCACCACGGCGCCCGCCTGGGGGCGCTCCTGGTAGATGGCCAGATGCATGCGCCATTCGCTGGACGGCAGCAGGGCGCCGCGATAGCGCCCCGCCAGGTCCATGAAGACGACGTCGTCGGGGGTCAGATCCTCATAGGGCACGCCGGAGGGGGTGACCAGGAAGCCGCCGTCGCAGCGGGCGCTGACATTGCCGGCCTTGCCCTGGTTGATGCCCAGGCCGTTCATGGCCCGGGCGGTGTCGATCACGGCCTGGCGCAGGCCGTCGTCGTCCGGTGTGGTCAGGGACATCACTCACCCACCTCTTCCTTGGGATAGACGCCCCAGACCTCGTCCCGCTGCAGCCAGCCGCGGAACCCGCCCACGTCCACCTGGCACCAGCCGCCCTTGCACTTACGCAGCTTGGCGATCACGCCGGGGTCCAGCTGGGCCACGGCCTCGGCGGTGGTGGTGGCGTCGCGGCGCAGGGTGCGGAGCTGCTGCCCGGTCACGACGATGCCCCGCCGGCCGGACAGGGTGCTCTGGTGTACCCAGCCCTGCGTGCCCTCCACGTCGCGGATGCGGCGCCAGGTGTCGAATTCCGCCGTGATCTCCACCGGCATGCCGGCCCGCACGAAGACCCATTCCACGGGATAGCGCACGCCGGGGCCGGTGCGGACATTCACCTCGTTGGACTTGAGGGTGGCGAAGCGCGGCACCGGCATGCCGGTGCGGACGATCGCGTCGGGGTGGGCGGCGTCGCCCTGCTGCTCCGTCTCCTGCTGGTCGCTGGCCGCGCCCGTGCCGTCGGTGCCGGCATGGGCGGGTGGGGCGGCCAAGGACGACAGGGTGGCGAAGGCCAGGACCATCACGCCCACGGGCAGCGCGTGCCGAAGGAACCTGACCATAGGCGACCGTTTCAAGGGCTGTCCCCGTTCGTGGGAAAAGAGGGCGTTGGGAAGGACCGCGCGGGGTGCCGCCCGGTGTTTCGGTCCCCAATAGAAATCGGTCCCTCGCCTGGGTCAAGCGCCGCCCCGTCGCGACCCCCGCCCGCGCTGGATACCCCTGCCGGGAGGGGGTGGGACTTGTGGGCCGCTGGACAGGACCCCGTCCCCGCTGCTATGGCAGGGACGCTATCTCGGGAGGAATCATGTCCGAGCGAAAAAAGCCCCTGGTCATCGTGACGCGCAAGCTCCCCGACGTCATTGAGACGCGGATGATGGAGCTGTTCGACACCCGGCTTTCCACTGACGACCATCCCATGAGCCCCGCCGAACTGGCGGAGGCGCTGAAGGTCGCCACCGTTCTCGTCCCCACCGTCACCGACCGCCTGGACGCCACCGTCCTGGCCCATGCCGGGCCTCAGCTGAAGCTGATCGCCAACTTCGGCAACGGCGTCGACCATATCGACCTGAAGGCGGCGCGCGAGCGCGGCATCATGGTCACCAACACGCCGGGCGTCCTGACCGAGGACACCGCCGACATGACCATGGCCCTGATCCTGGCGACCGCGCGGCGCGTGAGCGAGGGCGAGCGCCTGATCCGCACCGGCCAGTGGACGGGCTGGGCGCCGACGCAGATGCTGGGCACCCGCATCTGGGGCAAGCGCCTGGGCATCGTCGGCATGGGCCGCATCGGCCAGGCCCTGGCGCGGCGGGCGCGCGGCTTCGGCCTGTCGGTGCACTACCACAACCGGCACCGCGTCCATCCCGAGATCGAGCAGGAACTGGAGGCCACCTACTGGGAAAGCCTGGACCAGATGCTGGCGCGGATGGACATCATCTCCATCAACTGCCCGCACACCCCGGCGACCTACCACCTGTTGTCCGCCCGCCGTCTGAACCTGCTGCGTCCCAACAGCATCATCGTCAACACCGCCCGCGGCGAGGTGATCGATGAGAACGAGCTGACGCGCAAGCTGGCCAAGGGCGAGATCGGCGCCGCCGGCCTGGACGTGTTCGAACAGGAACCGGCCGTCAACCCCAAGCTGCTGACGCTGTCCAACGTGGTGCTGCTTCCCCATATGGGTTCCGCCACCATCGAGGGGCGCCAGGACATGGGCGAAAAGGTCATCGTCAACATCAAGACCTTCGTCGATGGGCACAAACCGCCCGACCGGGTCATTGAATCCATGTTCTGAGCCGGCGGAAAAAGAGGGCGGGGCGGTTCGACTGGGCCGCCCGCCCCTCTTGATCCGGCTTCGTCTGCACACCATGTTGCGGTTGATGGTGGGTTGATGCCACCATCACTGGTGGGGGTGCCGACAACCAGCGGCGACGCTGGCCTGCGTCCCTTCCGACACATGGCGGATCGCGCATGAAAACCCTTTGCGCGAAACGCCGTGACGACTATGATCCGCCGCAGCAATCCTCATAACGATCCGGCCATCAACAATCGGGTGGCTGGCTGGAACGCTTTGCGGGTGGGCCATTGGCCCACTTTTTTATTATCTGGGGTCGGCGATGTCAGGCGGGCAAGTTTCGCCCCATATCCGTCCCCACAAAGGCGGGGACGGCCCGGTCGGCCGTTCCCTGGAAGAGATCGATGGACGTACAGGAACGCATCGCCGGCATCATCGCCCCCTCGGTTGAGGCCATGGGCTACGACCTGGTGCGCGTGCTGTTGACGGGCAACGCCCGCCCGACGCTGCAGATCATGGCCGAGCGGCTGGACGGCGCCGCCATGACGGTGGACGACTGCGCGGAGATCAGCCGCTCGGTGTCGGCCCTGCTGGACGTGGAAGACCCCATCGAGGTGGCGTACACGCTGGAGGTCAGCAGCCCCGGTATCGACCGGCCGCTGACCCGGCTGAAGGATTTTGAGCGCTTCGCGGGTTTCGAGGTGCGGGTGGAGACGTCGCAGCCGGTGGATGACCGGCGCCGCTTCATCGGCATGCTGAAGGGCGTCGAGGACGGCAAGGTGCTGGTGGAAATGCCCACCGGCCCGGCCGCCGTGCCCTTCGACCTGATCCTGCGGGCCAAGCTGGTGATGAACGACGCGCTGCTGAAGGCGGCCGCCGAGGGCAAGCACCAGCACTGACCCCGTTTTTTCGTGTTTCGGTACCGTTTCAACAGTCGTTCTTACTGACGTAACAGAAGGCAAGGTTCGCTTCGATGGAACTGCTTCAAGTCGCTGACGCCGTCGCCCGCGAGAAGAACATCGACAAAGAGCATGTGCTCGAGGCGATGGAAGAGGCCATTAAGAAGGCGGGCCGTTCCAAGTACGGCCACGAGCACGACATCCGCGCCCGCATCGACCGCAAGACCGGCGACATCCATCTGATGCGCTACCTTGAGGTGGTGGAGACGGTCGAGGATGAGGCGACGCAGGTTTCCGTGGCCCAGGCCAAGCGCAAGCGCCCGGACGCCAAGGTCGGTGACTTCCTGATCGACCCGCTGCCCCCCATCGATTTCGGCCGCATCGCCGCCCAGACGGCCAAGCAGGTCATCGTGCAGAAGGTGCGCGAGGCCGAGCGTGACCGCCAGTACGACGAGTACAAGGACCGCATGGGCGATATCGTCAACGGTCTGGTCAAGCGCGTGGAATACGGCAACGTGACCGTGGACCTGGGCCGCGCCGAAGCCGTGCTGCGCCGTGACGAATGCCTGCCGCGTGAGCATTTCAAGAATGGCGACCGCGTGCGCGCCTACATCTACGACGTGCGGCGTGAGCCGCGCGGCCCCCAAATCTTCCTGTCGCGCACCCATCCCGCCTTCATGGCCGGCCTGTTCAAGCAGGAAGTGCCGGAAATCTATGACGGCATCATCGAGATCAAGGCCGTGGCCCGCGACCCGGGCAGCCGCGCCAAGATCGCCGTCATCAGCAACGACAGCGCCATCGACCCCGTGGGCGCCTGCGTCGGCATGCGCGGCAGCCGCGTCCAGGCCGTGGTGGGCGAGCTTCAGGGCGAGAAGATCGACATCATCCCCTGGAACCGTGACGCCGCCACCTTCGTGGTGAACGCCCTGGCCCCGGCCGAAGTGGCCAAGGTGGTGCTGGACGAGGAAACGAAGCGCATCGAGGTGGTGGTGCCCGACGACCAGCTGTCGCTGGCCATCGGCCGCCGCGGCCAGAACGTGCGCCTGGCGTCCATGCTGACCGGCTGGGACATCGACATCATGACGGAGCAGGAGGAATCCGACCGTCGTACCGAGGAATTCAAGACCCGGTCGCAGATGTTCATCGAGGCCCTGGACGTTGACGACGTCATCGCCCATCTGTTGGTGGCCGAGGGCTTCTCCTCCGTCGAGGAAATCGCCTATGTCGATACCGAGGAGCTGACCTCCATCGACGCTTTCGACGAGGACGTGGCCGAGGAACTGCGGGAACGCGCCCGCAACTTCCTGGAAGAGCAGAACAACCGCCTGGAAAACCGCCGCAAGGAACTGGGTGTCACCGACGAGGTGGCGGCCATCGAGGCGCTGACCGCGCCCATGCTGGTCAAGCTGGGTGAGAAGGGCGTAAAGACACTGGACGATTTCGCCGACCTGGCGGGTGACGAGCTGATCGAAATCCTGGGCAAGGACGCCATGAGCGAGGACGAGGCCAATGAGTTGATCATGGCCGCGCGCGCCCACTGGTTCGCGGACGAAGAGTCCGGCGCCGACGCCTGAGAGACGGGTTAGGATAGGGAAGGGTAGAGTATGGTCGCCCCTCAGCCTTCCGGGCCGGCGGTGACACCGGATCCCGACGCGCCGCTGCTGCCGGAAGGCGAGGCGGAGGCGGTCGGGGGGGCCAAGAGCCCGCTGCGTCGCTGCATCGCCAGCGGCGTGGTGGGGTCGAAGGACGGGATGATCCGTTTTGTCGTCGGACCTGACGGCACGGTCGTCCCCGACGTTGAGGAAACCCTGCCCGGACGCGGGCTGTGGTTGACGGCGGACCCCGCCTTGGTTGAAAAGGCGGTCGCCAAAGGTTTGTTCGCCAAGGCGGCGCGCCGGTCGGTGCGCACCCCGGCGGATTTGAGGGCCCTGGTGACGGGGTTGTTGCGTCGCCGCTGTCTGGACCTGGTCGGGCTTGCCCGGCGGGGCGGCCAGGCGGTGGCGGGATTTGAGAAGGTGGCCGCGGCGCTGCGCGCCAAGGCCATCGGTACGCGGCCGGGCATAGGGCTGAGGCTGGAGGCGTCCGATGGGGCTGCCGACGGCCGGTCCAAGCTGGACGCGCTGTCCCCCGGCATCCCGGTGGTCGATATCTTCGACCGGGGGGAGCTGGGCATGGCGCTGGGCCGCGATGACGCGGTGCATGCCGTGGTGGGCACTGGACCCTTGGTCCAACGCCTGCAGCGGGAGGCGGAAAGGCTGGGTGCCCTGACACGGGGCGCCAGGCCCAGCGCTGGGTAAGGGATGGCCCGGGGGCAAATGCTCCGGGGCGACAACGATGAAACAGTCGGATATCGGATGACTGATACGAGCGACCAGGACCGCAAGAAGTTGAGCCTTACCGGTCGAGGCAAGCTGGAGCTGAAGAAGACGGTGGACGCGGGATCCGTGCGCCAAAGCTTCTCGCACGGCCGAACCAAGACCGTTGCGGTTGAGGTCAAGCGCAAGCGAACCTTCGAACAGGGCGCCCGTCCGGGCGTGGCCGATGGCGGCGCCGCCGCCCGTGCCGCGGCCGAAGGCCGTCCCGCCCAGGGTGGTGGCCGTGGCCAGCCGGCCCGTGGTGGCGCCCCCCGCCAGCTGACGGACAGCGAGCGCGAAGCCCGTCTGCGCGCCCTGCGCGCCATGGGTGAGAACGCCGCCCACGAGGACGTGGTCGACGATCTGCAGGACGAGATCATCGCCGATGATCTGGTCGTGGACGACGCCGGCCCGGTGGAAACGGCGCCCGCGCCCGAGCCCGTGGTCGAGGAGCCGGCCAACGACGGCCCCCTGGACGACGAAACCCTGCGTCGCCGCGAGCTGGAAGAGCTGCGGATGATCCAGGAGGAGGAAAAGCGCGTCGCCGCCGAGGCGGAGAAGCGCCGCCAGGAAGAAGAGAACAAGCGCAAGGAGGCCGAGGCCGCCCGCAAGGCCGAGGAGGCCCCGCGCGCAGCCCGTCCCGCCGCCGGTGGCGCCGCCACGACGACGACGGCGGCCGCCACGGACGCCGCCGCCCCGCGTGGTCCGCTGACCGCACGCGCCGTCGATGACGATGAGGAAGACGGTCGCCGCCGCGCTGGCCCTGGCGGTGCCGCGAAAACCGCCAAGGCTCCGGCACCCGCTCCGGCCAAGGCCGCCAAGGGTGGCGAACGCCGCCGCAACACCGGCAAGCTGACCATCTCCCAGGCGCTGAGCGACGAAGGCGGTGGCCAGCGTGGCCGCAGCATGGCCGCGCTCCGCCGTGCCCGTGAACGCGAGAAGCAGCGCCTGACCGGGCGTCAGGATACGCAAAAAGTGACCCGCGACGTCATCATCCCCGAAGTCATCACCGTGCAGGAACTGGCCAACCGTATGGCCGAACGCGGTGCCGACGTGATCAAGGCGCTGATGCGTATGGGCGTGATGGCCACCATCACCCAGAACATCGACACCGACACGGCCGAGCTGATCGTGACGGAATTCGGCCACCGCGCGCACCGCGTGTCGGAAGCCGACGTCGAGGTGGGCGTGAAGGGTGAGGTCGATCGCGACGAGGATCTGTCGGCGCGTCCGCCGGTCGTCACCGTCATGGGTCACGTCGACCACGGCAAGACCTCGCTGCTGGATGCCCTGCGCCACACCGACGTCGCCAGCCGCGAGGCCGGCGGCATCACCCAGCACATCGGCGCCTATCAGGTGCAGCTGGCTTCCGGTTCGCGCATCACCTTCATCGACACCCCCGGCCACGCCGCCTTCACCGAGATGCGCGCCCGCGGCGCCAACGTCACGGACGTGGTGGTGCTGGTGGTGGCCGCCGACGACGGCGTCATGCCGCAGACGGTCGAAGCCATCCAGCACGCCAAGGCGGCCGAGGTTCCGATCATCATCGCCATCAACAAGTGCGACCTGCCCGGCGCCAAGCCGGACCGGGTGCGGCAGGAACTGCTGCAGCACGGGCTGGTGGTCGAGGCCATGGGCGGTGATGTCCTGGACGTGGAAGTGTCGGCCAAGACGGGCAAGGGCCTGGACAAGCTGGAGGAGAACATCCTCCTGCAGGCCGAAATCCTGGAACTGAAGGCCAACCCCAACCGTACCGCCGAAGGCGTGGTCGTCGAGGCCAAGCTGGAACGCGGCCGTGGTTCCGTCGCCACCATGCTGGTGCAGCGCGGCACGCTGAAGGTGGGCGACATCGTCGTCGCCGGCAGCGAGTGGGGCCGTGTGCGCGCCCTGGTCAACGACCGCGGCCAGAACGTGGACAGCGCCAGCCCCGCCACCCCGGTGGAGGTGCTGGGCCTGAACGCCACGCCGCTGGCCGGTGACGAATTCTCGGTGGTGGAGAGCGAGGCCCGCGCCCGCGAGATCACCGAGTTCCGTCAGCGCAAGAAGCGGGAGGCCCAGGTCGCCCAGTCGGCGCGTGGTTCGCTGGAACAGATGTTCAAGCAGATCCAGGCCGGCGAGGTGAAGGAACTGCCGCTGGTCATCAAGGGCGACGTGCAGGGCTCCATCGAGGCCATTTCCGGCACCCTGGAAAAGCTGGCCGGCGACAATTCCGAGGTCAAGGTGCGCGTCCTGCACTCCGGTGTGGGCGCCATCAACGAGAGCGACGTCACGCTGGCCAACGCCTCGCGCGGCATCATCATCGGCTTCAACGTCCGCGCCAACCCGCAGGCCCGCGAGATGGCCAAGCGGGACAGTGCGGAAATCCGCTACTACTCGGTCATCTACGACATCATCGACGATGTCCGTGCCCTGCTGACGGGCATGCTGAAGCCCACCCTGCGCGAACGCTTCCTGGGCAACGCGCAGATCCTGGAGGTGTTCAACATCACCAAGGTCGGCAAGGTCGGTGGCTGCCGTGTCACGGAAGGCATCGTCAAGCGCGGTGCGGGCGTCCGTCTGCTGCGCGACAACGTCGTCATCCACGAAGGCACGCTCAAGACCCTCAAGCGCTTCAAGGACGAAGTCAAGGAAGTGCGCGAAGGTTACGAATGCGGCATGGCGTTCGAGAACTACGACAACATCCAGCCGGGCGACGTCATCGAAGCCTATGAGATGGAAGAGGTTGCCCGCGCCCTGTAAGGGGCGCCGGCATCCTTATCCAGCTGGATCACAGTATCTGCCTGACACCCCGGCCGTCCGGTCCAACCCCGGACGGCCGTTTTGGCTCCTCACCCGAGCCGTTCGGGCCCGGCGGCGTCCCTCTGGTGGACGGGCGGGCCGGCCCCCCCGTCGAGCGACATCGGGGCGGGGCCCTTTATTAGGATAATGACCCATGAGCCGACATGGTGACGCCGGCCTGCGCGCCGGCAAGGCCCCCTCTCAACGTCAGCTGCGTGTGGGCGAGGAATTGCGCCATGCCCTGGCCGACATCCTGCGGCGGGCCGATTTCCGCGACCCCGACCTGCAGGACCTGAACGTGACGGTCAGCGAGGTGCGCATCAGCCCCGACCTGAAGAACGCCACCGCCTTCATCATGCCGCTGGGCGGCGGCCATCCCGAGCAGGTGAAGGCGCTGAACCGCGTGTCCGCCTATCTGCGCAGCCAGGTGGCCAAGGCCATGCGCCTGCAGCACGTGCCGCGCCTCAGTTTCCAGATCGACGTGTCCTTCGACTACGCCCAGCGCATCGACCAGCTGCTGCACCGCCCCGACGTGCAGCGCGACCTGGATCATGAAGCCGGCGCCGAGGGTGCCGCCGATCACGAAGGTGGCGAAGGCGAGGGCGCGGAGCCTCACGATGGCCCGTAAGCGCAAGGGCCGGCCCTTGCACGGCTGGCTGGTGCTGGACAAGCCGCCGGGCATGACCAGCACCCAGGCCATGGCCAAGGTGCGCTGGCTGATGCAGGCGGAAAAGGCCGGCCATGCCGGCACGCTGGACCCCATCGCCACCGGCATCCTGCCCATCGCCTTCGGCGAGGCCACCAAGACGGTGTCCTACGCCATGGACTGCGGCAAGACCTACCGCTTCACCCTCCGCTTCGGTGAGGCGCGCACCACCGACGACCTGGCGGGGGAGGTGACGGCCACGCATGACCACCGCCCCAGCGACGAGGCCATCGAGGCGGCGCTGGAGAATTTCCAGGGCGAGATCAGCCAAGTGCCGCCCCAGTTCTCCGCCATCAAGGTGGCGGGGGAACGCGCCTATGACCTGGCGCGCGAGGGCGAGCGGGTGGATTTGGCGCCCCGCATCGTGCGGGTGGACAGCTTTCTGCTGACCGGCCGTCCCGATGCCGACCATGCCGAGTTCGAGGTGGAGTGCGGCAAGGGCACCTACATGCGCTCGCTGGCGCGCGATCTTGCCCTGGCACTGGGCACGGTGGGCCATGTGTCCGTCCTGCGCCGTCTGCGGGTCGGGCGTTTCACCATGGATCAGGCGATTTCGCTTGACGAATTGGAACGGGTGGCGCAGACACCCACGGTCGAAGGACTTCTGCAACCGATCGAGACCGCGCTGGACGACATCCCGGCGCTGGCCCTGGCGGAAGCGGAAGCGCACCGACTGAGACACGGACAAACGGTGGCGCTGCTGCGCCGTCATGATCTGGAACGGCTCGACGCCATTCACGATCAGCTGGCGGGCGGGGAGCCCATCGCGCTTGCCATTTGTGGTGGCAAGCCGGTGGCGTTGGTTCATGTGGAGGGGGCGGAGGTCCGTCCGGTGCGCGTTTTGAACCTCTAAGTGACGGAGACGACGATGTCGATCACTGCCGAGCGCAAGCAGGCGCTCATTGCCGAGTACAAGACCGCCGAAGGCGACACCGGTTCGCCCGAGGTGCAGGTGGCGATCCTGACGGAACGCATCACCAACCTGACCGATCACATGAAGTCCCACAACAAGGACTTCCACTCCCGCCGTGGCCTGCTGGTCATGGTCAGCCAGCGCCGCAGCCTGCTGGACTACCTGAAGCGCAAGGACGTCGCCCGTTACACGTCGCTGATTCAGCGCCTGGGCCTGCGTCGCTAAGGGTATGGTCTGGACGGCGCCGCCGGCGCAAGCGACCGCAGTGACCGGTGGTACCGGCCACCCGCCTTCCGGCGGGTCCGGCGCCCCGACGCTGCCGTTCGGCGCACGGATCGCGGTCCAGATGATCCAAAAGCGGATGAGTGCGGTTATTGAGTAGTGCAGATGGCCAGCCGGGGCGGACCCGGCTGGCCATCTGTCATTTAAAGGTTTCTAATGCGGGTGCTGCCGATAGGGCCCCGGCTCGGCCGTCCAATCCGGGACGTGATCCGAGTATCGGATGGAAGGAAGAAAGATATGTTCAAGGTTTTCCGTAAAGAGATGGAATGGGGCGGCCGCAAGCTGGTCCTCGAAACGGGCAAGGTCGCCCGTCAGGCTGATGGCGCTGTCATCGCCACCTACGGCGACACGGTCGTGCTCTGCACCGCCGTCGGCGCCAAGTCGGTCAAGCCCGGCCAGGACTTTTTCCCCTGACCGTCAATTACCAGGAAAAGGCCTTCGCCGCCGGCAAGATCCCCGGCGGCTTTTTCAAGCGTGAGGGTCGCCCGACCGAGAAGGAGGTGCTGACCTCCCGCCTGATCGACCGCCCCATCCGCCCGCTGTTCATCGATGGCTTCCGCAACGAGGTGCAGGTCGTCTGCACCGTGCTCAGCCATGACCTGGAAAACGATCCCGACATCGTCGCCATGATCGGCGCCTCCGCCGCCCTGACGCTGTCCGGCCTGCCCTTCCTGGGCCCGGTCGGCGGCGCCCGCGTCGGCTACAAGGATGGCGAGTTCATCCTGAACCCGACGCTGGAGCAGGTGGAAACCACCGACCTGGACCTGGTGGTCGCCGGTACGCAGGAAGGCGTGCTGATGGTCGAATCGGAAGCCAAGGAGCTGTCCGAGGAGATCATGCTGAAGGCCGTCATGTTCGGCCACACCGCCTTCCAGCCGGTGATCAACATGATCATCGACCTGGCCGAGCAGGCCGCCAAGGACCCGTGGGACCTGCCGGCGCCGGCCTATGACAAGGCCGCGCTGAAGGCCAAGCTGAGCGAGCTGGTGGGCGCCGACATCCGCGCGGCCTACACCCTGACCGTGAAGCAGGAACGCTATGAGGCCGTCAGCACCGCCAAGAAGAAGGCGGTCGAGGCCCTGACCGCCGAGGGCGCCTACACCGCCGAAGCGGTCGGCAGCACCTTCAAGGACCTGGAAGCCGACGTGCTGCGCGGCACGGTCCTGGAGACCGGCAAGCGCATCGACGGCCGCACCACCGTCGACATCCGCCCCATCGTGGCGGAAGTGGGCGTGCTGCCCCGGGCCCACGGCTCGGCGCTGTTCACCCGTGGCGAGACCCAGGCCCTGGTGGTCGCCACCCTGGGCACCGCCCAGGATGAGCAGATCGTGGATGCGCTGGAAGGCGAATACCGCGAAAACTTCATGCTGCACTACAACTTCCCCCCGTACTCCGTGGGTGAAGCCGGCCGCATGGGCAGCCCGGGCCGCCGTGAAATCGGCCATGGCAAGCTGGCGTGGCGCGCCGTGCACCCGCTGCTGCCGGCCAAGGAAGCCTTCCCCTACACCCTGCGTCTGGTTTCCGAGATCACCGAGTCCAACGGCTCGTCCTCCATGGCCACGGTCTGCGGCACCTCGCTGGCGCTGATGGATGCCGGTGTGCCGCTGCCGCGCCCCGTGGCCGGCATCGCCATGGGCCTGATCAAGGAAGACACCGGCGTCGCCGTGCTGTCCGATATCCTGGGTGACGAGGATCACCTGGGCGACATGGACTTCAAGGTGGCCGGCACCGAGGCGGGCGTGACCGCCCTGCAGATGGACATCAAGATCACCTCGATCACCGAGGAGATCATGAAGGTCGCCCTGGCCCAGGCCAAGGACGGTCGCCTGCACATCCTGGGCGAGATGGCCAAGGCCATCGGCGGCGCCCGCGAGGCGGTGAACCAGAACGCCCCGCGCATCACCGTGATCAACATCCCGAAGGAGAAGATCCGCGACGTGATCGGCTCCGGCGGCAAGGTGATCCGCGAGATCGTGGAGCAGACCGGCGCCAAGATCGACATCGAGGACGACGGCACCGTCAAGGTGGCGGCCGTGGACAGCAAGGCGTCCGACGCCGCCATCAAGTGGATCAAGGGCATCGTCGCCGAGCCCGAGCTGGGCGAGATCTACGTCGGCAAGGTCGTGAAGGTCATGGACTTCGGCGCCTTCGTGAACTTCCTGGGCGCCCGTGACGGCTTGGTCCACATCTCCGAACTGGCGCCGCAGCGCGTGGCCAAGGTCACCGATGTGGTCAACCAGGGCGACGAGGTGAAGGTGAAGGTCCTGGGCTTCGACGATCGCGGCAAGGTGAAGCTGTCGATGAAGGTGGTCGACCAGGCCACCGGCGAAGACCTGAGCAAGAAGGACAAGGCCGAGGAGGCCTGATCCACATTAAGGCTTAGGCAGGCGGCTTCGGCCTCTGCCTTTGGTCAAGGAATGAAGCCGCCCGGGGTAGCCTGGGCGGCTTTTTCTATGTCTTCAGCGCGTCGACAACGATTCATTTGTGGCAAAGTCTGGGCGGTAATCCGGTTTGGCCATGAATTAAGGGCCGAGTATTGATTTACAGCCGTGCGCTCAGGGCATGGAAAGTGTGACGCTCCTCACAGGTTAGACCTCTCGCAAGGGCGTAATGAATCGATCACCCATCAGTAGTTACCCGCAGTAGTAACGGGATGGACTGAAGGCAGTGACGAAACATTGCCAGGACACGCCAAGGTTTCATTATTCGCAATGATGAAATTGTGGCGAAATTAGGGACCTTAAAGGAGAGTTACTATGTCGCATTTGCGGACTATTGTTTTCGCCGCGTCGGCTTTGGTCGCGGTCGCCGCGACCCCGGCTCTGGCGCAGAGCACGTTCGACGGCGGCTATGTTGGTGCCAACGCCGGCTATGACTGGTTCAACGCGCGTCAGCGGGCCACCGTCGGCGGCCAGCAGAGCACGCCCGCCCGTGAGACCCAGGGTTTCAACGGCGGCCTCTTCGCCGGCTACGGCCAGACCGTTTACGACAACATCTATGTCGGTGCCGAAGGCGAAGCCAACTTCTACACCGGTGACCGGACCTATGGCGACGCCCTGGGCACCTACCGCGTGCAGCCCAACTACAGCGCCGGCGTCAGCGCCCGCCTGGGTTACGTGGTCCAGCCCGACCTGCTGCTGTTCGGCCGCGTGGGCTATCAGCACACCTCCATCGACACGACCAACGCCCTGACCGGCGGCGCTTCCCGCCAGTACGCCCAGGACTATGACGGCGTGAAGTACGGTGTCGGTGCCGATTACGCCATCGACGAGCACCTGTTCACCCGCATCGAGTACGACTACACCGACTACTCGCACTCCACGCGGGATCTGGCCGGTGGCCAGCTGCGCTCGACCCCGCAAGAAAGCCAGGTCCGCGTCGGCGTCGGCATCCGCTTCTGATAAAAGCGCACCCTCATGAGGGAAAGGCCCGGGTTCACCCCCGGGCCTTTTTCATTTCCGTAGCGGCTGTCTTTCCCAACACGCCATAGGACGCGACCGCGTTCGGCAAACCAGTCACCGCGTGGAATATGTCGCCCAGGTGCGTACGGGGCCGGTGTCCACGTGGGTGTGGCCGCTGCCGTCGTAGAAGGCGGCGCCCCCGCGCTGCATGGTCTTGGCGATCTCGGTGATGGCGTCACCCTTCAGCGCCGGGATGCGGATGTCGGCGGCGCGGCCCTGCATGTGAAAGCTCTCGCGGGCGGCGTTGCGGTTGACCTTGACCAGGGCGGCGTTGGTTTCCGGCGAGCGATAGCCCGACAGGATGTCCACCTGGGTGGTGGGCGGCAGGCTGGCGCGCAGGATGACGCCACTGATGAAATCCATCAGCGCGGGATCGATATCGTGGGTTTCGCCGGTGTGGCGGTCGCGCATGATGTGCGCCACCTCGGCCATGGCGCGGCTGTCATAGGCGCCGTCGTGCCAGTAGATGACGTCGATCTTTTCCTTGCTGGGCGGGTGCACCAGCACGATGCGGCGGATGGCCGCCGTGTTGGCCGGCGGCAGGTCGGCTTCCGCCGGCGGGACGGGAAAGGGTTTGGGCGAGCCGCCGCAGGCCGCGACCGCCAGCATCAGGGAAACGGACGCCGCGCGGGCCAGGCGGAAGGGGAAGTTGATCATGGGGTCAGTCGATATCCGCCGGGTTCCGTCACCAGCAGGACGGCGTTGGCCGGGTCCCGCTCCATCTTCTGCCGCAGGCGGTAGATATGGGTTTCCAGGGTGTGGGTGGTGACGCCTTCGTTGTAGTTCCACACCTGGTCCAACAGCTGTTCACGGCTGACGACACCGCCGCCCGCGCGATGCAGGAAGGCCAGGATCTGCGCCTCCTTGTCGGTCAGGCGGGTCTCGTTGCCCGTGCCGTCCTCGCGCAGGGTGCGGGCCAGGGCGCGGAACTCATAGGGACCAATGCGCAGGGCCGGGTCGTCACCGGTGGGGCGGGCATGCTGGCGCAGCTTGGCCAGCAGCGCGCCGATGCGGAAGGGCTTCACCAGCCGGTCGCTGCATCCCGGCACGTCCGGTTCCCCTTCCATGGCCATCAGCAGGATGGGGCGGTCGATCCCGGCCTGGCGCAGGGCGGCGCAAAGGACGGCGCCCTCCATATCCGGCAGGCGGCTGGCCAACAGGATGGCCTCGAACGTTTCCGCCTGCGCGGCGGCCAGGGCGGTTGCGCCATCGGTCGCCTGGCGCACGTCGAATTCCTCCAGGCTGCTCAACTGCTCCGCCAGCAAATGGCGCAGGGTCTCGTCATCCTCAACCAGCAACAGCTTCTTGGCGCCTGGGGTCGTCATCGGCCTGGACTAGGGGAAGTTGGGTGGCGGTTCCGTCGACTTATTAGCACGGGTGCGGATGGTTCGCACGGGGGGCGTCGCCGGGGGGAAGGGGGCGGAGGGTGTAAACCAAGAGGGCGCGTCCTAACGCCGCGCCAGGATGTCGGCGTGGCCCACGGTCATCTCGGCCCGCAGGACGGCGGCGCGGCGGCGCTCCCCCCACGCCCCGATGCGGTCGGCCGCCGCCGGGTCGCGGGCCGCGGCCTGGGCCGCCAGCATGGATACCAGGTGCAGTTGGGCCTGGCGCCCGCGCAGCCCCGATAGCCGCCAGTCCGACCGGGCCCCGTCCAGGCGATAGCCCGCGGCCTCCAGCTTGGTCACCAGCGCGGATGACGCCTGGTCACCCAGCGGCGGACCGAAGCCATGGTCGCGGTTGGCGCTTTCCTGCGCCAACGCCACCACCATGCCGTCATCTGGATCCTCCGGCGTCCATGTCAGGCGGCCGTCCTGCACCCCGGTGGCCAGTACGGGGGGCAGGCCGCTGGCAATCAGTTCGGTTATGAAATGATCCAGCCATTCCGCCGATACCCGGTCGAAGAAGGCGTTACCGGCAACGCCGTCATGACGTTGAATGCCCAGGTCGTGCAGGTCGGTCGACATGTCTTGGCGGATCAGGGTCAGCCGGCTGCGTAGGTCATCGCCGAACAGGACCAGCTCAGCCACCGCGCCATCGACGGCGTTGCGCGCCATGCGCCAACCTGATTCATGCGCCCAGCGCTGCATGCGGTCCGACACGCCCGCCAGCAGGTCGGCGTCGGTGTCCATCAGGGTCCAATCCTGGATCATGCGGCCCAGGCGGGGCAGCAGATGGCGCACGTTGGCGCCCAGGCCGGCCCCCAGGTCCAGGATATGCGGGCGCGACGGCACCATGCGGGCGAATTCCCAGGCCAACTCGATGGCTCGCGCCTTGTCATCCAGCGGCTCCCGCAGGGCGTGCCAGTCGCTGTCGATGACCTGCGGCTGGATCATGCGGCGCCTCTGCCGCCGGCGCGGGGCGCCGACCGGGGAAGGGGGAAGGCCGGAACGGGGGCACGGAACATCCGTGGGAGTCCTGAAGTAACGGGCGGCGCGCACAGGGCCGGGGCTGAATGGAAAACCGTCGCACCGGGGTGGACGGCGAATAGTAGCCGCCGCGCCTTAACTTGGTCCATCCCGCGAATGCGTTGTTACTTTGGTGTCTCCGCACGGGAAAAGCCATGGCGCGATCGGTCATATCAAGCAGCCATAGGGCAAGGGGCAAGCGTCGGGAGGGGCGAATGGCGGGATTATTCCCGGCATCCCTCTCTGGCGGACCCTCTCCGGCGGGCCCTCCCCGGCGGGCTGGGTACCCATGCAACGCTAGCGCTTCGCGCCCGCGCACGGGGCCGATACCGTGCTGGTCGGTGGAACTTGGTTGTGCCGGGCGGGGCGAATGACCATGTTCTGCCCATCACCTGTCCTGTTGACGCGTCCCGATACGCACCTGTCCCTCCTTCCCGTGTCGCCTGGATCATCCGCATGTCGCTCGCCGCCGAACCGATTTCACCCCTGATGCGGACCGCCAGCCGTTCCGTTCAGCGCGCGGTGTCCGAACTCCGCCGCGGGGATTTGGTGATGCTTCAGGGCGGCGACGGCCGCGCCCTGCTGGTTCGCGCGGCGGAGATGACGGACGCGCCGGCCCTGGCCCTGGTGCGCCAGATCGCGGGGGCCGAGCCCGCCCTGGTCCTGACCGACAAGCGCGCCATCGCCGCCGGCATCCTGGCCCAGGCGGTTGAACCGGCCCATGCCGATCCGATGGGCGCTGGCACCGTGGTGGTCGCCCCGGCGCAGGGGCTGACGCCGGATCTGGTCCGGGTGCTGGCCGATCCCACCCGCCCGGGTTCCGCCCAGGCCGTGCAGCCCGTCGTCCGCTCGTTCCCCTCGGCGGAGGGCGAGGCCCTGCTGCTGGTGAAGCTGGCGCGTCTGCTGCCCGCCGTCATCGTGGCCGAGGTGGCCGCGGACCGCGCCGACGAGGTGACGGGGCGCAACGACCTGCTGACCGTGCGGGGGGCCGATGTCCAGGCCTACCAGGCGACGGAGGAATCCACCCTGCGCCAGGTGGTGGAGGCGTCCGTGCCCCTGGCGGATGCGGAGAACACCCGCCTGATCGCCTTCCGCGCCCCGGATGGCGGGGTGGAGCATCTGGCTATCCTGATCGGCAGCCCCGACCCGGCGCAGCCGGTGCTGGCTCGCCTGCATTCCGAATGCTTCACCGGCGACCTGCTGGGCTCGCTGCGCTGTGATTGCGGCGCCCAGCTGCGCGGTGCCATCCGCGAGATCGCGGCTCAAGGCAGCGGTGTGGTGCTGTACCTGGCGCAAGAGGGCCGCAACATCGGCCTGATGAACAAGCTGCGCGCCTATCGTCTGCAGGATGCCGGCGTCGACACGGTGGACGCCAACCTGATGGTGGGCTTCGAGGCGGACGAGCGCACCTATCTGCCGGCCGCCACCATGCTGAAGGCTTTGGGCTTCAACGCGGTGCGCCTGATGACCAACAACCCGGACAAGCTGGCGCAGCTGGCCCGCTGGGGCGTGCAGGTGGTGGACCGCGTTCCCCATATCTTCCCCGCCAACGGCCACAACATCGCCTATCTGCGGACCAAGGCGGAAAAGGCCGGTCACCTGCTGTGATCCGCCCGCTGGCGGGGCAGCCCGGTAAAACCCGCTGGTCCCGCCCGGTTGAATTTGCCGATGGGCGCTTTAGGTCACGTGGAATTTCCAGCCAGTAGATTGAAAATCCTTATATTTTTGGCTGGCATATCGCTTGCTTAAGGGTGTGGGTGCAGGAGAAAGCCCCATGACCCCCAGCGTCCAGTCCGCCCTGTCGCCGACTTACCCCGATCCCGCCCTGGCGGGTGGTATCGGTACGTCCGCGACCGGGCAAGGCGGCACCGGCCTGGCGGGGGTGCCAGAGGACTTCCAGAATCAGCTGGACCAGCAGGTGGCCCAGGACAGCGCGGTGAAGGCCGGCGGCCTACCCGGCCAAGGGACGGCGGCCGTCCAGGCCCAGGTCGCGGCCGCGCACAAGGACAACCACCTGTCCTTCTGGGACGTCGTGGACGTCATCAACCCCCTGCAGCACATCCCCGTCATCAGCACGATCTACCGTGAGATCACGGGCGACACCATCAAGGCCCCGGCCAAGATCCTGGGCGGCCTGCTGTATGGCGGCCCCATCGGCATGGCGCTGGCCACCGGCGACGCCATCATCGAGGAAGAGACGGGCGAGGACGTGGGCGGCCACGTCATGGACGCCCTGGGCTTGGGCCACCATCACAAGGTCGGCACGGTCACGCTGGACCCGGATGACGAACGGGGCGGCGGCAAGGGGCGCCAGGGGGGACAGGAGCAGCCCGACGAGGCCCCGACCGCCGGCCGCGCGCCCGTGGCCAAGGTCGAGTCCCTGGTGTTGGCGCCCCAGGCGAACGAGACCGCCGCCGCGCCCGCTCCGGGGCAGATGGTCCGCACCAGTTCCATTCCCGCCGATGCTGGCCCCACGGGTGCCGTTCCTACCGGTGCCGTTCCCACTGGTGCCGTGCCGGGCCTGGCCACGCCGGCCTCCACCCTCAAATCGCCGGGCTTGAACGCTGCGGGCAACGCCCAGGGCCAGGCCTTTCCCAACCTGGCGGCGGTGCCCGCCATGGCTGTTGCCGCGCCCGGCGCGAACCCCACCCAGGCCCTGGCGCAGCAGGCGACCCAGGTCACCAACGCCACCCAGGCCTTGGCGCAGTCCGCCAACGCCGCCGCCAACATCGGCGTCGGCACCCAGTCCATGCCCATGGGGGCGGCGCCGCAACTGATGCCGGCCCAGGCCGCCGCCATGGCCAAGCCCGCCGCCGCATCCGACGCCGGGGCCCATCTGGGGCAGAAGCAGGCCCATGGCCTGACCCTGGCCAATTACCGCGCCATGGCGGGCGCCGGCGCCGGCGCCCCCACCGGCCGCACCCTGGTCGCGCCCAGCTATATCCAGAACATCAAGTCGGCCACCGCCGGGCCCACCGTGCTGCAGACCGGCGCCGTCCAGGCCAACGCCGCCCAGTCCCAAGCGGTCCAGTCCCAAGCGGTCCAGGCGGCCCAATCTTCCGCCGCCCTGGCCGCCGCGTCCCATCCCGCCATGATCCAGGTGATGGACGGCGGCGCCGCGCAGCCGGCACCGGCCCAGCGCACCACGCCGGTGCCGCAGGCCATCCAGGCCTACAACAACGCCATGGGCCAGGATACCGCCACCCTGTTGGCCCAGGCGACCGCCGCGTCGGCCAGCGTCAACGGCACCACCCCGCCTACCGGCGCCCAGCCCAGCGGCCCTCAACCCACGGGCACCCAGCCCACCGCCACACAGCCGGCCATATCCCAGCCTGCCCCGTCCGGGGGCACGCTGTCGGCCAGCGCCGCCCCGCCGGCCGGGGTTGCCAGCGGTCAAGCGGCGCCCCAGACCGGCGCCGCGATCATCAGCAGCGCCAGCGGCGGCCCGCCCCCGCTGCCCAAGCAGTTCATCGCCGATATCATGATGGCCAACCTGGCCAAGTACCAGGCGATGAAGGACGCCCAGGGCGCCGCCCACTAACGGGGCCGGTCGGCGCTGCCGAGTGATCGGGGGGTCCCATCGCCCCGGTGTCCGGGCTATAGAAGGGGGATGGACATTCATCTGATCCCCAATTCCCCCCACCCCGCGTCCGCCGGTTCCGGTGGGCGCCATCGCTTGCGCTGGCTCGACCCGCAGGGGCGCATCCAGGAGGCCGCGTGCGTCATCGGCCGGGGTGGGGTCATCGCCGACAAGCGCGAAGGGGACGGGGGCACGCCCGTGGGCTGCTTCCCGCTGCGCCGCGTGCTTTACCGCCCCGACCGTACCCCGGCGCCCGTGACGGCCCTGCCGCTGGCGGCCATCGCGCCAACGGACGGCTGGTGCGACGATCCCGGGCACGCGGCCTACAACCGCCCGGTGACGCTGCCATTCCCCGCCAGCCATGAGGTGATGTGGCGGGACGACCACGTCTACGACATCGTCGTCGTGCTGGGGCATAACGACGACCCGCCCGTGCCCGGCCTGGGCAGCGCCATCTTCATGCACCTGACGCGGCCCGACCGCGCGGCAACCGCCGGCTGTACCGCCCTGGAGGCGGAGGATCTGCGCCGGCTGCTGTCCCACTGCCGGCCCGGCGACCGGCTGTGCGTCCCGTCCCCGGGGACCTTGCCTGCCACCCTCCCACCCCAGGACACACCATGAGCGATATCCTGCCCTTGGGGCCTTTGCCCCGCCTGATCGGCCACCGGGGTGCCGCCCGACACGCGCCGGAGAACACGCTGGCCGGCATCCGCATGGCGGCGGCCCAGGGGGCCAAGTGGGTGGAGGTGGATGTCAAGCTGACGGCCGACTTGGTGCCGGTGCTGATGCATGACGACACGCTGGACCGCACCACGGATGGCACGGGGCCGGCCAAGGACATGACGCTGGACGCCCTGCGCGCCCTCGATGCCGGCTCCTGGTTCTCGCCCGCCTTCCGGGGGAGAAGGTGCCGACGCTGGTGGAGGTCATTCAGCTGGTTCTGGCCCTGAACCTGGGTATCAACCTGGAGATCAAGCCTTGTCCGGGGCGGGAGGAGGAGACGGCCGGCGTCGCCCTGACGCTGGCCTATTCCCTGTGGCCGGACGACAGGCCGCCGCCCCTGGTGTCCTCCTTCGCCGACGCGTCGCTGGACATGGCGCGCCAGGTGGTGCCGCGCTGGCCCCTGGGCTACCTCATCGACCGGCGGCCGCCCAACTGGCGCCAGCGGGTGGAGGCGCTGAACGTCAGTACCATCAATGTGAACGCCCGCAGGGAGGACGCCGCCAGCATTCGGGAGTATAAGTCCACCGGGCGGCCGGTGCTGGCCTACACGGTCAACACGGTGCCCATGGCGCGGGAGGTGCTGGGCTGGGGGGTATCGTCGGTATTCACCGACACGCCCAGCGGCTTGGCCGGCATCGCGGGCTGAACAGGTCAAGGGGATGCGGACGGATGTGGGGCAAAACACCGGTCGCGGTCCGCGTAAACAGGACGAGAGGCCTTTCGTCCGACCCGGTTTTCCTATATCCAGCCTGCGTCATGTTAGCGGCCGCCCGCCGCGACCCTATATGTATTGGGGGCCGAACCGTCGTCCGCGTGCCCGCGGACATGGTTGAACGGCCTGGTTTGCAGGAGACGTGAGTTGAAGGCGCTGCGGCCCTTGGTGATGTCCGGTAAGGAAGTGCTGCCCGTCGTCGAAGGCGGCAAAGGCATTTCCGTGTCCAACGGCGAAAGCTCCGGCGCGTGGGCGTCGGCCGGCGGCGTGGGGACCTTCTCCGGCGTCAACGCTGACGCCTATGACGAGAACGGCGCCCTGATTCCGCAGATCTATCACGGCAAGACCCGCCGGGAACGGCATGAGGAACTGATCCGTCATTCCATCCGCGGCGGCATCTACCAGGCCCGCGTGGCGCATGAGACGGCCGGCGGCGAAGGCCGCGTCCACATGAACGTCCTGTGGGAAATGGCGGCGGCCGAGCAGATCCTGCACGGCGTGCTGGAGGGGGCCCAGGGCCTGATCCACGGCATTACCTGCGGCGCCGGTATGCCCTATCGCGTGGCCGAGATTGCGGTGAAGCACGGCGTCCATTACTACCCCATCGTCTCGTCCGCCCGCGCCTTCCGCGCCCTGTGGCTGCGCGCGTACAACAAGTTCCGCGACTTCCTGGGCGGCGTGGTCTATGAGGACCCGTGGCTGGCCGGCGGCCACAACGGCCTGTCCAACAGCGAAGACCCGCTGAAGCCGGAGGACCCCTATCCGCGCGTGAAGGCCCTGCGCGAGATGATGAACAGCTTCGGCCTGAACGAGACGCCCATCATCATGGCGGGCGGCGTCTGGTGGCTGTCGGAATGGGAAGACTGGCTGGACAATCCCGAGATCGGGCCCATCGCCTTCCAGTTCGGCACCCGGCCGCTGCTGACCCAGGAAAGCCCCATTTCCGACGCGTGGAAGCAGCGTCTGCTGACCCTGAAGAAGGGCGACGTTTACCTGAACCACTTCTCCCCCACGGGCTTCTACTCCTCCGCCGTCAGCAACCCCTTCCTGGAGGAGCTGAAGGGCCGGGCCGAGCGCCAGGTGGCCTATTCGGTGGAGCCAGTGGGCGACCTCACCGCCGAATTCATGGTGGGCCCGCGCGGGCGGCCGGTTTACCTCACGGAGCATGACCGCGAGCGGGCGCAGGGCTGGGTGGCCACTGGCAACAGCGTCGCCCTGAAAACCCCGGACACCACCCTGATCTTTGTCGACCCCGCCCAGGCGGCGGTCATCCGCCAGGACCAGATCGATTGCATGGGCTGCCTGTCGGCCTGCAACTTCTCCAACTGGGCGCAGAACGAGGAAGGCACGACCGGCCGTCGCGCCGACCCCCGGTCCTTCTGCATCCAGAAGACCCTGCAGAACATCAGCCACTCCGAAGATGTGGAGCACCAGCTGATGTTCGCCGGCCACAACGCCTACCGCTTCGCCAGCGACCCCTGGTACCAGAACGGCTTCGTGCCGACGGTGAAGCAGTTGGTGGAGCGGATCGCGACGGGGTACTGAGTTGCGGATCGCGGCTTCGGCGGCACGGGGGATATCTCGTGCCGCCGGCTGAACGGTGGGCACCCGCAACCTTTTCCCCAGGCGCAGTCCAGGTCAGCGCCTTTAAATCTGGATTCATTCCAAATTTCATGGCTGAATAGCGGAAATCCTAGGGGATCGGGGCTTTTCCGGTCCGTACCCTTGCCCATATGCAGACCATGACCGACCTGATCCACGCCCCCACCCCCGCTGAGGACCCCGGCATCCAGGCGACCGACCGTCTGGCGCGCGCTGGTCTGCGACCCACCCGCCAGCGCGTGGCGCTGGCCAAGCTGCTGTTCGACGGCCGGGACCGCCATGTGACGGCGGAACAGCTGCATGGCCAGGCGTCGACCGCCGACATGCGCGTGTCGCTGGCCACGGTCTACAACACCCTGCACCAGTTCACCGAAGCTGGCCTGCTGCGCGAGGTGGTGGTGGAGGCGGGACGGTCCTACTTCGACACCAACGTCTCGGACCATCACCATTTCTTCGTCGAGGGCAGCGGTCATCTGCTGGACATTCCGGGCCATGCCCTGGAGGTCAGCGGCCTGCCGGAGGCGCCGGCCGGCACCCGCGTGGCCCGCGTGGACGTCATCATCCGCCTCAGCGCCGGAGGCTGAGCCGCCAGCCTGTGGCCGGCATCGCTGTCGCTAATATCACCGAATGAAAGAAGGCCGGTCCCCATGGGGCCGGCCTTCTTCTTGTTCAGATCGACGGGCGCCTACCTGATGGTCTCAAGCGGCCTGGCCGCCGGAGTGCCCGTGGGCGCGGTCACGGGGGGATAGGGGCTTTCCGTATCGAACATGCCGATACTGTCGGGGTCGTAGGGGAACCAGTTGGAGGGGAACCAGTTGGGTTTGGTGTCATCCGAACCGGGCTTGCCCGGCGGCACGGGCGCCAGGCTGTGGCCCGATGGTTTGCCCGGCCCGCCCTTGGCGGTCACCTGATGCAGGCCGTAGATGGCCGCCAGGCCCAGGGTGGGCCCCAGTACCATCAGGCTGGCGCCCCAGGCGAGGATGGCGATGTCCATCTTCAGATCGAGGCTGGGCAGCAAGAGCTGGGCGGCGCCATACACGGCCAGTTCGGACATGCCGAAAACCAAGCCAAGGGTGATGGCGTTGAAAGCAGGCACGTCCTGAAGGATCTGAGTGTCCTTTTTCATAACAGCCTCCCTATTTTATTACATGAATGATGCGCCCAGTTTTCGAATTCCGCCACTACCCATTTGGGCATCTCGAACAGACGGCGTGAGGCCTTTCGCAATTGCGAAATAAAACCGATCTCGCGGTGCAATACCCAGGCCGCCGCCTGTTTCCTTAACGCCCGCGTCTCGTGGTAAGGTCCCGCGATTTCGCGTTTTTTGGAGACGTCTGGGTATGGACACGGCGGCGGGTTTGCGGGTTTTGCTGGCGGGGGGCACGGGCTTGGTGGGCGGCCACACCCTGAACCTGCTGTTAAAGGCGCCTAAGGTGGCGCAGGTGGTCAGCCTTGTGCGCAAGCCCACCGGCATGACCCATCCCAAGCTGCGTGAGCTGGTGGTGGACTTCGCCACCCTGGGCGACCTGCCGCCGGAGGTGCGGGTGGACGCCGTGTTGTGCGCCCTGGGCACGACGCGCAAGGAGGCCGGCAGCGACGCCGCCTTCCAGGATGTCGATCTTAAATACGTGGTGGCGGTGGCCAAGGCCGCGCGCCGCACCGGCGCCACCTTCTTCGGCGGAGTCTCCTCCGTCGATGCCGACTCGACCTCCCGCCATCTCTACCTCAAGACCAAGGGCATGATGGAGGATTACGTGGCCACCCTGGGCTTCACCTCCCGCCATTTCCTGCGGCCCTCGCTGCTGCTGGGCAAGCGCCGGCAGGACCGGCCGATGGAGCGCCTGCTCCAGGCGCTGGCGCCCCTGGTCGGCCCCTTCCTGGGGGGCGGCTGGAAAAGTACCGCCCTATCCCCGCCACCGTGGTGGCCGCCGCCCTGGTGACCACCGCCAGCCAGCCCGCCATCGGCGGCGTGCGCACCCATGAGTACAGCGCCATCCGGTCGCTGGCCGGGCTTTAGGGTCACGCCCTGAGATCGGCCGCCGTCAGCCAGTGGATGCGGCCGAAGCCCGCGACCAGGTGGGCCTGGGTGATGTCCATGCGCCAGAAACGGAAATCGGGGAAATCGGCATAGAGGGCGGCCGAGGGGTGACGGTCCAGGTAGGCGGCGCGCGCCGCCTCCGCCTCGGCGCCGGCCAGGGGGGCGATACGCCCCATGACCGACAGGCGCGGACCGGTCAGCGGGTTCTCCAACCCGGATGTGTCCTCGAACAGCAGGGCGGCGCGGCCATCCTGGCGCAGGTTGCGGGTGTGCAGCGCCAGTTCCGACAGCAGCAGCAAGGGCCGGCCGACATCGTCCAGCGCCACCATCACCAGCGAGGGGTAGGGCCAGCCGCCCATCGGCGCCGCGTCGCCACCCCCCGCTTCCTGGCCCGATGGCGCCATCCCCGACGGTGCCACCAGCGTGGCCAGCGTGGCTTGGGGCCGTCTGGCCAGCAGCCTCCGCGCCGTCTCGCGCGCTGCCGCCAGGGCGTCCGGGGGCCGGTCGGCGGACGGCGTGGCCTCCGCCGGGGCATCGCGGCCGGGGGATGTATCGGGGGGCATTGTCACCAGCGTTCCTCCACCCATTTCTTTGGATCAGGGGCCGGTCCCTTGCGGACTATTTCGCAAGTGGCAGGGGCGGCTGCATACTGCGCCGTAATCATGCCATAGTGCGGGCCAATCTGGTGAACTGGGGCTGTCCTCCGGCATGTTGCCGGATGGCGGCCGGGGCAAGTGAGAGAAGAGGGGTAAACTCCGTGGTTCAGACCATCGCGCTGGTTGACGATGACCGCAACATCCTGACTTCCGTCTCCATCGCGCTGGAGGCGGAGGGGTACGAGGTGCGCACCTACACCGACGGGGATGAGGCCCACCGCGCGCTCAGCTCCCGGCCGGTGGACTTGGCCGTCCTGGATATCAAGATGCCGCGCATGGATGGGATGGAGCTGCTGCAGCGCATCCGCCAGAACTCGGCCATGCCCGTCATCTTCCTCACCTCCAAGGATGATGAGATCGATGAGTTGCAGGGCCTGCGCATGGGCGCCGACGACTACATCAAGAAGCCCTTCTCCCAGCGCCTGCTGATCGAACGCATCAAGGCCCTCCTGCGGCGCGAGGTGTTGAACGCCAGCGGCGGCAAGGGGACGGTGGAACCGGGTTCCGTCATGGTGCGGGGCGAGCTGGTGCTGGACAACGCCCGCCACTCCTGCACCTGGAAGGGGCAGGAGATCGACCTGACGGTGACCGAATTCCTGCTGGTCAAGGCGCTGGCGCAGCGCCCCGGCCACGTGAAAAGCCGGGACCAGCTGATGGACGCCGCCTATGGCGAACACATCTATGTCGACGATCGCACCATCGACAGCCACGTGAAGCGCCTGCGCAAGAAGTTCAAGGTGGCCGACCAGGACTTCGCCCAGATCGAAACCCTGTACGGCGTGGGCTACAAGTACCGCGACGCCTGAGGCAAGGTAGATGCTCAAGGACATGCTGGCACGGCGCGCGGTTCCCGCGGGCGGGGCCCCGGCGGCGCAGGACATGGGGAACGCCCCCGTGCGCCGCGGCGCCAAGGCCGAAGGGGAGGGCGAGGGCAAGGCGGTCGTGCGGCCCCGCCGCCGCCGGTCGTACGGCGTCATCTCGCCCCTGACGCGTCACATCCTGACCGTCAACCTGCTGGCCCTGGCCCTGCTGCTGTCGGGCCTGCTGTACCTGGAGCGCTATCAGGACTGGCTGGTGCAGCGCCAGTTGGATGTCCTGACCACCGAAGCCAGCATCTTCGCTGGCGCCCTGGGCGAAAGCGCCATGGAGCCCAGCACCGATGAATTCAACGAACCCTCCGGCACCTTGTCGTGGACCATGGCCAGCCAGGTGGTGCGCCGCCTGGGCGACACCACCGACCGGCGTTTCCGCCTGTACGACACCAAGGGCAAGCTGCAGGCCGACAGCCGCGTGCTGAGCCTGGCCAAGGGCACGCGCGTGCAGATCGAGGAACTGCCGCCGTTGCCGGATGGCAACCAGCTGACGCAGCTGGGCATCGATCTCTACAACGCCATCGTCCGCGCCCTGCCCACCCGCGACCATCTGCCGGTCTATCCCGAGGGGCGGGCCACCGACGGCACGCATTTCCCCGATGTGCAGAAGGCCCTGAACGGCGAGTCCTCCACCCATGTCTGGCGCGTGGCCGGCGACGCCGGCAAGCAGGACATGGTGCTGACCGTGGCCGTGCCCATCCAGCGCTACAAGCAGGTGCTGGGCGCGGTGCTGATCAGCCGTAGCGGGTCGGAGATCGATACCGAGGTGCGCGAGTTCCGGGTGAACATCCTGAAGGTGTTCGGCGGGGTCATCGTGCTGACGGTCCTCATGTCGATCTATCTCGCCAGCACCATCGTGCGTCCCATCCGCCGCCTGGCGGCGGCGGCGGACGACGTGCGCTACGGCCATGGCCGCCAGGCGGTACTGCCCGATTTCTCCGGCCGGCATGACGAGATCGGCGACCTGTCGCAATCGCTGCGCGCCATGACCTCGGCCCTGTGGGACCGCATGGACGCCATCGAGCGCTTCGCCGCCGACGTGGCGCATGAGATCAAGAACCCCCTGACCTCCATGCGCAGTGCTGTGGAGACGGTGCAGCTGGTGAAGGATGAGACGCGGCTGCGCAAGCTGTTGGGCATCATCGCCGACGACGTGGGCCGCCTGGACCGCCTGATCAGCGACATCTCCAACGCCAGCCGCCTGGATGCGGAACTGAGCCGGGCGGAGGCCAACTCCGTCGACCTGCGGCGCATGCTGACCATGTTCAAGGACATCCACGACAACACGTTGGGCGCCCGCGACGAGGATGAGGACGACGACACCCCGCCGCCGCCGACGGTGGCGGTGGACCTGCCGCCGGCCAACCGCAACCTGGTGGTCCCGGGCATCGAGGGACGCCTGACCCAGGTGTTTCAGAACCTGATCTCCAACGCCCTGTCCTTCTCCCCGCCCGGGGGCAAGGTGGTGCTGGCGGCCAAGGTGGTGGGCGACCGGGTGGAGATCACCTGCACCGACGACGGCCCCGGCATCCCCGCCGGCAAGACCGAGGCCATCTTCGACCGCTTTTATACCGAGCGGCCGGCGGGCGAGAAGTTCGGCACCCACTCGGGGCTGGGCCTCTCCATCTCCAAGCAGATCGTGGAGGCGCACAACGGCCGCATCTTCGCCGCCAACCGCACCGACGCTACCGGCAAGGTGCTGGGCGCGGTGTTCACGGTGCAACTGCCGCGGGGCTGAGATAATCCATACGCGTAATTAAGTTGCTGGATCACGGGCCGGCGCGCATGGCCGGCATTTTGGCCCGGCGGCGCCGGCGGTCTTGAAATCGCCGTCAGGGCCGGTATCGTCGGCGGCCTACTTGCCCTTGGGTCCAACCAGGGTGAGCCCAGCTGACATGAGAGCGCCGCCCCATGAGCTTGAACACCTACCGCGCCGGTCCAGACGAGCACGGCCATTTCGGCATCTACGGGGGGCGCTTCGTCGCCGAAACCCTGATGCCCCTGATCCTTGACCTGGAAAAGGCGTACACCGCCGCCAAGGACGACCCGGCCTTCAAGGCCGAAATGGGCTATTACCTGAGCCAGTATGTCGGCCGCCCCAGCAAGCTGTACTTCGCCGAGCGCCTGACCAATGAGTTGGGCGGCGCCAAGATCTACCTGAAGCGCGAAGAGCTGAACCACACCGGTGCGCACAAGATCAACAACTGCATCGGCCAGATCCTGCTGGCCAAGCGCATGGGCAAGACCCGCATCATCGCCGAAACGGGCGCCGGCCAGCACGGTGTGGCCACGGCCACCGTCTGCGCCCTGTTCGGCCTGCCCTGCACCATCTACATGGGCGAGGTCGACATCGCCCGGCAGCAGCCCAACGTCTTCCGTATGAAGCTGCTGGGGGCGGAGGTGAAGCCCGTCGTCTCCGGCTCGCGCACCCTGAAGGACGCGATGAACGAGGCGCTGCGCGACTGGGTCACCAACGTCGGCGACACCTTCTACATCATCGGCACCACCGCCGGCCCGCACCCCTATCCGGCCCTGGTGCGCGACTTCCAGTCCATCATCGGCCATGAGGTGCGCGAGCAGATGGTGGCCATGGAAGGTCGCCTGCCCGACACGCTGGTGGCTTGCATCGGCGGCGGCTCCAACGCCCTGGGCCTGTTCCACCCCTTCCTGGACGACGCCGACGTCGCCATGGTGGCGGTGGAGGCGGCGGGCCACGGCATCGCCACGGGCGCGCATGCCGCCTCGCTGACCGGCGGCCGCCCCGGCGTGCTGCACGGCAACCGCACCTACCTGCTGCAGGATGAGGACGGGCAGATCGTGGAGGGGCACTCCATCTCCGCCGGCCTGGACTATCCCGGCATCGGGCCGGAGCATTCCTGGCTGCATGACGTGGGCCGCGTGACCTATGTCAGCGCCACGGACACGGAGGCGCTGGACGCCTTCCAGCGCCTGTCGAAGGTGGAAGGCATCATCCCGGCCCTGGAATCGGCCCATGCCGTGGCCGAGGTCATCCGCCGCGCCCCCACCCTGCCCAAGGATCACCTGATGGTCGTGAACCTCAGCGGCCGGGGCGACAAGGACATCTTCACCGTCGCCCGCGAACTGGGGGTCAGCCTGTGAGCACCGTATCTTCTCGCATTGATCGCCGCTTCGCCGCGCTGAAGGCGGAGGGCCGCGCCGGCCTGGTCGCCTTCATCACCGCCGGCGATCCGGACCACGACACCTGCCTGGATCTGCTGAAGGGGCTGCCGGGTGCCGGCGCCGACCTGATCGAGCTGGGCATGCCCTTCACCGATCCCATGGCGGACGGCCCGGCCATCCAGGCGTCCACCCTGCGGGCGCTGGCCGCCGGCGCCCGCATGTCGCGCACGCTGGACCTGGTGCGCGCCTTCCGGGCGGGCGACGCGGACACGCCCATCATCCTCATGGGCTATTACAACCCCATCTACGCCTATGGTGTTGAACGCTTCCTGGCGGATGCCAAATCGGCTGGGGTGGATGGCCTGATCGTCGTCGACCTGCCGCCGGAAGAGGATGGGGAGCTGTGCCTGCCCGCCCACGCCGCGGGGGTCAACTTCATCCGCCTGGCCACGCCGACCACGGACAAGGCCCGCCTGCCGGCCGTGTTGGCCAACACCAGCGGCTTCATCTACTACGTTTCCATCGCCGGCATCACCGGGGCGGGCTCCGCCACCAGCGACGCCATCGCCACCGCCGTGGCCCATCTGCGGACGGGCACCGACCTGCCGGTGGCCGTGGGCTTCGGCATCACCACGCCTGAGGGGGCGGCTGACGTGGCCCGGGTGGCGGATGCCGCCGTGGTGGGCAGCGCCATCGTCCGCCGGCTGGAGGCCAACCTGGACGCCGACGCCAAGGCCAAGCCCGGCCTGGTGGCCGATGTGCTGGGTTTCGTGGCTGAGTTGGCGGCCGGGGTGCGCGGCGCGCGGAAATAGGCTACAAGATCGACTTTCGCCTATCGGGGGCGCGCCTTCGGGTGCCGCCCCTTTGGTGTTTGTCAGCGCCGGCCCTGGCACGGCGACTGTCTTTCCAAGGTTATGCACATGAACTGGCTCACGAACTTCGTCCGTCCCAAGATCCGGGCCCTGGTGTCCAAGAAAGAGGTGCCGGACAATCTGTGGCACAAGTGCCCGTCCTGCGGCGCCATGATCTTCCACCGCGATTTGGAAGAGAACCTGCACGTCTGCCAGCACTGTGGCTTCCACATGCGCCTGGATCCGCTGCAGCGCCTGCGCATGACCCTGGACCCCGGCTTCCAGACCATCGAGCTGCCCAAGCCGGTGGTGGACCCGCTGAAGTTCCGTGACCAGAAGCGCTACACCGACCGCCTGAAGGACGCGCAGTCCAAGACGGGCCGCCCCGACGCCATCGTCGTGGCCCATGGCCGCATCGATGGCCACGCGGCCGTGGTCGCCGCCTTCGACTTCACCTTCATGGGCGGTTCCATGGGCATGGCGGTGGGCGAGGGCCTGTTGGCCGCGGCCAAGCTGGCCGTGTTGCAGCAGGCGCCGCTGATCGTCGTCCCGGCCTCGGGTGGCGCCCGCATGCAGGAAGGCATCCTGTCGCTGATGCAGATGCCCCGGACCATCATCGCCGCCGAGATGGTGAAGGAGGCGGGCCTGCCCTTCCTCGTCATCCTGACCGACCCGACAACCGGCGGCGTCACGGCCAGCTTCGCCATGCTGGGCGACATCCACATCGCCGAACCGGGCGCGCAGATCGGCTTCGCCGGCGCCCGCGTCATCGAAAGCACCATCCGCGAAACCCTGCCGGAAGGCTTCCAGCGGTCGGAGTACCTGCTGGAACACGGCATGGTGGACATGGTGGTGCACCGGCGTGAGATGAAGGGCATGCTGGCCCGCGTCATCGACCTGCTGCGCAGCCCCGGCCCCGGCGCCGATGTGGTGCGCATCCCCACCGAACCGTCGCGCCCGCGCCCGGTGCCGGTGAACGGCCGCTAAGACAGGCAACCAGGGACGTTTGAGAGGGGGGACGCGCCCGTGGCGGATCTGGACCAGGTGCTGGCCCGGCTGGGTCAGCTGCATCCCAAGGTCATCGACCTGTCGCTGGACCGGGTGAAGCGGTTGCTGGCCCGGCTGGGCCGGCCCCAGGACCGCCTGCCCCCCGTCGTCCATGTCGCCGGCACCAATGGCAAGGGCAGCACCATCGCCTTCCTGCGCGCCATGCTGGAGGCGGCGGGCCATCGGGTGCACGTCTACACCAGCCCCCATCTGGTCCGCTTCAATGAGCGGGTGCGCCTGGCCGGCGGCCTGGTGGATGACGCCGCCCTGGTGACCCTGCTGGAGCGGTGTGAGGCCGCCAACCAGGGCGACCCCATCACCATCTTCGAAATCATCACCTGCGCCGCCTTCCTGGCCTATTCCGAGGTGCCGGCCGACGTGCTGCTGCTGGAAACCGGCCTGGGCGGGCGGCTGGACGCCACCAACGTGGTGGACCGGCCGGCGGTCGCCGTCGTCACCCGCATCTCCTTCGACCACACACAGTTCCTGGGCGACACGCTGGCGGCCATCGCGGGCGAAAAGGCCGGCATCTTCAAGGCTGGTTGCCCCGCCGTGGTGGGCCCGCAGGCGCCGGACGTGCCCCTGTCCGTCTTCCGTGACCGCGCCGCCGCCCTGGGCGTGCCGCTGTCCGTCGCCGGGGCGGACTGGTCGGCGCTGCCCAGCGATATCGGGTTCCGGTTCGAAGGCTATGGCCGCTCGCTGGACTTGCCCATGCCCGGCCTGCTGGGCGCCCACCAGATCGGCAACGCCGGCACCGCCATCGCCGCCTTGCATCACCTGCCCCTGACGGTGCGGGATTCCGACATCGTCACCGGCCTGGCCACGGTGGAATGGCCCGGCCGCCTGCAGCGCCTGACGCGCGGCCCCCTGGCCGACCTGCTGCCCGGCACGCAGCTCTGGCTGGACGGCGGTCACAACGACTCGGCGGGCGAGGTGTTGGGCGTGCAGGCTGGGCGCTGGACCGGAACTGGCGACGCGTTGGATCTGGTGGTGGGCATGATCACCAGCAAGGTGCCGGCGGACTTCCTGCGGCCCATCACCCCCCATGTCCGCCGCCTGGTGGCGATATCCATCCCGGGCGAGGACGCGACCCGCCCCGCCGCCGACATTGCCGAGGCCGCCCGCGCGGTCGGCATCCCCGAGGTGACCGAGGCCGCCAGCCCGGCGGACGCGATCGCCTGGCTGGCCCGGCAGGGTGCGGCGCCCCGCACCCTGATCTGCGGCTCGCTCTACCTCGCGGGCTGCATCCTGGCCGACAACGGCTGAACAGGTGCCGGCGGACGGGGCTCCGCCCTCACCAGTGAACCTCCACCGAGCCGCCGATGGTGCGCGGGGCGCCGATGATGGCGCGGTTCTGGGAGGTCAACAGGTAATCCGCGTAATGCTCGTCCGTGAGGTTGTTCACGAACAGGTACGCCCCCCACAGCCCAGCATCATAACCCACGCGGGTGTTGACGATGGTGCGGGCGTCCACGCGGGATTGGCTCTGGTTGGTGCCGATCACGGTGAACACGGCGTCGCGCCAGTTGGCATTCAGGTTGGCGACGAAGCCTTCGCCGAAATGCAGGTTCACCCCGCCCGCCACCGTCCAATGCGGGGCGTAGGGGAATTGTGATCCCGTCAGGTCCACGGTGGCGCTGCCCCCGTTGGGAATGTGCAGTTCATCGAACTTGGTGCGCAGATAGCCGAGGGAGGCGTACCAGTCCACCACCGGGCTGATCTTGTGCGTGGTTTCCAGCTCAAAGCCGTAGAGGTGCGACTTGCCGGCGTTGACGGTGTTGTAGTCGTAGACGTTGTCGCTGAAACGGGCGGTGACCTGCTGGTCGCTCCAGTCCGTGTAGAAGGCGTTGGCGTTCACCGCCAGCGACCCGCCCAGCCAGGTGGACCGGACGGAGCCCTCATAGTTCCAGCTGTATTCCGGGTCGTAGGGCACCAGGGTGGCGTGGGCGGCGTTCTGGCTGGACCCGCCGGAACGATAACCGCGCTGCACCGTGAAGGCCGTCACCAGATCGGGCGTCCAGTCCATGGAAACGCCCGCCTTGGGCAGGAAGGCGTCGAAGGTGCGCTGGTTGGACGCGGCGGCTGAGGATGCCTGGCTGACGATGCCGGCAACCCCCCGGTTGATGGCCTGGATGGCCAGGTTCAGCGGCGTGCCGGCGGCGCCGAAGGCGGCGGGGTCGGGATAGGTGCCGGTGAACTGGGTGACGGTGCCGGCGCCATACCGATTCTGTTCATGGTCGTAGCGGAAGCCGGCCAACAGCGACAGCTGGTCGGTCAGGCGATAGCGGCCGTCACCGAATAGGGCCGCCGTTTCCACCTGCTGCGGCTGGTGCGACGTATAGGCCACCGGGATCTCGGGCAGCACCTTGCCGTAGGCGGCGCTGATGGCGCTGGCCGTGGCGGCGGGGAAGCCGCCGCTGCGCAGCAGGTTGGTGATGGTCGTCAGCGGCGTGGTGACGGTGACGTGGCTGTCGGCGTCGACCGTCAGGTCGCGGTTGTAGTACCAGCCCCCCAGCAGGCCGCTGAACCGCTCATCCTGATAGTTCAGGCGCAATTCCTCGGTATAGGTCGTGGCCTTGGTCTTGTTGTCCACCACCTGCAGATCCTGGGGCGTGCCGTCGCTGTCCTGGCTGGCGTCCTGCTTCAGCCGGTTCCAGGAGGCGACGTTGGTCAGGGTCAGCGTGTCGCTCAGGCGGTAGGACAGGTTCAGGGTGGCGATGTCCGTGTCCACCTTGCCGATGTTGGGCCGGTTGGAGAACGAGGTGCGGTGGTCGTAATAGTCGGGCACGTCGGTGCGGACATATTGGTAGAGATAACCGCCGTCGCGCCGCGCCCGGTCATAGCTCAGCACCGCCGTCAGGTCGGGCAGGGCCTTGGGCGTCCATTTCAGCTTGCCGCGCAGGTTCAGGCTGCGCAGCGCGTCCTCATGGTCGTCCAGCACGACGTTCTTGATGATGCCGTCGTTGACGCGCCGCTCCGCCGAAACGCGCAGGCCCAGTTCATCGGTCACCAGCGGGCCGCCGGCGGCGGCGGAAAAGGTGCGCTCCTGCTGGTCCGTCCACTGCACGCGGGCGTCGCCCGTCCAGTGGTCCAGCGACGGGTCGCGGGTGGTGATGACCACGGCGCCCGCCATGGCGTTCAGTCCCTGCAGGGTGGATTGCGGCCCGCGCAGGATCTCCACCTGCGACACGTCCCACATCCCGGTCGGTCCACCGAACAGGGCGGCGCTGGGGATGGGCGCGCCGTCGACATAGACGGTGGCGGCGTCGGCGTTGCCGGCGTTGGACACGCCGGTATTGCCGATACCGCGTATGGTGAAGCCCGAGGCGCCGTAGGTTTGCGAAAGGTTGGCCGTGCGGTCGTAGATGTCCTGGATGGTCTGGATGTTTTCCTGCGCGATGCGCGCCGCCGTGGTGACGGCCACGCTGGCCGTCGTCTCCTTCAGGGTGCGGTTGGTCTTTTCACCCGTGACGATGATGTCGTCCAACCCCTCGCTGCCGGCTTCCACCCCCGACGCTGCCGCCGGAGCCGCCCGGGAGGCGGCGTCGTCGGCCCCCGCGGCCAGGGCAGCGCCCAAGGGTGACCAGGACAGCGCGGTCATGGCCAGAAGAATGTAGGAATAGCTTGTTTTGGCTCGCATTTTTGTCCCCCTCTTTTTGGGGGACCCTAACCGCACTACAATTAAGAATCAATATCATTCGCATGGAGTGCCCGTGATGCATCTCGGGCTTCGTTTGGCCCCCGAGATTTGGGTCACCGAGATCTGGGCCCCCGAGATTGGGGGCAAAGAGAAAGGCGGGCGCCCCGGGGATGCCCGCCTTCTTCTCACACGCGATGCCTTGTGGTCCCTTGGGGCGGACCGGACAGGGTCACAGGTTGGACTTGACCCAGTCGGTCAGGGCCTGCTTCGGCAAGGCACCGACCTTGGTGGCGACCACTTCGCCGTCCTTGAACAGCATCAGGGTCGGCACGCCGCGCACACCGTATTTGCCGGGGGTCAGGGGGTTGTCATCGATGTCCAGCTTGGCCACGGTCAACTGGCCGTTCAGCTCATCGGCGATGGCCTCCAGGGACGGGGCGATCATCTTGCACGGGCCGCACCAGGTTGCCCAGAAATCGACCAGCACGGGGCCCGAGGCCTGCTTCACGTCGGCGTCGAAGCTGCTGTCCGTCACCTTCACCATATTCTCGCTCATAACGCTATCCTTGGCTGCTAGGGCTCCCGTCGCTCGGGGGTACCTAGGGTGGCCCTACCTAGTAAGGGTAGGTGCGCGGGGGTCCGCGCCCTTTTCACCGCTAAATGTAGGGGGCCGGGGCGGGTATGGTCAAGGCGGGGCCAAACGGGGATCAGGGCGGTGGTCAGCGCCCCTTGAAAAGCGGCAAATTCTTCCCCCGCCCGGTGGCCACGGCAGACGAATGTGCCTGCCCGGATTCAGCCGAGCCCAGGGAGATTCCGTGCCGGTCGAAAGCTGATCCGACGGGCAGGGCAAGGCGCGTTGAAATGTTTTGCCGGCCCTGCGGCCTTTTTGAGGTGGCGCTACGTTTGTACGCCGTACAAAAGGAGGTGCCTGGCCGTTCCAGTAAATGGCCCGGTATTTGCTTACAAGTTTGTGCAGGGGTATCGTCGGCGCCCCGGAGCGGCCTGTCACAATTGATCATTTATCTGGAATATTTCCTTTGGATAGGAGAGGCTAAGCCCACTTCCCCCTAATTGGGAAGCGGCGGCCTTAGGGACAGCGGGGGCGGCGGTTTCTGGGATGAGCCAACCGAAAACTTTGGACACATCGCCGGGTACGTTTGGCGAGCGGGGGATATCCGTCCCCTTCACCACGCCTATGCTGAGCCAGGCCCGCATGCGCCCCAACCGCCAGGGTGAGTTGGAGTTCCTGTTGCCCAGCTTCAACGGTGGCAGAGGCATGTACATCATGCCCTGGCGGTCCCTGCCGGCGGTCATGACCGTCACCCTGCACGACCGCCTGCTGCACGACGCCCTGCTGGACCTCCGCCAGTATTCGCCCGAAACGGTACGCCAGGCGGTGCTGGCCGTGCAGGCCACGGGCGTCGCCGGGGGTGACGCCTCGCTGGCGGCGGAAAAGACCCTGGCCCTGGACACCGGCTACCAGGCGCTGACCCAGTTCACCCTGGTCACGGAACTTCTGAAGCTGGCCCGCCTGGACGCGGGCGACCTGCTGGCCACCGGCATGACCGGCACGGAAAGCCGCCGCCTGATGCGCGCCGCCCTGGGACAGTTGGCGCAGCGCGCCACCATGCCGGCGGAGGAGATGGTGCAGCGGGTGGAAACCTTCACCGCCCTGATCGCTCCCGTCGGCCTGCCGCAATGCCAGCAGCTGGGCCGCCTGCGCATGGCGGTGGGGGAGCTGGAGCGCACGCGCGCCAGCCTGCTGCGCTGGTCCACCACCGATTTCTCCGAGGTGTCGCAGCTGGCCGTGTTCGTGGCGGATACGGCCAAGGCGGCGCTGGACATGTCGCGCGACCGGCTGGCGCGGCTGGACGCCCGCTGCCGCGACCTGGGGGCCATCGCCGGCGATTTCCGGGCCCTGCGCGCCACTGTGGCGGAGGAGGTGGCCCGAATCGGCTGGCTCATGGATGGGTGGCCCTTCCTCATCCGCCTGTGGGACAGCGTGTCCGACCGTCCGCTGGAAACGCAGCAGTCGACCATGGGCGAACTGTTCCGCCTGGCCCCCCTGGTGCCCGTGGGTGAGGGCGGCAAGGAGCCGTCGGCCTATGAGCTGGAGGCCTTGAGCAAGATACAGACGCGCTGGCTGCGCATGGGCGAGGACTGGCGCACCGGCGCCTTGGACATGCCCGCGGTGATGCGGATCGAAGCCCTGAAGGCGACGCTGTCATGACCGATGCCGCCATCGCCCAGTGGCAGACCCTGGCGCGCGACGCCACCCGGCTCAGCGACGCGAAGTTCCTGCAAATCTATGCCCTGCTGGAACAGCTGGGGGACAAGCCCGGCATCGCCGGCGCCTTCGACGCCATGCGACCCCGCCTGACGCAACTGCGCCCGCCCCGGCGGCCGACCGTGTCGCGCCTGTTCTTCCGGCCGGCGGAGGATCTGTTCGACGATCCCGCCGTCTACACTCGCCGTCTGCAACGCGTTTCGCGCGGCACCTTGCCCACCTGCTGGAAGCTGGTGCGCGCGCGTCTGGAATCCCGCCTGGTCGATGGCGTGGCCCAGGACATCCTGAAGGCCGATCCCCGCGACCCGCGCGTCATGGCGCGGGTGGGCGCCCCCTTGTGGGAGGCCGGTGCCCAGGCGCTGGCCGCCATCGCCCACGAGGCGGACAGCAACCTGCGCTTCATGGTCGACAATTTCGGCCGTGACGACGACGTCCTGCGCCAAATCCAGACGCTGCGCGACGTGTTGCTGTTGGGCTCCGTCATCGAGGACCTGAAGCAGCGGCTGCCGGAACGCCCCATCGGCGACTTGGCGGAAAGCCATGTCGAGGCCATCAAGACTGTCATGGCCCAGCTGGGCGGGGCGGAAAAGCCGCAGGCCTCGGCGCCGGTGCTGCTGGTGCTGACGGCCCGCATGCTGCGGCCCGGCGTGGTGCTGAAAATGCTGACCGACATGCGGGTCACCGGCAACAGCCAGGTGGAGCGCGACGCCCTGACGCGCGACCTGTCGGGCGTGGTGGTCGGCAACCTGCTGCGCCAGACCGGCAGCATGGCCAAGGCGCACGAAGCGGTGCCGGGTTCGGGTGCCGCCGGTGCCGCGGCGACGGACCCGGCGCACCGGCTGGGGGCGCTGGCCGCCGTGGCGGAACGGCTGACCGATGGCCTCACCTCGGTCAACGACAGCGTCGCCGTCCTGCGCGACAAGAAGACCGCTGACCGCGTGGCCGCCGCCCGCAGCGAGATCGGCGAGTTCGTGCTGAGCACCGTGCTGGGGGATGTGGAAAAGACCCTGGCCGGGTTGATGTACGCCGCCCGCACCGGCATCGCCACCCCGCCGGACGACATGAGGCGGGCCGAGATCGCGGCCCTGGCGCTGAAGCGGTCCGCCAAGCTGGCCGGCCCCTTGGGCATCCAGCGCGAGGTCGCCGCCAAGATCACGGAGATCCGGCGGGAGATCGACCGGCAGACCGACCGCATGATGCCCGCCCCCGGCGCCCGGGGCGATCCCGAGGTGCGCCGCCAGATGTTCAACAACCTGCGCCTGGTGGAAATCCTGTCCGGGTCGGACGAGGCGGAGCGGATGTACCGGGACTGGAGCCGCCGCCTGGGCTGATCGTTTTCCCGTGGGGTCAGGTTAGCGCCACGGCATCCATGCGGCCGGGATCGACCTCGGTGATGAAGGGGCCGTCGGTCCACAGCAGCAGGCAGCGGATGGCCAGGCCGGGGTAGATGCGCCGCAGGGCGTGCCGGTAGGCGGCCATCTGCGAGACGTAGAGGCCGGGTATCTCCTCCGCCGTCCGGGGCGGCGGGCGGTTGGTCTTGAAGTCGACGATCTTGACCTCGGTTTCCGTCACCACCAGCCGGTCGATCTGGGCCGCCAGGGGGCGGGTGCCCACCGTTCCCACCATGGGCACCTCCGCGCGGCTGCCGGGGCCGAACAGGTCGGCGAAGTCCGGATGGTCCAGCACCCGCAGGGTTTCCGCCCGAATCTCCTCCCGCGCCGCCTCATCCAACCCATGGGCCGGCCGGGCCAGCCAGCGGCGGGCGGCGGCGGATCGCTCCGCCACCGGCATCTCGGGCAGCAACTGCAACAGCCTGTGGATCAGGGTGCCACGCTTGAAGCGCCGCGCCTCCCGCGCCTTGCCATCACCCAGGGGGCCATCACCCAGGGGGCCATCACCCAGGGGGCCAGGCTCTCCGGAAAGGGCGGCCAGGGGGAACGCACCGCCGGCTCCTCCCCATCCGGGCGGGACGGCGCCAGGGGGCGGGACGGGGCGGGTTCGGCTGCCGGCGGGGCCAGCACCCAGGCGGGGGCGGGCGGGATGGCTTCCCGATCCTGGCGCGCGGCGCGCTGGGCCGGTGGGGGCCGCGTCTGCGGCTCGGCCAGCACGCGCCCGTCCCCCGTCCATCCCTGGCGCGACACGGCGGTCAGGTCGAAGGGGTGGTGGGTGGCGATGGTGGACAGCGCCCGTTCCGTCAGCCGGAACCAGGTGTCGTCGCTGGTGGCCGTCTTGCCCTCGTAACCGCAGACATGCAGCCGGTCTTCCGCCCGGGTCAGGGCGACATACAGCAGGCGGCGGTATTCCTGGTCGCGGCGACGGTCGGCGGCGGCGCGGGCGGCCCGGGTCTTGGCGTCCTCCTGCTCCCGCCGGGGGGCGTAGAGGGGCACGCCGGGCCCCTGGTCCGCGCTGTCGCCGTCGTCCTCGTCGGTGGCCTGGGGCCACAGGATGCGGGGGCTGGTCACCGGCTTGCGCGTGGTGTCGGGCAGGATGACCACCGGCGCCTGCAAGCCTTTCGAGCCGTGGACGGTCATGATGCGCACCTGGCCACCCTCCGGCCCGCGGTCCTTGGCGCCGGTGTCCAGCTCGCGCTTCACCTCGGTCTGGCCGGCGGCCAGCCAATGCAGGAAACTTTGCAGCGACGGCGGATGCGCGCGGTCGAAGCCCAGGCACAGGGTCAGGAACTCATCCACCGGGTCGATGGCCTCGGCCCCCAGGCGGCCCAGTAGGGCGCGCCGCCCGCTGACGGCGTCGGCCGGGCAGGGGCGGGTCAGCAATCCGGCGAACAGCTCATAGGGCGCGGTGTAGTCCACCTCGCCCAGCAGGCGGCGCAGCCAGCCATAGGCGGGGCGGAAGCGCGCGTCCGTCTCCGCCCGCTTCACCAGGGCCGGCCACAGATGCCCCCCGCGCCCATGCGCCAGGGCGAACAGCGCCTCCTCATCCAGGCCGACGAAGGGGCTTTTCAGCACCGTGGCCAGGGTCAGGTCGTCCTCGGGCATCAGCAGGAACTGGCCCACCGCCATCAAATCCATGACGGCCAGCTGTTCCGTCAGCACCATGCGGTCCACGCCCGCCACCGGCACGCGCCGCTCCTTCAACGCCCGCACCAACTGCTGGACGAAGGCGTTGCGGCGGCGGACCAGCACCAGGATGTCGCCGGCGGTCAGGGGCCGGCCCCGCGCCTCCAGCACCTCCCCCTGGGCGAACCAATGGGCGATCTGGTCGGCGATGACGGTGGCCAGGCGCGCCTGGGGCCTGTCCTCCGGCTCATGGTTCAAGGGGGGGACCAGGCCGGCGTCTCCACCCCGTCGCCCGGCCGCACCAGGGGCCACAGCTCGACCTTGCCCGCCATGCCTTGGCGGAAGGGACGGTGGCGGATGGCCTGGGCCGACACGCCGTCCCGCGCCTCCGGCTGGGCGAACACCGTGTCCACCGCCTGCAGCACCGCGCCGACGGAACGGAAGGACGTTTCCAGATCCACGATGGCCCAGGGCCGCTCCGCCGCCTGCACCCGCGCCTGGAAGGTGCGGCGCATGCGGGCGAACTCCGCCGGGTCGGCGCCCTGGAAGCTGAAGATGGACTGCTTCTCGTCACCCACGACGAACAGGGTGCGGCGCACGTTTGACTGGCCCTCGCCGGCGAAGAACTCCTCCGCAAGGGCGCTCACCACCCGCCATTGCTCCGGGTTGGTGTCCTGCGCCTCGTCGATCAGGATATGGTCCAGGCCGCCGTCCAGCTTGTACAGCACCCAGGCGCAGGCCTGGGCCTCCCCCGTCAGCAGGGCGCTGGCCGCCAGGATCAGATCGTCGAAGTCCAGCTGCGCCCGGCTGTCCTTCCAGCGCTGATAGCCTTCCAGCATGCTGCCGGCCAGGGTCAGCAGGCTGGCGGTGGAATGGGCCACGGTGACGGCGCGCAGGCGCTCCTGCAACGCGACCAGCCGCGCGCCTTCCTGGGCCAGGATGTCGGGCGTGCGGGGGTTGGCGGCGGTGGCGTCCTTGCCCGCCAGCTTGGCGCGCACCGTGCCTTCCGCCGTCAGGAATTGGCGGCGCCAGGTGTCGAAGTCGGCCAGTCGGCGTTCCGGCTGATCCAGCCACAGCTGTATGGCCAGCCCCCGCTCCACATCCGTCTTGGTGCCCACGGCCAGGGCGGCGCAGGCCGCGCGCAGGCCGGTGACGTCCAGGGCCTCGTCCCGGCAACCGGCCGCCAGCACCGCGCCCTCCGTCTCGCCCGGACCGACCTCCAGATGGCGGAACAGGGCGGCCACTGTGCCGTCCAGGCCCGCCTCCGGGCCGCCGCCCGGCTTGGCATGGGCCTCGAGGATGCGGCGGATGCGGCCGCGCTGGGCCACCAGGTCGGCCAGCAGCTCGGCGAAGCTCTCCTCGTTCAGGGCGCCGGCCAGACGCTTCAGGGCGCGGCCCAGGGGGGTGTCGGGCCGGTCCTGGGCCGACGCCAGCATGTGGGCCTGCGACTCGGCCAGGGCCTCCGCCGCCGTGCGGTCGTCCATGACCTGGAAATTGGGCGGCAGCCGCGCTTCCAGCGGGAAGCGGCGCAGCAGCGACTGGCAAAAGGCGTGGATGGTCTGGATCTTCATGCCGCCGGCGGTGTCCAGCACGCGGGCGAACAGGCGGCGGGCGGTCAGCACCTCATCCCGCGTGGGCGGGCGGCCGTTCAGCTCGGCCAGGGCCTGGGTCAGGTCGCCATCCGGCATCACCGCCCATCCCGCGAGGCGTTCCGCGATGCGATTCGCCATTTCGGCGGCCGCCGCCTTGGTGAAGGTCAGGCACAGGATGCGGCCCGGCTCGGTGCCGGCCAGCATCAGCCGCACCACCCGGTCGGTCAGCACCTTGGTCTTGCCCGTGCCGGCCGACGCCCCCACCCAGACGGAGGTTTCGGGGTCCGACGCCTGGCGCTGCTTCACCGTGGGGTCGATGGGCCGGCTCGGGGGCAGGCTCTGGGGCAGGCTCTGGGGCGGGCTGATCTCGCTCATGCCTCACCCCCATCGCCCACGGACCATTCCGCCACGCGCGCCAGGTGCAGGTAATCGGAATAGCGCGGCGCCATGCCCGGCCGGGGCTGCGAGCGATAGGGCGTGCTCTCCTGGTCGAACAGGTCGATCAACTGGCGCAGGCCCCCCACCGCCTCCGCCGCCAGGCGGGCGGGGTCCAGCTTCAGCGCCACCACCTGGCCGGCGGGCTCACCGCCGGTCAGGCGCCAGAAGGACAGCTGCTCCACCACCGGCACGCGCAGGCCGAACCCGCCGGCCAGGGCGATGGCGGCCTCCAGCGGCAATTGCGGGGCGAAGCCCAGCTCCACGTCGCGCGCGCGCGGCGGGGTGCCGGTCTTATAGTCGATGATGGCGACGGACCCGTCCGGGTGGCGGTCGATACGGTCGGCCTTGGCGATGATCTCGAACGGCTTGTACGCCGTCTCCACGGTCAGGATGCCCTTGGCCTCGGTCGCCAGGGGCTGCACCCCGCCCGCCCGGCGGTCGCGCTCCAACGCCAGGAACCAGTCGGCGATGCGCTCGAACCGCGGCCACCAGAAGGTTTCCAGGCTGGGCAGGCCGCTGTAGGGGGCGAAGGCCAGGCGGCCGAAGCGCAGCAGCTGGTCGCGCGCGTCCTCGGGCAGCAGGGTGCCCGGGTTGGCCTTGATGAAATCGTCCAACGCCTTGTGGATCATGGTGCCCCGGTCGGCGGCGCCGGGGTCCGCGTCCAGCGGGTCCAGCGCCTCCAACCGCAGGACGTGGCGGGCGTACAGGGCATAGGGGTCGCGCATCCAGGTTTCCACCTGGGTGACGGACAGGCGGCGGGGCCGGGCGGCCACCGGCGGGCGCGGCTCCGGCGGGGGGCAGGGACGCACGGCGGCGGGCGTGTCCATCGCCTCCGCCCAGGCGGTCCAACGGGCCATGCCGCCGGTCAGGCTGCGGGCGCGGCCCAGGGCCTTCAGCACCGTGTCCAGCCGCAGTAGCCAGCGTGAGGGCACGGTGGGCGTGCCCTCCACCCGTTCCGACCGGGTCAGCACCACCACGGGCGCGCCGCAGGCCTGGGCGAAGTCGTGCGCCGTCTGGCCCAGGTGTTGTTCCGGCGTGGGCAAGCCGAAGCGCTGGCGCATGGGGCGCGACAGCCAGGGGTCGGCCTTGGGCTGCGGCGGCCAGGTGCCCTCGTTCAGGCCGCCCAGGATCATCACGTCGAATTGCTGCAGCCGCGCTTCCAGCAGGCCCAGGATGTACAGGCGCGGATGCAGGCCGTAGCGGGGGCGCACCGCCCGGCCCACCATCAGGGCGCTGACGACGGCGGCGTAGTCCGGCCCGCCCAGTTCGGGGAAGTCGTGGCCGGCGTCCTGCACCTCATCCACGAAGGTCGCCGCCGCCTCGCCATCGTCCAGGCGCCACAGGCGGTCGGCGCCGGATTGCTCGTCACTGGCGGCCAGGGCCTCCGCCGTGCGGGCGTGCAGGTCCAGCCAGTCGGCCAGGGTCCGGCCGGTGCCGTTCATGGCCGCCAACAGCGGCCGCAGGATATTTTCCAGCCCGTCGATGAAGGCGCCCAGGCGAGCGCGGTGGGCGTCCACATCGTCATGGGCGTCGAAGCGGCGGGTATCCGCCTGGGTCAGCGCCAGGCGCAGGCCGTCGAAACCATCGGCCGGCCGGGGGCCGCGCAGCACGGCGCGTTCCAGGTCGCGCACCTGGGCGCGGAAGAAGGATGGGTTGTGCCCGCCCGCCGCCAGCGGATGCTTCAGCAGGGACAGCAGCGCCAGGGGCGACGGCTCGGCCGCCCAGTCGGCCAGCAGGCGCAGATAGCTGCCCACGGCGCTCTGGGTCAGGGGCAGGCCGGCGCTGTCGTTGACGGCGATGTCCCAGCGCTTCAGCGCCAGGGCCACGCGCCGCGCCAGATCGCGGTCGGCGGTCACCAGCGCCGCGGTGCGGCCCGGCGTCTCCAGCACCTCGCGCATCATCAGGGCGATGGCCCCCGCCTCCTCCTGCGGGGTGGCGGCGTCCAGGCGGGACAGGCCGGCCAGGGCCGCGTCCGCTTCCGCCGCCAGGGGGCTGGCCGACAGGTCCTGCCACGCCTCCGTCGTGCCGGCGGGGCGCAGCGCCTCCGCGATCAGGCGGGCGCGGGCGGGATGGCTGCGGCGGCGCGCGGCCAGGGGCTCCGGCAGCGGGTCGGGCAGGGGCCAGGGGCGCACCTCGGCCCGGGGGATGTCCAGGCGATGCAGCAGGCGCTTCAGGCCGTATTGTGGGTGGGCCTCGTCCAGATCCTGCCAGGTGGCCTCGTCACAGCCGAGGTCCAGGCCGGGCAACACGACGGCGCCCTGGGGCAACGCCGCCACCACGGCCAGCAGGTCGGCGGTGGCCGGGATGCTGCCGGTGGAGCCGGCGGCGATGACCGGGCCGGGCGGCGGTTTCGTCCGCCAGGTGTCGGCCAGGGCCTTCAATCGCAGCTCCCGCTCCCGGGCCGGGTCCACGCCGCCTTCATCCGCCAGCAGGGCGGGCCAATGCTGGGTGATGATCTCCAGGAAGCGCAGGGTCACCTGCCAGTGCTGGGCGTAGTCGTCGGGCACCAGGCGGGCCAGGTCCTCGAACCGGCAGCCCTCGGTCTGCACCTCGTCCAGCAGGCGGGCCAATTCGCCGGCCAGGCTCACGGCCTGGGCCGGGGTGGCGGCCAGGTCGGGCGCGCGCATCACCAGGCGGGCCAGCAGCAACTGGCGGCGCAGGGCCGGCACGGCCTGCGGCAGGTCGGTACCGCCCTGGGTGAACACCACCTCGTCCGTGTCCACATCGCCCAGGGGCGACAGGCGGGGCAGCAGGATGGGCGTGCCGTCCGACAGGCGCAGGAACGCCTCGCGCAGGGCGCGGACGGCGCGGACCGTGGGCAGCAGGACCGTCAGGCGCGACAGGGCCAGCGGATCATCGCCCACGCGCGCCAGGATGCCGGCCGCCAGCGCGTCCACGAACGGCAGTCCCGGCGCGATGGTGAACAGGCGCCCCCCCAATCCGCGCCGCTGGCGTCCCCCCAGCTCATGGCGTCAGGGCTCGGCCTTGCGCGGCTGGCTCAGCTTGGCGTCGTGCAGGATGGGGTGGCCCAACAGGGTGTTGACCTCCTCCACCGCCCCGGGCGTGCCGACATGGAACCAGACGCCGTCATGGCGCATGCCGTACAGGCGCCCCGCCGCTTCCGCCTGGTGCCACAGCGTGAGGTTGGAAAAGCGGTCCTCGGTGATGGCCCTGTACAATTCCGGCTTCACGATGTGCACGCCGGCGAAGACGAAGGGCGCCAGCTCGCCCTCGGCGCGGTAGTGCAGGCGGCCGTCCGGTTCCATGTGATAGTCGCCGGGCCCGTCATAGCCCACGGCGGCCACGGTGGGCATCAGCAGCAACAGCACATCCATGACCGCCGGGTCCCAGGTGGCGGCCAGCCGCTTCAGCGCCGGGATGGGCCCGTCCAGCCACAGGATGTCGGCGTTGACGACATAGATCGGATCGGTGCCCAGGTGGGGCAGGGCATGGCGCACGCCGCCGCCGGTCTCCAGCAGATCCGCCTCGGGCGACAGGGTGATGGCGGGGCTGGACCGGCCGGCCAGGTGGCTTTCGATCATGGCGCCCAGATGGTGGGTGTTGACCACCGCGCGCTCCACGCCGCTCTCCGCCAGCCGGTCCAGGGCATGGTCCAGCAGGGTGGCGCCGCCCACCTCCACCAGCGGCTTGGGCCGCGTCAGGGTCAGCGGGCGCATGCGCAGGCCCAGGCCGGCGGCCAGGACCATGGCCGTGTGCGGAACGGGATGAACGGAGGCAACGGTTACGGCGGCAGAGGCGGACATCGCGTCAAAAACTCCGGACGATGGCATCGGCGTCAAGGTTGGCGGGCAGGTGGCGTTCCACCCAGCGGGCGACGGGGGACACGGCCGGGTGCCGGATGGCGCCCGTGAACTGGCCCCAGACCCGGGGCAGGAAGGACAATTGCGGCGCGCCGGTGGTCGCCTGGATCAGCTGCGCCACGCGGCCCAGGATGCGCGCGTGGCGCACGGCGGCCAAGATGGCGCATGAGGCGGCGAAGGCGCCCCGGTCCATGCCGGGAAAGGCCGCCACGTAACGCCGGATCATGGCTTGGCGCAAGTCTTCCGGCACGTCGCGCCGCGCATCCTCCAGCAGCGACACCAGGTCATAGGCGCGCGGCCCGATGCCGCCATCCTGGAAATCCAGCAGGCCGCAGGCCGCCACGCCGGAGCGGCCCGTCAGGCGCATCAGGTTGCCGGGGTGATAGTCGCGCAGCAGCAGGGTGGGGGCCAGGGCCAGGGCGGCGGGCAGCACCGCCTCCCACGCTTGCGCCAGCTCATCCCACGCCCCCGCCGGCAGGGCCTGCCCGCGCACGGCGGGGGCGAAGGCGTCGGCGAACAGCATGACCTGGTCGCGGAACAGGCCCACGTCATAGCGCGACAGATCCGGGGCGGCCGCGGGCACGAAGCGCTGGTGCAGGGCGATCAGCACATCGGTCGCCACCTCGTATAGCGGCTGCCACGGCTCCTCCCCGCCATCCAGCAGGCGGGCGTAGTCATCGCTGCCGAAATCCTCGATCAGCAGCAGGCCCTGCGGCTCGTCCCCCGCCAGGATCAGCGGGGCCGACAGGGCGCAGTCCCGTAGCAGCCCGGCGATCTGGACGAAGGGCGGCACCTGGCTGGCGGCCACCTCGTCGCGGCAGTCCATCAGGATGGCGGTGCCCTGGTTCAGCGTCAGGCGCTCATACCGGCGGGCCGACCAATCGGCGCCCATGGGCTGGCGCCGGGCCGCACCCCAACCGGCCTGCTCCAGGAAGCGGCGGATGACGGTCTCGCGGGGCGGGGTATCGCGTCTCATGGCTCAAAACCTCTCCCAAGTCGGGAAGCCCAGGCGCCATGGCCTGTCAGGGTGGCGCACCGGCTGTCGGGCCCGGTGATGGCCAGGTCCAGCTCCAGCCGGTCGGCGGGCAGCAGCGGGCCCAGCCGCGCGGGCCATTCCACCAGGGCCACCCCGTCATGGATGACCTCCTCCCACCCCAGTTCCAAGACCTCATCCGGTTCCGTCAGGCGGTAGAGGTCGAAATGCCACAGGGTGAAGCCCGGCAGGTCATAGGTCTGCACCAGGGTGAAGGTGGGGCTGGGCACCTCCTCCTCCGCATCACCCAGGCTGCGGATCAGGTGGCGGGCGAAGGCGGACTTGCCCGCCCCCAAATCACCCGACAGGGCCACCACGTCACCGGGGCGCAGCAGGCGGCCCACCCGCGCCGCCAGCTCGGCCGTCGCCGCCTCGTCGGGCAGGTCCAGGGTCAACGCTTGGGGCATGGCTTTCCTAAGTGGTGGCTGGGCGACGGCGATGCGCGAGCGGATTTTGCGGTGCCCCAGGTTACCGAGGCAAGCGCGCGTGGGTGCATCCCGCGAATAAGCCCCGCGAACTGGGCAGTTGATTAGCGCATCAATTCGCGTGATGAAAGCAACCCGAACCGTTGACCGGCCGTGCGGCCCGCCTTTGGGCGCGGCCCCTTCAGGCGCCACCCCATGCGCCGGTCCCCGCGTGCCGTGCCAGGAGTACACCAGACCCATGTCCAGCCAGCTTCCGACCATCGCCCCCGGCGGCGTCCATCGCACCGATGTCTGCATCATCGGCGCGGGCCCCGTCGGCCTGTTCGCCATCTTCGAATGCGGCATGCTGAAGCTGGACTGCCACGTGGTCGATGCCCTGGACATGGTGGGCGGCCAGTGCACCGCGCTGTACCCGGAAAAGCCCATCTACGACATTCCCGGCTATCCGCAGGTGGAAGCCGCGACCCTGATCGACCGGCTGGCCGAACAGGCCGCCCCCTTCAACCCCAACTATCACCTGGGCCAACAGGTCACCACCCTGACCCCCGGCGCGGATGGCCGCTGGCTGGTGGGCACGGACAAGGGCACCACCATCGACTGCCGCGCCGTGCTGGTCGCCGCCGGCTGCGGCGCCTTCGGCCCCAACAAGCCGCCGCTGGACGGCCTGGACGCCTATGAGGGCAAGTCGGTGCACTACCTGGTGCGCCGCCGCCAGGATTTCGCGGGCAAGCGCGTGGTCATCGCCGGCGGTGGCGACAGCGCCGTCGACTGGGCCATTTCCCTGTCCGAGGTGGCGGAGCGGGTGATGGTGGTCCACCGCCGGCCCAAGTTCCGCGCCGCGCCCGAAAGTGCCGCCCGGCTGGACCAGCTGGCCAAGGACGGCGTCATCGACATGGTGGTGCCCTACCAGCTGGCCGGCCTGGAAGGGGCGGACGGCCAGCTCACCGGCGTGACGGTCGCCACGCTGGACGGGCAGGAGAAGACCTTGGCCGCCGACGCCCTGCTGGCCTTCTTCGGCCTGGCCATGGACCTGGGCCCCATCGCCAGCTGGGGCCTGAACGTGGAACACCACCATGTGGCGGTGAACCCGGCCACCATGGCCACCAACGTGCCGGGCGTCTTCGCCATCGGCGACATCGCCACCTACCCCGGCAAGGTGAAGCTGATCCTGTGTGGCTTCGCCGAGGCCGCCATGGCCGTGCACGCCATCCACCCCCTGGTCCACCCGGGCGAGGCGCTGCACTTCGAATACTCCACCAGCCGGGGCGTGCCGGGGGCTTGATACGCGCGGCATTTGATCGTGACCGATCAAATGCCCCCTCAAACGCCGGGCGCCCGCGGTCGCGGGCTACAGCGGCACGAGCCACAATCTCGTGCCGCAAGGCGTCCCAGGGCCCTGGGCGCCTAGGCCTATCGGTTTTCCACCAGGACGATCAGACGGTCGATGGCGTCCGACAGCGGCGGCAGGTGCTCCAGCACGCTGTTCCACAGCACCCGCGTGGCCACGCGGCGGTCGGGCGGTTGCAGCAACTGGCCCATCGCCGCGATCTGGCGCCAGGGGATGCCCGGTTCGGCCGCCGTCAGGTCGGCTGGCAACTGACGGACGGCGGCGGACACCATTTCCAACGACCGCTCCACCGCCCGCTGCAGGCTCCAACTGGCCGCGAACTCCGAATAGGCGACGCCGGCGGTCATGCCGCTGATGCCGTCCAGGGTTTCACGCAGGTCGCCCAGGCGCAGGATGGTGCTGCGGGCCATGGTCAGAACACGCGCACGGCGTCGGCCTCGATCACGGGGCGCAGCCGGGGATGCAGGCCGTCGCGGGTGGTCACCGCCGACGGCCGGCCCAGGATGGCGCGCACCTTGTCCTGGATGTCGGCCAGTTCGATCAGGCTGAAGCGCGGGTCGTGGGTGTCCAGGAACAGGTCGATGCCGCCCTCGCGCTCCCGTGCCGCCGGCCCGCCCACCACGAACAGGTGCGCCACGCCGGCCCGGTGCAATTCGGCCTCATGCGCCCGCAGTTTGCTGACCGCCTGTTCCTGGTTCATGACCGTCCCCTCAGCCGTTCTTGAGCGAGGCTAACATCTCCCGCCGCAGGATGGCATTGATACGGGATTGGTAGCCCTTGCCCTGGGACCGCAGCCAGGCCAGCACGTCGGAATCGATTCGAACCGTGGTGGATGTCTTGGTCGGCTTGTAGAAGCGGCCACGCACGGCGTTCTTCCAGAACTCCTCGGTCAATTCGGGGATGTCGCTGGTGTCGATCTCGCTGTCCGGCCGCTCGGCCAGGGCCTGCAACTCGGCCTTTTGCTCCTCCGTCAACGGGGGAAGATCGGCCAACCGCTTCCTAACGATCTTCGTTCTCATATTGACGTCTTTCCATCCGCGTTGCTGCTTGCGGTAATTGCTTACCGCCTTCATCTCATCCCATTCGAAGAGCCTGTCCATACGAATATGTTACTACAATTCCGTAGGTACGGAAAGGCGCCCTCACTCCTCCCGCAACAACGGCGCCGCCGGCTGGCTCAGTGCCCGCCAGGTGGCGGCCAGGCCCAGGGCCAGGGTGATGGCGGTGCTGATCAGGGCGGTCAGCACCAGGGTCTGGGGCAGGAACACCCATTTCATGTTCATGACCTTGGTCAGCACCGCCCAGGCCGTCAGCGTGCCCAGCGCGCCGGAGATGACGGCGGTGATCAGGCCCAGGGCGCCGTACTCGATAAGGAAGGTGCGCAGGACGGTGGCGCGCACGGCGCCCAGCACCTTCAGCACCACGGCGTCATAGACGCGGCGGCGGTGGCCGGCGGCGATGGCGCCGGCCAGGACCAGGGTGCCGGCCACCAGGGTCACGGCCGCCACCACGCGCACCGCCATGCCGATGTTGACGATGATGGTGGACACGGTGGCCAGCGCCTCCTTCACCCGGATGGCGGTGATGTTGGGGAAGGCCTGGATGACGGCGCGCTGCAGGGCGGCTTCCGCCTCCGCCGGGGCGCGCACGGTGGCCAGATGGGTCTGGGGCGCGTGTTCCAGCACACCGGGGCTCATCACCAGGGTGAAGTTGATGCCCAGGGTGGTGAAGTCCAGGTCGCGCACCACCGCCACCTCCGCCTCGATCTCGCGGCCCAGGACGGACAGGGTCATGTGCGCGCCGGGGCCGATGCCGAAGGCCTGGGCGATGTCCTTGGAGATGGCCAGCTTGGGCGGCCCGCTGTAGTCGGCGGGCCACCAGGCGCCGGCGATGACCTTGTCGCCCGCCGGCGCGCTTGCCTGGTAGGTCACGCCCCGGTCGCCGTTCACCACCCACTTCTTGTCGGGGTCGTGCACCTGCTCCTGCGCCGGCTTGCCCTCCACCCGCACGATGGTGCCGCGCAGGCTGGGCGTCGTTTCCAGGTCATGCGCGCCGGGCACGGCCAGCACCGTCTGGCGGAACTGGTCCAGCTGGTCCGGCTGGATGTCGACGAAGAAGAAGCTGGGGGCGTTGGCCGGCAGGCTCTCCCCCACCTCGCGGCGGAAATTGCCCTCGATCAGGGCCACGGCCACCAGCACGGTCAACCCCAAGCCCAGCGACAGCACCACCATGCCCGACAGGTTGCCGGGGCGATGCAGGTTGCTCAGGGCCAGGCGCAGGGCCGGCTGGCGCGGGCGCGGCAGCAGGCGGGCCAGGCGGGTGATGCCGGTGCCCGCACCCAGGAACAGCAGCAGGGTGGCACCGGCGCCGACGACGAAGAACGCCGCCAGCTTCTGGTCGACGGAGGTCAGCACGGCCAGCGATCCCAAGGACGCCGCCAGCCAGGCCAGGGCCGTCAGCACCAGGGCCGGCGGCCGACCCCGCCGCCCGGCCGAACCCTCCCGGAACAGCCGCGCCGCCGGCACGCCCTGCGCCTGGCCCAAGGGCCAGAGGGAAAAGACCAGCGCCGTGGTCAGGCCGAACAGGGCGGCCAGCGCCAGGCGCCCGGGATAGACGCCGATCTCCGCCGTGATGGGCAGCAGGCCCGCCAGCGCCCGGCCCGCCGCCAGGGGCAGCACGGCGCCCAGCATCAGCCCGCCGGCGATGCCCAGCCCGGCCAACGCCAGGATCTGCATCAGATAGACCTGAAAGATCAGGCGCGCCGGCGCGCCCAGGCATTTCAGCGTGGCGATGGAATGGACGCTGGCGTCCATGTGGCTGCGCACGGCGTTGCCCACGCCCACGCCGCCCACCAGCAGGGCGGTCAGCCCCACCAGGGTCAGGAACTGGGCCAGCCGGTCGATGAACCGGGTCAGCTGCGGGGCGGCGTTCTGGAAGTCGCGCACGCGCCAGCCGGCGTCGGGGAAGGTCTTGTCCACGCCCTTGGCCCAGGCGGCGGCGTCCGTCCCCTCCGGCAGGCGCAACTGATAGGACCAGTTGACCAGGCTGCCCGGCCGCACCAGGCCGGTGGCGGGCAGGGCGTCCGCGGATATCATCAGGCGCGGGCCCAGCGCGATGCTGCCCGACCCGGCCTTGTCCGGCTCATGGTCGATGATGCCGCGCACCTCCAATGTGGTGTCGCCCACCGTCAGCCTATCGCCGGGCTTCAGCGCCAGCCGGGTGGCCAGCGTGTCGTCGATCAGGGCGCCGAACACGCCATCGCGTGCCGCCAGGCGGGCCTGCACGTCGCTGCCGCCATCCGTCAAGGTCAGCCGGCCATACAGGGGATAGCGGCCGTCCACCGCCTTCAGCTCCACCAGGCCGGCGGCGCCCAGGTCGGCTTCGGCGCCCGGCTGGTCGGCGGCCTTGCGCGCCATGGCCCGCATGTCGGCGGTCACCGCCACGGTGCCCTGGCCCTCCAGCCACTGGCGCTGCTCCGCTGTCGCCTCGCGGTAGAGGACGCGGACGGAGGCGTCGCCGCCCAGGATGGCGCGGCCGTCCTGGGTCAGGGACCGCTGGATGCCGCCCGCCACCGACTGCACGGCGGCGATGGCGCCCACGCCCAGGGCCAGGCACAACAGGAAGATGCGGAATCCCCGGATGCCGCCGCGCAGTTCGCGCCGTGCCAGCCGGGCCGCCAGCTTGAGTTCGGTCAGGGTGATCATGGCGGCCTCAGTCCGCGACAGCGGCGCGCGCCACGGCGGTATCCTCCACCACCCGGCCGTCGGCCAGGCGGATGGTGCGGTCACAGCGGGCGGCCAGGCCGGGATCGTGGGTCACCAGGATCAGGGTGGTGCCATGGCGGCGCGCCTGCTCGAACATCAGGCGGATGATCTGCTCCCCCGTTTCCTGGTCCAGGTTGCCGGTGGGCTCATCCGCCAGGATCAGGCGGGGCCGGGGGGCGAAGGCGCGGGCCAGTGCCACGCGCTGCTGCTCCCCGCCCGACAGCTGGCCGGGATAATGGTCCAGCCGGTGGGACAGGCCCACGGCGGCCAGGCCGTCGCGGGCGCGGTCGAAGGCGTCGGCCTCGCCCGCCAGCTCCAGCGGCAGGGCGACGTTTTCCAGCGCCGTCATCGCCGCCATGAGGTGGAAGGATTGGAAGACGATCCCCACATGATCCCGGCGGAACCGGGCAAGGTCATCCTCCGACAGGGTGTTCAGCGTCCGGCCCGCCACCGTGACCGTGCCGCCGGTGGGCCGTTCCAGCCCGCCGATGACCATCATCAGCGAGGATTTGCCCGACCCGCTGGGTCCAACGATGCTGATCCGTTCCCCCGCCCGGATGGCAAGGTCGATGCCCTTCAGGATGTTGACGCGCCCGGCGGCGCTTTCCAATGTCAGGGTCAGGCCGGTCAATTCCAGGGCGGACTGCACAGGGGACATGGGGCGCGTCACTTTCGGGGCTTAAGGTCTTCAGCCGATATGGCCCGAAGCCGTTTTATTTCAACAGGGATATCCTCGCATGCGATTCTCCCGCCTCATCGTTTCGTTAGTGTCCCTGGGCGTTGCCTTGGCCAGCGGTGCCGCCCAGGCGCGCGCCCTGAAGGTGGCGGTGTTGGGCGACAGCCTGTCCGCCGGGTACAACCTGCCGCCGGGCCAGGGATTGACCCGGCAACTGGAGGCGGCGTTGCGCCGGGACGGCTTCGACGTCACCGTGGGCGACACCGCCGTCTCGGGCCAGACCTCGGCCGGCGGCCTGGCGGGGCTGGACTGGATGCTGGGCGACAAGCCGGATCTGGTGATCGTGGAACTGGGCGCCAACGACATGCTGCGCGGCATCGACCCCAAATCCACCCGCGCCAACCTGGATAAGATCCTGTCGACGCTGAAGGACCGGCACATCCCCGCGATCCTGGCCGGCATGAAGGCCCAACCCAACCTGGGCGCCGACTACGTGGCGGCCTTCGATGGCCTGTACCCCGACCTCGCCCAGCGCTACGCCGTGCCCCTCTACCCCTTCATCCTGCAAGGCGTGGCGCTGGACCCGAAGCTGACCATCGCTGACCGCATGCACCCCAACGGCGACGGCGTGGCCATCATGGTCCGGGGGCTAAAGCCGCTGGTGGCCAAGGCGCTGACGGCGCTGAACGCCGGCGGGCCTGGAACCGGGGCGGCGGCGGCGGGCAAATAGGGGTTTCACAGCGCCGCCAGGGCTATTCCTCGCAGCCGACCTCGCGTAGACAGGCGTTAACCTTTTTCCCGCCTTTCAAGGAACTCCCCATGGAACACCGCCGTCTCGGCCGCACCGACGTCACCGTCAGCGCCCTCTGCCTGGGCACCATGACCTGGGGCCGCCAGAACACCGAGGCCGAAGGCCACGCGCAGATGGACTACGCCTTCGACCGGGGCATCACCTTCTTCGACACGGCGGAGATGTATGCCGTGCCGCCCACCGCCGACACCTATGGCAAGACCGAAGAGATCATCGGCACCTGGTTCCAGGCCACCGGCCGCCGCGCCCAGGTGTTCCTGGCCAGCAAGGTCAGCGGCCCGGGCCCGGCGCCCTGGCTGCGCGGCGGGCAGAACCGGCTGGACCGCGCCAACATCCACGCCGCGGTGGATGCCAGCCTGCGCCGCCTGCGCACGGACTACATCGACCTGTACCAGGTGCATTGGCCGCAGCGGCCCCTGGCCCTGTTCGGCCGCCCCGCGCCGGAAGGGTTATACAGCGACGGTGGCGTGCCGATCGAGGAAACGCTGGCGGCCCTGGGTGAGCTGGTGACGGCCGGCAAGGTCCGGCACGTCGGCGTGTCGAATGAGACCGCCTGGGGCGTCATGGCCTATCTGCGGGCGGCGGAGCGGCAGGGTCTGCCGCGCATCGCCAGCATCCAGAACGTCTACAACCTGCTGTCCCGCCGGTTCGAGGACGACCTGGCCGAGGTGGCGCAGCGGGAACAGGTCGGGCTGCTGGGCTACTCCCCCCTGGCCGGTGGCACGCTCAGCGGCAAATACCTGAACGGCGCCATGCCCGCCGGCAGCCGCCGTTCCATCGACAGCCGGGGCTCCCGTTATGGCGCCGCCGGGGTGGACCCCATCGTCCAGCGCTATCTCGACATCGCCCGGCGCCATGGGCTAGAGCCGACGCAGATGGCCATCGCCTTCGCCCTGCGCCAGCCGTTCATGACCTCCGTCATCATCGGCGCCACCAGCATGGCCACCCTTGAAAGCAACATCGCCGCCGCCGACCTTCACCTCAGCGACGCGGTGATCGCGGAGATCGAGGCCGTGCACAAGTCCAACCCCTCCCCCTGTCCCTGACCGGGGGCGGAAGCTGCGGGAAGCGTCATGATCCGCCTGTTCGTGGGCCTGGAAATGCCGGAGACGGTGCGCGACGCCCTGTCCCGGCTGTCGGGCGGCCTGCCAGGGGCCCGCTGGGCGCCGCCGGAGAATTATCACCTGACCCTGCGCTTCATCGGTGAGGTGGACGAAGGCGTGGCCCAGGACATCGACCAGGCGCTGGACCTGGTGGCGGCGCCCGCCTTCACCCTGACGCTGAACGGGCTGGGCCAGTTCGGCAAAGGGGAGAAATCCCGCGTGCTGTGGGCCGGGGTGCGCCCGGAACCGGCGCTGGACCACCTTCAGGCCAAGGTGGAGAGCGCCGTGGTCCGCGCCGGCCTGCCGGCGGAAACCCGTAAGTTCAGCCCCCATGTGACCTTGGCGACACTGGGCCGGGAAACCTCGGCCGCCCGCGTCGGCCGGCTGATGGAGGAGCATGGCCTGTTCCAGGCGGGGCCGTTCGCCGTCGACCGCTTCGTCCTCTATGAAAGCGTGCTGGGCCGGCAGGGCAGCACCTATCATGTCGTGCGCGACTATCCGCTGGGCGGCTGGCGGGCGGAGGACGCGGCGCCGTGACGCGCAGGCCCCCCGGCGCATAATTGCGCATGCGCGGCGGGGACGGATCCCGTATCTGGTGAAAGTCCACCCGTTCGCCCATTTGCCGGAGTCTCGTCCCGCCATGATCCCGCCCGCCCGCCGCACCTTCGTCGCCCTGGATACGCCCGAGCCGCAGGCGGCCCGTTCCCTGGCCCAGCGGCTGGCCGGCCATGTCGGTGGCATCAAGCTGGGGCTGGAATTCTTCTGCGCCGCCGGGCCGGCGGGCATCCGCGCGGTGACGGAGGGGCTGGACATGCCCCTGTTCCTGGACCTGAAGCTGCACGACATCCCCAACACGGTGGCGGGCGCCATCCGGTCGGTCATGCCCCTGGCCCCGGCCTTCATCACCCTGCACACTCTGGGCGGGGCGGCCATGATGCGGGCGGCGGCGGACGCGGCGGCGGAGGCGGCGGCCCAGATGGGCGTGCCCCGGCCCAAGCTGCTGGGCGTCACCGTGCTGACCAGCATGAGCCTGCTGGACCTGGCCTCGGTCGGTGTGGACCGGCCGGTGGCCGACCAGGTGGCCCTGCTGGCCGACCTCGCCCATGTCGCCGGCATGGACGGCGTCGTCTGCTCCCCCAACGAATGCGCCGTGCTGCGCCGCCGCCTGGGGCCGGATTTCACCTTGATGGTGCCGGGTATCCGGCCCGTCTGGGCCTCGGCCAACGACCAGAAGCGCATCATGACCCCGGCCGCCGCCGTGACGGCGGGCGCCACCTACCTGGTCATCGGCCGCCCTATCACCGATGCCGTGGACCCCGTCGAGGCCGCGCAGCGCATCGTCACCGAGTTGGCCGCGTAATTTTCAGCGCAGCGGACTGGAAATCGAGCCAAGCGGCGGATGGCCGCGCCGGCGCTTGAGGAGCAGGCAAATGCCCATCAAAGCCAAGATCTGCGGCATCAATCATCCCGAGGCCCTGACGGCGGCGGCGGATGGCGGGGCCCGCTATATCGGGTTGGTGTTCTTCGCCAAGTCGCCGCGCAACGTCTCGCTGCCCCTGGCGGCGGAGCTGGCGCGCATGGTGCCCACGGGGGTGCGCACGGTGGGCCTGTTCGTCGACCCCACCGACGACTTCCTGGACCAGGCCCTGGCGCAGGTGCCGCTGGACCTGATCCAGTTGCACGGGGGGAGACGCCGGAGCGGGTGGCCGCCATCCGCGCCGCCCATCGCCTGCCCGTCATGAAGGCGCTGAAGGTGGAAACGGCCGCCGACCTGGACGCGGCCTCGGCCTATCAGGCGGTCGCCGACATCCTGCTGTTCGACGCCAAGCCGCCGAAGGACTCCATCCTGCCGGGCGGCAACGGCGTCGCCTTCGACTGGACCCTGCTGACCGGCCGGCGCTGGTCCAAGCCCTGGATGCTGTCAGGCGGCCTGACGCCCGACACGGTGGCCGAGGCCATCCGCATCAGCGGGGCCGACGCGGTGGACGTGTCGTCCGGCGTCGAGGACAGGCCGGGCCACAAGGACCCGGCCCTGGTCCGCGCCTTCCTGGAGGCGATACGCGCAGTGGCCTGAGGCAAAGCCTCAGGCCACTGTAGGCCCCGACCGGGGCCGCCGGAGCTTTCCGGGGAGCGACGCGGACCGGAAAGCGAGGACAGCCAAGCCCGCGGACGCGGGCGCCCGGCGACTGAGGGAACCTAAAAAGACTCAGAACCGGTCCAGTTCCATGGTCTTGCTCCAGGCCGCCACGAAGTCCTTCACGAACTTCTCCTTGGCGTCGTCGCTGGCGTAGACCTCCGCCACCGCCCGCAGCTCGGAGTTGGAGCCGAAGATCAGGTCGACGGGGCTGGCGGTCCACTTCAGGGCGCCGCTGGCCCGGTCATGGCCCTCATACAGTCCCTGGGTCTTGGGCGACGGCGTCCACTTGGTGCCCATGTCCAGCAGGTTCACGAAGAACTCGTTGTTCAGCGTGCCTGGATGGCTGGTCAGCACACCGGTGGCCGACTGCCCCTCATTGGCGTTCAGCGCCCGCAGGCCGCCCACCAGCACGGTCATCTCCGGCACCGTCAGGGTCAGGGTGTTGGCCTTGTCGACCAGCGCCTCGGCCGGGGACAGGCGGCTGTGGGGGCCGTAGTAGTTGCGGAAGCCGTCGGCCGCCGGTTCCAGGTAGGCGAAGGAGGCGACGTCGGTCTGCGTCTGGGTGGCGTCGGTGCGGCCGGGCTTGAACGGCACCTCGACGGTGTAGCCCGCTCGGCTGGCCGCTTGCTCGATGCCCACGCCGCCGCCCAGCACGATCAGGTCGGCCAGCGACACCTTCTTGCCGCCCTTCGCCGCGCGGTTGAAGTCGGCCTGGATGCCTTCCAGCTTGGCCAGTACCCTCTTCAGCTCCGCCGGGTCGTTGACGGCCCAGTCCTTTTCCGGGGCCAGGCGGATGCGGGCGCCGTTGGCGCCGCCGCGCATGTCGGTGCCGCGGAAGCTGGAGGCCGAGGCCCAGGCGGTGCGCACCAGTTCCGGCACCGTCAGGCCCGACGCCTGGATCTTGCCCTTCAGCTGCGCCACGTCCTGGTTGTCGATCATGGCGTAATCGGCGGCCGGGATGGGGTCCTGCCAGCTGAACACTTCCTTCGGCACCTCATTGCCCAGGTAGCGGGCGCGCGGACCCATGTCGCGGTGGGTCAGCTTGAACCAGGCGCGGGCGAAGGCGGCGGCGAACTCGTCCGGGTTCTTCTGGAAGCGCAGGGCGATGGCGCGGAAGCCCGGGTCCATCTTCAGCGACAGGTCGGTCGTGAACATCATGGGCGGGTGGCGCTTATTCGGGTCGTGCGCGTCCGGCACCAGTTCGCTGGCGCTCTTGTCCTTGGGCGTCCACTGGATGGCGCCCGCCGGGCTCTTGGTCTGCACCCAGTCGAAGCCGAACAGGTTGTCCAGGTACTGGGTGGTGAAGGCGATGGGGTTGGCGGACCAGGCGCCTTCCAAGCCGCTGCTGACGGTGTCGGCGCCGTTGCCGGTGCCGCACTTGTTCTCCCAGCCCAGGCCCTGCTTCTCCACGCCGGAACTGGCGGGGTCGCCGCCCAGGCACTTGGCGTCATGCGCGCCGTGGGCCTTGCCGAAGGTGTGGCCGCCGGCGATCAGGGCCACCGTCTCCTCGTCATCCATGGCCATGCGGCCAAAGGCTTGGCGGATGTCCTTGGCGGCGGCGATGGGGTCGGGGTTGCCGTTGGGCCCCTCCGGGTTCACGTAGATCAGGCCCATCTGGGTGGCGGCCAGGGGGCCCTTCAGCTGGTGCTGGCCGTCGAAGCGCTGGTCGTCCAGCCACTTTTTCTCCGGTCCCCAGAACACCAGGTCGGGTTCCCATTCATCGACGCGGCCGCCGGCGAAGCCCAGGGTCTTGAAGCCCATGTTCTCCAGCGCGACGTTGCCGGCCAGCACCATCAGGTCGCCCCAGGACAGCTTGCGGCCATACTTCTGCTTGATGGGCCACAGCAGGCGCCGGGCCTTGTCCAGGTTCACGTTGTCCGGCCAGCTGTTCAGCGGCTCGAACCGCTGCTCCCCGCCGCCGGAGCCGCCGCGCCCGTCGCCCACGCGATAGGTGCCGGCGCTGTGCCAGGCCATGCGGATGAAGAAGGGGCCGTAGTTGCCATAGTCCGCCGGCCACCAAGCCTGGGGCGTGGTCAGGACCTTGTCGATGTCCTTCTTCACCGCCTGCAGGTCCAGGGTCTTGAATTCGGCGGCGTAGTCGAACTTCTCGCCATAGGGGTTGGACGCCGCCTCATTCTGGCGCAGCGGGCTGAGGTCCAGGCGGTTGGGCCACCAATCCTGGTTGGACATGGGCTTTTCCGCTTGCGTCTTGTCCTCGGCGCGGGCGGCGCTGGCCACGGCCAGGGGCGAAATCGTCGCTGAGAGCAGCATGATGAAAGATAGGGCGCGCTTGTGCATCGAAGTCTCCCTCCCAGGGAAATTCACAACTTGGATGCGTCAGCAGCTATCATGCTGAAAAACACGAAACAAACTAATTAAAACTATAAGCATCATAGGAAAAATCTATAACAATAATAATTGTTCATGTTTTCCCCGAATTTAAGACAGGGAAAGCCGACTATCAACATTATATGTGTTGGCTGATCAGTTTGTCTGCGGCACTTTTATGGCGGCATTTGGCGGATTTATTGCTGCATCAGTTCCTGGATGACTTGGCCCAGACGCTGGTAGGTGGTGGCCATGGCGGCGCCGCCGCGCCAGGCCAGAACGATGTGGCGCTTGGCTTCCGGGTCGGGCAGCGGCCGGGTGGCGACATGCAATCCGTTCAGGATGCCGGCCCGCACCGCCATCTCCGGCAGCAGGGTGACGCCCCGGCGGTTGTCCACCAGATGCACCAGGGTCTGCAGCGTCGACGCGGACATGGCCTGGCGGTTCAGGTCCGCCCGGCCGCACAGCGACAGGGTGTGGTCGCGCAGGCAATGCCCGTCCGGCAGCAGCAGCAGCCGCTCCACCCAATCCTCCTCCGCCAGGGCCGTTTGGGCGCCGACCGGGTCCTCCCGGTGGAAGGCCAGCACCAGCGGGTCGTCGAACAGCGCCGCGTAGTCCAGGGTCGCGCAGGGATAGGGCAGGGCCAGGATGGCGCAGTCCAGGTCGCCCCGCCCCAGCGCGGTGCACAGGCTGGCGCTGAATTCCTCCCGCACATGCAGGTCCAGCAGGGGACAGCGGTCCGCCACCCCGGGCAGCAGGCGGGGCAGAAGATAGGGGCCGATGGTGGGGATGATGCCCAGCCGCAGCACCCCCGTCAGCGGTCCCGCGGCCTGGCCGATATTGCCCAGGTCCTGCGCCGCGCGCAGCAGCTCCCGCGCCTTCTCCACCACCTGCTCGCCAATGGCGGTGAAGGCCACCATGCGCCGTGTCCGCTCCACCAGGTGCAGGCGCAACAGGGACTCCAGTTCCTGGATGCTGGAGGACAGCGCGGCCTGGGTGACGTTGCACGCCTCGGCCGCCCGGCTGAAGTTCCGGTGCTCATAGAGATGCACCAGATAGCGGAGTTGCTTGAGGCTGGGCAGGGTCATTGGGGGCAGTTCAGTCGGATGGCGATGCCGCATCCTAGCCCTAAACGCCGTCGATTGGAATTATTCTAATTATAGATTAGAGCAGCACGTCCAGAAACATGCCCCGGCGATAGCGCGCGGGCAGGGTCAGAATGCCGTTGACCATCAGGCTGGCCAATTCCCGCGCGGAAGGCCAGCGGTTGCCGGGCTTGGCCTTCTGCACGGCGCGCGTGGGCGCTGGCGGCGGCACCAGGATGGAATGCCGGTCCGAACCGTCGGGGATCATCCCGCCAAGGCGGGAGGTGGTGGGGCGGGTCTCTACCATGGGCCGATCATATAGCCGCGCGGGTGCCGCGGCCAAGGGCCCTCGGCGTCAGCTGGCCTAAAGATAGTCATGCACGATGTCGATGGAGGTCTCGACACCCACCTTGTCAAAATTCGCCGCCAGCCAGCAATCGGCCGTCTCGCGCCCCTTGGTGAACAGGTATTGCAGGAACTCCGGCTCGGCGTTCAGCTTGCTGGACGCGTGCATGTCGGCCAGGGCCTCGTCATTCTCGATGACGTGCATGCGCAGGGCCTTGTACTGGTCGGAGGTCAGCTCGCCGGATTCGATCATGCGCGCGACGAAGCGGATGGACCGCATCTCGCGCATCAGCGAGGCGTTGAAGGTGATCTCGTTCACCCGGTCGGCGATCTCGAACGGGGTCTTGGGCACGCCCTTGCGCACCAGCGGGTTGATCTGCACGACGATGATGTCGTGGCTTTCGTTCTCATAGGCGATGGGCCACAGCGACGGATTGCCCATGAAGCCGCCGTCCCAGTAAAACTCCCCCTCGATTTCCACCGCCTGGAACATTTGCGGCAGGCAGGCGGAGGCCAGGACGGCATCGATGGTGATGTCGCGGTTACGGAAGATCTTCACCTTGCCCGTCTCCACGTTCGTGGCGGACAGGTACAGGTCGATGCCGCAGCCGGTGCGCACCCGGTCGAAATCCACCAGGTCCTTCAGGATGCCGCGCAAGGGGTTGATGCCCAGCGGGTTGCTCTGATAGGGCGACACCAGCATGTTCATGATGTTGATCCAGGCATAGCCCGGGCTGTCATCCACCCGCCAGCTGCCGCGCAGGCGGGACAACCAACTGCGCTTGATGGGGGATGTCCGTCCCGCCTCGCCCACCTTGGTCCAGAAGGTCCGCAGGGCCTGGCGGGCGCCGTCGCGCCCATCCTTGCCGTAGCCGTCGGCCATGACCACCGCGTTCATGGCGCCGGCGCTGGTGCCGGAAATGGCCTCCACCTCCAGCCGGCCATCCTCCAGCAGGCGGTCCAGCACGCCCCAGGTGAAGGCGCCGTGCGATCCGCCGCCCTGCAGGCCCAGGTTCACCCGCTTGCGTGGCTGGCTGGTCTTTTTCTTGGCACGACCGGCGGCAGGGGCGGGCGCTGAGACCGGGCTTTGGGACGCCTGGCTTTGGGGGGACGTGCTGTCGGGCATCGGGAAACCTGTCGTCTGTTGACCCATGACGCGGCGCAACCGAATGGCGGCCGTGAAGGCACGATGGTCCATCCAGGACGGGCCGCTTCTACCCGGTCCGTCCCTGGAGCGTACAACGATATGGGGCCCGCCGGCACCCGGCCAAGGGCGGCTTTTCGATCCGTGCTGGACGCGGACCCGTATGGGCGCCCCGATCCCGGCCACTCTATCGCGGTGACCCGTGCGCGTCGTTGTAAAATGTCCCAAGGGCAAAATGCCTACAGCGAATGATGCGCCGCCAAATGCAGGGGCGCCCCGGCTTTGCGCCCCGGCGGGGCATCTGCTAAAACCGGCTTCTCTGGCATCGGGGGATGCCGAACGGGGCTTTGGCGGGGCCTGGGAACGGAAAGCGGGGGATGATGATCAGGGAAGGCGGGTCCGGGGAGACCGCGCATAGGCGTCATGCCCTTGACAGGGGCCCCATTGACAGGGGGGGCCATCGGTCGCACCTTCCCTCGACCATGATCCGCGTCCATGCCACTTGCGTTAGTGTTGGCGGTGCCGGCGTCCTCTTGCGGGGACCGTCGGGGTCGGGCAAGTCCGATTTGGCCCTGCGCCTGGTGGATGCGGGCGCCTTGCTGGTGGCCGACGACCAGGTGGTCCTGACCGCCGACCCCACGCAGACCCTGGTGACCGCCATCGCGCCCGCGCGCCTGGCCGGGCTGATCGAGGTGCGCGGCGTGGGCATCCTGCCCGCCCCCACCGCCCCGTCGGCCGTCATCCGCCTGGTGGTCGACCTGGTGGAGCGCGACGCCGTTCCGCGCCTGCCCACCGCCGATGCTAACCGGCTTGCCGGTGTGATGGTGCCGCACGTGGCGCTGTGGCCCTTCGCCGCCTCCGCCCCGGCCGCCCTGCGCCTGGCGCTGGGGGCGCTGACATCGGGCGCCCCCCGGTACCCGCCGCGTTCGATGAGGTGGCGGCATGACCGGGCCCGCTGATAGCCCCCAATCTCAGCCTCTGGCCCCGCCCCCGGCCGCGCCGCCGGTGGTCGTCATCACCGGCCAGTCGGGCGCCGGCCTGTCCACGGCGCTGAAGGCGCTGGAGGATCTGGGGTATGAGGCGGTGGACAATTTGCGCCTGTCGCTGCTGACCCATCTGGTGGAACAGGCCAGCGACCGGCCGCTGGCCATCGGCATCGACAGCCGCACCCGCGATTTTTCCGCCGACGCGGTGCTGGGGGAACTGGATCGGCTGCGCCGCGCCACCGGGCGGGCCGTCAGCCTGTTGTTCATGGAGGCGTCGGACGAGGCGCTGCAACGGCGCTACACCGAAACCCGCCGCCCCCATCCGCTGGCCACCGACCGGCCCGTGCCCGACGGCATCGCGCGGGAACGCACCCTGCTGTGGCCCTTGCGTGACAATGCCGACGTGGTCGTCGACACGACCCAGCTTTCCATCCACGATGTCCGCCGTTTGCTGGGCGGACATTTCCGGTTGGACACGGCGCCGTCGCTGCATGTCTTCGTGACCAGCTTCTCGTTCCGCCACGGCGTCCCGCGTGAGGCCGATCTGGTGTTCGACGTCCGTTTCCTCGACAACCCCCATTGGGTTCCCGATTTGCGGCCCTTGACGGGCAACGACGCGCCCGTGGGCGCCTTCATCGAAAAGGATGGGGATTTCCCCGCCTTCTTCGATAATCTCACGCGTTTGCTGGCCCCCCTGCTGCCGCGCTACATGAGCGAGGGCAAGCGCTACCTCACCATCGCGGTGGGGTGCACCGGGGGCCGCCACCGCTCCGTCTTTGTCGCCAACCGGCTGGCGGCATGGTTGCAAACCCAGGGCTCCCGGGTGGGCGTCGCCCACCGGGAATTGGACCGGTCCGGCGTGTCCCCGGAGCCCGCGCATGTCGTCAATAGGGAGACCCGATGATCGGTATGGTCCTCGTGACCCACGGCCGCCTGGCCGAGGAGTTCATACTGGCCCTCCAGCACGTGGTGGGGGAACAGGCACAAGTGCGCGCGGTCTGCATCGGGCCGGAAGATGACATGGAACAGCGGCGGGAAGACATCCTGGCCAAGGTCGCGGAATGCGACACCGGCGACGGGGTGGTGGTCCTGACCGACATGTTCGGTGGCACGCCGTCCAACCTGGCCATCAGCACCATGGACCGCGCCAAGGTCGAGGTCATCGCCGGCGTCAACCTGCCGCTGCTGATCAAGCTGGCCTCGGTGCGCAAGACCGAGTCGCTGGAAAGCGCGGTCCAGGCCGCGCGCGAGGCGGGGCGCAAGTACATCAATGTCGCCTCCTCCCTGCTGGCGGACAACTGAGCCATGACCGGGGGGGGGATGGGAACGCGGGCGACTTCGGCCCGGCGCGCACGGCGCTGATCCAGAACCGGCGCGGCCTGCACGCGCGCGCGGCGGCCAAGTTCGTGAAACTGGCGGCGGAATTCGACGCCGAGGTGGAGGTGGAGCGGGGCGACACCCAGGTGAACGGCCAGTCCATCATGGGCCTGATGATGCTGGCGGCCGCCATCGGCACCTCCATCACCTTGCGGGCCCGCGGGCCGCAGGGGGAGCAGGCGCTGGACGCCCTGGTCGCCCTGGTGGACCGCAAGTTCGATGAGGACTGACCGGCAAATGGCCGACCGCGCATCCGGCCGGGGCCGCGCGACCAAGGCGGGCGTCGACCGCCTGCTGCGCGGCGTGGGCGTCTCCTCCGGCATCGCCATCGGGCCGGCGCACGTCGTCGACGCCGGCGCCCTGCTGGCGCCCGAATACGCCATCCCCGAGGATGGGCTGGAGGCGGAGGTTCAGCGTTTCGCCGCCGCCGCCGACAAGGCGCGGCGCCAGGTGCGCAAGCTGAAGACCAAGTCGTCCGCTCTGCCGGACAGCGCCGCGGAGGAAATCGGCATCCTGCTGGACGCCCATTTCGCCATGTTGTCGGGGTCCCGCCTCATGCGCGGGGTGGAAAAGCGCATCCGCCAGGACAAGCTGAACGCCGAGGCGGCGGTGCAGGCGGAGATCACCAGCATCGCGCAGAGCTTCGCCGACATGGAGGACGCCTACCTGGCGGCCCGCGTCGCCGACGTGCGCGAGGTGGGGCAGCGCCTGCTGCGCAACCTGATGCAGCACAAGTATCAGGCTTTTTCCTTCCTGCCCGAGGGCTGCATCGTCCTGGCGGAGGATTTGAGCCCCGCCGACACGGCCCTGATGGACCCGCGCCGCATCGGCGGCTTCGCCACCATGCTGGGCGGGCCGGAAGGGCACACCGCCATCATGGCGCGGTCCTTGGGCCTGCCGGCGGTGCTGGGCACGCTGGGCCTGCTGCAGGGGGTGCAGAACGGCGACACGGTGGTGGTGGACGGCATCGCCGGCCAGGTCTGCGTCAACCCCAGCCCGGACGTGCTGGACGGTTATCGCCGCCGCCGGGCGGAGTTGCTGGCGGAACGGGCGCAGCTGAAAACCCTGCGCAAGTTGCCGGCCATCACCCGCGACGGCACCGCCGTCACCCTGAACGCCAACCTGGAACTGCCACGGGAACTGGACGGCGCGCTTGATGTCGGCGCCTCGGGCGTGGGCCTGCTGCGCACCGAATTCCTGTTCATGAACCGCGAGGATCTGCCGGATGAGGATGAACAGACGGAGATCCTGACCCGCATCGTCGCCAGCATGGACGGCAAGCCGGTGACGGCCCGCACCCTGGACATCGGCGGGGAGAAGATCGCCACGGCGCTGCGCGGGTATTTCAGCGAGCCCACCAACCCCGCCCTGGGCCTGCGCGCCATCCGCCTGTCCTTGAAGGAGCCCAAGCTGCTGGAAACCCAGCTGGCCGCCATGCTGCGCGCCGGGGCCCACGGCAATTTGCGCATCCTGCTGCCCATGATCAGCTCGGTGGCCGAGGTGCGGCGCGTGCGCGAGATCATGGCCACGGTGGTGCGCCGCCTGCGCCGCCGGGGGGTGAAGATCGCCCACCCCCTGCCCAAGCTGGGCATCATGATCGAAATCCCGGGCGCTGCCCTGTCGGCTGACGGCCTGGCGCCGTTCTGCGACTTCTTCGCCATCGGCACCAACGACCTGATCCAATACACGCTGGCCATCGACCGGGGCGACGAACAGGTGGCTGACCTTTACGATCCGCTGCACCCCGCCGTGCTGCGCCTGGTGCAGTTCACCACCGAGGCGGCGCTGCGCGCCCGCATCCCCGTGTCCATCTGCGGCGAGATGGCGGGCGATCCGCGCTACACCGCCCTGCTGCTGGGCCTGGGCATCCGGGAGCTATCGATGGCACCCAACAACCTGCCCGTGGTGAAGCGCCGCCTGCGCGGCCTGGACCTGGTCGAGGCCACGCGCCGCGCCCGCACCATCATGGACCAGACCGACCAGGGCCGCATCGCGGCGCTGCTGGACGATTTCAACGACGCGGCTGTTTAAAGGTCCCTTCAGTCGCCGGGCGGCGGCATCCGCCGCCTTGGCTTCTTCGCTTTTCAGCCCGTTGACGCTCCCCGAAAAGTTCCGGCGGACCCGGTCGGGTCCTATAGCCGCATGTGCAACCGCTCAATTCCTTGGGATAGGCGGAAACCAGCCGCTTGACGGGATTCCGGTGTTTCAGCACCCTCAGGCGCGCCAGCACTGCTGGCATTGACTGGGAGGACCCCGATGCCCACCGCCCTGACCGTCCGTGGCCTGGATGAAGATTTGGTGCGCCGCCTGAAGCTGCGCGCCGCCCGCCATGGCCGCTCCATGGAGGCCGAGTGCCGCGACATCCTGCGCCAGGCCCTGGCCAATGAGCCGCAGGACTTCCGCGCCCTGGCGTCCTCGCTGCGTCAGTCCGTGGCCGACCGTGCCCACCGCCCCGCCGGCGAGGTCATGGCCGGCGTTCGGGCGGAAACCTGGGCAGCCCTGCCTGGAACCGCGCCCGAGGGTGAGGGCGCATGAGCCTGCAATTCGTCATTGATGCCTCCGTCGCCCTGCAATGGGTCGTGCCGGAGGCGACCAGCCCGGTGGCTGACCGCTTGCTGGGCCATCGCCTGCTGGCGCCCGACGTGCTGATGGGCGACCTGGCCCAGGTGCTGGGCGCCAAGGTGGCCCTGGGCGACCTGACGGCGGTGGAGGCCGCGACCGCCGCCATGGCGCTGCAGGGTGCGGAGGTGGAGCTGATGCCCTCCCGCCCTTTGCTGGCCGACGCCGTGCGCTTGGCGGCGCAGCTGTCCTACCCGGCGCAGGATTGCCTGTACCTGGCGCTGGCCCAGGGGATGCAGCTGGTCTACGTCACCGCCAACCCGGCCCTGGTGCGCGCGGTGCGCGGCCCCCATGGCGGGCGCCTGGCGGGACGCGTCGTGCTGGTGCACGAGGTGGAGCGATTTTTGAGGTAGTTCCCTCAGGCGGCGGGCGCGGGCATCCGCCCGCTTGCCTTCCTCGTTTTCCAGTCCGCTACGCTCCCCGGGAAACTCCGGCGGCCGCGGTCGCGGCCTACCGCCTCACCAACAAATGCACACATAAAGATGTCTTTATGCTTGCTGGCCGGCGACCTCGCTGGTACACCCAGGCCATCATCCAGCCTGGGAAGGCTGGGGCGCCGGCGCGTCTTGCCGCCCCCGTTGCCCCCTAGGCGCCAAAGGAGCATCGCCCCATGACCGCCTTCACCGACTACAAAGTCCAGGACATCGGCCTCGCCGGCTGGGGTCGCAAGGAAATCACCATCGCCGAGACCGAGATGCCGGGCCTGATGGCTCTGCGCACGGAATATGCCGGCAAGAAGCCGCTGGACGGCGCCCGCATCGTCGGCTGCCTGCACATGACCATCCAGACCGCTGTTCTGATCGAGACGCTGGTGGATCTGGGCGCCACGGTGCGTTGGTCCTCGTGCAACATCTTCTCCACCCAGGATCACGCCGCCGCCGCCATCGCCGCCGCCAACATCCCGGTCTTCGCCTGGAAGGGCGAGACGGAGGAGGAGTTCTGGTGGTGCATCGAGCAGACGCTGCGCGGGCCCGATGGCTGGACCCCGAACATGATCCTGGACGATGGCGGCGACGTCACCCAGATCCTGCACGACAAGTATCCTGAGATGCTGGCCGACATCCGTGGCCTGTCGGAAGAGACCACCACGGGCGTGCATCGCCTGTATGAGATGATGAAGAAGGGTACGCTGAAGGTTCCGGCCATCAACGTGAACGACAGCGTCACCAAGTCCAAGTTCGACAACCTGTACGGCTGCCGCGAGAGCCTGGTGGACGGCATCAAGCGCGCCACCGACGTCATGGTGGCGGGCAAGGTCGCCGTGGTGTGCGGCTATGGCGACGTGGGCAAGGGCTCCGCCGCCTCGCTGCGCAGCCAGGGCGCCCGCGTCATGGTGACGGAGATCGACCCCATCAACGCCCTGCAGGCCGCGATGGAAGGCTATCAGGTCGTGACGATGGAACAGGCCGCCCCCCAGGGCGACATCTTCGTCACCGCCACCGGCAACGTCGACGTCATCACGCTGGACCACATGCGTGAGATGAAGGACCGCGCCATCGTCTGCAACATCGGCCACTTCGACAGCGAAATCCAGATCGACAGCCTGCGCAACTACGTGTGGGAAGAGGTGAAGCCGCAGGTGGACGAGGTGGTGTTCCCCGACGGCAAGCGCCTGATCGTCCTGGCCAAGGGTCGCCTGGTGAATCTGGGCTGCGCCACCGGCCACCCCAGCTTCGTCATGTCCGCCAGCTTCACCAACCAGGTGCTGGCCCAGATTGAGCTGTGGAACAACGCCGACAAGTACGAGAACAAGGTCTACGTTCTGCCCAAGCACCTGGATGAGAAGGTGGCCCGCCTGCACCTGGCCAAGATCGGCGCCAACCTCACCACCCTGACCGACAAGCAGGCGGAATACATCGCCGTCAGCCCGCAGGGCCCGTTCAAGCCCGACCACTACCGTTACTGATCGACCGCTCGCCCCCCTGGCGGCTCAGGCCGCCGGGGACCGGAGGCGGCATCGCGAAGGCCGGGCCCTGTGCCCGGCCTTTCCTTTGCCGGACACCCGAACCGGGGCCAAGCTTAAAGTAGCCTTCCGTTCGCTTGGCACCCACACCGTCATTAACTAAGATCCGGGCGTCATGCCGAGAAACGCCACCGCCCTGCCTCTAGCGCTGACCGCCGCCGCCTTGGCCGCGCCCGGTTTTCCCTGCCTGCGCCTGGTGTTTCCCGACGCACCCCTGCCCCTGGTGGTGGCGGGATCGGTGGCCAGCCTGGTGGCGGCGGGGGCCTGCCTGGCACGGCTGATCGGCCAGCGCCGGGCCGCCGCCGCGCAGGCGGCGCAGGCGGAGGCGTTGCTGTCCGCTTGCCCCGATGAATGGGTGGCCTGGCGGCACGGCCGGATCATTGGCGCCAGTGCCAGCGCCGGCGCTTGGCTGGGCATTCCCGACCCCCGGCCCGGTGGCCGCGTGGATGAGATCGCCCAGGCCTTCGACGCGCCCGAGGACGCGGCCCTGCGCCGGGCTCTGCGCGACCTGGATGACGAGGGCGTGCCGTTTTCCCGGCAGATGTCCTGTCATCAGGGGCGGCGTACCCTGGTGCTGACCGGCCGCCCGGGGACTTCCTCGGTGCCGCTGGGGGACGATGGCGACCCATCCGGCCGAATCAGCGTGCTGTGGCTGCGCGACGTGACGGCCACCGTCGCCGACGCCGCGCAGGCGGATCGGCGCCGCCAGGTGGCGGAGGATGCGGTGGCGCGCCTGCACGCCGCGCTGGACCTGATGCCCTTTCCCCTGTGGATGCGCCGGGCCGACGGGGCCCTGTGCTGGTGCAACCAGGCCTATGGCACGGCGGTCGGCCTCTCCCCCGCCGCGGTGGTGGAGCAGGGGATCGAGCTGGTTACCGACCCCGGCGCCGGCCGGGCGCTTGCCGCCCGCGCGCTGGCGAGGGGGGAGGGGGCGAAGGGCGAGAGGGCGGAGGGCCAGGGCGCGTCCGAAACCCGTCATGTCGTCGTCGCCGGCCAGCGCCAACTGCTGCGCCTGGTGGAGACGCCTTTGGCCACCCCACTGGCCACCCCACTGGCCACCCCACTGGAGGACGGCGCCGCCCTCATGGGCCACGCCCTGGACATCACCCGCGAGCAGGAGCTGTCGTCGGAGCTGGAACGCCACATCGCCGCCCATGGCGATGTGCTGGAACATCTGGGCTCCGCCATCGCCATCTATGGCGCCGACACCAAGCTGAAGTTCCACAACCGCTCCTACGCGCGGTTGTGGGGCCTGGACGAGACCTGGCTGGCCACCGAACCCACCTACGGCGAGGTGCTGGAGGATCTGCGCAGCCGGCGGCGCCTGCAGGAAGAGGTGGACTTCCCCCGGTGGAAGCGGGCCCAGGTGGCCCTGTTCACCAACCTGACGGAACCGCGCGAGGATCTGACCCACCTTCCCGACGGCACCACCTTGCGCAACATCACCGTGCCCCATCCCTTTGGCGGCCTGATGTTCGTGCTTGAGGACGTGACCAACGCCTTGGCGCTGGAATCGTCCTACAACACGCTGATGGCGGTGCAGCAGGAAACGCTGGATAACCTGGCGGAAGGTGTCGCCGTGTTCGGCGGCGACGGCCGGCTGAAGCTGTGGAACCCATCCTTCGCCCGCATCTGGCGGCTGAAGGGGTCGGACCTGAACGGCGAGCCGCACATCACCCAGGTGATCGACAAGCTGCAGCCGCTGCTGGACCACGACGGCGACTGGCCGGCGCGCCGCCGCGCCATGATCGCGGACCTGTTGGAACGGTCCAGCTATGCCGGCCGGCTGGAGCGCACGGACCGGTCCATCGTCGACGTGTCCAACGTGCCGCTGCCTGACGGCGCCGTGCTGATCAGCGTGCTGGACATCACCGACAGCGTGCGGGTGGAAGAAGCCCTGCGCGCCAGCAACGAGGCGCTGGCGACTGCCGATCGGCTGAAGTCGGAATTCATCGCCAACGTCTCTTACCAGCTGCGCACGCCCCTGAACGCCATCATGGGCTTCGCCGAGATCCTGAATAACCAGTATTTCGGCGCGCTCAATGAACGCCAGGCGGACTACACCAAGGGCGTGCTGGAAGCCAGCCGCCGCCTGCTGGCGCTGATCAACGACATCCTGGATCTCGCCACCATCGAGGCCGGCTTCATGACCCTGGACCGCTCGCCGGTCGATGTCGGGCAGTTGCTGGAGGCGGTGTCGGGCCTGACGCTGGACTGGGCGCGCAAGCAGGACGTGACCCTGCTGGTGCAGGTGCCGTACGACATCGGCACCCTCGACGCTGACGAGCGCCGCCTGAAGCAGGCCCTGTACAACCTGGTCAGCAACGCTGTGAAGTTCACGCCGCCGGGCGGCCAGGTCACCCTGTCCGCCAAGCGCCAGATGGGGGAAGCGGGGCCGGAGATGGTGCTGTCGGTCAGCGACACCGGCATCGGCATTCCCGCCGCCGACCGCCAGCGCGTGTTCAACAAGTTCGAGCGCGGCGACGTGCAGAACCATCCCGCCGGCGCGGGCCTGGGCCTGTCATTGGTGAAAAGCTTCGTCGAGCTGCACGGTGGCCATGTGGAGATCAGCGACAGCGACCAGGGCACGCTGATCCAGTGCCACCTGCCATTACGGCAGCCTGTACTGGTTTAGTGTTCCTCAGGCGCCGGCAGGCCCGTCCGGGCCTTTGGCTATCCTCGGTTTTCAGTCCGCTGCCGCTCCCCGAAAACCTGCGGCGGACGCGGTCGCGTCCTAAAGCCTGGCCCAGAAGGGCCAGGCTTGTGGTGCTTCAAGACGTGATTTCCGGAATTACGCGCTGGTGTCCACCTTGCCGGGGTTGGCGCCGGCCTTGGCGACGCAGACCATGGCTTCGCGCAGCAGGCGGCCGTGGATGGTGTAGCCGGGCTGCAGGATGGTGACCACGGTGCCGGCGGGCTTGTCCGTGCCGTCGACCTCGGCCACCACCTGGTGGAAATTGGGGTCGAAGGGCTGGCCCATGGGCTCCAGCTTCACGATGCCGGCGCGGTCGAAGGCGGTGATCAACTGGCGCTCGGTCGCCTCCACGCCGGTCAGCAGGGTGTTGACCTGCTCGTTGCCGGCGCGGGTTTCCGCCGGGACGGCGTCGATGGCGCGGCGCAGGTTGTCGGCCACGGCCAGCAGTTCCTTGGCGAAGCCGGACACGGCGTACTTGGCGGTGTCTTCACGCTCCTTCTGGGCGCGGCGGCGGGTGTTCTCCGCCTCGGCCATGCTGCGCAGCAGCTGGTCCTTCAGGGACGCGACTTCGGCTTCCAGCGCGGCGACGGCGTCCGAGGAGGCCGGCGCTTGCTGCTTCGGGGCGGCGTCGGTTTCGGGGGCGGTGGTCGTCTCGTTGCTATCGGTCATCTTCGCGGGCTGTCTCTACAAGGGTGCGGAACAATGGCGGCTCACCACCGCCAGGACGGGCAGAAGATAGGCATCCCGCGCGCGTCGCGCCAGAGGCGATGCGCGGGCGGAGGCAGGAATAAAGCGGGGGTGGGCGGAATTGTTCGGCCGGTGGCCGGACCCTTCACCCGATCATCCGGTCACCCGATCATGCGGCTGATGACCTTGGCGGTGTAGTCCACCATGGGGATGATGCGGGCGTAGTTGATGCGGGTGGGCCCGATGACGCCGATGGCGCCCACGATCTGGTCCTTGCCGTTGGTGTAGGGCGAGACGATCAGGGAACAGCCGGCATGGCTGAACAGGTTGTTCTCCGCCCCGATGAAGATCTGCACCCCTTCCGCCTGGCCGGTCGCTTCCAGCAGCCGCATCATGGCGTCGCGGGTTTCCAGCGCCTCGAACAGGCTGCGGATGCGTTCCAGGTCCGACAGGGCGCTGACATCGTCCAGCAGCTTGGCCTGGCCGCGCACGATCAGCACGCCGCTGCTGCGGCTGCCGGCCCAGGTGGCCATGCCCGTGTCCACCACGCGGCGGGTCAGCTCGTCCAACTGGGTGCGCTGCTCCTCCGCCTCGGCCTGCAACCGGGTGCGCGCCTCCGCCAGGGTGCGGCCCACCACCCGGGCGTTCAGATAGTTGCTGGCCATCTGCAGGACGGAGGAGGGGATGCCCATGGGCACCTCCACCACCCGGTTCTCCACCAGGCCGTCCTCCGTCACCAGCACCACTAGGGCGCGGCCGGGCTGCAGGTTCACGAACTCGATATGTTTCAGCGGCCGGTCGGTCTTGGGCGCCATGACCAGCCCGGCGCAGGACGACAGCCCCGACAGCATGGTCGTCGCCTCCTCCAGCGCTTCGGGCAGGGACCGGCCGGAGGCGGCGCACTGGGCGTCGATGCTCTCCCGCTCGTCATCCGACAGGTCGCCCACCTCCAGCAGGCCGTTGACGAACAGGCGCAGGCCCACGTCGGTCGGCACGCGCCCGGCGGAGGTGTGCGGCGCCTTCAGCAGGCCCAGTTCCTCCAGGTCCGCCATGACGTTGCGGATGGTGGCCGGCGACAGCGCGATGCCCAGGCGGCGCGACAGCGTGCGGCTGCCCACGGGTTCCCCGGTTTCGACATAGGCTTCCACGATCTGGCGGAAGATGTCGCGGGAACGCTGGTTCAGCTCGGTGATCATGCCTGGGGGCGGGGCCGGATGAAGGGGGAGGATGCCCTTAAATCTAATGAGGGACGGCGGTGTTATCAATCGTCGCCGGGCCACCGCCAGGGGAATCGCCGGGCCGCCCCGCCACATCCGGGGTGGACAGGGCGATGGTTCCGTCGCTAGGTAGGGCCTCGCAAACACCCCATGACAGCTACGGGACCGCCCCGCCATGACCCGCCCCTCCGGCCGCGCCGCCGACCAGCTCCGCGCCGTCTCGCTTGAGACCGGCTTCGCCAAGTACGCCGAAGGCTCCTGCCTGGTGCGCTTCGGCGACACCCACGTGCTGTGCACGGCCAGTGTCGAGGAAAAGGTGCCGCCCTTCCTGCGCGGCCAGGGCCTGGGCTGGGTGACGGCGGAATACGGCATGCTGCCCCGCGCCACCCACAGCCGCACCGACCGTGAGGCCGCCAAGGGCAAGCAGTCCGGCCGCACCCAGGAAATCCAGCGCCTGATCGGCCGCGCGCTGCGCGCCATCACCGACCGCAAGGCCATGGGCGAAATCCAGGTGAAGATCGACTGCGACGTGCTGCAGGCCGATGGCGGCACCCGCACCGCCGCCATCACCGGCAGCTACGTCGCCCTGCACCAGGCCTTCACCCACCTGATGCGCATCGGTGTGCTGAAGCAGATCCCGCTGATCGACAGCGTGGCCGCCATCTCCTGCGGCATCTACAACGGCCAGCCCGTGCTGGACCTGGATTATGCCGAGGACAGCAACGCCCAGGCTGACGCCAACTTCGTCCTGACGGGCGCCGGCGGCATCGTGGAAATCCAGGGCACGGCCGAGGAACGCCCCTTCGACGAGGCGCAGTTCAACGAGCTGCTGCGCCTGGCCCGCCACGGCATCGGCCAACTGACCGCCCTGCAGAAAACGGCCCTGGGCCTCTGACCGCAGCAAACCCACATGAGTTCCCTAGGGGCTTGACGTCACAGCCGAGCCCCTAGGCCCCGACCGGGGCCGCCGGAGTTTTCCGGGGAGCGCAGCGGACTGGAAAACGAGGATAAGCCAAGGGGCGAATGCCCCGCCGGCGCCTGAGGGGCCTAACCATAGGGGCTTGGCTTCATAGCCGAGCCCTAGGCCCCGACCGGGGCCGCCGGAAGTTTCCGGGGAACGCAGTGGACTGGAAACTGAGGATAAGCCAAGCGGCCGGATGGCCGCGCCCGGCGCCTGAGGGAACAACAATGACAAGACAATTCACTGGCGACACCCTGATCATCGCCACCCACAACAAGGGCAAGGTGAAGGAAATCGCGGCCCTGCTGGGCGACCATGTCGCCCACTTCCCCACGGCGGGGGAGCTGGGATTGCCGGAGCCGGAGGAGACCGGCCTGACCTTCCGCGAGAACGCGGAGCTGAAGGCCCTGGCGGCGGCCAAGGCGGCGGGCAGGCCGGCGCTGGCGGACGACAGCGGCATGGCGGTGGCGGCCCTGGACGGCGCTCCCGGCATCTACTCCGCCCGCTGGGCCGGGCCGGAGAAGGATTTCGCCGCCGCCATGGCCCGGGTGGAGCGGGAGCTGCCGCCTGGCGCCCCGCGCGACGCCAGCTTCATCTGCGCCCTCACCATCGCCTGGCCGGACGGCCATGTGGAGACGGTGCAGGGCGAGGTGCACGGCCAGCTGGTCAACCCGCCGCGCGGCGACCGGGGCTTCGGCTATGACCCCATCTTCGTCCAGGACGGCTACACCGTGACCTATGGCGAGATGGAACCGCACGAGAAACACGCCATCAGCCACCGGGCCCAGGCCTTCCGCCAGTTGGTGGAGCGATGCTTCCGCTGACGCCCCCTGACGCCGACGCCACACCGGGTGGCTTCGGCCTCTACGTGCACTGGCCGTTCTGCGCCAGTAAATGCCCCTATTGCGACTTCAACAGCCATGTCCGCGAGGGCGTGGACCAGGCCCGCTGGCGCGCCGCGCTGGTGCGGGAGATGGACCACGCCGCCGACCGCATCGCGCGGACGCATCCGGGCCGGCGGCTGACCAGCGTGTTCTTCGGCGGCGGCACTCCCTCGCTCATGCCGCCGGAAACGGTGGCCGTCCTCCTGGAACGGGCCGACCACCATTGGGGCATCGTTCCGGATGTGGAAGTAACGCTGGAGGCCAACCCGACCTCGTCGGAGGCGGCGCGCTTCGCCGGCTTCCGCGCCGCTGGTGTCAACCGCCTGTCCATGGGCATCCAGGCCCTGAACGACGCGGATCTCAAGGCGCTGGGCCGCAAGCACTCAGCGGCGGAGGCGCAAGAGGCCATCGCCATGGCCAAGGGCATCTTCGATCGTTTCAGTTTCGATCTGATCTACGCCCGCCCCGGCCAGACGGTGGCGGCCTGGCAGGATGAGCTGTCGCGGGCGCTGGACATGGCGGTGGGCCACCTGTCGCTCTATCAACTGACCATCGAGGAAGGCACCCAGTTCCACACCCTGCACCAGCGCGGCGACCTGGTGGTGCCGGATGAGGATCTGGCGGGGGATCTCTATGAGGCGACGCAAGTCCTGCTGAACCAGGCCGGCATGCCGGCCTATGAGGTGTCCAACCACGCCCGTCCCGGCCAGGAAAGCCGGCACAACCTGGTCTACTGGCGCTATGGCGACTATGTCGGCATCGGCCCCGGCGCCCACGGCCGCCTGACGCTGAAGGGTGAGAAGATCGCCACCCGCACCCATCGCGCCCCGGAAATCTGGCTGCAGCGGGTGGAGCAGGGCGGCACCGGCGCTCACGCGGACGAGGTTGTGACACCCGACCAGCGCGGCCGCGAGGCCCTGATGATGGGCCTGCGCCTGGCCGAGGGCGTCAGCCTGGCCCGCCTCACGGCCGAGGCGGGCGGTGTGAACCCCGTGGACATGGACGCGGTGGACCGCCTGTCCCGCCACGGCCTGCTGACCCTGGACGGCGACCGCCTGACCGCCACGGCGGACGGTCGCCAGCGGCTGAACGGCGTGCTGGCGGCGCTGCTGGGGTAGGGGTGCGGCCGCCCCGATTTTACCGTTTTCCTAGGCCACGCTCCTCCGAGCACGAGCGGGGAGAATGGAAATTACGAAGCGGGTCGCATTCGCCCTTCTGGTAGGTGTACTTTTTGCCGGCGGCTGTGCTCACCGGGACGAATTCCCCCTCCGCAACCCGCAGACAGGCCAGGCTGTCACATGCCGCAGCGGTCCCTATTGGTTTGAGGAGGGAGCGCCCCAGCTACGCATCGCCGACCAATGCCTGCGGGCGTGCGCTCGCTACGGTTACCGGCAGCACACGGGTAATCCCTATGCTGCCGCCATCGCGCCCGCGACACCGGACGACGATGTCCGGCCTTTTATTCCGAAGGAATGTCTGCCTTAAGTCCCGCCCGCACCGCCCCCGTTGTCACCACGGTGGCGTACTCACCTCCATGCTGGCCGACGACAGGGCATGCACCTCTTCCGCACGTCCCTGCGTCATTCCGCGCAATCCGCCGCGCTTGAGGGAGTGGTTGGCTGGTGCCATGTTTGGCTGTGCCGGACCCTTTGAAATCAGGCCATCCCCCCAATGCCCGCGCCGTTCCGCCTGCCTGCCGTCCCCCTGCGTCGGATCCTTTGCTGCGCCCTGGTCATAGGGGCGGCATTCACCCTGAAACCCGCCGCGGCCGCCGGTATCCCCTTTGTCGGTTGCCCCGCCGATGGCCAGATGGGGCCGCAGGCCGCGCCACGGAAAGGGACTGTTCCGTCCTTGCCCCCCGCGCTGGCCGCCAAGGCGGCGGGGCGTTTGGCCTATTATGCGGGACCGGATGACGCCGGTGGCATTGGCAGCTTCGCCCCCAAGGGTTGGCACTGCTTGGCCCTCTACGGCTCCAACGGCTCCCAACTGCTGGTGACGGCCAACCCCTTCACCAGCCGCGACCTGATCAAGGCGGCTGAGCATATCCAGGGCCCGGCCCTGCAACTGGTCTGGCTGGACGGTGACACGTCCGGCCGGTTCGAGGTGGCGCAGGTCGCCGCCCGCGTGTTCCCCGTCGCCAAGGATTACGTCCAGGGCGTGATCGACGAAGGGTTGGCGGACAAGTCGGAATACACCTGGGGGCCCTATCCGACGGACACCGTTGTGCGCCACAGCCCCACCTCGGTGGATTTCGTGACGCCGGCCGGACAAAAGGGCATGGGCACGGACAGCCATCTTATCCCAGGGCCCCTGCCCATCATTGGCAGCGCCTTGCTGTTTCCGGACCAAGACATGGCCTTGCGCGAGCTGGTCGTGCGTCTGCCGCCGGAGATGGCGGACCTGGGGCCTGTCATCCAGGCGGCGTTCCGGCCGGAGTAGCGAAGCGCCTTCTGGAATTATGACCATCATGGTCATTGTCCTTAAGGCGTCCTGCCCTCGGCGTCATTGCTGACGATCCTCAGCGATGGCCTGGCTTGGCCAGGAAGGAGAGCAGCCAGCACCGCCTCCGTCGTCGCCACGGTGGCGTACTCGCCCGCCATGTTGGCCAGCGACAGGGCGTGCACGTCTTCGGCGCTCCACACCCGGCCCCGGCCGTCGCGCTTGGCAAAGGTAAAGGTCGCGTCGCTGACGACCGTGGTGGCGTAACCCAGGTTGCCCGCCATGCGCACCGTGGCCTCCACCGAATTGTTAGTGATGACGCCGACCACCACCAGGGCGGTGATGCCCCGGCCGCGCAGCAGATCGTCCAATCCGGTGCCGATGAAGGCGCTGTTGGTGCGCTTGGCCACCACGATCTCGCCCGCCGCTGGCATCGCCTCTTCCTTGAAGGCGTGGCCCGGCGTGCCGGGACGGTAGGTGGAATGGGGCTCCACCGAATCATGACGCACATGGATGAGGGGAAGGCCGGCCGCGCGCCAGGCCGCCAGCAGCCGGGCCACGTTGGCCTCGGCCTCCGGGTTGTTGCGCGGCCCCTCCACCGCCCAGCGCGGATCGTCGATGGCGCGCTGCAGGTCGATGAGGAGCAGGGCGGGCCGGCTCACCGCACCACCACCCGGCGGTAGCTCAGCGCCTCGGCGATGTGGACGCGGCGCACGGTGTCGCTGCCCTCCATGTCGGCCAGGGTGCGGGCGACGCGCAGGACGCGGTGATAGCCGCGGGCGGACAGGCGCAGGCGGTCGGCGGCCTCGGTCAGCAGGGCGCGGCCGGGGGCCTCGGGGGCGGCCACCTTTTCCAGCAGCTCGCCATCCGCCTCGGCGTTGGTGCGGATGGTGGGGTGGCCGGGCTTCACCAGGGCGGCGTAGCGCGCCGCCTGGATGCCGCGGGCGCGGGCCACGCGGGCGGCGACGATGGCGCTGGTCTCGCGCGGCGGGGGCAGCGACAGGTCCGACGCCTTCACCGCCGGCACGTCGACATGCAGGTCGATGCGGTCGAACAGCGGGCCGGAAATCTTGGACTGGTAATCGGCGGCGCATTTGGGCGCGCGGCCGCAGGCCTGGGCGGGGTCGTCCAAATGGCCGCAGCGGCAGGGGTTCATGGCGGCCACCAACTGCACCCGCGCCGGGTAGGTGACATGGCCATTGGCCCGCGCCACCGTGGCCCGGCCCGTCTCCAGCGGCTGGCGCAGGGCCTCCAGCGTCGGCCGGGCGAACTCCGGCAACTCATCCAGGAACAAGACACCCTGGTGCGCCAGGCTGATCTCCCCCGGCTTGGCCCGGACACCACCCCCGACCAGGGCCGGCAGGCTGGCGCTGTGGTGCGGGTCGCGGAAGGGACGGCGCCGCATCAGCCGCCCGCCCTCCAGCTTGCCGGCCACGGAATGGATCATGGACAGGTCCAGCGCCTCCGCCGGTTCCAGGGGCGGCAGCAATCCTGGCAGGCGGGCGGCCAGCATGGACTTGCCCGACCCCGGCGGCCCCACCATCAGCAGGTTGTGCGCGCCGCTGGCCGCGACCTCCAGCGCGCGCTTCGCCGTCTCCTGCCCCTTGATGTCGGCCAGGTCCGGCAGGGCGCCGGGCTCATCCTCCTCCATCTTGGGCTGGGGTCGCGACAGCACTTGGGTGCCCTTGAAGTGGTTGATCAGCTCCAGCAGGGTGCGGGGGGCCAGCACCTCCAGCTCCCCGGCCCAGGCCGCCTCACCCCCGCAGGCCGCCGGGCAGATCAGGCCCCGGTCGGTGGCGACCGCGTGGATGGCGGCGGGCAGGGTGCCGGCCACGGCGGTCAGCGCGCCGTCCAGCGCCAGTTCGCCCAGGGCGCAGAAACCCTTGATGTCCTCATCCGGCAGGATGCCCATGACGGTCAGCAGGGCGATGGCGATGGGCAGGTCATAATGGCTGCCCTCCTTCTGCACGTCGGCCGGCGCCAGGTTCACGGTGATGCGCTTGGGCGGCAGCGCCAGGCCCAGGGCGTGCAGGGCGGCCCGCACCCGCTCCCGGCTTTCGGCCACCGCCTTGTCCGGCAGGCCCACCACGGTGAAGGCCACCTGCCCGCCCGACATCTGCACCTGGACGTCGATATCCAGGACATCCACCCCCTGGAAGGCCACCGTCGAAACCCGCGCTACCACCGGCCCTACCCCATCCCGCTTCTGCACGCCCGGGTAGTGTAGGCGGACGCGGGCCCCGGCGCCAGCGATGGCGGGAAGGGGGGTGCGACATTCGGGCGCCTGGGGTGCGACAACGGGATATCTGCAACCTTGCGACGGAAAACCATAACGCTTGGCGTCTCTGCTGGTTAAGCAGGGCCGGCTTATGTTCAGCCAAGACGTGGCGGGCCTGTAGGGGCGATCACAGGTGTTGGCCGGCTGTCGCCGCTATTCTAGGAGGCCTCACAGGTGATGAGCACAATTCCTGACGAATACCGATGAGGAGAGGGGACGGGATGGGAAAGAGGGGGACGCCACGAAAGGGGCGCATCGCCGGCGGCGCCGCCGCCGTTTGGGCCATACTGGCGTGTGCCGCCGCGCAGGCGCAGGATTTCATGCCGCCCCAGTTCGCGCCGCGGTCCACGGGGGATGTTTATCTCCAGGGCTTCATCGGCGGCGCGTTGGTCCAGCAGCGCCAGGGGTATTATCGGCGTTCGGACGGGAACGACGACGTGGGCCGCTCGGTCTATGGCGGCGGCGGGCTGGGATACGCCCAGCGCTTTGACAATTGGCTGGTGGGGGGCGAGGCCGAAATCGGCAACGGCACCGGCGATGTCACCACCCATGGCGGCGCGTTCGACTATGTGACCCATATGGATTGGCTGGCCACGGCCACCGGGCGCCTGGGCTATGACTTGGGCGCCAACGTGGTGCCCTACATCACCGCCGGCCTGGCGGTGGGCGATGTCGGTGCCAGCACGCGCGGCGGTGCCAGCGCCCAGAATACCAGCGATACCAAGGCCGGCTGGACGGCCGGCGCCGGGATGGAGGCGCCGCTTCCCCTCTCCCTGTTGAAAATGCGGTTGGAGTACCGCTACGTGGACTTTGGCCAGGTCAATGGGCCCGATGGCCAGGGCGGCACTATCCCCCTGTCCATCCACCAACACCTGCTGCGCCTGGGCCTGTCGCTGCGGCTCTGATCCCAGGGGGGGCGGGCGGGCGCTGCGTCACGCGATCAGCGCCGCTTCCCTCCGCGCGATGGGCGGCCGCGACGGATGCAGCACGATGCCGTCGTCGGCGATCTCGACCTTGGCCTCGGGATAGACGGCGGTGGCCAGGGCCAGGGCGTCCAGGAATACCGGCTTGAAGTGGCTGAGCTTGGCGTAGTGCTCGCCGAACTGGCGGCGCAGGGCGGCCCAGCGCACCGGCGTCGCCTGGTTCAGCACATGCAGGCGATAGGCCAGCCAGATGTAGACGTCGATGGCGGTGCTGCTGGCGCTGATGTGGCGCAATGCCGCCTCGGAAACCGGCACGGCGTGCTGCTTCAGGCTGTCGTAGAAGCTTTCGTTCAGCTCGATCACGTCCTGGAACAGGGCCACCTGGCGTTGGTCGGGGCTGGCCTTGAACAGGATGGAATTGTTGACGAAGCCGGCGTTCTGCCGCGTCACCGCCGCGTCCGTCTCCCACAGGAATTGCAGGCTGCAGGCGGTGATGCGCTGCGCCTGCTCCATGACCAGGCGATAGGTCTTGCCGCCGGGGCTCTCGCCCATGGCTTTCAGCCAGGAATGCCAGCTCTTGCCCAGTTCCACCTGGCGGGAATTGGTCTTCAGCGCCTCCGTCTGCAGGTACAGCAGGATCATGCGGGCCTTGGCGCCATAGGGCACGCCCACCAGGCTGCCGTCGGCATGCCGGCCGCTCTGCACGATCAGGGTGCAGCGGCCCGTTTCCTTGCGGTGGTATTCCGGCTCCGCCGCCTTGTCGATGGACCGGTGGGGCAGGCTGGTCAGGGCGAAGCCGGCATGGGTGATGCCCATGCTGTCCTCTTCCTGGGCCAGCATGGCGGCGGCCACGTCCACCAGGTTGCGCCCGCTCTTGCTGGTCGCCATCTCGCGGGCCCGGTCGATGCCATGTTCCAGGATGAGACGGTGAATGTCGGCCATGGCGCCCTTCGCTCCCTGCCAGTCGGTTCGGTCGATGTGAGGTGATGGGCTGAAGTGTTCCAAAGCCAAATCACTAAATCTAGGTCGGACTTTACCGGCCCCCGCTATTTGTGGGGTATTTGGAGTCTGTTATTTGAGGTGCCGGTTAAGTCCGGGAAATAATCCCGAGTCGGGCCGGTAGAGTCCGGCACTGGGCCGGCAAGGTCCTGTGGAAAACTCTTCTTCGCATGTGGCTGGTGTGGGCCAGCGCATCTTATGGCCGGTAGAGTCCGGGGGATCGGCCGCCGAGTCTGTGGATAACTCCCGCCGGGCCGGTAAAGTCCGAGCCGAATCGTGACGAATCAGCGTGCGCGGGATCCTTGAATCGACTCCGGCGGACTCGAACGGGCGGCCGACTCGCCCCCGGACACGGACTTTACCGGCCTTGCCGATGGAAGTCCGGGCCTTTCCGGCGGCGGTGGCCGTGGCGCCAGACCGCGATGCCGCCCGCGCAGGACGCTCAAATCCGGGGGCGCCGGATCCACTCGGACTTTACCGGCCCCGCTGCCCGCGAAGGGCTGCCCCGCCCCACCCTTTTCCTTGGACTCGGACTTTACCGGCCTCTGCCGGTGCGTCCCTTCTGCTCGGTGCGTCCCTGTCGATGCCCTCCCGGGGGACTCGGACTTTACCGGCCGTCGCGCCGTAGGCGGGGCGGGCACCAATACTGTCCCGTTTGCCGGATGAGGGCAGGCCCCTCCCCAATTGGAAGGCCCTACCGGTGTCAGACCCCTCAGTCCGGTTGAAGGACCAGGCGTCGGCGCCGCTGACGCCCGCCCCTGTCGCGGCTCCGTGAGAGCCGTTGATAACCATGGAAAACGGGAGAAAACGACATGAGCACCTCAGGCAGCCTTGTCATCCAGTCCGGCATGTTGGCCGATTTGGTCGTCTCCAATGATCCCAATCAGCCGGGCCAGGTGATCTTGCGATGGCTCGACGGCACCGACACCAACCAGCAATGGCTGGAGGAGCCGGCGACGAACGGCTTTTATTTGAGGAACGTCGCAACCGGCACGTACCTGGCCTATAGCGGCGACAATGCCCGCGTAACCCTGGACAGCCATGGGTCCATTTGGCAGAAGACCGGCGCCGACGACCGGTTGAGCGCCATTCGGCTGACCCTTCGGCCGGACCAGAATCTGAATGCTTTGGGCGCCCACGCTCGCGTGGGGACGGCCGTCGGCACCTGGGGTTGGAGTGGCGGTGATGGCAATGAAACATGGCTTGTCAGCCCGGTAAGCAGCGTTTGGCCGCGCCCCACCAAGCTGGTTTCCTTCGTTTCCGGCATGGCCGCCTATCTGCAACTGGCCGTCGACCCATCAAATCCCGCGGGCGCCTTGGTGGTGAACGACAATTTCGCGTCCCAGGCGGCCAGCAGCTTCGCCTTCATCGCCACGCAGTGGTTCGGCGGCTTCAGTATCGTGAACAAAGCCAGCAACCTACTGGCCTATGTCAGTGGCAACGGCAACGGCTCCAAGTTGTTGCAACGCCAGCCCAGCCAGCTGGATTCAGACGCGATCTGGACCTATGGCCGCAGCAGCACCTTCCAGGCCATTCGCCCCTGGATCAACTCGGACCAGAACTGGAATGTCTTCGGCAACCCGCATCCCATTCCGAAGGGGGCGTTGCCCATGGGCACCTGGAACTGGGGCGGTGGTCAGGAAAACGAACTGTGGCAGACAACCGCGGCTGTGCTCCAGCCCGCGGCGACAGGGGATCTCCGGGCCGAGACGGCTGCGGCGCTGGTGACCCCCCAGCCAGCCCCCGTGGCCGAGGTCTGGGCCCGGATCGTCGATGCGTCGCCCAACGCGAACGGGGCGTTGGCGCACGGTCCGCATTAAGCTCGGCCATCCCACTTCTGAAAGGCTGGCGGCGGGGTGGTCGGAAACGGCCGCCCCGCTTATTTCGCGCCACGTGCGCGTGGGTCGGATCGCCAAAAGAAACGGGCGCCCTCACGCTCCAGAAAGGGCGCCCGTCTGTGGGCGGTACGACGGTGGATGATGGGAAACCGGCATCCCGCCCGAACCCAGACCCTCAGCGCCAGCAGCTTGCGGGCACCGCCTTGCGCACCAGGGCGACAAAGTCTTCCACCGTGCAGCGATCACCGCCACAGGCAGGCAAAGGCAAATCAACCTTACCCGCCGGATGGGCCGCCGTCAGGGCGGCGGCTTGCCGCAGGTCGTCCAGGGTCTGGTAGTACAGGACGACATGCACGTACCGCTGGCCCGTGACGGTGTCGCGGCTGACCTCGAACGCCAGCGTGGTGTCGGGGGCGGTCTTGTCCGGCTGGCCGGGCAGGGTCCAGTCCAGGCCCAGCAGGCCCGCCACGTTGGACAGGTTGGTGTCATGCCCCAGGATGGAGATCAGCTTGGCCCCGGCCGGCACCGGCGCCAGGGGGGCGGTCGCCGTTCCGCCCGTCACCCCGACCACGATCTGGCGGGCCAGCAGCGCGCCGTTGTGGCTGGCGATGTAGGGGGTGCGGCGGGTCAGGTCGGCCTGATAGTCATGCACCGGCAGGATGGCGGCCAGGGCCTGGGGCGTGCCGGCGCGGCCCCAGCCCACCTGGTCGGCGGGCATGCCCTGCACATATTCCAGGAAGATGCTTTCGGCCAGCATGGCGCCCCGCGCCAGGGGGCCGTCCACCTTCACCTCCCCGCCCTTGTCCACCACCTTGGCGGGGCCGGTGGCGAAGCAGGCCTGGCCGGAGGGGGAACCTGAGGTGGCGCCGGACGCGCAGGCCTTGGGCGCCACCACCTGCACCAGGGCGGCCAGGGCCGGGGCGATGCTGGCCGGCACGGCGTTGATGTCGCCGCCGTTGGCCGCGACCACCGCCTTGGTGGCCTCGGCCGCGTCCATGGGGCAGACGCCACCGGACGCGGCATCAAACAGCACATCGGGGCTGTCGGGCGCCAGGCCGTGGGCCTTCAGCCCGCAGCCGGGGGCCAGCCCCTCGGCCAGGGCCTGGGCGCTGGCGCGGGTGCGCTGGTCGCCGCTGTCGCCCCAGACGAAGACCTGGTCGCCGGCCGAATCGCCCCCTGGGCCGCCCGCTGGGCAGCGGTCGGGTCCCAGTAGGCCGCGCTCCCGGTACTGGGCGCCCAGGTACAGGCCCAGCTGGCGGATGGCGTCGGCGCCGTGGGGGGTCAGGATGCCCCGGTCCACGGGCCAGGCCGGCCAGTCCTGGTCCGACAGGCGCCGCAGCTCGGCCAAGCCCTTGGTGGGGCTGCGCACGCCGTGGCGGGACAGCAGGACCACCCGTTCCAGGACTTCATGCGAGGCAGGAGTGGCGGAGTTGGCGGTGGGGGCGGCCCAGGCGGAGCCGGCCACCAGGCCGACCGCCAGGCCAAGAATCAGGCCTTTTCTCATCACCACCCCGTGACCGACAGGTTGAAGAACACGCTGCGGCCCGGCGTGGTCCAATACAGCGCCTGGCCGGTGGCGGACTGCGTGCCGGCGAAGCCGTTGATGCGGTGGGTGTCGAACAGGTTGCCGATCTTCAGGCTGGGGGTGACGTCCACCAGGTGATAGCCGAGGTCCTTCAGGCGCCAGCCCACGGACACGTCAGCGGTGAACACCGGGTGGATGCGGTAGGCGTTGGCGAAGTCCGGCTGGCCGGTCGTGGCGTCGGTGGTGTTGTCCTGGCCGTAGAACGGGCCCACCACCTTGCCGATGGCGGAGAAGTAGAGGCCGTCGGGGCTGTCGTACATGACGCCGGTGGTGGCCATCCATTGCGGCGTATCCGCCACCCAGACGTAATTGTCCTTGTACTGGGCGTGGTTCAGGCTGGCGTTGGCATACAGCGACAGGGCGTCGGTCAGGGCGTACTGCGCTTCCAGTTCCAGGCCCTTGTAGATGGCGCCGGCGCCGTTGACGAAGGTCTTGTCGGTCGTGCCGGGTACCTGGGCGGTGGAGATGTAGTTGCTGAAGTCGATGTAATAGGCGTCGGCGCCCACCATCCACCGGCCACGCTGCACGGCGGTGCCGACCTGGTAGTTCATGGTCTCTTCCGGCTTGATCGAGGCGATCTTGGCCACCTGGAAGACATCGATGGGCGGCGCCAGGAAGCCCTTGGCCACCTGGGCGTAGGCGGTCCAGCCCTCCTCGATGGTGTAGTGGGCGGCGATGGACGGCTGGGCCTCGGTATAGGTCTCGCTGTAGTTCAGCGGCGCCGGCGGCTTGGTCTTGTTGTACAGCGCGTCGACATCGCGGGTGAAGCTGGTGACCTTCACGCCCGGGATCAGGGTCAGGTCCGGCGTGACCTTCCAGTCGAACTCGACATAGGGCTGCCAGGTGGTGTTCAGGTCGCGGTACTTGTAGGTGTAGGGCGTGCCGTACTTGCCCGTGACCAGGACGCCCTGGGTCCAGTCATAGGATTCGGAATGGCGGTGGTCCAGCTGGCGGTCGTACCAGACGCCGGCCTTGATGTCGCCGAAGGACAGGCTGTCGGTCAGGCGCAGGGTGTCGCCGAAGGTGCGGTAGTTGGCGTTGGCCTCCTTGCCCGGGATGTCGCTGGCATATGTCGCCACCTTCTTGCCGGCGGCGTTGTAGAAGGTGACGCCCACATCCTTGGGGTTGCTGTCGCTGGCGTCCGACAATTCCTTGTAATGGTGGCCGAAGCCGTTGGTGTAGGCGGTGTTGTCCAGCTTGACGCTGTCCGTCAGTTCCGACTGCACCCGGATATAGTCGAAGTCCGAGCTGTAGCGGCTGGGCTGGTACTTGTAATAGGACTGGGCGGCGGGATTGTTGCCCAGGCCCCAGTTGTCGCCGTACTTGGCCAGGTCGGCCAGGGTGACGCCCTGGGTTGTGTACTCGAACGAATGGTTCTTGCTGGCGACCAGCGTCACCGTCGTGCGCTCCCCGATGTCCAGCACATCCTTGAAGAAATAGTTGGTGCGCTGTTCCTCCGCCCCGGTCAGGTACCCGTCGGACGTGGTGCGCTGCACGTCGAAGAACATGCGGCCCAGCACGGTGCGGCCGGTATCGACCTCGCCACCGATGCCCTTGGTGTTCCAGCTGCCATAGGTGCCATAGGCGGTGACGCCCGGGTCTTCCGACGGGGTTTTGGACAGGAAGCCCAGGGTGCCGCCGAAGGTGGCCTTGCCGATGGTGGAGGCCGTGCCGGGGCCCCGATCCACCTCCGCCTGGCCCATGTCATGGGCCACGAACAGGGCGGAGCTGGTGTGGTGCAGGTCGGTGGCGTCGCCGAAGGGGATGCCGTCGAAGGTGATGTTGAACTGGCTGTCCTGGAAGCCCCGCAGGCTCAGCGTTTCCGCCTTGCCCAGGCCGGGGCCGTTGGGGCTTTGGGCATAGACGCTGGGCTGGAACTTCACCATGTCGTCGAAGCTGGACAGCGGGACGATGTTGTCGCGCAGGAAGCCTTCCGGAACGATGGAGGTGGGCTCCGTCGCCTCCAGCGGCACGTTGGAGGGCGAGACGCGCATGACCTTGGCCACCACGGCGATCTCGGCGATTTCCGCGTCCGCCGCCGGGGCGTCCGCCGCGCCGGCGGGCGGGGTGAGGGCGGCCAGCGCCAGGGCCACGGCGGCGGCGCCCATCATCAGTCTGGCCCGGTTTGGGCGGGTCTCCGGCTTCGTCGTCATCATCGTCCCCCTTCGTTGATCGCGGCACCTTGGACGGCGCTTTGCAAAATCGCGTGCCGCGCTGGTACAGTCGGGACCGGATGCGAATCTTGACGGCAGCCTGACGGAAAGTTCAGGTATCGCCGATTTGGCTGTAGTTATAAGGCCTTAGGGCGTACCCGGTTTCTTGTGAATTTCATTTGACCATTACATGACGGGATGATGACGGGACGTCTTGCCTTCACGGCGCTGGACTGGAATGCCGAGGCGCTGCGGGCGGACCTGGCGGCGCTGGGGTGGGAGGCCGTTGCCGATGCCTCCCCTGACGTACGCCTGCTGGCGGCCGCCCGCGCCGACGCCCTTCTGGCCCATCTTCCCGATCCATCGGGGCCGGTGGAGGCACCCGTCCTGTGCCTGGCGGACGCGGATGCGGCGGTCGAGTCGGCCCTGCTGCGGGCCGGGGCGCACATGGTGCTGCCGCTGTCCTCGGGCACCGCGGCGGTGGCGGCGGCCTTGTCCCTGCTGGCGCGGTTGGCGGCGCCGGCGGACCGGGCGCTGCGTGTGGGCGACCTCGCGCTGCATGTCGACCGGCGGGTGGCGCTGTGGCGGGGTCGGCCCCTGGCCTTGGCGCCGTTGGATTTCGACCTGCTGCTGCTGTTGGCGGAGCGCGGGGGCCAGGTGGTGCCAGCGGCCGACCTGCGGGTCCGGTTGTGGCCCACCCTCGCGCCGGACGCGCCCGGCGTCGCCGACCGGCTGGCCGCCCACATCCGCAGCCTGCGCCGGGCGCTGGGCACGGCCGTGCCCCTGCACACGCGCGGGCACCGGGGCTATCAGCTGGGCGTTAGGTAATATACCGGATATCTCCGCTGGTGGGCCCCGCCTAGGGTGGCGACCATGGTTTCCACCAGCGGGTGATTCCCATGCGCGCCCTTCTCATCGGCAAGGCCATGCCCAGCGCTGCCCGGCTATCGCGGGTGCTGCGGGAACGGGGATGGCAGGTTGAGACCCTGGCCGCCCTGCCGCCGACGCCGCGTCCCGCCGACGTGGTGGTGGTGGGTGAGGAGGGGCGTACCCTGCGCGATCGCTTGGCTCGCGCCCGGCGGACCTTTCCCGGCGCCCTGGTGGTGACGTTGCTGGCCAACCCCGATGGGGCCGCACAGGCGGGCCGGGCCGGCGCGCTGGCGATGGGGGCGGACGACCAGGTGGACGCCGGCCTGCCCGGCGATCTGGTGGTGGACCGGTTGCTGGCGCTGTTGCGCTTGAAGCGCCATGGGCCGCGCCTGGCCTACGCCCTGGACGACCTGACGGTGGACGTGCGCCAGCGCCGGGTGCGCCGCGCCGGCCGTGACATCCTGCTGTCGTCGCGTGAGTTCCAGCTGCTGGTCCTGCTGCTACAGGCGGACGGCGCCGTGGTGCCGCGCACCGCCATCCTGGACCGGCTCTGGGCCGGCGACATGGATGTGGCCGACAACGCCGTGGATGCCCTGGCCTCCCGCCTGCGCCGCCGGCTGGACGGCCCCGGCCAGTCCCGCCTGCTGCACACCCTGCGGGGGGTGGGGTACTGCCTGGCCTCCGGCGCCGGCACGGACCAGGCGCTGGCCGCGTAAGCCCTTTACCTAACCCGCCGCCTCCAGGCTCAGGTGGATCAGCGCCGGGACGTTGTCGCAGCCCGTCTTTTCCATGACCTTGGCGCGGTGGTTCTCCACCGTGCGGGCGCTTATGCCCAGCTTCCAGGCGATGACCTTGTTGGGATGGCCGGCCACCAGCAGGTCCATGACCTCCCGTTCCCGGACGCTCAGGGAGTCCAGCCGGCCGCGCGCCGCCTCCGCCCGCGCCTGGTGGCGCAGGGTATGGCCGCTGCGGTCCATGGCCGTTTCCACCGCCCGCACCAGGGCGTCGACGGTGAAGGGCTTTTCGATGAAATCCACCGCCCCCGCCTTCAGCGCCGTCACCGCCTTGGGCACGTCGCCCTGGCCGGTCAGGATGATCATGGGCAAGGGACAGCCGCGCCGCGCCAGATCGGCCTGAAGTTCCAGGCCGGTCATGCCCGGCATGTTGATGTCGGCGATGACGCAGCCGGGAATGGCGTCGGCGCCGGCCGCCAGGAAGGCGCCGGCCGACGGGTATGTCGCCACCGGATAGCCCTCCGCCTCGAACAGGGCGCTCAGCGCGTCGCGCACCGCCTCGTCGTCATCGACGATGGCCAGCGTCAGGTCAGGCCGCGGCATGGGGCGCCTCCCCGGCTGGGGGTGGGGGAACCAGCTCGCGTTTAGCCAGGGTGGCCAGGGGCAGGGTGGCCAGGGGCAGGGAGAAGGAAAAAGCCGCCCCGCCCAGCGCGTCGCCGCCGGCCTGCAACCGGCCGCCATGGGCCTCGACGATGCCGCGGCTGATGCTGAGCCCCAGCCCCATGCCGGTGCGCCGGGTGGTGGTGAAGGGGGCGAACAGCCGGCCGGCGACCTCGGCGGCGATGCCGGGGCCGGTGTCGGCCACCCGCACCTCCGCGCGGGCGCCGGCCCCCGTCCCGTCTGGCGCCGCCAGTGCCGGCCGCACCTCGATCAGGATGCGGCGGTCGGTGGCGCCCCCCTCGGCCAGCGCATCCAGGGCGTTGCGCACCAGGTTGATCAGCACCTGTTCCACCTGCACCCGGTCGATGGCCAGGGTCAGGGTGGCGTCCACTGCCAAGTCCAGCCGGGCGCTGGCATTGGCCACCTCATCCGCCAGCAGGCGGGCCACGCCGGCCACCAGGTCGGTGGCGGGCACCGGGGCGTTGGCCACCTGGCCGGTGCGATAGAACTCGCGCAGATGGCGGATGATGGCGCCGGCCCGCTCCGCCTGGGCGGCGGCCTTGCCCATCAGCTCCAGGGCCTTGGCGCCGTGCTCGGCCCCCTCCCTCGCCGCCTCCAGGATGCGGCGACAGGCGCCGGTGTAGCTGACGATGGCCGACAGCGGCTGGTTCAGCTCATGCGCCAGGGCCGCCGCCAGCTCCTCCGTCAGGTGGCTGCGGCTGGCCTGCTCGGCCGCGGCGCGGTGCTGCCCCAGCGCGGCGGCGGCGCGCTTGCGGGCGGAGATGTCGCGGATGGTCAGTACGCCCATGCGTGCGCCGGCCTCATCCGTCACCGACACCGGCACCATGGCCAGGGACGACTCCACCGGCAGGGGCCGGCCATCGGCCGCCACCAGCCATTCCTCGCCGCCCTCGCGGCGCAACAGGTCGGCCAGGGGCCGGCCGCGCAGGCTGTCCGCCGCCCGTCCGGTCAGGTCGGCGACCACGCGGTTGACCTCCTCCACCCGGCCGTCGGTGTCCAGGATGACGATGCCGTCCGGCGCCAGCTCGATCAGGGTTTTCAGCCGCGCCTCGCCCTTGGCCGCGGCCGCCCGCACCCGCTCGCGTTCCGAGATCACCGCCCCCAGCAGCAGGCCGGTCATGGCCAGTGACAGCATCAGGATTTGCAGCTTCAGCGCCTGATAAGGCTGGATGTCGCAGATGGCGATGCCCAGGCTCAGGCCGGTTTCCAGGGCGGCCAGGGCCAGCACCGCGCCGGGCAGGCCGCTCCCCGCCGCCACCCAGACCAGGGGGATGAACACCGGATAGAAGCGTGACCCCACCACGCGGGGGAAGATCACCGCCACCGACAGGCAGATGCCGGCGATCTGGCCCAGGGTTTGCGCCCGCCACAGATGGGCCGGCCGCAGCCGCCGGGCCAGGCGTGGCGCCATCAGGGCCAGGGTGGCGGCCACCGTCACCCCGGCCATGTCGCCCACCCAATGCTGCAGGGCGGCGGTCAGCGGGGCGGCCGCCATCGCCCTGCCGTCCCAACCGGTCATGGTGCCCCCGGCCAGGGGCCAGCCCGGCAGGAACCGGGCCAGGGCCAGCAGCAACAGGCTCTGCCCCAGCGCCCCGGCCATGGCCAGGACCAGAAGGCGCATGACGCCGTCCGCATCCTCCAGCACATAGCCGTCGCCATCGCGGCGCAGGCGCCGGGCCAGCAGCAGGCCGGGGACGGCGAAGACCAGCGGTTCCGCCAGGGTCGGGATGGCCAAGGCGGGCGTGAGGGGCATGCTGGCCGGAAGCACCATGGCGCGCAGCGCCAGGCCGGCCACGGCCGCCGCCATCACCAGGGGCATGGCCAGGGGCAGGCGCCCAGGTCCCCACAGCATCACCAGCGCCAGGCCGATGCCGGCGCGCACGTTCCAGGGCGACCAGCCGGGCACAGCCGACACCAGCAACGTGTCCAGCAGGCCGGCCAGCGGGTACAGCGCCAACAAGACCCAGGGCCAGCGACCGGGCGGGAAAGGGCCGGGCGGGGAAAGGGGGGCGGTGGACAGCAAAAGACCCCATCACAGGTGGGACGAAGACACATTCTTCGTCCGTCTGTGATAGGGCCCTTGCGTTACGGTCTTGTGACGGCACCCCCGTGCAGCACGCGGGGCCGCCTTCGACAATGTCTTCGCCGGACGCTTTACTTGGACGCCGTCTTCGCCGGCTTGGCCCACTTGGCCAGCCAGTCGACCACGGCCTGCGGTTCCATGTGGCGGGCGTCGGTCAGGTCAAAGGACGCGTCGCCGTTCACCAGGGTGCCATCGGCCTCCACCACCAGCACGGTGGGCACGCCCTTGAACTTCGGCACGCCAAAGCGGGCGGGCACGTCCATGTTCTTGGTGTAACGGCCCACATCCACCGTCACCATGACGAAGTTCTTGTCCAGGAAGCTGTGCACCTCTGGCAGTTCCACCAGGCCTGCCAACACGCGGCAGTCACCGCACCAGTTGCCGCCGAAGTCCAGCAGCACGCGCTTGTGCTCCTTCTTCGCCTTGACCAGGGCGGCGTCCACCTGGGCGTTCACGGCGGCGTTGTCGATGGTTTCGTCATAGGGGTAGGGCAGCGGCTGTTTCAGTTCCACATTGCCCACCTGCGGGGCGGCGACCTGGGCGGAGGCGCCAATGGGGAACAGCACGGGAAGGGTCAGCAGGGCGGCGACGCCCAGGGCGGAGAAGGTGGCGCGGACGGTCATCGCAGGCTCCTGGATCGTGGGCGGGGTCGCGCCATTCCCAGCGCGAATTCAGATCATTATGCCTGATATGGGTTTAAGGGAAAGCCCCGCCAGGGTCATATCCCCACCCTTCGTCGCATGACCGTCCAGCATTTGACGAATAATATGACGCAATGATGAATAATTAAACACTAATAATTTGTTATTAATGGCGCTGAATTGGCTCTTGGTGCCAGGAGGCCTGGCGACCGACTGAATCAAAGAATGGTGATGGGAGGTGGCGCTAGATGCGCGCCTAAAAGCGTCAACGAAGATGAAGGTAAGAGCTGTCTGGGATGAAGCGACCGGATTTACTCAACGGTCTGATATCATTATTCGCTGGCTATTGAAGCGAATGGCGCGCCCGGAAGGACTCGAACCTCCAACCCCCAGATTCGTAGTCTGGTGCTCTATCCAATTGAGCTACGGGCGCTTTTTCGTCTCACCGGTGTCGGCCGGTGAGGTGGGTGCTTGTAGAGGATGATCGGGGGGCGCGCAACAGCTTTTTTGCCCTTGATGCATTTTTTTTACGAGGCCCGGTGGAGCGCCCCGGGGGCGCCCCCCGCGACGCGCATGGGGAGCGGGACGCCGGTGCGTCGCCGTGCATTGTCGAGGCGATGGGGATGGGCTATCTACCCGACCTTGCACTTACGTTAAATTTTTGACCGTCTCGCGGAGCGCCGCCCCCATGTCGTCCCATCACGCCGATACCGCCAAGAACTTCCCCGTCACCTGGGAAGAACTGCACCGTCATGCCAAGGCGCTGGCCTGGCGCATCAGCGACAAGGGGCCGTGGAAGGGCATCGTCGCCATCACCCGCGGCGGCCTGGTGCCGGCGGCCATCCTGGCGCGCGAACTGAACATCCGCCTGATCGATACCATCTGCATCAGCAGCTACGACCACCAGAACCAGCGCACCGCCCAGAACCTGAAGGCGCCGGTGGCGGTCGAGGGCGAAGGTGAAGGCTGGCTGATCGTCGACGACTTGGTCGACACCGGCAAGACCGCCGCCATCGTGCGCAACATGATGCCCAAGGCGCATTTCGCCACCATCTATGCCAAGCCGGCCGGCCGCCCGCTGGTGGACACCTTCATCACCGAGGTGTCGCAGGACACCTGGATTCACTTCCCCTGGGATCTGAACCCCATCGCCTACATGCAGATCCGCAACGACTGACCCGTCGGCGTTCTGCACTGCGCTTCAGCGGCCCGCCCGGTGTTCCGGCGGGCCGTTCGCGTTTCAGGGGGAAGGCAATATGTGCGGCACTTGATCATGGCTGCTCAAATGCCCCCTCAAGCGCCGGGCGTCAGCATCCGCTGGCTTGGCTCTCCCCGATTTCCAGTTCGCCTTCGGCACCTCAGAAATCTCCGACGCCCGCAGTCGCGGGCTACAGCGGCACGAGTCATCATCTCGTGCCGCTGTGTAAGACCTTATTTCGACTCGGGCGACAGCACCTGGATCAGGTGCGGGGTGTCCGGATCGGCGATGATGGCGCGCAGGGCGGACCGGTCCTGCGGCAACTTGCCCTGGGGCACGTCCATCAGGGTGCCCACCCGGGTGTTCAGCGGCACCGGCTTGCCATAGATGGCGTTCAGCCGCTCATACTCCGCCTGGTGAAAGGCGTCGTTCTCGTCGGGGTTGGGGAAGTCGCGCGGGGTGATGATGATGTCGGCCGGCGGGGTGGTCGACTGTGTCACCGGTTCGGCCACGCGGGGGCCCGGCGCCACCTGCGACGCCGCGGCGGGTTGGGCGGCCTGCTGCGCCCTGGCGGGAGCCGCCAGCAACATGCCGGCCATCAGGGCGCCGGCCGTGACGGCCATGGTCATAAAGGGTGTCGGGTGATGATTCCGGCGGAACGGCATGGCGTCGGTCTCCTCTGATGCCGGCCGCGCGCGGGCCGGGCGGTGAAGGACTCCGCGGCCGCGAAAGGGCGCGCCCCTGGGACAGGGCAGGCGGCGGCGGGCAAGCCACTCAGGACACACCATGGATATGGGAACGACGGACGCGGTTTCCCAGGCGTCCGTCGTTGATACAAAGGGCTTATTCCCAGCCGCCCAGCAGGGGGCGCATGCGCTTGCTGTCCACGTTGCGGATCTTCTGCCGGCCGTGGACATGGGTGGGGGCGGGCGCCACCGGGCCGCCAGCGCGCACGGGCCGCTCGGCGAAACGGCCCAGGGAGATCATGCGGTCATACATGACGATGGCGGCGGCCACGGCCACGTTGACGCAGAACTTGATGGGGATCTTGATGACGTGGTCGCAGCGCGCCTGCATGGCCGGCGACAAACTGCCACGCTCCGGCCCCAGGACATAGGCGGCCCGCAGGGGGTGGCGGAAGCTGGGCAGGTCCACCGCATCATCCGTCAGTTCCACACCCACCAGGGTGCAGCCCTCGGGCAGGGTCATGGCCGAGACGCTGGGATAGGTGTAGAGCGGGACATGGTCCTGACCGCCGGACGTGTCGACCCGGTTCACCTCGTCCAGGTCCAGGGCGGCGTTCACGGTGAACACAAAGCTCGCCCCGAACGCGTGGCCGGAGCGCATGATGGTCCCGATGTTGCCCGACTTGCTGATCCCCTCGGCGCCCAGGGCGAAATATCCGCGCATGTCGCGCACCTTGCACAAGGCAAGCCGCTTGGGCAAGGTTCCAGCCCCCCGGGAAACAGGATTGCAGTCATGCCCCGGCCGGGGGAGAACGCGGGCGTACAGATCTCAAGCCAGGGCGGCCGGCCACATGCACGACGACCACGATCATTCCCACGGCGACGGCTGCTGCGGCGGCCATGACCATCAACCCGCCGCCAATGACACGGCGACGGTGCGCCAGGTGGACATCCCCGACCGCTCCGACGCGCCCATCCTGGTGGAGGTGACGCGCGGCTCCATGGTGGAATCCCGCCATCGCGGCCGCGTGGTCGTGGTCGATGCCGGCGCCCGCGTGGTGGCCCATTGGGGCGATGTCGACGGCCTGGTCTATCCCCGCTCCTCCAACAAGGCCTTGCAGGCCATCCCCCTGATCGAAAGCGGGGCGGCCGACGCCTACGCCGTGACGGATGAGGAATTGGCGCTGGCCTGCGCCTCCCACCAGGGGGAGGCCATGCACACCGAACGCGTGGCCGCCTGGCTGGATCGGCTGGGCCTGTCGGTGGACGACCTGGAGTGCGGCGCCCACCTGCCGACGCATGAGCCCACGGCCGCCGCCCTGCTGGCGGCGGGGCAAAAACCGACCGCCCTGCACAACAACTGCTCCGGCAAGCACACCGGCTTCCTGGCCGTGGCCAAGCACAAGGGGGAGAAGCTGGCGGGCTATGTCCGGTATCAGCACCCGGTGCAGCAGCGCATCCTGGGCGTCATCGAGCAGGTGACGGGCCATGACCTCAGCCGCGCCCCCTGGGGTGTCGACGGCTGCTCCATCCCCACCATCGGTTTGCCCCTGGGCGCTCTGGCCCTGGGCATGGCCCGCCTGGCCGATCCCGACAGCCTGCCCGACCGCCGGGCGGAGGCGGTGCTGCGCCTGCGCCGGGCCTGGGGCAAGCATCCCGAGCTGGTGGGCGGCACCGGCAACTTCGATACCGAGGTCATGCGCGCCGCCAATTCCGCCGTGCTGCTGAAGTCGGGGGCGGAGGGCGTGTGCTGCGCGGTGCTGCCGGAACACGGGCTGGGTATCGCCCTGAAGATCGAGGACGGGGCGCCCCGCGCCGCCGGCCCGGCCATGGCGGCGGTGTTGAAGCGCCTGGGCGTGCTGTCCGACACGGTGTGGGACAGCGTCGCCCACTTGGCCGTCGCCCCGGTCACCAGCCGCCGGGGCGATACCGTCGGCGAAATCCGTCCCACCGCGGCGGCGGCGGGGTGACCGCCGCTTGCCACGGGCCCAAATGAAAACCGCCGCCGAGGTCGTCCCCGGCGGCGGTTTCGTTTGGGCTTTCCCGCCCTTTTTAGTGGATGGACTCGCCGTGCAGGGCGATGTCCAGGCCGTCGCGCTCGATGTCCTCATCGACGCGCAGGCCGATCACCAGGTCGATGATCTTCAGCAGGATGAAGGTGATGACGCCGCACCACACGACGGTGAAGGCGACCCCCTCCAGCTGGGTCAGCACCTGGCCGACATTGCCCTCGATCAGGCCCAGCTTGGCGGCGGGGTCGTCCTTCAGGGCGGCGGCGAAGGCGCCCTCGCTGTTGCCGATGGACATCTTGGCGAACACACCCGTCAGGATGGCGCCGACGATGCCGCCGATGCCGTGCACGCCGAAGGCGTCCAGGCTGTCGTCATAACCCAGCGCGCGCTTCATGGACGTGGCGGTGAAGAAGCAGATGACGCCGGCGGCGATGCCGATGGCGAAGGCGCCAACGGTGTCGACGAAACCGGCGGCCGGGGTGATGGCCACCAGGCCGGCCACGGCGCCCGAGATGATGCCCAGGACCGAGGGCTTGCCCTTCAGGGCCCATTCCACGAACACCCAGGCCAGGGCCGCGGCGCCCGTGGCCACTTGGGTCACGGTCATGGCCATGCCGGCGCGGGGACCGGCCGTCAGGGCGGAGCCGGCGTTGAAGCCGAACCAGCCCACCCAAAGCAGGGAGGCGCCAATGAGGCTCAGCACCAGGTTATGCGGGCTGAAGTCGGCGTTGGGGTAGCCTTTGCGCTTGCCGATGACCAGGCAGGCCACCAGGCCGGCGATGCCGGCGTTGATGTGCACCACCGTGCCGCCGGCGAAGTCCAGCACGCCCAGCTTGGCCATGAAGCCGTTGGGGTGCCAGACGGTGTGGGCCACGGGGGCGTAGACCAGCAGCGACCACAGGGTGATGAACACCAGCATGGAGGAGAACTTCATGCGGTCGGCGAAGGCGCCGGTGATCAGGGCCGGCGTGATGATCGCGAAGGTCATCTGGTACATCATGAACACCGGCTCCGGGATCGTCGGGGCCAGGGCGTGGGTGCCGGTCGGGTCCATGCCCGCCAGCAGCACGCGACTGAAGCCGCCGATGAATTCCTTGGCGTCGGTGGCATCGCTGGCGGCGGTGAAGGACAGGCTGTAGCCCACCACCGCCCAGATGACCGTGACCAGGCAGGTGATGGTGAAGCTCTGCATCACCATGGCCAGCACGTTGAACTTGCGCACCATGCCGCCGTAGAACAGCGCCAGGCCGGGGATGGTCATCATCAGCACCAGGGCCGTGGACATCAGCATCCACGCCGTGTCGCCGCCGCTGATCGTGGGGGCCGCCGGGGCCGCCGCATCTTGCGCCGCCGCCAGGGCGGGCAGGCCCGCCGCCAGCGCCATGGCGCCCAATCCCAGGAAACGCTTACCCAAACCGCTCATCCCACACCCCATTCCCAGTCACCGCGTAGTCCGTCACCGGCCCGGTCCGCCAGCCATCCGCGAACCCGCGCATCAAAAAGCGCGTCGCCTCTTCTTTCAAACTTCGTGCCGCGATACATCCGGGCGCTGTGCCGGGCCTTGGGCGCGCACCGGTGTGCTGCCGGGTGATTAAATTGTAGGCTGTATTGGTGCGGCAGGGGCGGTGTGGTGGGCTTCATGCCCAAAGGGTGGGCGAAATTATCTCAAAATCCTCGCCCGCGTGTCAGGTAAATCAACGTATTAGCATCGCAGCTTATCAAATATCAGCACCTATGACGGCAAACTGTGCGTGAATCGCCTAAAATTTATGCATAATAAGGCCCCATCCGGACGGGGTGCCTCAAAAGCAGCAACGCCGGCGCCACCCGATGCCGTCCTGGGACCAGGACGGGAAGGGGCGGGCGCCGGCGCCGCCGGAAAACGTTCAATCGGCCGTGAGGAGGCGACGATTATTCCTCTTCCTCGTCGGCGTCCTGCTCGATCTGGTTGGCCAGGTCGTGCAGCATGTCGACCACGTCCTGGTGGGTGGTTTCCTCCACCGCCTGGTTGACGGCCACTTCGATCATGGCGACCGCGACATAGGCGGCCAGGGGGCCCGCCTCCTTGAGCGCCGCCTCAAGATGCTTTTCCGCGACGCTCAGCGCCTTCTCGAACAGGGCTTCCGCGGTGGAGTTGTTGGTGTCGCTCATGGCAGACCTTCACTGTGATAATAGGGTGTATGGATCAGCTCGTGGGCCAGCTATAGCATCCTTGCCCGGTGCCGTCACGCCGCCCGGCTGGCCAAAAGTCACCCCGCACCCCTAATCCCCGGGGCAAATCATGCCCCGTCACAGGAACTTAACGCCCGTGTCCGTCCCGCCGTCATTTTCGCAGGCCCCGCTTCCTCCCGGACCCGGCGCCGCCGATCCGCCGTTCGACCTGGCCGAGGCCGCCAGCTACCGCTTCTGGACGGACGAGCATGTGCGTTTCAACGACCTGGACCCGGTGGGCCATGTCAATAACAACGCCTTCGGCGTCTATTTCGAATCAGGCCGGGTGGCCCTGCACCACGCGCTGCGGGCGCGGGTGGCCCTGCGCGGCCACGCCATCGTGATGCGCAAGATCACCATCGACTACCTGGCGGAGATCACCTACCCCAACGCCGTGCGGGTCGGCACGCGGGTGGTGCGTTTGGGCCGCACGTCCTGGACCACCGGCAGCGGCCTGTTCGTGGGCGATCGCTGCCATGCCACCGCCCTGTCCGTCTCGGTCCTGGTGGATGCCGCCAGCCACCGGCCCACGCCCATTCCCGATGACCTGCGTTCCGCCATGGAGGGTTTCCTGTGAGCCGCCGTCCCGCCCCCAGCCGTGGCAAGACCCCCGGTAGCAAGTCCTTTGGCGGCAAGGCCTCCGGCGGCCGTCCCCAGCCCCGCCGTCCCGCCGCCCGCCCGCCCGTGGAACCGCCCACCACGGGCCCGGTCGAGATCACCGTGGAAACCGTGGGCGCCCTGGGTGACGGCGTCGCCCACTGGCAGGAACCGTACGGGCCGAACCACCGCCTGTTCGTGCCCCAGACCCTGGTGGGCGACCGGCTGATGGTGCGCTTCGCGCAGGAGCGGGGCGAGGGCTGGCTGGTGGAACCGGTGTCGCTGTTGGCCGAGGGACCGGGCCGGGCCGAACCCGCCTGCCGGCATTTCGGCACCTGCGGCGGCTGCACCCTGCAGCATATGGACGCCGATACCTACGGCGCCTGGAAGGTGGAGCAGCTGCGCCACGCGCTGAGCCGGGCCGGCATCACCGACCTTCCCATGGCCCCGCTGGTGCGGACGCCGCCCCATGCGCGGCGGCGGGCCGTGCTGGCCGCCGCGCGCCGGGGGCGCCGCCTGTGGCTGGGCTTCAATGAGCGTGCCAGCCACCGTCTGGTGGATATCGAGGATTGCACGGTGCTGGTGCCGCGCCTCATGGCGCTGATCGCCCCCTTGCGCGCCCTGCTGCTGGACCTGCTGCCGGATGAGCACACGCTGGATGTTGCCCTGACCCTGCTGGATGACGGACCGGACGTGGTGCTGGTGGGCCTGCCGCAGCCGGACCTGACCGCGCTGGAGAAGCTGGGGGCCTTCGCCGAGGCGCATGACCTGGCCCGCCTCACCTGGTCCAAACGGCCGGGCGCGCCCGTCGAACCCATCGCGCTGCGCCGCACGGGCTTGGTGCGCTTCGGTCCGGTGACGGTGTCGCCGCCAGCCGGTTCTTTCCTGCAGGCCAGCGCCGAAGGGGAGGCCGCCCTGGTGGCCGAGGCCCTGGCCGGCGCCAGCGCGGGCCTTGCATATGAAAAAGGGGCACAGGGAAAAGGGGCACAAGGGGCCCGCGTGGCCGACCTGTTCGCCGGCAGCGGCACCCTGACCTTCCCCCTTGCCACGCTGGCGCCCGTCCACGCGGTGGAGGGGGATGGGCCGGCCCTGACGGCGTTGGAGGCCGCGGCCCGCCAGGCCGCCGGCACCCATCCCGTGACGGTCGAACGGCGCGACCTGTTCAAGGAGCCGCTGTCGCCCTCGGAACTGTCGGCCTACCAGGCGGTGGTGTTCGATCCGCCGCGCGCGGGCGCCGCGTCCCAGGCGGCGGCGCTGGCGGCATCCAATGTGCCGGTGGTGGTCGCCATTTCCTGCAATCCGGTCAGTTTCGCCCGCGACGCCGCCCTGCTGCTGGGCGGCGGTTATGTCCTGGAACGCCTGGTGCCGGTGGACCAGTTCCTATGGTCCCCCCACCTGGAGGTCGCGGCCCGCTTCCGCCGGGGGTGATGTGCCCATGCCACGCCCGCACCAAACGTTTGGTGCCGGCGTGGCTGCGGCGATGCGGGGGCGGGCGGGGCGTGTTATAAACCCTGCCCCCATAGTCGCAATGTAGAAGCGAGTCCGGCAGTCCCATGAGCAAGGCGCTTGAGATCCTGAAGTCCTACGCCCCGGCCACGGTGGCGGAGGAGAACGTTCTGAACGACATCCTGGACCGGCTGGGCCGTCGGGCGCTGGACGCCGACGCCGCCGTCGAGCAGATCATCGACCGGCTGGACTGGCCGCTGGACCGCGCCGCCGCCGAGGTGGACGCGTATTTGGAGTAAACCCATCACTCCGTAATGCGGATGGTCGGCAGACCCACGCCCGCGGCGGCGCGTTCGCGCAGGATTTCGCGGCGGAAGCGGTAGAGTTCCGCCGGCCGGCCGCCCGTGCGCACTTCCAAGGCGCCCGTGGGCTCCACCAGGCCGCCGGCGATCAGCAGGCGGCGGAAATTCTGCTTGTGCAGGCGCACGCCCGACAGCGCCTCGACCAGGCGCTGCAACTGGAACAGCGTGAACTGGGGCGGCAGCAGGTCAAACACCACCGGGCGGTATTTCAGCTTTCCCCGCACCCGGCCCAAGGCCGCCGCCAGGATGCGGCGGTTGTCCTGCGCCATGGGGATGCCGGTGGCGGCCAGGGCGTCGGGCTGCGCCGGGCCCGACCACAGGCCGGCCACGTCGGCCGGCAGCGTGCCGTTCTGTGCCAGCTTGGCCAGCACGGCGCGGTCGCGCGGCGCCTCCGCCACCAACCCGGCCTCGTACAGCAGCTCATACCGCTCCAGCACCCGTTCATAATCCCAGGTGTCGTCGTCGGGACTGAAGGTGGTGTGCACCCGGTCGTGGCGCTGCGCCGCCAAATCGGGGTCGCGGTCCGCATCGTGGGCCGCCCAGCGTTCCAGCGCCGGCAACAGGATGCGGCCGATCATGGACGGGCGACCGTCGCGCCAGTCCTCCCACGGGAAATAGCTGTACCAGTCATGCCATTCGGCGGCGCCGGAGCCCGACAGCGGCGCCTCGCGCGTCAGGGCGATGTAGCCGACGGAGACGACGCGCGGCTCCCCGTCCACCTCGCGCAGGTCGCGGTAGCGGTCGCCGAAGGTGTAGAGTTGCTCGACATAGCCCAGGGGCAGGCCCGTCAGTTCGGTCACCCAGCGGCGCAATCCCTGCTCCAGGGTGCGGTGGCGCTCGGGCGCGAAGGGGCCGAAGGGCAGCGCGTCCCAATCGCCGCTGGCCTGCTGCTGCGGCGTGGCCAGGTCATGCGTCAGCCGGCGCACCACCAGCACGCGCGGCACCTCGCGCGTCACCGCCACGATGACGGCGGTGAGGCCGATGGAGGCGCGTTCGGCCGCCGGCTGGCTATTCGGTTGTGCGGTTTGGGGCTGCCGGTCGCTGGTCACGAGTCTCCCGCCAAATCTGTTGCGTGGGCGAATTTACCTGCCCGGGGGCGGTGGGCCGTCCCGGCGCGCGACAGAATGTGTTGTCCGAGACGCTTTTGACAGCAAGAGAAAGTTCACCGGCCCCTGTTAAAAGACGACAATCTGCTTATTGTCCTGTGGGGCAGGATGCCGCTTCGTTTCGATGCCGTGATTTGCCTATGGTAGGCCCCGCGAATTAACGGGCCGCCCGCATGAGAGACGGCCCGACTTCGGGAGAGAAGACCCATGGCGCTCAAAGCAGAACAGCGCAAATCCGAACTGACAGAACAGATCGCCGCCAAGGTGCGGGACCGCCTGGCCCGGGAAAAGGCCGGCCCGGCGGAACGCTTCGTCCGGCAGTTCTACGCCAACGTGCCCCCGGACGATATCCTGCGCAGCAGCAGCGACGAGCTGTATGGCGCCGCCATCGCCATGTGGCAGTTCGGCGCGGTGCGCAAGCCCGAGACCGCCCAGGTGCGCGTCTGCAATCCCAAGGTGGAGCAGGACGGCTGGCACGCCCCCCACACGGTGGTGGAGATCGTCAATGACGACATGCCCTTCCTGGTGGACAGCGTCTCGGCGGAGCTGAACCGTCATGGCCTGACGGTGCACCTGGTGATCCACCCGGTGGTCAAGGTGAAGCGCGACGCGGACGGCCGCCTGGTCGAGCTGTATGAGCCGCACGCCGCCCCCGCCGACGCCAAGGCCGAAAGCTTCATGCATGTGGAGGTGGACCAGCAGACCTCCCCCGAGCTGCTGGAAAAGGTCCGCGCCGGCCTGGTGCGCGTCCTGGCCGACGTGCGCGCCGCCGTGGAGGATTTCGAGGCCATGCGCAGCCGCGTGGCCGAAACCATCGCCAATTCGCAGAAGGCCAACCAACCCCTGGACGCCGCCGAGGTGGCGGAGGGCCTGGACTTCCTGCGCTGGGTCGACGACGACCATTTCATCTTTTTAGGAGTCCGCGAGTACCGCTTCGGCAAGGAGGATGGCCAGGACACGCTGGACATCCTCAGCGGCGCCGGCCTGGGCATCCTGCGCGATGACGAGGTCTCGGTCTTCGACGGCCTGCGCTATTTCTCCCAGCTGCCGCCGGACGTGCGCGCCTTCGTGCGCCAGCCGCGCGCCATCATGGTGACCAAGGCCAACAAGGATTCCACCGTCCACCGCCCGGCGCCGCTGGACGCCGTGATGGTGAAGCTGTTCGACGACAATGGCGTGGAGATCGGCGAGCGGCTGTTCGTCGGCCTGTTCACCTCCGTCGCCTACAACCGCGCGGCCCGCGAGATCCCCTACCTGCGCCAGAAGGTCAACCGGGCGCTGGAACGGGCGGGCTTCGACAAGTCCAGCCATGACGGCAAGGCGCTGCTGCACATCCTGGAGACCTATCCCCGGGATGAGCTGTTCCAGATCGGCGACGACGAACTGTTCGACATCGCCATGGGCGTGCTGCACCTGCAGGACCGCCAGCGCGTGGCCCTGTTCGTGCGCAAGGACCCGTTCGAACGCTTCATTAGCGCGCTGATCTACGTCCCCCGCGACCGCTACGACACCGACCTGCGCCTGAAGCTGCAGGGCATCCTGGAAACGGCGTTCGAGGGCAAGACCACGCAGTATCATGTGATGCTGTCGGAAAGCGTGCTGGCCCGCGCCCACATCATCATCCAGACCACCCCCGGCAAGGTGCCCGACTACGACGTCCGCGATGTCGAGGAGACGCTGATCGAGGCGGCGCGCGGCTGGGGTGAACGGCTGCAGCAGGCCCTGGTGGACGCCAAGGGCGAGGAGGTCGGCCTGCGCCTGGCCCGCCGCTATCGTCGCGGCACCCTGGCCGAGGGTTACCGCGAAATCTACAGCCCCGAAGCCGCCGTGATGGATATCGAGCGGCTGGAGGCGGTGGCGGCCACGGGCCGGATCGCGCTGAACCTGCACCGCCCGGTGGAGGCGGAGCCGCACGAGCTGTTCTTCAAGGTCTACCACGACGACACGCCGGTGCAGCTGTCCCAGGCCCTGCCCATGCTGGAGGATCTGGGCCTGAAGATCCTGGCGGAAGGGGGCCCGCACGAGGTGCGCATCCCCGGCCGCGAGAAGTCCATCTGGATTCAGGACTTCGAGATGAAGATGGCCAACGGCCAGGCCGTCGAGCTGGACGCGGTGAAGGAGGCGTTCGAGGACGCCTTCATGCGCGTCTGGACCGGCGAGGCCCAGACCGACGGCTTCAACAAGCTGGTGCTGGGGGCCGGTTTGGCCTGGCGCGACGTCACCATGGTGCGCGCCTACGCCAAATATCTGCGCCAGGCCCGCTTCGACTTCTCCCAGTCCTATATCGAAGACACGCTGGCGGCCCATGTGGGCATCACCAAGCTGCTGGTGCGCCTGTTCCATCTGGCCCATGACCCGGCCATCCTGGCCAAGCTGGGCCGGGAAGAGGTGGACAGCCAGCGCATGGGTCTGGTGGTGGAGATCGACCACGCACTGGACCAGGTCACCAACCTGGATGAGGACCGCATCCTGCGCCGGATGTTGAACCTCATCCGGTCCACCCTGCGCACCAACTTCTTCCAGAAGGGCGCCGACGGGCAGCCCAAGAGCTATCTGTCGTTCAAGCTGGACAGCCGCTCCATCGACGACCTGCCGCTGCCCCGGCCCATGGTGGAAATCTGGGTTTACAGCCCCCGGGTCGAGGCCGTGCACCTGCGCGGCGGCAAGGTGGCCCGCGGCGGTATCCGCTGGTCCGACCGTAAGGAGGATTTCCGCACCGAGATCCTGGGCCTGATCAAGGCGCAGATGGTGAAGAACGCCGTCATCGTGCCCATGGGCTCCAAGGGCGGTTTCGTGGTGAAGAACCCGCCGCCGGCCTCCGCCGGCCGCGAGGCGGCGCTGGCCGAAGGCATCGAGTGCTACAAGACCATGATGCGCGGCCTGCTGGACGTCACCGACAATTTGGTGAAGGGCCAGGTGGTGCCGCCCACGGATGTCGTGCGCCTGGACGGCGACGACCCCTATCTGGTGGTGGCGGCCGACAAGGGCACGGCCACCTTCTCCGATATCGCCAACGGCGTCAGCCGCGACTATGGCTTCTGGCTGGACGACGCCTTCGCCTCCGGCGGGTCGGCCGGGTACGATCACAAGAAGATGGGCATCACCGCCCGCGGCGCGTGGGAAGCGGTGAAACGCCACTTCCGTGAGCTGGGCCGCGACTGCCAGACCCAGGATTTCACCGTCGTGGGCGTGGGCGACATGTCGGGCGACGTGTTCGGCAACGGCATGCTGCTGTCCCGGCACATCCGCCTGGTGGCGGCCTTCGACCACCGCCACATCTTCCTGGACCCCAACCCGGACGCGGCCAGCAGTTGGGAAGAGCGCAAGCGCATGTTCGACCTGCCGCGCTCGTCCTGGGCGGACTATGACAAGTCCAAGCTGTCCCCGGGCGGCGGCATCTTCGAGCGTGGCGCCAAGTCCATCCCGCTGTCGCCCGAGATCCGGGCGGTTCTGGGCATCACGGCCGAACGCCTGACCCCGGCCGAGCTGATGCAGGCCATCCTGAAGGCGGAGGTCGACCTGCTGTGGCTGGGCGGCATCGGCACCTATGTCAAGGCCGGGGGCGAGAGCAACGCCGAGGTGGGTGACAAGGCCAACGACGCCCTGCGCATCGATGGCCGCCAGGTCCGCGCCAAGGTGGTGGGCGAGGGCGCCAACCTGGGCTTCACCCAGCGCGGCCGCATCGAGGCGGCGCAGGCGGGCGTGCGGCTCAACACCGACGCCATCGACAACTCCGCCGGCGTTGACACCTCAGACCATGAGGTCAACATCAAGATCCTGCTGCGCGACGTGATGGACAGGGGCAGCATGACCCTGCCCCAGCGCGACGCCCTGCTGGCCACCATGACCGACGACGTGGCGGAGCTGGTGCTGGCCGACAACTACCAGCAGACCCAGGCCCTTTCCATTGATGAGGCGGTGGCGCCGGACACGCTGGACGACCTGGCCCGCTTCATCCGCCTCATGGAAAAGGCGGGCAAGCTGAACCGCGCCATCGAGTTCCTGCCGACGGATGAGGAGGTGGCGCTGCGCGCCCAGGCCCGCCGGGGCCTGACGCGGCCGGAAACGGCGGTGCTGCTGGCCTATGCCAAGATCGACCTGTACGACAAGCTGCTGAACTCCGACCTGCCGGACGATGCCAAGATGGCGGCCGATCTGGTGGAGTATTTCCCGGAGAGCCTGCAGCGGCAGTACCCGCAGGCGGTGGCCGGCCATCAGCTGCGGCGGGAGATCATCGCCACCGTGGCCACCAACAGCATGGTGAACCGCGTCGGTCCCAGCTTCGTGGCCGAGATGGTGGAACAGACCGGCATGGGTGAGGCCGACGTGGCCCGCGCCTATCACATCGTCCGCGACGCCTATGGCCTGCCGGCGGTGTGGAAGGCCATCGACGCCCTGGACAACCAGGTGCCGGCGGCGGTCCAGACCGACATGGGCCTGGCCACCCGCCGCCTGCTGCGCCGCGCGGTGCCCTGGACGCTGCTGAACAACAGCCATCCGCTGGACATGGCGGCGGGCATCGCCCGCCTGGCGCCGGCGGTGAAGGTGCTGTCCAAGGCGCTGGCCGACATCCTGTCGCCCGACGCCGCCGCCGACTTGGGGGCCAAGAAGGACGCGCTGGAACAGGCGGGCGTGCCGGCGGAGCTGGCCCACCATGTCGCGGCGCTCTCCGCCCTGGGGGCCGCCACCGACATCAGCCAGATCGCGGTGGAAACCAACCGCGGGGTGGACAAGGTCGCGGCCGTCCACTTCGCGTTGGGCGAGCGGCTGGGCTTCGACTGGCTGCGCGGCCGGGCGGAGGCGGTGAAGACCACCACGCACTGGCAGCGCCAGGCGCTGGGCGCCATCATCGACGACCTCTACAGCCTGCAGGGCCGCCTGGCGGCCCGGGTGTTGGCGGGCGAGGGCGACGATGCGACCGCCCTGATCGATGGCTGGCTGGCCGCCAAGGCCGGCCCGCTGGACCGCATCCAGTCCCTGCTGGCGGAACTGCGCGGCGTGGCGCACCTGGACGTGGCCATGCTGGCCGTGGCCACCCGCCAGCTGCGGGGTCTCACGGCGGGTTGATTTAACTTCCAGGCGTGACCGGCGGCATGAGGCTTTTCCTCATGCCGCCGTGGCCCCATGCCCGTAACGGGCCTCCGTTAATCAGGGTTGGTGCCACGCGATTATTCACGTGAATTTCAACCCTGATTCTCCGGCCTCTGCGCTGTGGGCGCAGTGGCGAACTGTCGCTTGCGCAAAGGCCGACGACTCCATATTTATTGATTTCACAACACCTCCCCGTGCATTGCCGAGATTGTCCGGTGGAGGATGTCGTTTCCCCGATATCCCTTGGGGGAACCGGTTCCGAAGGTGCCCCTTGTCCGCGACCCCGGATTACAGCGTTCTGGATGGCAAGCGTCTGCTGCTGATCATTTCCGGCGGCATTGCGGCCTATAAATGCCTGGAGCTGATCCGCCGGTTGAAGGAGCGGGGCGTGCGCGTGCGCGCCGTCCTGACGCAGGCGGCGCAGCAGTTCGTCACCCCCCTGTCCGTCGCCGCCCTGTCGGAGGAAAAGGTCTATACCGACCTCTTCTCCCTGACCGACGAATCGGAAATGGGCCACATCCGCCTGTCGCGCGAGGCCGACCTGGTGGTGGTGGCGCCGGCCAGTGCCGACATCCTGGCGCGCATGGCCGCCGGCATGGCCAACGACTTGGCGACCACGGCGCTGCTGGCGACCGACAAGCCGGTCCTGGTGGTGCCGGCCATGAATGTCATGATGTGGACCAATCCGGCCACCCAGGCCAATGTCCGCATCCTGGAACAGCGCGGCGTCCGCCGCCTGGGTCCCGCAGCCGGCGACATGGCCTGCGGCGAGGTCGGCTCCGGCCGCATGGTGGAGCCGATGGAGATTGTGGCCGGAGTCGCGGCCTTTTTCGCGGAACAGTCGGCGCCGAAACCGCTGGCCGGCCGCCGCGCCGTGGTGACCAGCGGCCCCACCCATGAACCCATAGACCCCGTGCGCTACATCGCCAACCGGTCCTCGGGCAAGCAGGGGCACGCCGTGGCGGCAGCCCTGGCGGCCTTGGGCGCCGACGTGACCCTGGTCAGCGGCCCCGTCACCCTGGCCGACCCGCCGGGCGTGCGCGTGGTGCGGGTGGAGACGGCGGCCGAGATGCTGGCCGCCAGTCAATCCGTACTCCCCGCCGACATCGCCGTCTGCGCCGCCGCCGTGGCCGATTGGCGCGTGGCGGCCGCCGCGGGCGACAAGGTGAAGAAGGGCCCGGACGGCCCGCCCACCCTGACCCTGGCGGAAAACCCGGACATCCTGGCCACCCTGTCCCAGGCCGGCCCGGCGCGGCCCCGCCTGGTGGTGGGCTTCGCCGCCGAGACGCGCGACGTGCTGGCCTACGCCGCCGCCAAGCTGGCCAAGAAGGGCTGCGACTGGATCGTCGCCAACGACGTGGCGACCGGCACCGGCACCTTCGGCGGCGACGACAACCAGGTGCATCTGCTGCGCCGGGTGGCCGCGCCTGAGGCGCCTCTGATCGAAACCTGGCCGCGCCTGAGCAAGACCGAGGTGGCGGCGCGCCTGGCCCAGGCCATCGCTGACGCCCTGTTGACCCACGTCGCCTCTTCAACAAGCAACAATAGTCTGGAACCCGTTTGATGACCGAAGCCGTTACCGTCGCCGTCACCCGCCTGCCCCATGGCCGGGATTTGGATCTGCCCGCCTATGCCACCGCCCAGGCCGCCGGCCTGGACCTGATGGCGGCTGTGTCGGCCCCGGTGGTCATCCCGCCGCTGGGCCGCGCGCTGGTGCCCACGGGCCTGGCTATTTCCCTGCCGGTGGGCTTCGAGGCGCAGGTGCGTCCGCGCTCCGGCCTCGCCCTGAAGAACGGTGTCACGGTGCTGAACGCTCCCGGCACGGTGGACGCCGATTATCGGGGCGAGGTGGGCGTGATTCTGGTGAATCTGGGCGACCAGCCCTTCACCGTCGAGCGCGGCATGCGCATCGCCCAGATGGTGATCGCCCGCCACGAACGCATCCAATGGAATGAGGTGGAAAGCCTGGATGAGACCGCCCGCGGCGCCGGCGGCTTCGGGTCCACCGGTACCGCCGCCACCGGTCGCGCGGGCTGACAAGAAATGGGGGAAGGGATGCTGCGGATTTCCAAGAAGCTGATGTTCGCCATCGAGGTGGTGCTGGACATCGCCTACAACGCCGGTTCCGAACCCGTACAGTCGGGGGAGATCACGGCGCGGCAGGGCATCCCCAAGCGCTACCTGGAACAGGTGCTGCAGGCCCTGGTGCGGGCGGGTATCCTGGCGGGGGTGCGCGGGCCCCGGGGCGGCTATCGCCTGGCGCGGGAACGCCGCCGCATCACGGTGGGCGAGATCGTGCGCATCGTCCGCGCCCTGGAACAAGCCACCGATCCCATGGAGGAGCCGGTGGGGGCCGAACTGGGCCGCCAGGTGGTGCGCCCGCTGTGGGCCGAACTGCAGGATGACTGCATGCGCCGCCTGGACCAGACCACCATCGAGGATCTGTGCCTGCGCGCCCATCGCGCCGGCATCGAGAGCGAAGCGACCCACAAGCTGGACTTCAGCATCTAAGGAAACGGAGCACCATCATGGCTGACACTCCCAAACCGTCGACGGGCGCCGCCTTCCGCGGCCGCGTTTACGACAGCATCCTGGACACCGTGGGCGCCACCCCGCTGGTGCGCCTGCGGCGTCTGGCCGCCGCCCATGGCGTCAAGGCCGACATCATCGGCAAGTGCGAGTTCTTCAATCCGCTGTCCAGCGTGAAGGACCGCATCGGCATGGCCATGATCGAGGCGGCGGAGGCCGATGGCCGCATCTCCCCCGACCGCACCCTGCTGATCGAGCCGACCTCGGGCAACACCGGCATCGCGCTCGCCTTCGTCGCCGCGGCCAAGGGCTACCGCCTGATCCTGACCATGCCGGAAAGCATGTCGGTGGAACGCCGCCGCATGCTGAAGCTGCTGGGGGCCGAGATCGTGCTGACCCCGCCGGCCCAGGGCATGAAGGGCGCCATCGCCAAGGCCGAAGAACTGGCGGCCGAGGCGGGCGACGCCTACATCCTGCAGCAGTTCAAGAACCCGGCGAACCCGGAGATCCACCGCCGCACCACGGCCGAGGAAATCTGGACCGACACCGCCGGCGGCGTGGACTTCCTGATTTCCGGCGTGGGCACCGGCGGCACGCTGACCGGCGTGGCCAGCGTGATCAAGGAGCGCAAGCCCACCTTTAAGGCGGTGGCGGTGGAGCCGGAGGACAGCCCCGTCCTGTCCGGCGGCCTGCCCGGCCCGCACAAGATCCAGGGCATCGGCGCCGGCTTCGTGCCGGACATCCTGGACACCCACCTGATCGACGAGGTGCTGCGCATCTCCAACCAGCGGGCGTTCGAGACGGCGCGCCAGGTGGCCCGGCTGGAGGGCGTCGCCGTCGGCATCAGCTCTGGCGCCGCCTTGGCCGCGGCATTGGAACTGGGCGCCCGGCCGGAGAACGAGGGCAAGCAGATCGTCGTGATCCTGCCCAGCTTCGCCGAACGCTACCTGTCCACCGGCCTGTTCGACGGCCTGGATTAACAAGCAAGGGGGCCGGTCACTGCGCCGGCCCCTTTTTCCCGCACATCCTGTCCCACGGTTTTAGTTTTACCTAGGCCGCGACTGCGGCCGCCGGAGATTTTCGGGGAGCCGAAGGCGGACTGAAAATCGAGGACAAGCCAAGGGGCGGATGCCCCGCCGGCGCCTGAGGCAACCGTACATGGACTTCACAGACTCTCAAATCGAGCGCTACTCCCGCCACATCATCCTGAAGGAGGTGGGCGGGGAGGGGCAGGCCAGGCTGCTGACCAGTTCCGTCCTGGTGGTGGGCGCCGGCGGGCTGGGCGCGCCGCTGCTGCTCTACCTGGCCGCCGCCGGGGTGGGGCGCATCGGCATCGTCGACGACGATACCGTCGACCTGTCCAACCTGCAGCGGCAGGTGGTGCATGACATGGACGCGCTGGGCCAGGCCAAGGTCGACAGCGCCGCCGCCCGCCTCCGCGCCATCAACCCCGACGTGGTGGTGGAGACGCACCGGGTGCGCCTGGTGCCCGGCAACGTCCGCGATCTGGTGCGGGCCTATGACATCGTGGCCGACGGGTCGGACAATTTCGCCACCCGCTTCCTGCTGAACGACGCCTGCTATTTCGAGCGCCGTCCGCTGGTGTCGGCCGCCATGCTGCGCTTCGATGGGCAGATTTCGACCTTTAAGGCCCACGAGGGCGCGCCCCATCCCTGCTACCGCTGCGTCTTCCCCGAACCGCCGCCGCCCGGCCTGGTGCCGTCCTGTTCCGAGGCGGGGGTGCTGGGGGCGCTGGCCGGCACGGTGGGGTCCTTGCAGGCGCTGGAGGTGCTGAAGGAACTGCTGGGCATCGGCGACAGCCTGTCCGGCCGCCTGATGCTCTATGACAGCTTGGGCGCCAGCTTCCGCACCGTGCGGGTGAAGCCCGACCCCGACTGCCCCCTGTGCGGCAGCCATCCGACCATCACCGCCCTGCCCGGTGAAAAGGGATCGGGGGAAGAGACGGCATGACGACCGCTCAACCAAGGCTTCCCCCCCGGCCTGTCCCCCCCTGGCCTGTCCATCGTCCTGCAATCCGGCGGTTTCGACCGGGTGCATTACGCCCTGGTCATGGCCACGGCGGCGGCGGCCATCGGCCGGCCCACCCTGCTGTTCGTCACCGGCCGGGCGCTGCGTTTCCTGCTGGCCGACGATGGCTGGGCCTATCTGGACCCCGCCGACGATGGGTCCACGGCCGTTGAGCGGGAACAACGCTTCGCGGAAACCAACGTCGCCACCCTGGGGGAATTGGCCGAGTCGCTCACCCCCCTGGGCGTGCGCGTCATCGCGTGCGAGATGGGGTGGCGGGTGCTGGGGCTGGATCGGCCGGCCCTGCGCCCCGACGTGACGGTGGAAACGGCGGGCGTGGTCACCCTGTTGCAGGCGACCCCGCCGGGCGCCCATCTTATCCACCTGTGACCCCCTTCCCGAAAGCGTGCCGCCATGCCTGAATTGCCCGAGGTCGAGACCGTGGCCCGGGGCCTGGCCCTGAAGATGCTGGGGCGGACCCTGGTGCGGGTGGCCCAGCACCGCCCCAACCTGCGCACGCCCTTCCCTCCCGGCTTCGTCCAGCGCCTGACCGGCCGCCGCGTGGCCAGCATCGGCCGCCGGGCCAAGTACGTGCTGATGCGCCTCGACCCGGGGGCGGACGGGGGCGAGGACATCTTGCTCATCCATCTCGGCATGTCGGGCAGCATGGTGGTCAGCCGGGGGCCGGCCGGCGTGCCGGGCGCCCATGACCACGTCGTCATGGAAACGGACGACGGCGCCGTCGTCACCTTCAACGATCCCCGGCGCTTCGGCCTCATGGATCTGATCGCGGAGGGGCAGGTGGACAGCCACCCCCTGCTGGCCAAGCTGGGACCGGAACCGTTGGGCAACGAGTTCGACGCGGACACCCTGTCGGCCCGGTTGGCGGGCAAGATGACGCCCATCAAGGCGGCGCTGCTGGACCAGCGGGTGGTGGCCGGCCTCGGCAACATCTACGTCTGTGAGGCGCTGTTCCGCTCAGGCATCAGCCCCGAGCGCTCCGCCGCCAGCGTGGCGGGCAAGGACGCCCAGCGCCTGGTGCCCGCCATCCGCGACGTGCTGACCGAGGCCATCGCCGCCGGCGGCTCCTCCCTGCGTGACTACGTCCAGTCCGACGGCGAACTGGGCTACTTCCAGCACTCCTTCGCCGTCTATGGGCGCGCGGGGCAGGCCTGCCCCGGTTGCGACTGCGACGTGGCCCGCACGGGCGGCGTGCGACGGGTGGTCCAGGCCGGGCGGTCCAGCTTCTTCTGCGCACGGCGGCAGCGCTGATCCATGCGGCCTTGCCCGTTGCCGGGCGGGCCATCCTGCGTCACCATCGTGCGCGGGGCGGGCAATTTCCGTTATGCCCCGCCCCTGGAGATCTTGGCCCTCGTGAGCCCCCGAATGCGCCTAGCCCTTGCCGTTGCCCTGTCCCTTCCCCTGCTGCTGGCCGGGGGCCTGAGCCAGGCGCGGCCGGTGGAACCGGGATACGTGCCGGGGGTGGAGGATTTGCCCCTGATGCCCGGCTTGACCGCGCCGACCAACGGCGCCGTGGTTTTCGACCAGCCGGAGGGGCGTATCGTCGAGTCGGCTGCCCAGGGCGACGTCAGCGCCGACGCCATAAACGCCTTCTATTCCCAGACCCTGCCGCAGCTGGGATGGCGTGCCGCCGGTGCCGGCCGCTGGGCGCGCGATGGCGAGCGGCTGGAGATCACCGCCACCCGGGATGGCACCGGCAGCCGGGCGGAAACGATGGTGCGCTTCGTCCTGCGGCCACAGTAGGGGCACCGCAGCGCGCTCGCGAGCACGGCATCAAGAAGCGGTAGGTTTTTAAAGTAAAAGACCCACGATATTGGGGCTCGATGACAGAATCGCCCATATCTGGTTTTAGACTCGTTGAATCCGGGGGGCGGGAATGCCCAAAGCAGGGACGTGCGTCCCGCGTTTTGGTCTAGTCTGGCGCGGTTTTTAGGGCCGTGCCGCTTGACGGTTTCGTGGGGAGGGGGTATAAGCCCGGCCTTCCACGGCAAGGGTCGTGTTCGAAAAGGGTTTGTCATGGCTAATCATAAGTCCGCTGAAAAGCGTATCCGTCAGACGGAAGTCCGTACCGAAGTCAACCGGGCCCGCGTGTCCCGTATCCGCACCTTCGTGAAGAAGGTTGAGCTGGCTCTGGAAGCCGGCGACAAGACCGCCGCCGCCGAGGCCTTCAAGCTGGCCCAGCCGGAAATGATGCGCGGCGTGTCCAAGGGCGTGCTGCACCGGAACACCGTGTCGCGCAAGCTCTCCCGTCTGTCTCTCCGCATCAACGCTCTGGGCTGATAGCCGGCCCCGGCCAATGCGCGCGGGTGGCTAGCCCGCGCCGTCGAAGTCGGGGTCCCAGCTCTTGACCGTGGAAGCAAGGAGGCCGCGTCCTGCCGGACAACGGCGGGGGCGCGGCCTTTTCCTTGTTGGCCTCTCGTTACTGCGTTTACCTAACCCTATTCTTCCAGAATAGTCCGAAGGGCCGGTATCGACCGGCGCGCACGAGCATCATTCGGTCTTTTTTGCTTGTTCCCTTTTCGAGCCTATTGCGACTCCCGAACGGCCCGACTAGCATCTTCCGATGTGCGGGATCGTTCTCCACGATGAAGTAATCAAGCGGCGGGAACGCCTGCGCAAACCGATGACAGATGCATCTTGATGATGGCGCGTGTCGTTCTACATCATTCTGGCATTGGTGGATTTCTGAATCTTTGAAGAAGATCATGCGTCTGCGGCAGATTCTTTAAAATGAATCCCGCAAGGTGCGCGGTTTTGTTTGCGTGTTTAGGTTTTAGTCTGCCTGGTGTTTGCACCGGAATGGCGCCGGATGGGGCAGGGGGCATGCCCCTGGTCCTGGTGCCGGTAAAGTCCGGTGTGGGAAAGGGTGGTCACGGAACCAGCCGGGACAGGGCCGACAACAGGGGCTGACGAAGCGGGGTTGGGACGATGTTGGAAGGGTGGGAATCCCCCGGGATCGCGCGCCCTTGCGCCAGCGTCGTCTGTTATGCCGGCCTGTCCGGCCCCCGATATCTTCGATCCGCCCCTGACGTCGATCCCAGACCTCCACAGTCTCGGGCGGGGCGTCCAGCCCCACATGGGACCAAAGGGGGCGACCCGGCGCATGGTTCCGGTCCGAATTGATCCGGTTTGGGATGGCCGATCGTCGGCCGTCCGTCGTTGGCCCCGGTCCACATGGCCGGTGCCGTCCAGTGTGGTTGTCCGGGTCCGGAAGGCGTTGGGGCAGGAGCGAAGCGGGAATGTCGGTTCAGGCATCTCTGGATCAGCAATGGGCGCGCATCAGCGGGCGGCTCAAGGACGAGGTGGGTGAAACCGCGTATCGCAGCTGGCTGAAGCCGCTGACCGTGGAGGATTTCATCGGCGGCCAGGTGCGCATCGTCGTGCCCACGCGCTTCATGCGCGACTGGATCCGCACCCATTACGCTGACCGCATCCGTGCCCTATGGACGGGTGAGAATCCCGGCGTCCAGTCCGTGGAGATCGTTGTGGCGCCGCCGCGGGGCGACGCGTCCTTGGGCGGTGCCCTCAGCACCCTGCCGCGCGGGGCCGCCAATGGCGCCGACGCGGGGCCGCTGGCCGATGGCGCGGCCGCCCCTCTGCCGGCCTATGATGGCGGTGAGGCCGTCGCGTCCCTGAACGGGACGGCCGAGGCGCCAGCCCTGCCCGCCTTCATCGCCGGCAACGGCCTGGGGGAGGAGCGCGACGACGTGTCGGCGCTGCTGGACCCCCGCTTCACCTTCGAGAATTTCGTGGTGGGCAAGCCCAACGAACTGGCCTTCGCCGCCGCCCGCCGCGTGGCCGACGCCAGCGCCGTGACCTTCAACCCGCTGTTCCTGTACGGCGGCGTGGGCCTGGGCAAGACCCACCTGATGCACGCCATCGCCTGGCACATCCGCAAGAAGGACCCCGCCCGCCGGGTGATCTACCTGTCGGCGGAAAAGTTCATGTACCAGTTCATCCGGGCCCTTCGGTACAAGGACACCATGGCGTTCAAGGAGCAGTTCCGCTCCGTCGACGTGCTGATGATCGACGATGTGCAGTTCATCAGCGGCAAGGACAGCACCCAGGAAGAGTTCTTCCACACCTTCAACGCCCTGGTGGACCAGAACCGCCAGGTCATCATTTCCGCCGACAAGAGCCCGTCCGACCTGGAAGGCATGGAGGAGCGCCTGCGCTCCCGCCTCGGCTGGGGGCTGGTGGCCGACATCCACCCGACCACGTATGAGCTGCGCCTGGGCATCCTGCAGTCCAAGGCGGAGCAGATGCGGGTGCAGATCCCCCAGAAGGTGCTGGAGTTCCTGGCCCACAAGATCACGTCCAACGTGCGTGAGCTGGAGGGGGCCCTGAACCGCATCGTGGCGCATGCCGAACTGGTGGGTCGCGCCATCACCCTGGAAAGCAGCCAGGAAGTGCTGCACGACCTGCTGCGCGCCAGCAACCGCCGGGTGACCATCGAGGAAATCCAGAAGAAGGTGGCGGAGCACTACAACATCCGCCTGGCGGATATGAGTTCCGCCCGCCGCGCCCGCGCCGTGGCCCGCCCCCGCCAGGTGGCGATGTACCTGTCCAAGCAACTGACCGCCCGGTCCCTGCCTGAGATCGGCCGCAAGTTCGGCGACCGCGACCACACCACCGTGATGCACGCCGTGCGCAAGGTGGAGGAGCTGTGCGCCACCGATCCGACCTTCTTCGAGGACGTGGAGCTGCTGCGTCGCATGCTGGAAGGCTGACGCCGTTCCGTAGTCCCCCCGAGCCCCCTTTCGGACAGGGGGCGACTCGGCCATCCGACAGCCCCTGGAGCCGGTCGAAAACGCTGTCGCCCGGCGGGGCTTGTGCTATGGTGTGCACCCCTTTTTCCGGGCCCTGTGGGGGGGCTTTGGGGAATTCAAGGCAAACACTCAGCCGCGCCCCAGGGGGCGACGGGTCAGCACAAGCGGAACGGCATGAAGATCACCATCGAACGCGCGGCTTTGCTCCGGTCTCTCGGTCATGTTCAGAGCGTGGTGGAGCGTCGGAACACCATTCCGATCCTGTCCAACGTGCTGCTGAAGGCGGAAAACGGCGAACTGGCGCTGACCGCCACCGACATGGATCTGGAGATCGTGGAATCCGTGCCGGCCGACATCGCGCGCCCCGGTTCCGCCACCGCCCCCGCCCACACCCTGTATGACATCGCCCGCAAGCTGCCGGACGGCAGCCAGGTGGAACTGGACTTCACCGCCGACACGTTGACCCTGCGGTCCGGCCGGTCGCAGTTCCGCCTGGGCGCCCTGCCGGTGGAGGATTTCCCCGTCATGGCCGGCGGCGACACCGGTCACCGCTTCACCCTGTCGGCCAACGACCTGAAGATGCTGGTGGACCGCACCAAGTTCGCCATCTCCACGGAGGAGACGCGCTACTACCTGAACGGCATCTACCTGCATGCCTCCAAGGCCAAGACCGGCGCCGCCGAAATCCCGGTGCTGCGCGCCGTGGCCACCGACGGCCACCGCCTGGCCCGGGTGGAGATGGCCCTTCCGGACGGCGCCAGCGGTATCCCCGGCGTTATCATCCCGCGCAAGACCGTGATCGAGGTGCGCAAGCTGCTGGACGAGGCGGCGGACCGCATCGAGGTCCAGCTGTCCGACACCAAGGTGCGCTTCGCCTTCGACAGCATCGTGCTGACCAGCAAGCTGATCGACGGCACCTTCCCGGACTATGAGCGCGTCATCCCCACGGGCAACGACAAGGTGATGGAGGTCAACGCCGGCCAGTTCGCCGCCGCCGTCGACCGCGTCGCCACCATCTCCACGGAAAAGAGCCGGGCGGTGAAGCTCAGCCTGGACCGCGGCATCCTGACCCTCTCGGCCTCCAGCCCCGAGGCCGGGTCGGCCACGGAAGAGATCGAGGTCAGCTACGACAACACGGCGCTCGAGATCGGCTTCAACAGCCGCTACCTGCTGGACATCACCCAGCAGATCGAGGGCGAGGGCGTGCGCTTCACCCTGGCCGACGCCGGCTCGCCCACCGTGGTGCGCGACGTGGCCGACGGCTCGGCCTTGTACGTCCTCATGCCGATGCGCGTTTGAGGCCGGGCGCACGTGATTGCGGGGCGGCGGTAGCGGTTGCTGGCCAAGATGGGCGCCATGTCCACAGACGAGCCGCCCCTGACGGGGACGCCGGCGGGCCCCCTTGAGGGGGCCGCGCCGTCGGTCCTTTCCGGGGGCGTTTCCGGGTCCGCCCCCCTTGCGGCCCTGGCCGTCACGCGCCTGACCGTCACCCGCTTCCGCTCCTACGCCCATGCCCGCCTGCTGCTGGACCGCCGCCCCGTGGCGCTGACGGGCCCCAACGGCGCCGGCAAGACCAATTTGCTGGAAGCGGTCAGCTTCCTCGCCCCCGGTCGCGGCCTGCGCCGGGCCAAGCTGGGCGATGTGGAGCGGATGCAGGCCCCGGACGAGTCCTGGGAGACGCGGGGCTGGGCCGTGGCGGCGGAGGTGGCGACGCCCTTGGGCATGGTGGAGATCGGCACCGGCCGCGACCCCGCCGGCGCGCCGGGTAGCGAACGTCGTGTGGTGCATATCGATGGCCGCCCGGCCAAAAGCCAGATGGCCCTGGCGCAATACGTTTCCTGCGTCTGGCTGACGCCGCAGATGGACCGCCTGTTCGTGGAGGGGGCCGCCGGCCGCCGCCGCTTCCTGGACCGGCTGGTGTTCGGCTTCGATCCCGAACATGCCGGCCGGCTCAGCCGCTTCGAACAGGCCATGCGCGACCGCATCCGCCTGCTGCGCGAGGGGGGCGATCCCGCTTGGCTGACGGTGCTGGAGGACCAGATGGCCACCAGCGGCGTCGCGGTGGCCGCCGCCCGCCGCGATGTCACCGCCCGTCTGGCCGCCGCCTGCCGGCGCGGCGTGGGCCCTTTTCCCGCACCCGGCCTGGCGCTCACTGGCACGGTGGATTCCTGGCTGGCCGACCGGCCGGCGCTGGAGGCGGAGGACACGCTGCGCCGGACCCTGGCGGAGTCACGGCGCCTCGACGCGCACGCCGGCACCACCACCGTGGGCCCGCACCGCAGCGACCTGGCCGTGACCTACCTGGCCAAGGGCATCCCGGCGGACCTGGGCTCCACAGGGGAGCAGAAGGCCCTGCTGATCGCCATCGTCCTGGCCAACGCCCGGCTGATGGCGGCGGAGGGGGCGGCACCGCCCCTGCTGCTGCTGGACGAGGTGGCGGCCCACCTGGATGCGGAGCGGCGCACCGCCCTGTTCCAGGAGGTGCTGGCCACCGGGTCCCAGGCCTGGATGACCGGCACCGACGCCGCCACCTTCGCCGAGCTGGGCACGGCGGCGACCCATGTGCGGGTCGCGGACGGCGGTGCCGTGGCGGGGGCGGGATAGCCCGCCCGGTCCCTCTGCCACCCGGCGAGGGATTCGGCGGAGTGGGGGCAGTGTTCCCCCTTGGTAATGACGGTTTTGCCCCAGGGCGACGCGATATCTGGTAGAGTGTATCCATGGCACAAGAAGCTCTGACGACCCCCGACACCGCCGCCGAGGATTATGGCGCCAGCTCCATCAAAGTGCTGAAAGGCCTTGATGCGGTGCGCAAGCGTCCCGGCATGTACATTGGCGACACGGACGATGGTTCCGGCCTGCACCACATGGTGTACGAGGTCGTGGACAACGCCATCGACGAGGCGCTGGCCGGCTATTGCACGCGGGTGGACGTCATCCTGAACCCCGACGGTTCGTGCACCGTGCGCGACGACGGCCGCGGCATCCCGGTGGACATCCACGCGGAAGAGGGCGTGTCGGCGGCGGAGGTCATCATGACCCAGCTGCACGCCGGCGGTAAGTTCGACCAGAACAGCTACAAGGTCTCCGGCGGCCTGCACGGCGTGGGCGTCTCCGTCGTGAACGCCCTGTCGGAAATCCTGGACCTGCGCATCTGGCGCCAGGGCCGGGTGTGGGAGATGCGCTTCGCCCATGGCGAGGCCCAGGCGCCGCTGGCCAACACCGGCGCCGCGCCGCTGAAGGCCGACGGCCGCCCCCTGTCGGGGACGGAGGTGACCTTCCTGCCGTCCAAGGCCACCTTCACCAAGACCGAATTCGATTACCAGACCCTGGAACATCGCCTGCGCGAGCTGGCCTTCCTGAACTCCGGCGTCACCCTGTACCTGACCGACGCGCGGGGCGTGGAGCCCAAGTCGTGCGAACTGCATTACGAGGGCGGGCTGGAGGCTTTCGTGCAGTGGCTGGACCGATCCAAGACGCCGCTGCACAAGCCGGGCATCGCGCTGCGCGCCGAGCGGCAGAGCGACCTGGGCGGCACCATCGGCGTGGAAGTGGCGCTGCAGTGGAACGACAGCTATCACGAGAGCACGCTGTGCTTCACCAACAACATCCCGCAGCGTGACGGCGGCACCCACCTGGCCGGCTTCCGCGCCGCGCTGACCCGCACGCTGAACAACTACGCCAACGAATCCGGCATCGCGAAGAAGGAGAAGGTGAACCTCTCCGGCGACGACATGCGCGAGGGCTTGACCTGCGTGCTGTCGGTGAAGGTGCCCGACCCCAAGTTCTCCAGCCAGACCAAGGACAAGCTGGTCTCCTCCGAGGTCCGCCCCGTGGTCGAGGCGGTGGTGGCGGAGGCGCTGGCGACGTGGCTGGAGGAGCATCCGGCCGACGCCAAGCGCATCATCGGCAAGGTGGTCGAGGCCGCCGCCGCCCGCGAGGCGGCGCGAAAGGCGCGCGAGCTGACGCGGCGCAAGGGCGCCCTGGACATGGCCTCGCTGCCCGGCAAGCTGGCGGACTGCCAGGAACGGGACCCGGCCTTGAGCGAACTGTTCCTGGTGGAGGGTGACTCGGCCGGCGGTTCCGCCAAGCAGGGTCGCTCGCGCCAGTTCCAGGCCATCCTGCCCCTGCGCGGCAAGATCCTGAACGTGGAGCGCGCGCGCTTCGACAAGATGCTGTCCTCGGCCGAGATCGGCACCCTGATCGCGGCGCTGGGCACCGGCATCGGGCGGGAGGAGTTCAACGCGGAAAAGGCGCGCTATCACAAGGTCATCATCATGACCGACGCCGACGTGGACGGCGCGCACATCCGCACCCTGCTGCTGACCTTCTTCTACCGCCAGATGCCCGAGCTGATCGAGCGCGGCTACCTCTACATCGCCCAGCCGCCGCTGTACCGCGTGAAGCGCGGCACGGCCAAGGAACGCTATCTGAAGGACGACCGGGCGCTGGACGATTACCTGATCGGCCAGGGGTTGGAGGACGTGACCCTCAAGGCGCGGGACGGCACCGAGCGCCAGGGCGGTGAGTTGCGCGACGTGGTGGAGCAGGCCCGCGCCGCCCGCCACCAGCTGCAGGCCCTGGCCCGCAAGGTGGGCAACCCGGCCGTGGTGGAACAGGCCGCCGTGGCCGGCGCCCTGTCCATGGCGCTGCTGACCGACGACGCCCGCGCCGATGAACTGGCCCGCGTGGTCGCCGCCCGCCTGAACCGCATCGAGGCTGAAGCCGCCCAGGCGGCCGGCAATGCCGGCGAGGGCGCCACCGTGGGCGTGGGCGCCTGGCAGGGTGAACGGGCGCGTGAGGGCGGGCTGATGCTGTTCCGCACCAGCCGCGGCGTCACCCACCGCCACATCCTGGACGCCGACGTGCTGAAGAGTGTGGAGGCCCGCCGCCTGGACGCCATGGCCGACTTCCTGAAGACGGTCTTCACCGACGCCGCCACCCTGACCTACCGCGGCCGCACCACCCGCGCCATCGTCGGCCCCGTCGGCCTGATGGACGCGGTGCTGGAACAGGGCCGCCAGGGCCTGTCCATCCAGCGCTACAAGGGCCTGGGCGAGATGAACCCGGACCAGCTGTGGGAAACCACCCTGGACCCCAAGATCCGCTCGCTGCTGCAGGTCAAGGTCAGCCACGTCGACGAGGCGGAAGAGGTGTTCTCCACCCTTATGGGCGACATCGTGGAACCTCGCCGCGACTTCATCCAGGCCAACGCGCTGAAGGTGGCGAACCTGGACGTGTGATCGGGCTTAGAATGAGATGCGATCATGACTGATCGCATCTCGCTCCGAGGGGGTATCGAGGAGACGACTTCACCGGAAAGGCTCCAGGTCCCAGCTCGCGCGCATTTTTATCGGGCCGTCTGCATCCGCCCGGCCTGTCCAGACGTAAGGCGTAAGACGCCAATCCGTAGTGGGCAGCCTTCGGGAGACATGCCATGCGCCACCTTGCCGCTGTTGTTGTGACGTTGACCCTGGGCTTGGGGACGGCCCAGGCGGCCACCGTCGTCGTCACACAGAAAAATCACGCCTTCGTGCCGAGCAAGATTGAGATCGCCACGGGCGACACCATCCTTTTCCGTAACGAGGATACGGTGCCGCACCAGGTCGTTTCCCACACGCCGATATTTCAATTTGACCTTGATCTTGAGCGCCCCGGCGAGGAGCGGTCCCAGGTTTTCACTCAGCCGGGGATGATCGTCGTCGGCTGCGACCTCCACAGCAATATGGAAGTGATCGTGACCGTCACGCCGGGCCCCGCAGGAAAGTAGGCGAGCCGCCGCCCCCTCAGGGGAGGCGGCGCATGGCGCCGGAATATAGGACGGGCCCGGTTGGGGCCCCGGTCGGCGAGCCGCCCTTGGGCTCCAGGCTGATGGCCAGCACCAGCTTGCCGCCGCCAGCCAGGGCCTTGTCGGCGACCGGAAGCACCCGCCCTGGTGCGATCACCCCCACCGCCCGCGGCGGGGCGCCATCGGCGATCAGCCACAATTCCAGATCCCGGTCGGCTGGTGTGGTCATACCCGCCAAGGCGACGGGCTCCAGCCACCGTCCCCTGCCTTCAACCAACCAGCCGACGCGGCCATCGCTGGCGGCGGTCAAGAGCGCCATGTAGCGGGGCCCATCCCCGCGTAGGGCGGCGGGCACGAGCAGCGTGACGGTGAGAAGTGCGGCGGCGGCACCCGCCGTCATCCACCGCCAGACGGGTGGGGCATTCCATTGCCGCCGCAGCCACGCCCGCCAGCCCGGTACAGCCGCCGGTGGAAGCTGCGCCTCAATCCTTCGCCACAGCGTCGCGGGCGGCGCCACCGCCGGCACCGCCGCCAGAAGGGGGGCCAGCCGTCTTTCCCAATCGGCCACCGCGTGTCGCAAGGCGCCATGGCCGGGCAGGGCGTCCGCCACCGCCTTGGCCTGCTGGGCGTTCAAGGTGCCCAGCACGTATTCGCCAGCCAGGAGATCCAGTTCCGCGAAATCGTCCGGAATCATGGCGCTAAACACTCCTTCAAGGAAGCGAGCCCGCGTCTTATCCATGACTTGACCGTGCCCAGGGGCGTGGCCAGGTGCTCGGCCACTTGCGCATGGGATAGGCCGTTGACGAAAGCCAGGGTGATGGCGCTGCGGCCCTTGTCATCCAATCGTTCCAGGCAGCGGCGCAGCCGGACGGCGTCGCGGGCGGTTTCCAGAATCTCCAAGGGGCCGGGGCCGTCGTCGACGCCGTCGGGTATGGTATCAATCAGCGTTTCGCGCCCCAGACGCCGGGCCATGTCGAGTGCGCGGTAGCGCACGATGGATGCCATCCAGCCACCGCCTGAACCCATGGTCGGGCTGAAGCTGGCGGCGTTCCGCCAGATCTGCACAAAGGCGTCCTGAACGGCATCGGCCGCCGCATCCGGGCGGCGCACGATGCGGAGGGCCAGGCCGTACAGGCGCGGCGATTCCCGTTCATACAGGTGCCGTAGGGCGACGCGGTCGCCACCGGCGACCTGCCTGATCAGCGCGTCCAGCGTCCCCCCGGCCGCCAGGTCCTTCGGTGTCATGCCGCCCCCGTCACCGGGATTGGGGTGGCGGGATGCCGCCACCGCGTCGTTCCCCATCAGTCGGCCCCTTTTGCGATCCGTTACGTCCCCGCCCGCCCTTCGGGGTGCCTGCGGCGCCGGAAGGGCTCGTTCCATCCTCCTTACGGCGCACGGAGACTTTCGGATGCACACGCCCTGCATCCAATCAACCGGCGCAGGCGTATGGGCAGGAAACCAACGCAACACCAGGGAGCCTGCTCCAATGAAGTCTCAATTATTAATCGCCTTGTTGGGGGGGCTGATGGCATGCAGCCTGCCGGCGATGGCCGCGTCCGACATCGGTGCCGGCGGCAAGCTGACGGCGACGGGCGGCGTGACCCAGCTTGAGGGAGCGGCCGGCGGCGGCCTGACGCCATGGGCCCTCATCGGTGGCTACGACACGGGCGATCAGATCCGGCCCAACGCCTTCTACACGCGGGTGCAATCGGGCAGCTACCACCTCAACGCCTATGGGGCCATGGTCGGGTTGTATGACCGTGTGGAGTTATCCTTCGCCCGCCAGTCCTTCGATACCGAGGACGTCGGCGGCCTGTTGGGTCTGGGCAAGGGGTACACCTTCAACCAGAACATTGTCGGCGCCAAGGTCCGCGTGGCTGGCGATGCCATTCTGGATCAGGACAGCTGGCTGCCGCAGATCGCGGTGGGCCTGCAGTACAAACATAATGACCGGGGCGCCGTCCTGCGGGCGATCGGCGCCCGCCACGACAGTGGTACGGACTTCTATATCTCCGCCACCAAACTTTTCCTGGCTCAAAGCCTGTTGGTGGACGGCACGGTGCGGTTCACCAAGGCCAACCAGATCGGCATTCTCGGCTTCGGCGGCAAGGACGACGACTACCACGTCGAACCCGAAGGCAGCGTCGCCTACCTTCTGTCCCGCAACTTCCTGGTGGGCGCCGAGTATCGCAAGAAGCCCGATAACCTGGCCATTGCTCATGAGGACGATTGGTACGACCTGTTCGTCGCCTGGGTTCCCACCAAGAACGTCTCGCTGACCCTGGCCTTCGCGCCATTGGGCAACATCGTCATCCGTGACCATCAGAACGCGGCCTACCTGTCCCTTCAGGTGGGATTCTGAGCGCCATCACCCAAAAGGAAATGTTCCGATGAGCCATCTCTCGCGCCTGGCCAAGCCTATGGCCACCGTTTGTCTTGCCCTGTCCCTTGCCACATTCCTCACGCGGCCTGCGGCCAAGGCCGATGAGGCCACCTTCCAGGCGTTCGGCGGCAAGGCCGGCCTGCAAAGCCTCATGGAGGACTTCATGACCAACCTGCTGGCGGATCCCCGGACGCGGCCTTTCTTTGAGAAGGCCAATCAAACCCGCGTCAAGGCGCAATTGGTCGACCAATTTTGCCAGGCTCTCGGCGGGCCGTGCCAATACAAGGGCTTGGACATGAAGTCCGCCCACCAGGGCTTACCGCCCATCACGCGGGAGCATTTCAACGCCTTGGTGGAAGACCTACAGGACGCCATGGACAAGCATAAGGTCCCGTTCAGCGCCCAGAACAAGCTGTTGGCGGAGCTGGCCCCCCTGCACCGGGATATCGAGCACTAAGTCTGCCCTGCGCGGTCGAGACGCTGGCCACCCCGTCCGCTTGGCGTGGTTCCCGGCAGACTTTCTCAGCAATCCCGGTTTTCTCAAGATTAGAATCAAGGAAAAATGAAGATGAATAGATCCATGATCGCGGTGATGGCGATATCTTTACTTGCCACCATACCAACCGTTGCCGCTCCCGCCTTCGCCCTGGAAAAAGCGGTCGAGGTTGGCGGGGCCCCGATGTACCCGTCCAAGACCATCATCCAGAACGCGGTCAATTCCAAGGACCACACCACCTTGGTGACGGCGGTCAAGGCCGCCGGCCTCGTTGAAACCCTGGAAGGGGCTGGCCCATTCACCGTCTTTGCCCCAACCAACACGGCGTTCGAAAAGTTGCCGCGGGCGACAGTCGATGGCTTGTTGCAACCGGAAGCCAAGTCCACCTTGACCGGGCTGCTGACCTATCACGTGGTGTCCGGCAAGCTTTCCGCCGCGGACCTTATGGCCAAGGTGGCCGCCGGGCATGGCAAAGGGGTGTTGACCACCGTGCAGGGCGGTCAGCTGGTGGTCACCCAGAAGGGTAAGATGTTGATGTTGACCGATCAGCGGGGCGGCATGGCCACCATTTCTATCGCCGACGTGAACCAGTCCAACGGCGTCATCCACGTCATTGATGGCGTGCTGATGCCCGGCTGATCACGCGGCGCCCGCCGGCCCGGCCGGCCTCTCCTCCTCCGGCCGCGGGACGGCTTCCTTGCTGGGCGGCCTTGGCTGCCCAGCCTTTATGCCAGACCAGCCTTTATACCGGTGTGGGAAACGGATCAGCCGACGGACACCAGCAGCAGGCAGCCTTGCTGGCTGACGGCGGTGGCATGCCAGGTGGTGTGCCGGGCGACGTGGAAATCACCCGCCTGCAGAAGCAGGTCGCCGAAACGCAAGTCACCTTCGATGACCAGGCATTCCTCATCGCCACCGGCATGGGCATGGGACTGATAGGGCGCGCCCGGTTCCATGCGGATAAGCATGGTGCGGCGTCCGGTGCGGCCGTCCACGCGCAGCAGCTTGGATCGCACCCCCGGGGATAGAGGCAGCCAGACGCCATCTTGGTGGCGCACGGTGTCGGTTCCCGGCGCGGCCGCCTGGTCCGCCGCTTCACGGTCGATGCGGGCGAGAATGGGGCCCAGCAAACCGGCGGGCGGCGGCTCCGCCAAGGCCAAATCCAGCGCGCCCAGCCGCGCCTCGATCCGCGCCAGCTCCTGGTCCGTGTAGGGGGCCGCATCCGGGGCAGCGACCCGGTATTGGCGCGACCGGCGGTCACCCCGCATCACGCCCAACAGATAGTCGGCGATGTCGGCATCCGCGCTCTTCACGCCAAGCACTCCTTCAGCTTCAGCACGGCGCGGCGGACCCAGCTTTTGACCGATCCCAAGGGCGCGCCGACGCGCTCCGCCAATTCTTCAAAGGTCAAGCCCTGAAGATACGTCAAAAGCACCAGCCGCCGCGACCGTTCCGTCAGCAACCCCAGGCAACGCCGCAGATCCAAGGCCAGTCCGGGATCCGGCTGATGGGCCAGCCTGACGTCAACCGCCGCCAGGACGGCATCGTCGTCCAGGGACATGGTGGCGCCGACGGGTTTATCCAAGAGCGACAGGACATGGTTTCGGGTAAGCACCACCATCCAAGCGAAAGCGCTGCCCCGCGTGGGATCGAACAGCGGCGCCTTTTGCCAGATGCGGACGAACACGTCCTGAAGCAAGTCCGCAGCCCGGTCGCGGTCCCGCGCCAGACGCAGGCAAACGCTGTAGAGGGTCGGTGCCGCCGCCCGGTAAAGCGCCTCGAATGCGCTACGGTCGCCCTTGGCCGTCGCCAAAAGAAGGGCCGTCACGGCGGAGGTCTCGTCGATCGCTTGGGCGTCGGAGGGCAGGGGCATGAGAGGGGGGTCCAGCGAAGCAGCGGATCGCCGATGATAATATATCTTTCCGGTTAGGCAATGGCGTGCCGGGGCCGGCCGATGGATATCATTGTTCTGGTGCTCATTTCGTGACGCGATCGTGCATCCAAATCTTTCCGTCATCAGTAATGCGTCCATACGACCCAATCACGGGTCGCGCATTTTGAACCAGGATGCATTATGCAAAGTCACAAAGTCTTATTAACGGCTATGGCCGCTGGCGTGGCTGCCGTGTTTGTCGTGGACTTCGCCCAGGCCGCCACCGTCGTGGTGATCGAGAAGGACCGCACCTTGGCTCCCGCCCGTGTGCAAATCGCTCAAGGCGATACCGTCGTATTTCGTAACGAGGATGGCATGCCGCACCGGTTGACCTTGCACGCGGCTGGCCGGACCTGGAGCCTGGATACCCAGCGCCAGGGGCAGGAAAGGACGCAGGACTTCACCGAGACCGGCCATATCGACTTGACATGCGATTTCCATCCGCAAATGACCATGAGCATCGATGTCGCCAAAGACCTCCCCTAAAGCACGCCGAGGGCATGGGCTCCACGCCACGCGCTCCGGGTCAGCTGGGCAATAAGCGGGGCCATTGCCATCCTATCGCGACGGTACAATGGGCCGGGGCGGCGGCGGCATGCTATTGATGCGCCGTCCACTTTCATCCCTTGAGGGGCCCCTGCCGCCATGACCGCGCTGATCCTGTTCGTCGTCCTTGCCCTCGCCTACCGCTTCGCCCTGCTGGCGGTGTCCATCCGGCATGAGAAGGCGCTGCGGGCCGATGGCGCGGTGGAGCATGGGGCGCGCAACACCCTGGCGCTGACCATCGCCCATATCGCCTTCTACCTGTCGGCGACGGTGGAGGGATTGGTGCGGGCCGAGCCCATCGACGCGGTCAGCGGCTTCGGCTTCGCCATCTATTTGTTCGGCGCCGTCATGCTGCTGGTGGTGGTGCGGCTGCTGGGGCGGCTGTGGACGGTGAAGCTGCTGATCGCCCGCGACCACCAGTTGGTGACCCACCCGCTGTTCCGTCTGGTGCGACACCCCAATTACTTCCTGAACATCCTGCCGGAACTGGTGGGCTTCGCCCTGACGCTGCACGCCTACTACACCCTGGTCATCGGCCTGGCCGTCTACCTCGTCCCCCTGACCCTCCGCATCCGGCAGGAGGAGCGGGCCATGCGCGAGACCTTCGCCGCCTACTGATCCGGAAAAGTTGGCTGGGAAAAATCGCTGGACCGGAGGGCGGGGCGCCCCCACTTGAATGGGCGGTCCCCTGTGGGGGCGATTCCCCTGTGGATGGGGGCATTAGGGACGGACGCAGAGGGACAGCATGACCGCGGGTGAGGCCACTGACAGTCACGCTGCCGCCACCGACACCCGGTCCGCCAAGGTGTCCGACATCCTGCAGGCCCTGGCGGCGGATGAGGGGCGGGAGCGCGTGGCCATCGGCGACCTGCTGACGGCGCTCAGCGACCGGGCGGTGGGTGCCCTCATCTTCGTCTTCGCCCTGCCCAACGCCCTACCCATGCCGCCCGGCACCTCCTCCGTCCTGGGCCTGCCGCTGCTGTTCCTGACGGCGCAGCTGGCGCTGGGGCGGCGCCCTTGGCTGCCGCGCTTCATCGCCGACCGGTCGCTGGCGCGCAAGGACTTCGCCGCCATGATGGCCAAGGTGGCCCCCTGGCTGGCCAAGGCCGAGCGCATGTTGCGGCCGCGCCTGGGCGTGCTGGCGCGGCCTCCGGCGGAAAACGCCGTGGGCGCCCTGTGCTTCCTGCTGGCCCTGATCCTGTTCCTGCCCATCCCCCTGGGCAACATGCTGCCCGCCGTGGCCATCAGCGTCGTGGCCCTGGGCGTGCTGGAGCGCGATGGGGTGTGGGTGCTGCTGGGCCTGGCTACCGGCATCGCCGCCGTGGCCGTGGTCTGGGGCGTGCTGCTTGCCCTGCTGAAAAGCGGGTTGTTCGTGCTGGAGCACGCGCTGGGGATGTGAGGCGGCGCCTCACTCAAGGTTCGCGGTAGCCCGCGACCGCGGGCGCCGGAGATTTCCGGGGAGCCAAAGGCGGACTGGAGATCGAGGACAAGGACGCGGGATGCGTCCGCCCGCCTTACGAGGTGCCGGCGGCAGACTTCTCGATGCGGTTGATGTGGTCCAGGCCGGGCAGGATTTCGGAGCGCACGAACTCCACCCGCTTCATGGGGCCGCCGCCGCCATGGGGGAAGCGCGCCTTCCACAGGGCCATCTTCACCGCCAGCCCGCACAGCACGCCGCCGATGGTGACATGGTGGGCCGAGATCTGTGCGCGGACGGAGCGGAAGCTGTCCGCGTTGATGTCGTGCCAGAAATCCTTGCTGCGCCGGTCGAACGCCTCGAACCGCCCGGTGATGGAGGTGGTGATGCCCGTCAGCATGCGCATGACGTCGCCGATCATCTTCATCATCAGGCGGTCGCGGGTGACCATCTCGCTCTTGGTCGCCTCGTTCACCCAGCCCATGAAGCGCTGCACCTCCGGCACCAGGCCGTCCAGGCAGCTGCGGAAATAGGCCAGCGACAGGAAGACGTCGCCGTATTCCTCCAGGAAGCTGGGAATGTCCTGAAGCTGCACGTTCAGTTTCTGCGACAGCAGGGTCAGGTTGCGCAGCGCCTCTTCCCGGTCGGGGTTGGCCAGCAGCTCGAACAGGTCGGCGATGTCGTTGATGGGCCGCTGCTCCGACCCATAGACCTGCTGGATCAAAGGCAGGGTGAAGTCGCGCATGTAGGTGGTCAGTTCTAGCCGCTTGCCCGCCGACAGGCGCAGGTAGGTCACATCCTCCACCGGGATGCCCAGGCGGCGCAGCTCGATGCGCAGGCTGTAGACATCGTAGCTGTTCAGCTGCGTCAGCCGGTGGATCTGCGCCATGTCCACGCGCATTTCCTTGGGATGCGACGGGTACATCGTCGCCAAATGTTCCGGGTTGATCTGGCCGCTGCCGGCCGACCGGTCCTGGAACACCTCCACCACCGTCTCCAGCCGCGCGTTCTTGATCAGGCGCGCCCGCTTCAGGCCGGGCGTCTGCACCGGGATCATGCCCAGCGGCAGGATGTGCAGGGCGTCGCGATCGTCATCCGCGAACAGCACCTCGGCCTCGGCGGCCGCCGGCACATCACCGGGGGCGACCTCATCATCGGAAGGGGCGGGCGAGGAGGTCAACGGCGGCGGGATCCGGGGGCATAGGGCAGGGCGTCGGGGCCACACGGCGGCCCCGACCCTGCGTCAGGTATAGACGATGGAGGGTGTGGTCAAGGGCGGTATTCGACGGGAGGGGTGGGGCCTATGCGACGCCCTGGCCATGTCCTGGGCGCGGTGCCGGGGCCGCCACCCCACCCCCTTGCACATTTGCGCCCTCTCGGCACGGCGCATACAGTTACGCACAGGCAGAGGGTGCGCGCCTTGGAATCACTTCGCCAATGAGATGCTTCGTGGGGAAAAGGGCCGGGTCGGGATCATGCGCCGGTCGATGATGGCTGCCCTCGCGGGCTTGGCGGTCCTGCAACTGGGGTTGGCCGCCGCCGACATGCGCGCGGCCTGGGGGACGGCCCGTGACGCCCAATCGGCGCACCTGCTGGTGGTGGCCGCGCGGGACATGGCGGGGGCTATGGATGCCCAGTCGTCACAGTGGACCGCGGCCGCCCTGGCCCTGCGCGCGCCGGGTGCCGCCCTGGTGGAGGAGTTGGCGCAACGTCGGCGACAGGCGGACCGGGCGCTGGACGCGGCCTTGGATGCCCTGCCGCCCCTTCCTCCGTTGGAGGGCGCGCGCCAGCGGCTGGCTGGCGTGCGCCAGGAACTGGCGGGCCTGCGCCGGGCGGCGGACCAGTCCTTGAACCAGTCCTTCCCAGCTCCTGCAATTTCCAGAGCCCCCGATTCACCGCTGCTGCGCGACTGGCTGGCCGGGGAACGGGCCCTGGCCACGGCGGAAAGCCGCCTGGTGCGCGAGCTGGTCGCCCTGGCTGCTCAGGATTTGCCCAATCCGGATGCGGATGTCGCGGCGGACGCGCTGGCGGCCCGCCGTGACGCCGACCTCGCCTGGGCGGATGCGGTGACCGGCGCGTCCGCCGCCGCGTCCACCGCCCTGCTGCTGGATTGGCGCGGCGCCACCATGCCGGCGTCCGACGCCGGCGTGGCGGCCGCCATGGCGCGCTTCGCCACCGCGCTTGCCGGGCAAGGGCCCAGCGGCTCAGAGCTGGAGCACCAGCCGGATCCGGTGGCGGCTCAGGCGGCCCTGGCCGAAGTGGGGGCCGTGGCCACACGGGCGCTGGACCGCTGGGCGGCCGTGCCCGTGCCCGCACCCGCCTGGGCGGCGGTGGCGGCCGGCGCCCCGCTGGCCGGCGCCGCCCTGCTGACGCTGGTGATCCTGGTGGCCCTGCGGCAGGGCGTGTTCGGCGCCGTCTCGCGCACCGCGCGGCTGATGCGCGACCTGGCGGAGGGGCGGGTGGCCCCGTCGCCGGCCCCCGTGCCGGGCACGGGGCGGGACGAGACGGTGGCGGAACTGCACAGCGCCCTGGCCCTCTATTGGTCCCACGCCCGCCGCATCGAGCGCGAGACCCAGCGGCGGGAGCGGGCGGAGCGCCTGCTGACGGTGGAACGCAAGGTGTTGGGCATGACCGCCGGCCGCGCGCCCCTGTCGACGGTGCTGTCGGCCTTGTGTTCCGGCATGGAAGCGGATTTGGAGGGGGGGCTCTGCTCCATCGTGCTGGCCGACGCGGACGGGCGGCACATCCGCACCGGGGCGGCCCCCAGCCTGCCCGCGTCCTTCGCCCGCGCTGTCGATGGCGCGCCGGTGGGGCCGACGGCCGGGTCCTGCGGCACGGCCATCCACCGGGGCGAACCCGTCATCGTCACCGACATCGCCAACGATCCCCTATGGCTGGATTACCGCGCCGCCGCGGCGGAGGCCGACCTGGCCGCCTGCTGGTCCATCCCCATTCTGGCGGGCGACGGCCACGCGCTGGGCGCCTTCGCCATCTATTTCCGATCGCCCCGCTCACCGGAAGGCTGGATGCTGGACCTGGCGCGCCGCGCCAGCCGCCTGGCCACCGTGGCCATTTCGGCCGAACGCGGGGCGGAGGAGTTGGAGCGCGCCAAGGCCGCGGCCGAGCTGGGCAACCGCACCAAGACCGAGTTCCTGGCCAACATGAGCCACGAGCTGCGCACGCCCTTGAACGCCATCATCGGTTTCGCCGAGGTGCTGGAGGGGGATTTGCGCCGGGCCCCCGACCAGGTGACCAACGCCGGCTATGCCGGCGACATCGTGGCCAGCGGGCGCCACTTGCTCGCCATCATCAATGACATCCTGGACGTCTCGAAGATCGAGGCGGGCAAGGTCGAGTTGCGGGAACGGGTCTGCGACGTGGCCGCCCTGGTGGCCGGGTGCGAGCGGATCGCCCGGGGCCGCGCCCTGGAAAAGCGCATCGATCTGGTCACCACCATGGCCCCGGACCTGCCGCCGCTGCTGGCGGACGATGTGAAGATCAAGCAGATCCTGCTGAACCTGCTGTCCAACGCCGTGAAGTTCACCGAAGCCGGCGGCACGGTGTCGCTGACCGCCACCATCAACGCCGAGGCGCAGATGGTCATCGCCGTCAGCGACACGGGCATCGGCATCGCGGATGCGGACCTGTCCAAGGTCTTCGTGCCGTTCCAGCAGATCGACAACGTCTACGCCCGCACCACACAGGGCACCGGCCTGGGCCTGTCGCTGTCCAAGGGGCTGGCCGAGCTGCATGGCGGCCGTCTGGACATCGTCTCGCGGCTAGGACAGGGTACCACCGTGTCCCTGGTCCTGCCCAGCCAGCGCCTGTTGACCGGCGGTATCGGCGACGCCGGCCGGATCAGCCCGGTTCCCGGTGCCGTGCCTTCCGTCGCTCTGGCGCCCGCTGTTTTGGCGGCCGCCTTGGGCGACAAGGGCGCCTGAGGCAAACGAAACCCCCGGAAGCGGGGCTTCCGGGGGCTCGAAACCAAACGCCTTATGGCCCAGCCAAAGGCCAGGGTCACCGCATCTAGGGATCAGATGTAGTAGGAGGCCAGCGGCGAGAAACCGTTGAAGTTCACGGCGGAGTAGGTGGTGGTGTAGGCGCCGGTCGCCAGGATGTCGACCTTGTCGCCGATGCGCAGGTCCACCGGCAGCCGGTATTCGGCCTTCTCATACAGCACATCGGCGCTGTCGCAGGTCGGGCCGGCCAGGATGACCGGCTCCGCGTCGCCGCCATCGTGGGGCGTCTGGATGGGATACTTGATGGCTTCGTCCATGGTCTCGGCCAAGCCGCCGAACTTGCCGATGTCCAGATAGACCCAGCGGCGGTCGTCGCGGTGCGACTTGCGCGAAATCAGCACCACTTCCGAGCGGATGACCCCGGCGTTGCCCACCATGCTGCGGCCCGGCTCGATGATGGTTTCGGGCAGGCGGTTGCCGAAATGCTTGCGCAGCGAGGCCTCGATGGCGTTGCCGTACTCACCCTCGCTGGGGATGTCCTTCAGGTAGCGGGTGGCGAAGCCGCCGCCCAGGTTCACCATGCGCAGCATCACGCCCTGCTCTTCCAGGGTGCGGAAGATCTCGGCGGTCTGGGCCAGGGCCTTGTCCCACTGGGTCAGGTCGCGCTGCTGCGAGCCGACATGGAAGGACACGCCATAGGGCACGACGTTCAGGGTGGAGGCGGCCAGCAGCAGCTCCGCCGCCATGTCAGGCTCGCAGCCGAACTTGCGCGACAGCGGCCAGTCGGCACCTTCGCCCGAGGTCAGGATGCGGCAGAACACGCGGGCGCCGGGGGCGTGCTCGGCGATCTTCTCCAGCTCTTCCCGGCTGTCGAAGGCGAACAGGCTGATGCCCAGGGCGTGGGCGCGGGCGATATCCGACGCCTTCTTGATGGTGTTGCCGAAGCTGATGCGGTCGGCGGTGGCGCCGGCGTCCAGGCAATACTGGATTTCCGGCAGGCTGGCGGTGTCGAAGCAGGACCCCTGCTCGACCAGCAGCTTCAGGATCTCCGGCGCCGGGTTGGCCTTCACGGCATAGAAGATGCGGGCCTCGGGCAGGGCGTCGCGCAGGTTGCCGTAGTTACCGGCGACGACGTCCAGGTCAACCACCAGGCAGGGGGTGGCGGGCGTGTTCTCAGCGAAAAAACGAGCGATCTTCTCGGTCATCGATGACTCCGAGGCCAAAAGGCATATCAGGGGATGGATCGGGAATGGGGGCTTGGCCGGGCAATGGCCCGGGTCCGTTCACTTAACCGGGCGACGGCCCGGGTCCGTTCAAGCGTGCCGATGAAACGGCCGGCCCGAACGGGTCAGATACTGGAGATATGCCCAGGCGGCGCGAGGAAAACGCAAAGCACCGGCCCGGTCTGACTGACGACCGCCTGATCATGGCCCACCCGACTCTGCATCAGAGCGGGGGCGAGGGATCGAGGAAAGGCGGGCGCGTGCCCACCGACAACAACATCAACCATCGTAGCCTCCAATTCGCCGCCTTGCTTAAGGGACGGACGAGGATACGCGTTACGTCGTTGCATAACCGACGGGGGAACCATTCCGCCCGCGGCCATAGGCACGTGCGCTGCGACTACGCGCTATATAAGATGGAAAGCCGGGGATGCACAGCGATTTTTTTCGGGTCACGGCGGGCCTGCGACGACATGGCCAAGCCGGCGTTTCGGTGGTGCGGCTGCCCCACCACAAATCTCAATTTCGCCACTTTTGCGGCCCAAATTGGCCATGTCGCGGTGGCCTTATGCGCATAGAGGACGACGCGACATTGACCCCCTGCCGGGGTCGGAAGCCCCTCCCGCCCGGTCTCCCCCGACCGGCCTACCGGAGGTGTCCTCTCCAGCCTGCCCCGGCTGGTGTATCAAACGGCCACCGCACCTGCCCCCCGCGGTGGCCGTTTTTCTTTTTATCGGTTCCCTCAGGCGCCGGGCGCGGGCATCCACCCGCTGGGCTTATCCTCCCTTTCCAGTTCACTGCGTTCCCTGGAAAGGTCCGGTGGCCACGGTCGTGGCCTTATTGCTGCGCTTCGTTTTGCGCCCACAAATGTTGGGCGCCTCATGGGCCTCATCACCGGCAGCTATTGATCCAGCGCTTTGAGGTGCCGGGGCGTGCGGCCTATAGTCGGGGCCCTTCCGACTCCGGCGCCCAAGGCCCATGACCTCAACCGCTCTCTTCACCGGCCATGATCTGCTGTGCCTGCGCGGCGGGCGCCTGGTGTTCCAGGATCTGGACTTCCAACTGGCCGCGGGGAGCTGCCTGACCCTGGTGGGGCCCAATGGCAGCGGCAAGTCCACGCTGCTGCGCCTGATGGCCGGTTTGCTGAAGCCCCTGCGCGGCATCATCGCCTGGGATGGCGTGTCCTTGGACCAGGACCCGGAGGCCCACCGCGCCCGCCTGCATTATGTCGGCCACCTCGACGCGGTGAAGGCCAGCTTCACCTGCCGGGAGATGGTGGCTTTCTGGGCGGGCTTGCGCGGCGGGGGCGGCATGGGTGGGGCCAGGGTGGACGCGGCCCTGGCCGCCTTCGCCATCGATGCCATCGCCGACGTGCCGGGCCGTTTCCTGTCCGCCGGGCAGCGCCGCCGCCTGTCCCTGGCGCGCCTGGTGGCGGCGCCGGCGCCCCTGTGGCTGCTGGATGAACCCACCGTGGGCCTGGACCGTGCTTCCGTCGCGCTGCTGGAGGACGCCATCGCCCGCCACCGCGCCCAGGGCGGGCGGGTCGTGCTGTCCACCCATATCGACCTGGCGACTCCGGGCGGAGATGTTCTCGACCTGGCCGCGTTCACGCCGGTCGAGGAGGATGAAGGCCAGGACGGGGATGACGGGGCGGAGGACGCCGCCTGATGCTCCGTCTCATCCTGCGCGACCTGCGCCTGGTGTTGCGCCAGGGCAGCGACGCCACCGCCGCCCTGATGTTCTTCGTGCTGTGCGTGGTGCTGTTCCCCTTCGGCGTCGGGCCGGAACCCAACGTGCTGACCCGCATCGCCCCCGGCGTGCTGCTGATCGCGGCCCTGCTGGCGGCGCTGTTGTCCATGGAGCGGCTGTTCCAGGGCGACTACGAGGACGGCAGCCTGGAACTGCTGCTGCTGTCGCCGCTGCCGGCGGAGGGGGTGGCCGTCGCCAAGGTGGCGGCCCACTGGCTGGTGACGGGCGTGCCCCTGATGCTGGTGGCGCCCCTGCTGGCCCTGCTGCTGCGCATGCCGGTGGACCAATTGGGCCTGCTGGTCGGCACCCTCGCCCTGGTCACGCCGCTGCTCAGCGTCATCGGCGCCGTCGGGGCCGCCCTGACCCTCGGCGCCCGGCGCAGCGGCGTGCTGCTGCCCCTGCTGGTGCTGCCGCTGTACATCCCCGTGCTGATCTTCGCCGCCGCCGGCCTGGACGCCGGCCTGTCCGGCCTTTCCCCCCGGCCGCACCTGCTGCTGCTGGGCGGCATGCTGTGCGGCGCGCTGGTCCTGGCCCCGCTGGCCATCGCCGCCGCGCTGCGGGCGGCGCATGAGTGAGGCGATGGCGAAAGCATGATCCCGAATTTTCGTGCGCTCATCAGTGTGTTGGCGCTGCTGGCCCCGATGATGGCGGCTGCCGGTGATGGACTCTCCACCACCGGCTGGAAGGTGTTTCGCCAAGGGGGGATGGAGGCACGCTACCCGTCACAATGGGTGCGGTGGGATGAGGCGGGCAACGAGCTGTTCCTGACCAGCACCCATGAACGGGAGGAAGGGGTCGTCATCGTCCATGGCGAAGCGATGATCAGCTTGGGCGAATTGACACCGCCGGTTCCCGGCAAGCCCAGCACCACCTACCGCGAGGGGGAGAATGTCGATCAAGTTTTGAGCGACACGGTCATTCCGCGCCAGACCGAAGACCCCGATGCCTGCGGCGACATCGAACGGCTGGCCATTGCCGACGAGGTCGGCCCGAATACCTTTGAAGTCAGCATCATCTATCTATGCACCATCAAGGGCCGGTCATTCCAAACGGTGCTGTCTTATTGGCGAGAGCCGGGCCTCCGCCCCGGATGGGAAGAGACGGCCCTGGAAATCATGCGGTCCCTGCGTCTGCCGTAAAGCCAACGTCACGATCATTCGCCCCCTACATCATTGGGCGTGATCCATATCAATTTACGGCGTATCCCGATGGCAAAGGCCGGCGGGCGTGGTACATAACGGGGCCATGCATCGTTTCGCCAACCCCGCCCGCTTTCTGAAGATCGCCAACGCCGTGCTGCCATGGGTGGCCGGCCTGTCGGTGGTCTGTTTCGCGGCCGGGCTGTATCTGGGCCTGATCGCCTCGCCGCCGGACTACCAGCAGGGCGACACCGTGCGCATCATGTACATCCATGTGCCCGCCGCGTGGATGAGCATGTTCACCTACAGCACCATGGCCGTGGCCGCCGCCGCCGCCCTGGTGTGGAAGCATCCCCTGGCCGAGGTCTACGCCAAGGCGGCCGCCCCCCTGGGCGCTGGTTTCACCGCCCTGTGCCTGCTGACCGGGTCGCTGTGGGGCGCCCCCATGTGGGGCACTTGGTGGGTATGGGACGCGCGGCTGACCAGCGTGCTGGTGCTGTTCTTCCTCTACCTCGGCTACATGGCCCTGGTGGACGCCTTCGATGATCCGGCGCGGGGGAACAAGGCCGGCAACATCCTGTTGCTGGTAGGGGCCGTGAACGTGCCCATCATCAAGTTTTCGGTGGAGTGGTGGAACACCCTGCACCAGCCGGCCAGCGTGTTCCGCCTGGGCGGCCCCACCATCGCCGCCAGCATGCTGTGGCCCCTGCTGCTGCTGGCCGTGGCCTTCCAGAGCTATTTCTTCGCCGTCGTCATCCTGCGCATCCGGGCCGGGCTGGCGGCGCGCCGGGTGCAGACCCTGCGTCTGGGCCAGGCGGGCTGAGCCTCGGAATGGCGGGCCCGGGAGAGTGGGACAACCGGACCGGCGGCGCTCGTTTCGCCAGCGTGATAGTTTGATGCCTGTTCCGGCTTCGCGGTCCCTCAAGGGGGCCTCCGGGTGGCGGGCCTTTGGGTGAGAGTGTGATGGACGGGTTCCTGTCGATGGGCGGATATGCCGCCTATGTGTGGTCATCTTACGGGGCGGCCACTGTGATCCTGGTGGGGCTGCTGGTGCTCAGCCTGTCCGGCTTGCGCCGGGTGGAGCGCACCCTGGCCACGCTGGAAGCGGCCAAGCCGCGCCGCCGGCGTGAAGCCAAGGCGTCCCCGGCCCCCACATCGGCTACCCCTGCCGCCGAGACCACACCATGACACGCAAACGCCGCCGCCTGATGATCCTGGTGCTGGCCCTGCTGGGCCTGGGCACCGCCACGGCGCTGACCCTGTCGGCCTTCCGTGACAACATCGTCTTCTTCTACAGCCCGTCCGACCTGGCGGCCAAGCCGCCGGGCGGGCGCACGGTACGCATCGGCGGGCTGGTCGAGGCCGGCAGCCTGAAGCGCGAGGGCGGGATGACCGTCACCTTCCAGGTGACCGACACCGCCAAGTCGCTGCCCGTCACCTACACCGGCATCCTGCCCGACCTGTTCCGCGAGGGGCAGGGCGTGGTGGCGGAGGGCAAGCTGGGCCCCGACGGCGTGTTCACCGCGACCGAGCTGCTGGCCAAGCATGATGAGAAATACATGCCGCCCGACGTGGCCGACGCCCTGAAACGCGCCGGCCATCCCGGCAAGCCCGGTGACGCCCCCCCTGGTGGCGCCCCCGTTGCAGCGGGGGAGGAGCATCAGACCTCCACCCTGCGCACCCATCCCTGAACGACCATTCCGGACGACGCCCCATGATCCCCGAGCTTGGACACTACGCGCTGATTCTGGCGCTGGTCGTGGCCTTGGTGCAGTCCGTCATCCCGTTGTGGGGCGCGGCCCGCGGCGACCGGGGGATGATGGAGGTGGGGCGCACCGCCGCCTACTGCCAGTTCGCCGCCCTGGCGCTGGCCTTCGGCGCCCTGACCTACGCCCATGTCGTGTCGGACTTCAGCGTCCTGAACGTGGTGGAGAACAGCCACACCGACAAGCCCATGCTCTACAAGGTCGCCGGCGTCTGGGGCAACCATGAGGGCTCGCTGGTCCTGTGGGTGTTCATCCTGGCCCTGTTCGGCGCGATGGTGGCCGCCTTCGGCCGCAACCTGCCGGCATCGCTGAGGGCTCGCGTCCTGGCGGTCCAGGGCATGATCGGCGTCGGCTTCCTGTGGTTCATGGTCGCCACCAGCAACCCCTTCACCCGGGTGGATCCGGCGCCGCTGAATGGCCACGACCTGAACCCCCTGCTGCAGGACCCGGGCTTGGCCTTCCACCCGCCCTTCCTCTACCTGGGCTATGTTGGATTCAGCCTCTGCTTCTCCTTCGCCGCCGGCGCGCTGATCGAGGGACGGGTGGACGCCGCTTGGGCCCGCTGGGTGCGCCCGTGGACGCTGATCGCCTGGTCATCGCTGACGCTGGGCATCGCCATGGGGTCGTGGTGGTCCTACTACACCCTGGGCTGGGGGGGCTGGTGGTTCTGGGACCCGGTGGAAAACGCCAGCCTCATGCCCTGGCTGGCCGGCACGGCGCTGCTGCATTCCGCCATCGTGGTGGAGAAGCGCGACACGCTGAAAAGCTGGACCATCCTGCTGGCCATCGTCACCTTCACCCTGTCGCTCATGGGCACCTTCCTGGTGCGCTCCGGCGTGCTGACCTCCGTCCACGCCTTCGCCTCCGACCCGGCGCGCGGCGTCTTCATCCTGGCGCTGCTGGTGGTGGCGACTGGCGGCGGCCTGCTGCTTTACGCGTTGCGCGCGCCTATCCTGAAGGCTGGCGGCCTGTTCGCGCCCATCAGCCGCGAGGGCGGACTGGTGCTCAACAACCTGCTGCTGTCCACCGCCTGCGCCACCGTCTTCCTGGGCACCCTCTATCCCCTGTTCATGGACGCGGTCGGCGGGGGCAAGATTTCCATCGGCCCGCCCTTCTTCAACGCCACCTTCGTGCCCCTGATGGTGCCGGTGGTGGCGGTCATGGCGATGGGCCCCCTGCTGTCGTGGAAGCGGGCGGACCTGGCCGGCGTGCTGGGCCGGCTGAAGATCGCGGCGCTGGTGGGCGTGGTGGCCGCCCTGGCCGGGCTCTGGCTGGCGGGTACCAAGCCGGTGCTGGCCCTTCTGGCCTTGGGCCTGGCCGGCTGGGCCGTCATGGGCGCCGTGGTGGACGTGACCGACCGCATCCGCCTGTTCCGCATCCCCCTGGCCGACAGTCTCAGCCGTGCCCGCCACCTGCCGCGGGGCGCCTGGGGCACCGCCCTGGCGCATGCCGGGCTGGGCGTGGCGGTGGCCGGCATGGTCGGCACCTCCGCCTGGACGTCCGAGGCCATCCAGGTGCTGCACATCGGCCAGTCGGTGGACGTGGCCGGCTACAGTTTCCGCCTGGACAGCGTGGCGGAGGCGCCGGGCCCCAACTACACCGCCCGCCGCGCCGTGCTGACCGTCACCCGCCACGGCGACTTCGTGGCCACCCTGGCGCCGGAGCAGCGCTTCTACCCCGTCACGCGCATGACGACGACGGGCGCGGCCATCCACACCAATTTCTTCAGTGACCTCTATGCCGTGGTGGGCGAGCCGGCGCCGGATGGCACCGGCTACAACACCCGCTTCTATCGCCACCCCCTGGTGCCGTGGATCTGGGTGGGCTCCATCCTCATGATGGCCGGCGGGCTGGTCAGCCTGTCCGACCGCCGCCTGCGCGTGGGCGTACCGCTGAAGCGCATTCTGCCCCGCACCGCCGCCCTGCCGCCGGCCCCCGCCGAATAAGGTCCCCCGCATGCGCCGCCTGATGTTCCTGATCCCCCTGGTGCTGTTCCTGGGCCTGGCCGGCTGGTTCGGCGTGCGCCTGAAGCAGATCGACCAGGGCGATACCCCCGACCGCCTGCCCTCCGTCATGATCGACAAGCCGGTGCCGGACTTCGACCTGCCGCCCCTGGTGGAGGGACAGCCGGGCGTGGCATCCAAGGAATTGGCGGATGGCAAGGTCCGCCTGGTGAACTTCTGGGCCAGTTGGTGCGCGCCCTGCCGTGCTGAACATCCCATCCTGATGCGCCTGGCGGGGCAGGGGGTGGACATCCGCGGCATCGACTACAAGGACAAGGCGGCCGACGGCCAGGCCATCCTGGCCCGCGACGGCAACCCCTACGCCGCGGTGGCCCGGGACGAGAGTGGCCGCACCGCCATTGATTTTGGCGTCTATGGCGTGCCGGAAACCTATGTCATCGACCGCCAGGGCCGCATCCGCTATCGCCAGGTGGGTCCCATCACCCCCCAGGATTTGCAGAACCGCATCCTGCCCCTGATCAATGAGCTGTCGAAATGAGGCGGGCGCAAATGATACGCGCGGTGTTTGATCGTAACCGCTCAAACACCGTCCCTCATGCGCCGGGCGCCCGCATCCGCGGGCTTGGCTTGTCCTCAGTTTCCAGCCCACTGCGTTCCCCGGAGGCTTCCGGCGGCCCCCCTGTTTACACGTCTAAGGGTCGGGGCCTACAGTGGCCCAAGTTGAAACTTCGGGCCGCTGATGCCCGGCGGGCATTGGCCGCGTTGGTCCTGGCGGCCACGCTGCTGTCGGGCCCCTTGGCCCGCGCCGTGCAACCGGATGAGATGCTGTCCGACCCGGCGCTGGAGGCGCGGGCGCGCGCCATTTCCAAGGATTTGCGCTGCCTGGTCTGCCAGAACCAGTCCATCGACGACAGCGACGCCCCCCTGGCGCGCGACCTGCGCTTGCTGTTGCGCGAACGGCTGGTGAAGGGGGACAGCGACGCCCAGGCCGTGGCCTTCCTGACCGACCGCTACGGCGATTATGTCCTGCTGCGTCCGCCGGTGCGGCCGTCCACATATCTGCTGTGGTTCGGGCCCTTTGCCCTGCTGGTCGTGGGCGGTGGCATCCTGCTGTGGCGCGGCCGGCGCGGCACGGTGGGGGCCGAGGCGGTGGCGCCGCCCCTGTCGGCGGAGGAAAAGGCCCATCTGGCCCTGCTGATGGATGACAAGGACGAAGGGAAGGGGCGGCCATGATGGTGTTCTGGATCGCCGCCGCCCTGCTGACGGCGGGTGTGCTGCTGGCGCTGCTGCGTCCGCTGATGAGACGTTCCGTGGGGGCGGAGGCGCCGGGTGCCGAGGGCACGCCGGAAGTCGCCATCTACAAGGACCAGTTGGCTGAGATCGAGCGCGACGTGGCGCGCGGCCTGCTGACCGATGACCAGGCCGCCGCCGCCCGGACGGAGGTCAGCCGCCGCCTGCTGGCCGCCGATGCCCGGGTCCAGGCCGCGCGCGCGGCCGGGGCGGCGACGCCCACTCCGCCGGCCAAGCCGTCGCGCCTGCTGGCCACGGGCCTGATGGCGGCGGTGCCGCTGCTGGCCATGGGCATCTACCTGCGCCTGGGCAGTCCGGACCTGCCGGGCCAGCCTGCGGCCAGCCGCACGGACCAGGGCGCGAATGCCCAGGCCCAGGCCGTGCTGCGCACCCTGCAGGCCCGGGTCGCGGACCATCCCAAAGATCTGGAGGCGTGGAAGGCCTTGGCCACCACCCAGGGCATGCTGGGCCAGAACGACAAGGCCGCCGCCTCCTGGGCCAAGGCCGTCGACCTGGCGCCGGATGACGCCAACCTGCAGGCATCGCGCGCCGAGGCGCTGGTGCTGTCAGCCGACGGCGTAGTGGGGCCGGAGGCCAAGCAGGCGCTGGCCAAGGCCCTGGCGCTGAATCCCAAGGAGCCCCGCGCGCGCTACTACGACGGCTTGGCCGTGCGCCAGGCCGGCGACCTCAAGGGCGCCATCACCCGCTGGTCCGCCCTGCTGGCGGAAAGCCCGGCGGACGCGCCTTGGGTGCCCTTCCTTCGGGGCCAATTGGGGGAGACGGCGACCGAGGCCGGCATGGACCCGGCGGCGGTGACGCCGCAGCCGCTACCGCCCACTGGGCAGCCCGCCGGGCCGCCCGCCGCCGCCACGCCGGCCCCCGGCACCACAGCTCCAGGCCCCACGGCTGACGACGTGGCCGCCGCCTCCACCATGTCCAGCGACGACCGCAACGCCATGATCCGGGGCATGGTGCAGCGCCTAGCCGACCGGCTGAAGGCTCAGCCCAATGACGGTGAGGGCTGGTCCCGCCTGGCCCGCGCCTATCGCGTGCTGGGGGAGAACGACGAGGCGGCGGAGGCCGAGGCCAACGCCAAGCGCTATGGCGCCGACACCGCCGCCGCGCCGGGTGCGGCCGCCGGCACCGTTCCGCCCGGCATGCCGGACCCGGCCACCATGACGCCGGAACAGCGCTCGGCCACGGTGAAGTCGCTGCTGGCCCAGTTCCAGGCGGCGGCGGAGAAGGAACCGGACAAGCCCGAGGGCTGGGCGCGGCTGGCCCAGGCCTATGAGGCGACGGGTGACGTGGCCAAGACGCGGGAGGCGTGGGCCAAGGCCGTGGCCGCCGCCCCCGACGACGCCCAGATCAACCTGGCCTATGCCCGCGTGCTGCTGCCGTCCGATGGCGGCCATCCGCCGCCCGCCTTCTTCACCGCCCTCCGGGTGGTGCTGAAGTCCTCTCCCAACAACCCCCAGGCCCTGTGGTACCTGGGGTTGGACGCGGCGGAGAAGGGCCGCAAGGCGGAGGCGAAGGACCTGTGGGGGCGCCTGTTGCCTCTCCTGCCCGAGGGGTCCGACGACCGCAAGGAGCTGGAGGGCCGGCTCAAGGCCCTGGGGAGCTGACCTTAACAACCGGGGTAAGCGACAAGGGGGCGGACGGTAGGTGTTGCGCCGCCGCCACCCTATCCCTTGGTGTGGGGTCGTGCCCGATGCAAACCATAGGTGAATGACCTAAAGTGCGGGTATTGTCCGCGCATGCCGCTGGTGCGCCTATCCTTGCGGCATATGCCCCCGTCACCCAGGATCGTTTTTCCGCGATGAATGAGTCCCCCTGCCTTCCGCCGCCGGCTTGGCCGGTGTGGTGGATGAGCATCTCCGGTGGATAGGCCAGTGGCACCGCGCGGCGTTCTTCAACCAGGGCGACGGCGTCGTCCTGCCCGTGCCGACGGCCTTTCCCGCCTGGGTGCGCGGCGCCTCGGGCAGCGAGCTGGCGGACCAGCCCGCCATCGACCGCCTGATCTCCCTGCATGACCAGATGCACCGCATGGCCCGCCTGGTGCACATGCGGGCCTGCGAGGGGCAGCCGCCGTCGCTGGCCGCCTATGAGGCGGTGATCGAGAAATTTGACGAGTTCATGGGCCTGCTGCGCCGGGTGGAGCGGGCGTTCAGCGTGGCCGGCAGCGGCATCGACCCCCTGACCGGCCTGCGCAACCGCACCGGCCTGCGCGAGGAGATGGAGCGGGAGGCCAACCGATTCCGCCGCACCGGTCGCCCCTTCTGCGTGGCGCTGTGCGACCTCGATAAGTTCAAGTCGGTCAATGACACCTATGGGCACGAGGCGGGCGACCGCGTGCTGATGGCTGCGGCCGGCGCCATCAACCGCGGCATCCGCAGCTTTGACGAGGCCTTCCGCCTGGGCGGCGAGGAAATCCTGATCCTGCTGAAGGACGCCACCGTCATGGACGGCTATGCCGTGGTGGAGCGGCTGCGCCAGGATATGGAGGCGCTGCCGGTCGCCATCGGCGGCGGGCGCACCATCCACTTCACCGCCAGCTTTGGCTTGGCCGAGGCGCAGCCCGATGGCGATCCGGAGGATCTGGTGGCGGAGGCCGACGCCGCCCTGTACACGGCCAAGCACCAGGGCCGGAACCGGGTGGTCCGGGCGGGCGCGCCGGCCCAGGCTGCGAGGCAGCCATAGAGCACACGCTGCGGGGCAGCCATGAGGCTTGACCAACTGGTCAGGATCATCCGGCCGGGGTAACCGGTCACCCTTCCTGCCGGTGTTTTTGTCGCCTGTGCCGCCACCCCCCGTCGGGATGGTGGCGCCCGGGCGCGCCGTCCGCTAGCTTGGAACCAATTCCACCTTTGCCGATCCGTGGTTTAGCCGCCCATGCGCACCGTCCCCGAATTCCCCAACCTGTTCGTCGCCGACCATCCGCTGATCCAGCACAAGCTGTCGCACATGCGGGACAAGCGGCGCTCGACCATGGGCTTCCGCCAACTGCTGCGGGAGATCGCGCTGCTGATGGGGTATGAGCTGACGCGCGACCTGCCGTTGACCACGGAACGGATCGAGACGCCGCTGGTGGAGATGGACGCCCCGGTGATCGAGGGCAAGAAGGTCGCCGTCGTTCCCATCCTGCGGGCCGGCCTGGTGATGGCCGAGGGCCTGCTGGAACTGATGCCCGGCGCGCGTGAGGGCCATATCGGCCTCTACCGCGACCATGACACCAAGCAGCCGGTGGAATACCTGGTGAAACTGCCGGCCGCGCAGGGCCGCACCTTCATCCTGGTCGATCCCATGCTGGCCACCGGCAATTCCGCCGTGCACGCGGTGGACGTGCTGAACCGCCACGGCGTGGCCGATGACCAGGTTCGCTTCATGGCCCTGGTGTCGGCGCCGGAGGGCGTGCGCGTCTTCCACGACGCCCACCCGGACGTGAAGGTGTACACCGCCGCCCTGGACAGTCACCTGACCGACGACGCCTACATCGTCCCCGGCCTGGGCGATGCCGGGGATCGCTTGTTCGGCACCAAGTAGCGTCGAAACCGGGCCTGGGGAACCGGGGCCTGAGAAACCGGGGCTGAGCCCCGGTTCCCGTCTTGAGGGGCCAGGCGTCAGGCCTCGCGGATCATCACCATGCCCAGGGCGGTGGGAATGTAGACCGTGCCGTCGGGCCCGATGGACAGCGCGGAGTAGTGATTGTCGAACAGGATGCCGCTGCCCACCTTGGCGCTCCAGACGGTGGCCCCGGTTTCCGCGTAAACCGCCGTCAGGAACCAGTCGTGGCGGCCGTCCTCGATCTTGAGGCTGTAGGTGTAGAGCAGGCCGGTGACCAGCGACAGCTTGGACACCACGGAGGGCACCGTGACATGCCCGTTCTCCCAGGCCACCGTGCCGGGACAGGGCAGGTTGTCGTACCGCACGCGGCCCATTCCGGGCACCACGGGCCGGGTCGACACGCCGTTGCTGTATCCGTAGTTGTTTTCCACGAAGAAGCTGCCCGTGCAGCCGATCAGGGAATTCTCCGTGTCGCTGTGCCCTTTGGGGAAGACAGGGACCTGGGCCACGATGCGGTTGCCCGGCACCTCCTTCTCCCGCCGATAGACGACGACATGCATTTGGGGATAGGCGTTATCGGCGATGCCGCAATAGCTTTCGCCGGGGGCGGTTCCCACCAGGGTCGGCGTCGTGCCCGTGCCCCAGCTTTGCTGGCCGGGCTTCTGCGCCAGCCCGCGGTCGTAGCTATAGCACCATGTCACTTGCGGGCGGCTGCCGGTGGCCGGCACGTCGAAGCGGTAGAGCGCGTAGTCGCTGGCGATGAACACGCCGCCCGTCTCGTCGACGGCGAAGGAATTGCCGATGGTCTGCGGCGCGTCCAGCGTCAGGGTCCAGCAGGCGCCGGAGTCGGGGTCGATATAGCCGACGATGCCGCTGTCGGTGATCCACCACAGCCGGCCGCTCCAGTCCGGCAGGGTGGATAGGATGCTGGCGGCGGAGTCGCCGATGCTGCTGGCCAGGTCATAGATGCGAACCACGCGGAAGCCTTCGTCCCCCTCCGGCACGGCGACCACCCAGATTTGCTGGTTGGCGGTGGGCAGGACGGCCTGGTTGCGCTCGTTCAGATAGATATAGCCCCCGCCGCCGAAGCCGGTGCTGCCGCCCTTGCCCGACGGCAGGTCCATGGCGGCCAGAACTTCCAGCGTGCCGGGGTCCAACTGCAGCAGGCGCCGGCTGTCCGGCCCGATGCAGACGGTGACCAGGCGGCCCTGCGGGTCATAGGTGATGGAAGCACCTTCACCGCCTAAAGACTTGTAGGTCACCACCAGCTTGCCGCCCAGGGGCCCGGCCCAGCCGTAGGTGTCCGACATGAAGGCGTCGTTGTGCATGTTGTTGCGGCCGTTGGGCGCCATATAGGGGTTTTGCGGCGGTGGTTCCGCCGCGATGGGCAGGGGTTCCACACGCGGGACGACGACGGTGCTGACCTCGATGGACATGGGGCTGCTCCTGGCGGCTGGCGGGCGCATACCTCCCGCTGGTAATCGAAATTAATGACCAGTTTACGTCATTAAGTTGCATCCTGTGACGGGACGCTATTTTTAATTGGGCCTATTGTCCAGTGGCATGGGCGCATATACAACCTTAAGGATACTGTCGCGCCTGAATCACCACGCGCGCCTTAAGGGAGACTGTTCCATGTCAGACCCTTGTCCCGAGTCAGCCGCCTTCGTTCCTGGGCCAAGCGATGGCCCCTGGTATCGGACCATGATGCCGTTCGAGCATTTCGACTCGATCCGCAGCCAGCAATTCCCCCACAGTTGCGATGTGGCCCAGTTGACGGGCACGGCCCGCGCCAAGGTGGCGGTCCGCCTTGCCCCCGGCACCTACCCCAACCCCTACAACATCGTCACCCGGGAGCGGGGGAGCTGTTCATCTACGGGGGCTATGTCGGCGATAAACCAGAGTCCGACGACGACAAAGAGGAGGCCGGGTCCTATGTGGCGCGGCTGGATGCGGACACGCTGGAGGAGCGCTGGCGCATTCACTTCAAGGTGCCCTTTGATCATTATTTCGACTGGCCCGGGGTGTTGGGCGTCCACGGCAACGGCTTCCTGTACGTCGTCACGGGCGCCAAGCTGGCCAAGATCGACCCCGCGACGGGGGACCACCGCACCATAGACCTGCCCCAGCACGCGAACGGCTTCGGGGCCGCCTATAACGGCTTCGTCATTTCCCGCAGCGGCGACATCATCGCCAAGTCCTTGGAACGGGGCCGCCCGCTGGCGAATTCCTTGCCGGGGCTCTATGCCGTGAAGGATAGCGGCATCCCCGCCTTCCTGGTCTCGGTGGATGCCGACACCCTGGAGATCAAGGCTGTCGTCGAAACGCCCGAGCCCGTCCTGGGCCGGGTCATGGTGGATGGGCAGGCCCCCGACGAATTCGTCTACCTGCCGGGACTGACGCACGTGTGGCGCTATCGGCTGGGACCGGACAGCCTGACCCTCGATCCCAGCTGGAACCCGCAATATGTTTTCCCGGGTGAACAGCCCGGCCCGGCCTGCGGCATGCTGAACGGCTGGGTGGTGGTACAGACGAATTTCCTGGAGGCGAAGAAACCCCTGCGCATTTCCGCCTTTCACAGCGGGGACGCCGCCGTCGCCCACCATCACGTGCCGTTTCCCCATGGCGTGCCCAGTGAGGAATACTCCAAGCCCGCCCTGGATGCGGCCCATAACCGCGTCTACACCAGCGATGAGAAGGTCGGGCTGGTGACAGCGCTGGATTTCAAGGCGGATGTGGGCTTCGTCCCGGTCTGGCAGCAGCCGCAAACCATGGACTCGTTTTGGGCGGTGGTGGGACCGCGACAGCGCCGCAACATCATCGGCACCGACTATCTGGACTGCCAGGACTATGTGGTGTGGCGCGATGCGGATACGGGCGTTGAACTGGCCCGCTCCGGTCCGCTGGATGGCCGCCTCAACGGCAATATCGTGGCCACCGGCTTCGATGGCCGCTTCTATTACCTGGGCGTCAATGATGGCACGGTGAACGAGCTGACCCTGAAGCCGGCCTGAGGCCGGCATTCGGTCAGAAGTAGGCTGGTGTGAGTGGCCCCGCCGGGTCACTCCGCCGGCGGGATCACCAGGATCTTGTCGATGCGGCGGCCGTCCATGTCCACCACCTCGAAGCGATAGCCCGCGTGGGCGACGCCCTCGCCCACACGGGGCAGGTGGCCGAGCTTGAACAGCAGGAAGCCGGCCAGGGTCAGGTAGTCGCCCCCGTCGCGCAGGCCCGGCAGGTCCAGGACGTGCGCCGCCTCCTCGATGTCCATGCGACCGTCGATCAGCATGGAGCCATCCTCGCGCCGCACGAACTCGTCCTCGTCCGCGTCGTGGGCCTCGGGCAGGTCGCCGGCGATGGATTCCAGGATGTCGGTCAGGGTGACGATGCCCTCGGCGCTGCCATACTCGTCCACCACCAGGGCCATCTGCTGGCCGGAGGAGCGGAACAGTTCCAGCAGGCGCATGACCTGGGTGCCGTCATGGACGATCAGCGCGGGGTTGGCCAGCTTGGCCAAGTCCGGCGTCTCGCCCGCCAGCACGGCGTCCAGCACCGCCTTGGCGTGCAGCACGCCCACCACCTCATCCAGGCTGCCGCGGCAGATGGGGAAGCGGCTGTGATGGCTTTCCTGGATTTCCTTGGTCAACTGCGCCACGTCATCGTCCAGGTCCAGCCACATGACGTCCAGGCGCGGGGTCATGATGGCGCGCGCCGGCCGGTCGGACAGGCCCAGCACGCTTTCGATCATGCGCCGTTCCTCCGGCTCGAACACGCCGGCGGCCGTGCCCTCGGCGATCAGGCTCTTGACCTCTTCCTCGGTGACGGCGTTCTCCGGCTTGCCGGCGGCGCCCAGCAACTTCAGCACCAGTTCGGTGGTGGCCCCAAGGAACCAGGCCACGGGGGAGGCGATGCGCGACAGTCCCTGCAGGAAGGGCGCGGTCAGCACGGCGATGCGTTCCGTGGCGAACAGGGCCAGGCGCTTGGGCACCAGTTCGCCCACGATCAGCGACAGCAGGGTGATGCACACCACCACCAGGGCCACGGCGATGCTGTCGGCGTGGGGGGCCAGCGCCGGCACCGCCGCCAGGCTTTCCGCCAAGGGGCCGGACAGCGTGGCGCTGCCGAACGCGCCCTCCACGATGGCGATCATGGTGATGCCGATCTGCACCGTGGACAGGAAGTGCGAGGGGCTCTCCTGCAGGGCCAGCGCCGTGCGGGCGCCGCGCTGGCCTTTCTCCGCCATGGCCGTCAGCCGGCTGCGCCGGGCGGACAGGACGGCCAGTTCGGACATGGCGAAAAAGCCGTTCAACAGAATCAGCAGAACCAGGATGGCGATTTGCAGGTAAAGCATCAGGGCGGCGTCGGGGCCTGTCGGGAAGGGGATACACGCGGCACGATAGCATGGACGGACAGTCTGTCGCGTCCCCGCCATCACAGGGCAGCCAAGTTTTACGGCTTATGCCTTCAAAGCGGATGCGCGGCCACACCCGGGTCATGACGTTTTGGAGACCGGCGGCCCCGTCCTGCGCAGCGCTCTTGATTCCCATCCGGACTCGTATTATCTCCGCTAGCACTCACCGGGGTTGAGTGCTAACAGCAGGCTCGACCCCACAGCTTTTGCCTTTTAAGGGAGAGATCCTATGAAGTTCCGTCCGCTGCACGACCGCGTGGTGGTGCGCCGCGTCGAAAGTGAGCAGAAGACCGCCGGCGGCATCATCATCCCCGACACCGTAAAGGAAAAGCCCCAGGAGGGCGAGGTCGTCGCCGTGGGCCCCGGCGCCCGTGACGAGCAGGGCAAGCTGATCGCCCTGGACGTGAAGGCTGGTGATCGCGTGCTGTTCGGCAAGTGGTCCGGCACCGAGGTCAAGATCGATGGGGCCGAATACCTCATCATGAAGGAATCCGACATCCTGGGCATCGTCGCCTGATTGGATGACCGGGCTGGCCGACCCTGACGGGTCGCCGCCCTGTCGTGTTCCCCTCAAAGCCATCGCGGGCCTGATGAGGCCCCGGAAATTCAAGGAAGAGAGATTATGGCTGCCAAGGAAGTGAAGTTTGGCGTCGATGCGCGCAACCGCATGCTGCGCGGCGTGGACATCCTGGCCGACGCCGTGAAGGTGACCCTGGGCCCCAAGGGCCGCAACGTCGTCATCGAGAAGAGCTTCGGCGCTCCGCGCATCACCAAGGACGGCGTCAGCGTCGCCAAGGAGATCGAGCTGTCGGACAAGTTCGAGAACATGGGCGCCCAGATGGTGCGCGAAGTGGCCTCGAAGACCAACGACATCGCCGGTGACGGCACCACCACCGCCACCGTGCTGGCCCAGGCCATCGTCCGCGAAGGCGCCAAGGCCGTTGCCGCCGGCCTGAACCCGATGGACGTGAAGCGCGGCATCGACTTGGCCGTCGCCGCGGTCATCAATGACATCAAGGGCCGTTCCAAGAAGATCTCGACCAACGCCGAGATCGCCCAGGTCGGCACCATTTCCGCCAACGGCGAGGCCGAGATCGGCGAGATGATCGCCCGCGCCATGGAAAAGGTCGGCAACGAGGGCGTCATCACGGTGGAAGAGGCCAAGAGCTTCGACACCGAGCTGGAGGTCGTCGAGGGCATGCAGTTCGACCGCGGCTACCTGTCGCCGTACTTCGTGACCAACGCCGACAAGATGACGGCTGAGCTGGAAAGCCCGTACATCCTGCTGCACGAGAAGAAGCTGGGCAGCCTGCAGCCCCTGCTGCCGGTCCTGGAAGCCGTCGTGCAGTCCGGCCGTCCGCTGCTGATCGTGTCGGAAGACGTGGAAGGCGAGGCGCTGGCCACCCTGGTGGTGAACAAGCTGCGCGGCGGCCTGAAGATCGCCGCGGTGAAGGCCCCGGGCTTCGGCGACCGCCGCAAGGCGATGCTGGAGGACATGGCCATCCTGACCGGCGGCCAGGTCATCTCCGAAGATCTGGGCATCAAGCTCGAGAACGTGTCGCTGGACATGCTGGGCACCGCCAAGAAGGTGGTGATCACGAAGGACGCGACCACGATCGTGGACGGCGTCGGCGCCAAGGCCGACATCGAGGCCCGCATCGGCCAGATCAAGGCGCAGATCGAGGAGACCACCTCGGACTACGACCGTGAGAAGCTGCAGGAGCGTCTGGCGAAGCTGGCGGGCGGCGTTGCCGTCATCCGCGTCGGCGGCGCCACCGAGGTCGAGGTGAAGGAGCGCAAGGACCGCGTTGACGACGCCATGCACGCCACCCGCGCCGCGGTGGAAGAAGGCGTGGTGGCCGGCGGCGGCACCGCCCTGCTGTACGCGACCAAGGCCCTGGACGGCCTGAAGCCGGCCAACGACGACCAGCGCGTGGGCGTGGACATCATCCGCAAGGCCCTGCAGGCCCCGGTCCGTCAGATCGCCTTCAACGCCGGCACCGACGGTTCCATCGTCGTCGGCAAGCTGCTGGACCAGTCCAGCGCCGACTTCGGCTACAACGCCCAGACCGGTGAGTTCGGTGACATGTTCGCCTTCGGCGTCATCGACCCGACGAAGGTGGTCCGCACCGCCCTGCAGGACGCGGCCTCCGTGTCCGGCCTGCTGATCACCACCGAGGCGATGGTCGCCGAGAAGCCCGAGAAGAAGGCCGCTCCGGCCGGCGCCCCGGGCATGGGTGACATGGATTTCTAATTCGTCCCCAAGACGAATTGGAAGAGGGGGCCGGCTTCCGCAAGGGGCCGGCCCTTTTCATATGCGCACGGCATGGACGCACGGCACGGCGCATATGAAACACGGGCGCATATGAAAAGAGCGCGTGCGGGGCGTCCCACACGCGCTCTGGCCCTTAAAGGATGTCCAACTGGACTAACCCCGCATGGGGGGCCGCGCTCAATGCACGCGCTGGGGCTCCATGTCGTGCTGGCGGACGGAGGCCAGCGCCACGTCGGAGGACGCGGCCATGGCCAGCGGCGTGCCATCGGCGGCGTGGATGGCATAGCCCAGGATGCCCTGGGTCACCACCGGCTTCACATAGGCCAGGACATTGACGCCGAAGGCGGCGAAATCCTGGGCGGACAGGTGGCGCAGGGCGTCGGCGCTCAGCGCCTGGAATTCGGTATCGAAGCTGTCGGTCATGATGATCACTCGCTTTTCGCAACGTGAAGAAAGACAGGCTCTTTCAAGCCCTGTCAGGATAAGGGCGGAAAATGGCCCAATGACGGATCAAGCGGGGCTTTTATCGGGCGAAACGTCGATGGTCTGCGGCTGGGCCGCGCCGTCGGCGGCGCCGCTGATCTTGATGGTGCGCACCTTGGGTTCCGGAATGGGCCGGCGCAGGTCGATGTGCAGCAGGCCATTGTCCAGGCTGGCGCCCAGGACCTCGATGCCGTCGGCCAGGACGAAGCTGCGCTGGAACTGCCGGGCGGCGATGCCGCGGTGCAGGTAGATGCGCGATTTGTCGTCCTGCTGGCGGCCGCGAATGATCAGCTGGTTATCTTCCGTCTGCACCTGCAGGTCGTCGAAGGTGAACCCGGCCACGGCCAGCGAGATGCGCAGGCCGTCCTCGCCAATCTGTTCGATGTTGTAGGGCGGGTATCCCTCCGCGGCGGATTTGGAAATCCGGTCCAGCGTGCGCTCGAACTGGTCGAAGCCCAACAGGAAGGGGCTGTTCAGGAATGACACACGGGTATTCATGGTGGCGGCAACCTCCTCCAACGAGCGAGTATGCGGGGGCGGCCTCAGCGGGGCCCACCAGAGCCCGGCGCCTTCGGCCCGCTGCTCGGCGGCCCGGAACGGCACCGCCTGAGTGATACATGGGTACCGCCTCCCACGGTTCAAGACAAGCGTCCACGCGCGCTCCACCGGTGAGCGGGCGGTGGCGCGGCCGGGTGGCGGCAGGGCGCGTCCCGAGGGGGGCGACGTCGTTCCCCCTCCTTGTGAGGGCCCCCTGCTTGTGATGGTTGTCATCGCGACCGGCGCATGCCTTTCGGTCAGGGCCGGGGCTGGGAGTCAGATACCCCCAGAAACTGTGGATAAGTCTGTGAGCGGGTGGTGCCGGGGCCAGGAGTCCTGGGCCTCCGCACCCTTTGCCTGGAAAATAGGCAATAAAATCAACTCATTGAAAATAAACGACTTTCGTGAAATTGAGGGTGCTCCTCCCGAGCTATTTCCTTCTAGTCGGTGGGTTCTGAGGATGCCGATTCGGCCTTGACAGGGGTGTGGACCATCCGCGCCCCCGGCAGGGCTGGGGCGGGCGGGAAGATCCTTGGGATTAGGTCCCCCGTCAGGGCCCCGAGTCGCGTCGCCATCGCCCCTACCCTGACCTTGGTCGGGGGATATTCCGGGTGTGGCGCTTGATCGGCCGGCGGGCTCATGACACAAGCATTGCCATCTACAATTTCGGCTTACTGCCTTTTTCGAGGTGACCCATGCGTCGTCTGTTCGTGGCCCTTGTCCTCGGTCTGCTGGTGATGGCGCCCTCCGGCGTGGGGGTCCGGTCCGCTTGGGCCCAGTCCGGCGGCTTCGGCTTTGCCGATGAGACGCCCATCACCCTGAACGTCGCCGAGATCGAGGTGGTGAACGACTATGTGTCGCCCATGAAGCCACCCAACATCGAATACCAGCTGCAACTGACGCCGGCCGAGGTGGTGCGCCTGTGGGTGCAAGACCGGCTGAAGGCCGCCGGCTCCAGCGGCAAGGCCCGTGTCATCATCAAGAACGCCAGCATCGTCGAGGTGAACCTGCCCCGCACCACCGGCATCAAGGGCTGGTTCACCACCGACCAGTCGCAACGCTATGACGGCCGGCTCGACGTGGAAGTCCAGGTGGACATGCCCGCCAAGGGCTATGCCGGCAGCACGTCGGTGGTGGTCAGCGCCAGCCAGTCGGTGTCCGAGGATGTGACCCTGAACCAGCGGGAAAAGACCTGGTCGCAACTGGTGCGTGACATGGCGCACGACATGGACGCCCAGCTGGCCAAGGGCATCCGCGACAACCTGTTCTCGGCGATGATTCTTTAAGCCTTGTCCCGAACGCCGGGCGCCGGCTTTTACGGCCGTGCCCCGTGTCCGGGCGCGTGAACGAAAAAGGCCGGGGGCAGTGATGCCCTCGGCCTTTTTCATGAACGCCCGTTGGGGCGCCTTTGGGGGAGCGCCCTTGGGCGGCTGCCTCAGAACATGCTCCCGGCCTGGCCCGGGGTGCCGATCATGGCCAGGAATTCGCGGCGGGTGCTGGGGTCGTTGCGGAAGGCGCCCAGCATGCGGCTGGTGACCATGGAAACGCCGGGCTTGTGGACGCCGCGTGTGGTCATGCACTGGTGCGACGCCTCGATCACCACGGCCACGCCCAGGGGCTGCAGCACCTCATCGATGGTGTTGGCGATCTGGGAGGTCATCTTCTCCTGGATCTGCAGGCGCTTGGCATAGACCTCGACCACCCGCGCCAGCTTCGAGATGCCGACAACGCGCGAGCGGGGCAGGTAGGCCACATGGGCCACGCCGATGATCGGCACCATGTGGTGCTCGCAATAGCTTTCGAAACGGATGTCGCGCAGCACGACCATCTCGTCGTAGCCGTCCGTCTCCTCGAAGGTGCGGGCCAGCAGCTCCATGGGATCGGAGGCATAGCCGGCGAAGAACTCCTCATAGCTGCGCACCACGCGGTCTGGCGTGCCCAGCAGACCCTCGCGGGTGGGGTCGTCCCCCGCCCAGCGCAGCAGGGTGCGCACCGCCTCTTCCGCTTCCTCGCGGCTGGGGCGGCCTTGAGTGGTGGGGACGGAGCGGCGCCCGTGGACCGGCCCGGACACGACGGTGTCGGCGAGGGTTTTCTTGGCGTGGGACACGGTGTTTCTCCCTTGGGCGGGCTGGCGTGGAGGGCGAGGGGGCCCGGACGATAAGGGCCGGTCCCCCGATGCAGGCATTCATGAAGGGTACCGGCCGTGCCGTCTGTGACGGTTCTCGGACCCGGTATCCGTTCTTATCTACGGGCGAGGGGGCGTGTCAGTTCAGCGCCCCGCGCTCATGTATCAGTTCAGCGCCCCGCGCTCATGGGGGCTATCCAATGAAAAGGCGGGGATGCGCACGTCGAAGCGCGTCCCGTCCGTGCGCTCCATCTGATAGCTGCCGACCATGATGCCTGAGGGCGTGCCCAGGGGGGTGCCGCTGGTGTACTCGAAGGACTGGCCGGGGCTCAGCACCGGCTGTTCCCCCACAACGCCGGCGCCCCGCACCTCCTGCACCCGGCCGCGGGCGTCGGTGATGTGCCAGTAGCGGGTGCGCAGGCGCACCGTTTCGGCCCCGGTGTTCTCGATTCGCACGGTGTAGGCCCAGACATAATGACCCTCGCGGGGCGATGACTGGTCCTCCAGGAATTCGGGGCGCACGCTGACCCGGATGGCGTGGGTGGTTTCACTGTACATCGGACATGTCTTTCAGGGCGTTCCCAGGGCCTTTCCCGTGTCGCCGGCCCGCGCCTGGTGACGCCGGCGCCGGCCTGATCCGCGACAAATCTCCTGTTCCATCCTTCTTAGGCCTGTTCGCGGCCAATCTCCAGACCCTTGGGGCACCGATGCCGCCGCGCTCGCCCCAGGTGGCGACTGGTGTCCCCCGCCATGTGCGTGAGCCAAGGGGCCGGCCAGCATTGCGGGGCGCGGGATGCCGATCCCAGCGCAGCGATGGCCTGGGTGCAAAAACACGCTTGCGCCCAGGGGGGCTTGGCCTCATATAGGCCCTCAGGTGCAACTACCGACGGCGCGTTATATGTACGCCAGCCTCCTCCTTCGACGACGACCCTGCGGTCGCCTGCTGTGCGGGCGACAGGGTCGTATCACGGCCGGACGCTGACGCGTCGCCTCATCCTGGCGACGCCCCTCGGTTCCGGTCTCTAGGCGCCCATCGCGCCATCGTTTTAGAGAACCGGGACACCCCAATCGTATGATCCTGACGACTGAGCTGCCGGCGCACGCCGGCGCCATCGAACGCCTGCTCGACACCGCCTTCGGACCGAAGCGCAAAGCCAAAACCGTTTACCGCCTGCGCCGGGGTGTGGCCCCCGTGGCCGACCTGTGCATGGTCGCCCTGGATGAGACCGCGCCCGGCTATTCCGCCGCCCAGCCGCGCCTGGTGGCCTCCATCCGCTACTGGCCGGTGATGGCCGCCGACGGCACGATGACCCTGATGCTGGGCCCCATCGCCGTGGCCGAGGATTACCGGTCCGCCGGCCTCGGTGGCCAGCTCATCCGCGCCAGCCTGGCCCGGGCCCAGGCCCTGGGATATCCCAGCGTGCTGCTGGTGGGCGACGCCCCCTATTACAACCGCTTCGGCTTCACCCGCCAGCCGGTGCTGGGCCTGAAGCTGCCGGGCCCGGTGGAACTGGAACGTTTCCTCGGCCTGGAATTCGTCCCCGGCGCGCTCAGCAACGCCCACGGCATGCTGGGCCGCGTCCCGACCCGCACGGCCGCCGCCGCCGAAGCTGCAGCCGGTGAAACCGGCGTCGCCAAGTTGGCCCGCCCGCGCCGGAGGGCGGTTCGCTGACCCATCCGGCCCCCCGGCCAATTGCAACGGCCGGGACCCGTGAGGGCCGTATGAGAGTTTTATTGCGTGTGCCAAGCGGCGTTTGAGTCTCTCTAGGCTTACTGCCGCTTGAACGCCGCGCCGGAAAGCCCTATAAGCTCCTTCCCGGCGCGGGTGTAGCTCAATGGTAGAGCAGAAGCTTCCCAAGCTTACGACGAGGGTTCGATTCCCTTCACCCGCTCCAACGCCTTCCCTATAAAATCAGTCCCTTAGCGATCCGACAATGTGCCGGATGGGGCCGCGTTGTGCCTGATTCTGCCCCATGCTAGCTTACACCAGTGCTTACACGGCGGCGGTGTAAGCAGGTCGGAAGCCAGCTCCGCGAATCGCCCTGGTGGCCGATCGACCTCTTGGACCGCCCCTGTAAGCGCCTTTGTGTAAGCAGGGGTGCCCAGCCATGGCCCGTGTCCGCCTTACCAAGACCCTCGTGGATGAGCTGCGGTCGCATCTGGGATAGTCGCCCCTTTGGCTCAGCGCCATATCCATAGGCGTTGATCCGCCTAATTTGACTTTAGGCGCTTTTTCGCCTATCACCTCCTTAGGCGCAATTCTGCCTGGGGGAGGGCTATGGGCATCCGCAGCAACATCGATCTTGGCCATACCCTGCGCCAGATGCGCCAGGCCGCCGGCCTGACCCAGGCGCAGTTGGGCGACAAGGCCAGCCTGCGTCAGCGGACCATTTCGGATGTGGAGCAAGGGCGGGGCTGCACCACGGAGACGCTGTTCGCCCTGCTGACGGCCCTGGGCGCCGAAATCACGGTGGACGCCCGCCGCGTTACCGACTTCATACCGGGCAACTACTGATGCCCAGCACTTCTCGCAGCCTTAAAGACCGGCTGGACGTCTATCTGGGGCGCAGTCTGGTGGGTGTCCTGGTGCGCGGCGGTAGCGGTGATGTCTCCTTCACCTATGACCGCGACTGGCAGGCCCGTGCCGATGCCCTGCCGGTATCGCTCAGCCTGCCCCTGCAGGCCAAGGCCCATACCGGCCTGGCCGTGGCCGCCTATTTCGACAACCTCTTGCCCGACAGCGACGCCATCCGCGCCCGCATCGCCATGCGCGAGGGGGCGGCATCCGACCGGCCGTTCGACCTGCTGGCCGCCATCGGCCGGGACTGCATCGGTGCCCTGCGCTTCCTGCCCCCTGGCGCCGATCCGGGGGACCCGACCCGCATGGAGGCTGACGAGGTGTCGGTGGCGGAGATCGCCCGCCGCCTGCGCCACCTGAAATCCGCCCCCTTGGGCCGCGAGCAGGGGGACGATGATTTCCGCATCTCCATCGCCGGCGCCCAGGATAAGACGGCCTTCCTGCGCCTGCCCTCGGGGGCTTGGGCCATTCCCCGGGGGGCCACGCCCACCTCGCACATCTTCAAGCCCCCCATCGGCCTGACGGAGGGGCGGGTGGACCTGTCGGACAGCGTGGAAAACGAATGGCTGTGCCTGGCCCTATGCCGCGCCCTGGGCCTACCCGTCGCCAACGCCACCGTCGAGCGGTTTGAGGATGTCACGGTGCTGGTGGTGGAACGGTTCGACCGCCGGCCGGTGGAGGGCGTCCTCTATCGTCTGCCACAGGAAGACCTCTGCCAAGCCCTGGGCGTGCCCAGCAGCCGGAAGTATGAGGATAGGGGCGGCCCCGGCATCGCCCAGATCCTGATGCTGCTGGCCCGCAGCGACACCCCCGACCAGGACCGGCGGAATTTCCTAAAGGCCCAAATGGTGTTCTGGCTGCTGTCCGCCCCCGACGGCCACGCCAAGAACTTTTCCATCTTCCTGACCCCCGGCGGCTTCCGCCTGACGCCGCTCTACGATGTGATGTCGGCCATCCCTTATGGCGCCACCTCCCGCGCGTTTGACCCCGCCCGGGTCAAGCTGGCCATGGCGGTGGGGCGCAACCGCCATTACCGGGTACGGGACATCGCCTTGCGGCACTGGCGCCAGACGGCCGAGGCGGCCGGGCTGGCGGAGCGCGTTGTTGAGGAGATCATCGCCGAGTTGCGTGCCGACTTGGGCGCCGCGCTTCAGAGCCTTCGGCCAGGTTTGGGTCACTACGTGCCGCTAGACCGGGTGGATCGGTTTTTCGACCACCTCGCCCACAACGTTAAGAGCCTGGCGGTTGCCTAATTGGCGAGAGGGATGGAGTCGCTGGTCCCGGACACGCCTGGGGCCCAATTCAGCCGCTCATCGCGAATCACCAATTCCCGCGCAACGACGAGCACGGAATTGCCAACAGCATCTTGTCGGCGTTCATACGGGATGATGTTGTGGAGAGATGTGGCGTGAACTCCGTCCCCTTGGCATGGCCATCCGCTCGTCCTCCTGGCCGTTACCCCGAAATTCCCCCTGGTCTTTTCCCCAATTGTTCCTTATTTGTTCCGAGTGGGCGATTTTTGTCGCCACCTCGATTGACAAGCCCGGACACCTAAAGCAATTTCAAAGCGTCCGCGGATAGCCGCGGGTAGCCGCGGAGTTAAAAATGGGCAAGGACGGCCGCAACGCCAAGCGTATAACCACCACCTTCACCAAGGCCCAGCACGAATCCTTGCTGCGGATCGCGGAGAAGAACGGTGTGGATGTCGCGTGGCTGATTCGTCGCGCGGTCGATCGTCTGATCGAGGACGCGGACGGCGGCCCGCTGCTGCCGTTGGATCAGTGACCGGGGCGGGGGAGATGGGCATGCGTAGCTTGGAACTGTTCAGCGGCTGCGGTGGATTGGCCTTGGGCACGGCCCGCGCCGGGTTCGAGCACGTCCGCATGGTGGAATGGAACGCCGACGCCTGCGCCACCCTGGCGCTGAACAAGCGGAACCAGGTTGAGCACGCCCGCGATTGGCCCTTCATCCAGGGCGACGTCCGCGCGATGTCCTGGGGCGATATCGACGGGGCGCTGGACCTGGTCGCCGGCGGGCCTCCCTGCCAGCCATTTTCAATCGGCGGAAAGCACGCCGGGAATGAGGACGCCCGCGACATGTGGCCCGAGGCCATCCGCGCCGTCCGTGAGGTGCGCCCCCGCGCCTTCCTGTTCGAGAACGTCAAGGGCCTGCTGCGGCCGGCTTTCGCCGAATACCTGGAATGGATCACCACCTATCTGGCGGTGCCCGCCTTGGGGAAGTGGGCGGATGAGACGCACGCGGAGCATCTGGCCCGCCTGCGCGATTACAAGACGCGCGCCGACTATGACGTCCGGGTGCTGAAGGTCAACGCGGCCGACTATGGCGCGCCGCAGAAGCGCCACCGCGTGGTCGTCGCCGGCGTGCGGCGGGATTTGGGGGTGACGCTGCCCGCGTTCGCGCCCACGCATTCCCGCGAGGCGCTGTTGTGGGATCAATGGGTCACCGGGGAATATTGGAAGCGCCACCGCATGGCGCCCCCGGCCGGTGGCCCCGCCACCGATGCCGACTTGCGCTTGATCGCCCGCATGCGGGCCGTTGGTCACCGGCCGGCCGAAAAGGCCTGGGTGACGGTGCGTGACGCCATCCGTGGGCTGGGCGCCCCCAATGGCAAGAATGGCCACGTCTTCCAGGATGGCGCCCGGGTCTATGTGGGCCATACGGGCAGCCCTTTGGACGAACCCGCCAAGGCGCTGAAGGCGGGTGATCACGGCGTCCCCGGGGGCGAGAACATGATGGTGAGGGACGACGGCTCCGTCCGCTACTTCACCATCCGTGAGGCCGCCCGCCTGCAGGGCCTGCCCGACGACTGGTCGTTCGCCACGTCCTGGACCGAAAGCATGCGCCAGCTCGGCAACGCCGTGCCCACGCAGTTGGCGGAGGCCCTGGGGCGGTGGATGGCGGGCGCGCTGTCGTCGCCCACCGGCGCGGCGAAGCGGGCCGCCTGAAACTCCCGGCGGTCAGGCGGAGGGAAGCGTCGCCATGAAGGCGTCGATCTCGACCAGCAGTTCCGGAATCTGTTTCGGGTTGTCCGCGCATTTGAACGCCCACGGGCGCCCGGGATGCAGGGTGTCCCAGGGGGAGCGCTTCTGGTTATAGCGCCCGGCCCCCGGATCGTGGTTGCCGAACCCATCCAGATACTGGTTCCACAACGGCACGTAATGGCGCAGCAGCAGCCCCTCGCCATGGCCGATCCAGGTGTCATCGACCACCAGGTGCCGGACCTGGAAGTCGCGGACATCGAGGTTGCTGGCCAGTTGGATCGACTCGGCATGCTCGGCCAGGCGCTTCCACAGCGAGTTGCCGGCCATGCCGTCCACGTCCACGGTGCCGCGGCGCCCACCCGCCGGCACGGCCTTGCCAGCGTAGATCGGCCGCTCGAACCTCCCCAGGCGACCCAGCCGGGCCAGAGGCTCGTAGGCCGGGAACGGGGCGTTCTCGCCGGTGTAGTAGATCAGGTAGAGGCCGGCCCCGTTGAATCGGGGAATCGCCGCCAGCGGCACGACGGGCCGGTCAAGCAAGGCTTTCACCACGCTCGCCGACAGGTTCGCCTTGCTCAGGGGATTGTATGGTTCGTCCTGGGGGGCCATGTCCCGCGTCTACCTCCTTGATGGAGGGGATGTGGTAGCCTGATCCAAGGTTGGGAGTCGATAGGCGATGTCATACCGGGTGGTTCTTCCCGTTCACCGGGTGTCAGCCTGGGGCGCCTGGTGACAGGAGGCGGAGGCGGATGCCCACCAAGAGGAAATCGAAGGCCAAGCGCCCGCCACTGACGCGGTCACAGGTCATGTCCCGTGTTCGGGGCAAGGACACCAAGCCCGAGATGGCGGTGCGTCGGGCGCTATGGGCCGCCGGCTACCGCTACCGCCTTCATGCGAAGGATCTGCCAGGCCGGCCGGATATCGTGTTCCGGTCCCGCAAGATCGCCATCTTTGTCCATGGTTGCTTTTGGCATGGGCACGAGGGCTGTCCAGGGCATCGGATACCGAAAAGCCGGAGCGAGTGGTGGGCGGCGAAGATCGCCCGTAACAAGGCCCGGGACGCCGAAGTGCGGGGGGAGTTGGAGGGAATGGGGTGGACGGTGATGGTTGTTTGGGAGTGCGAGGCAACCAAATCATTCCGATGTGAAGCCATTCTTCTTCGTGTGCCTCTGACCGAATTACACCACAAGGTGGCATTTCCCAATATGCCACTGCTTCAGAGCTAGGCTATGCTGATCGCTATCCAAGGCCGTTGCCTGCTGATCATGGGTGGCTGAAATGGGTTTTTATTCGCGTCTTCGTGACGGACGTAACGATGACGAGGCGCTCCAGCGTTGCATTGAAAACGTTGTCCGGAAGCTAGATGAGGCCAATGATCCTCGGCGACCAGGCATGCTTCTTGGAAAAATTCAATCAGGTAAAACCAGGGCGTTCTTGGGGGTGATGGCGAGAGCCTTTGACACAGGGTTCGATGTGGCAATCGTCCTCACAAAGGGGACAAAGACCCTGGCGAATCAGACGGTCAAGAGAATAGGGCGGGACTTTAAGGAATTTATCGAAGGGGATGAGATCGTCCTTTTTGATATAATGTCGGCCCCTAATGATTTAACTAGATCTGAATTAAATAGAAAAATAATCATAGTAGCAAAAAAGCAAAAGAATAACTTGGATAGAATATTTGAGTTTTTTAATAAATATGGAAATTTAGCTGGCCGGAGGGTTCTTCTTGTTGACGACGAAGCGGACATGGCCAGTGTCCGTTTCACTAAGAAAAAAGACGATAATGATATAGAACAAGGAACTATCGCCAGTCAAATGGACCAGCTTCGCGGTGTTCTGCCTGGAATCGCGTTCCTACAGGTGACGGCCACTCCTTACGCGCTTTATTTACAACCTGAGAATTATGGGGAAGATGAGCAAACCCAGACGGTGTTCTATCCCAAGCGACCGGCATTCACTGAATTGCTCCCCATCCATGACGCATATGTGGGGGGCGACTCCTATTTTGGCGGGCATGGGGCTGATGATCCCCGTTATTACCTCCACGTGGAGGTGGACGACCATGAACATGATGCCTTGCGCTCGGCGGACGGCCGTTCGATTAGGGGAGATCGTATATGGACCAGTGGAAACATCAAGGTTCTCCGCCGCGCTTTAATGACTTTCCTTCTCGCGGTGGCGATCCGTCGGCGGCAGCAGACTGCATTGGAACAGCCCCCACAAAAATATTCGATGATCATCCACAATGATACCCAGCGCGCGGCGCATGATTGGCAATGGGAGACGGTTGGTCGAGTGGTGCAGGCGTTCGAGGAGGCGGCCAAATCGGGTGATGATCGGCTGCGTATATTATTCGAAGAGGCCTATGCCGATCTCCAGAGCTCAGTCGAAGCAGAGGGAGGATACCTACCTCCAGACGCCGAAGCACTCGAAGATGTACGGCGACTTATTGACGACGGAGAGCTAAACGTTCAAAGAGTTAACTCGGATCAGCAGCTTGAGCCCTTGTTAAATCAAGAATCCGGCGAGCTCAAACTCCGAACAAAGGCCAATATATTCATTGGTGGAAGTATACTTGATCGCGGGATAACAGTTCTCAATCTCGTTTCGTTTTATTATGGACGAAACCCAAAAAGAATGCAGGCAGACACCGTCTTACAGCATTCGCGTATGTATGGGGCCCGCCCCAAAGCTGATTTGGCCGTGACGCGCTTTTACACTTCCAGAGGGGTATATGATCGTTTGGCCCAAATCCACTCTCTCGAAACCGCACTTCGCGACGCGTTTGAAAGTGGGGCGCATGATCAGGGTGTTGTTTTCATTCAGAGTGATGATAGGCGTGGGATCATTCCCTGCGCACCGAACAAGATTTTATTGAGTGATGTGGTGGCGGTACGACCGAACGACGTGTTGCTGCCCACGGGCTTTGACACGGTTTCCGCCACCAAACTCATTAAAGCCACACGGCAGGTTGACGCGCTCATCCCGCCGAACTGTGTGGGAGGCAAGGTGTTCGTCGAAATTGATGTGGAAACAGCCATTGCGATCATCAATGCGATTGAGCCGACCCTCGACTGGAGCGCCGAAGGTGGGTTTGAATGGGAGGCGATGCGAGCTCTGGTTCGTTATTTCGGCGCCAAGGCCGACGGTAAGGTTTTGCTCCTCGCAGAGGAGGGGCGGCGCCTGGATCGTCGTCACTCCGGCGACCGATCTGGACTATCGATCCTTGGCACGGCTGAGTTGCGCGACCTGGTGCGGGACTCGGCTCGTCAGGCTCCAGCGCTGGTACTGTTGAAGCAGGATGGAGGGGCGGATCTTGGTTGGAAAGCAGGTCCGTTCTGGTGGCCCATGCTCGCGAGTTCCGCCAACGCGACATCGTGTGTCTTCGCGACAAAACTGTCGACTTGACCGATGTTGGATGCGGTGGCGACTGGGGCCTGGGACCAAAGCCAGCAGCCCTGGAGTTATCCGGGTGTCTTACTGGCTGAGGGGCTGTCGGAATGGATGACACCAGGATGACCCCAGAGTTTGTTCAAGATCGATCGAGTTGAGGTCGCCTAGTGCTTAATTGGCGGGCTTAATGTGGAAATGCTCCACGTATTCGAGGGCATCTGTCCTGTGTGCGGGAGGAGGGAGGCATATCATCAGACCGCGCCACCACTGGCGAGCTGGCGGCTTGATCATAAGCTGGGTAATAGTTTAGCTCAGTTGCCATACCGTCCAAACAGACGAGACAATTCCTGCGCAGTTTGCGAAAAAATATGATTTGAGGGAGGGAAAATTGGAATACTGGAATACGAAGAGAAATACCCCCCATCCAGCCGATACTTACGCGGATAGGCTTCTTGAGAGCACTCGCGCGTTTTGGGCGGATGGATTCGGCATAGCTGCCATAGATGACTCAGCCGGAGATTTTACGTTTCGGCACATTTCTAAATTATGGGAGGCGCAATTTGGTCTATTCGACAAGGACGGAAGCAATCGGGTAGCGGGAGCGGGAGCAAATCTTCAAAGGGAGTTGAACCAACCAACCATATTTCCGACTGTCGCGCTAGCCGCTGCGGCGTATCCTTGGCTATCAACCCAGCCTGGAAAAGCTGTTTTATTTTCTGCATCTTTTGCGGGTGCCCATGAGTTCTGTCGTGTATCAATTAAACGCCTAGAAGAAGAGCTGAATCCGGTTTTTCCCAATATGCTGGCATGGCAAATTCGGGAGAAGATCACGCATTTTTCAGCAAATGCACCCCTTCCAAGGGGGAATGGATGTCATCTATATTACGCTCCAACGGGATCCATCGAAAAATATAATGGCGCTGATCTGGGGATCGTCGCACACGTCAACGTTGACGGTGCTGATCGCTTTAGAACTATGCTCTTCCAAGCGAAAAATTCTGGAACCCAGACCCGTTGGAGAACCAGCGTCGGGCATTTTAGTGGAAATGAGCGTCAACTGCACAAGTTGGTTGAGACAGGTATGGGGTATTATGTGTTCTGGCATCAAGACCAGTGCCGTCCTATTTGTACTCCCACAGTTCGCTCTGCAGATGACATTAAGAAAGAGGTTGATGAAACGGGCATCTGGACAGTCGATACCGTGCTCGGTTCGTGGGATTTCGCTACGTTCCTGATAAGTCATGCACTGACTTCCGCGCAGACGGGATTGCTGTTTGATACGGCCCCTCAAGCGGTGGAGGCCCTGGTCGGTTGTGGCTATGACGTCGCGAATGTCTTAGCCGTCAGTGCTGACGGGAATATGGTGGCATTCCAGGAGTTAAGGCGAGCAGTCGAAGCCATTCCGTGGCTAGACCATAAGCATTCGATTGCGGCCACTACTGCGAATGCCTCGTACACTCCCGCCCCCCCCGTCGGGGGCCCCAAGGCCGAGGAGGACGATCCAGAGATGCTGGCATGGGAATGTAATCGTACGGGAACACCATTACATTTCCGGCGTGAGGGCGTCGCAACACCCTAAGTCTGACTCTTTCGCAGATATAAGGTAATCTTGAGGACTTACATAGGCGCTTACACATAGATGATGGATGATAATATATCATTTATTATCAACATGATGAATCTACTCGTCGCAAGCTTCCCAAGCTTACGACGAGGGTTCGCTTCCCTTCACCCGCTTCTGTTCCGGCCAGCCGGAACCCGCCGCCTTCTGGCGGTGCCATCCCTCCCCGACAGAACCATTCCGCGGCCATCCGACGCCTGGGCCTTAACGCCCACCGCCTCACTGTCGCCACGGTTCCTCCCCACATTACAAGTGTGTAACCCGTCCGGGGCTTGGTCGCTTTCCCGTTGAATTGCCGGGCCAGTGGGACAATATGGAAATCGCGGCCCAGGGGGGTCGCCTGGGTTTAACCTGGGATCATTCGAGGAACGTCATGGCTATTGGACCCTACAATCGTTTTGCGTCGAGCACCGGCGCTTACGACCGGGCCCTGTTCGATGAGGGCCTGCGTCAGCACATGCTGCGCGTTTTCAACTATATGACCGTCGGCCTGATCGTCACCGGCCTTGTCGCCTACTTCGGTGCCCAGTCCGACGCCCTGGTGACGGCCATCTTCGGCACCCCGCTGAAGTGGGTGGTCATGCTGGCCCCCATCGGCTTCGTGTTGGTGCTGTCGGCCGGTTTTAACCGCATGTCCTCGGGGGCGCTGCGCACGCTGTTCTTCGTCTTCAGCGGTGTCATGGGCCTGTCGCTCATGAGCCTGTTCCGGGTGTTCACCGACGCCAGCATCGCCCGCGTGTTCTTCATCTCCGCCGCCACCTTCGCCGGCGCCGCGCTGTACGGCTACACCGCCAAGCGCGACCTGACGCAGTTCGGCTCCTTCCTGATCATGGGCGTGATCGGCCTGGTCATCGCCAGCCTGGTCAACATCTTCCTGGCCTCCAGCGCGCTGCTGTTCGCGGTGTCGGTGCTGGGTGTGCTGATCTTCACGGGCCTGACCGCCTATGACAGCCAGCGCATCAAGGAGATGTACGCCGAGTCCTGGGGCGTCGAGGCCAACACCAAGCTGGCCGTCATGGGCGCGCTCAGCCTGTACATGGACTTCATCAACATCTTCATCTCCCTGATGCAGCTGATGGGCGACCGCCGCAACTAAGCGGAACCCGCCAGCGACCAAAGGGTTGAGGGGCCGTCCGGGCAACCGGGCGGCCCTTTCCTTTGAGGGCCGCCGCCGGCCATGATGGGGCGCGTTCCGTCCGCCGCCGCCAAGAGGTCCGCCGCCATGATCTTCCTCTACACCGACTTCGGCTGGTCCGGCCCCTATGTCGGCCAGATGCGGGCGGCGCTGGCGGCGCGCGCGCCGGGCACCCCCATCATCGACCTGATGCACGACGCCCCGGCCTTCGATCCCCCGGCCGCCGGTCGTCTGCTGGCCGCCATCCTGCCCGCCACCCTGGCGGCGTTGCCGCTCATCACCATTCCCGCCGTCTTCCTGGCCGTGGTCGACCCCGGCGTGGGCACGGACCGCCGGCCTCTGGCCGTAAGCCTCTCGGGCAAGCTGGGGCGCCCCGTCTGGCTGGTGGGGCCGGACAACGGCCTGTTCCGGCCCCTGATCCATGACACCATCGCCACCGGCGGGTTGGCCGAGGCGTGGGAGATCACCTGGCGGCCCCCGGCCCTGTCCGTGTCCTTCCATGGCCGCGACCTGTTCGCGCCCGTGGCGGCCCGGGTGGCCGAGGGGCGGGAGCTGGGCGATTGGGCCCGTCCCCTGGCCGTGGACGATCTGACGGGCGCGGCGCCCTCGAGGGAAAGAGGGGAGGGCGACACGGCCGGGAACAGCCGAATCCTCTATATCGACAGCTATGGCAACGGCTGGACCGGGCTGCGGCCCACCGGGAGTTTGGATGGCACCGTGGCGCCCGATGCCCGGCTGTGGGTGGGCGGTCCCGAGGGGGGCCGGGCGGTGGAGGCCGCCCGCACCTTCGGCGCCGTGCCCCGGGGGGCCGCCTTCTGGTACGTCAATTCCAGCGGGTTGGTGGAGATCGCCGTGAATCAGGGCCGCGCCGACCAGGTGCTGGGCTTCACCCTGGGCTCCCCCGTCGGTGTGCGGGCGCCTTACATCAGGCTCTGAGGCGAGCATTACGAAGTCGCTGGCGTCCCTCCAATTAGGACGCGACCCGCGTCCGCCGGAGCTTTGTGGGGAGCCGAAGGCGGACTGGAAAGCGAGGAAGCCAAGCTGCCGGACGGCGGCGCCCGGCGCTTGAGGGCAAAAAACTAATGCGCCGTCGGCACCACCGTCGCCTCGTCCATCAGCGCCAGGAAGGGCAGGTCGCTGGGCTGGTTGCCATAGCCCCAGCGGCGGCCATAGGGGCCGGTCTCCTGCATCCACAGCGCCAGGCGGCGCGCCTTCTCCGCCCGCACGCAGTTGCCGGCCACCATTTCCCCCGTCAGCAGGCCGTCGTCGCCCACCGCCATTTCCGTGCCCAGCAGGTCATGCACCGGCAGGTCGGCCAGCAGGGTGGGCATGTACAGGGTCAGGGCCCCGGTCGCCACCAGCACGCGATGCCCCTGGTCGGCGTGCCGCAGCAGGGTGTCGCGCAACGGGGTGTTCCAACGCACCCAGGCCGCCATGTCCGCCGCCGCCGCCTGAGCCCGCGCCAGGGGCACCCCCGCCAGGCAGCGGCGCAGCAGCCGGCGCTTGAACGCCGTCTTGAAATCATCGTCAGCGTCGGCGGGGTGCCCCCCCTTCACCAGGGTGGCGCGGCCGGGCAGCCGGCGGGAGGCGGCACCCGCGGCGCTGCGGGCGAGGTGGCGGCGCAGCGTCTCGCCCCCCGCCACCCGCGCCAGGAAGGGCAGCAGGCTGTCGCCCCGCACCAGCGTGCCGTCGAAGTCGAACACCGCCAGGCCGGGCAGGCCCTCCGCCGGCGGGACGGCGCCCGCTGGGGCCTCAACGGTCGGACGGGCGATGGGGTGGGACATGGGGCGGCTCAAGGGACAGGCGGGCACGAGGGGGGCTGGCGGGGAGGGACGGTCTGTCGCACCCCCTGGGCACTCCGCGCCATAAAACGGGGTGGGCCGCTTCCTCTCAAGGGTTTTTCGCGCTAAGTGTCGGCCTTTCCGCCCAAGACCGACGGCAGTGCCATGATCACCACACCCACGGCCCCCACGACCCCTACCACGACCCTTACCGCCGCCGAGGCGGCCAAGCCCTACAAGATCATCATCGACACGGACCCCGGCCAGGATGACGCCGTCGCCATCCTGCTGGCGCTGGCCAGCCCGGAGGATGTGGAGGTGCTGGGCATCACCGCCGTGGCCGGCAACGCGCCCCTGCCCTGGACGGAGAAGAACGCCCGCCGGGTGTGCGAACTGGCGGGCCGGGCCGATGTGAAGGTGTTCGCCGGGTGCGACCGGCCCCTGGTGCGCCTGCTGCATACAGCACCGGAGGTGCATGGCGACACCGGCCTGGACGGCCCGGTGCTGCCCGAACCCACCATGCCCCTGCAGGCGCAGCACGCCGTCGACTTCATCATCGAGACGGTGATGCGGGAGGAGCCCGGCAGCGTCACCCTGTGCCCCCTGGGGCCGCTGACCAACGTCGCCCGCGCCCTGGTGAAGGAGCCGGCGATCGCCCCCCGCCTGCGCCAGATCGTGCTGATGGGCGGCGCGCAGATGGAGGGCGGCAATTCCACCCCCTGCGCCGAGTTCAACATCTATGTCGACCCGCACGCCGCCGACATCGTCTTCAAGTCGGGTGTGCCCATCGTCATGTTCCCGCTGGATGTCACCCACCAGGTGCTGACGGCCCGTCGCCACATGGACCGCATCCAGGCCGTGGGCAACCGCGTGTCCCAGGCGACCTATGAGATGCTGGACTTCTATCAGCGTTATGATGAGCACAAGTACGGCACCGATGGCGGCCCGCTGCACGATCCCTGCGTCATCGCCTGGCTGATCCGGCCGGAGATTTTCCAGGGCAAGACGGTGAATGTGGAAATCGAGACGGCCAGTCCGCTGACCACCGGCCAGACGGTCATCGACCGCTGGAACACCACGGGCCGCCCGCGTAACGCCACCGTCATGCTGAAGGCCGACAGCGACGCCTTCTTCGACCTGCTGGTGGAGCGCTTGACGCGCTTCGGCTGATACCGCGCCTCCGGCTTCGGGTGCGATCAGCAGCTGCACGATATTTGCAAGGTTGTCGTCCTGGGTGGGGGCGCCCCACCTCCTTTTGGTGAACAGGGGGACGATGATGGCTGCAATGATCGTCGCGGAGGGGGGCTCAGCCGCCGCGGGCGGGACGGGGGTCGCCGCTGACAAGAAAACCCAGGACAAGAAGACCGAAGACCAGAAGACGGACAGCGAGTTCGCCGCGTTGCTGAAGGGGGGAAAGATGACCCGAAGGCGACGCTGGCGGAAATCACCACTGGGGGTGTGCCGGGCTATTGGGCTTGGCGGCTCAAGGAATTGAAGGCTGAGATCGCCAGCCGCGTCATGGGCCAGATGGGGGTCACCCGCCAAGGTCTGGCCGCCATGTCCGAGGATGACAGGGCCGAGGTCGAGCGCCTCATCATGCGCGAAGTGGCGCGCGTCGTCAGGGAAATGACCACCGGGCAGACGCGCAAGGGACCAGGGCTGGAGGACGCCGCACCCGACGCCGGCACCCTGTCGGAGGATACCGGCGGCCAGGCCAGTGGGGACGCGGGGGCTGCGGCCCAGCCCCGGGCAGCCAGCCGTGGCCTGGACGAATCCACGCTGTCGGGGATGCTGGCGCAACAGGAAGTGGCCGGCTGAGCAGGGCCGACAGATCGGCAATAGTTGCCGATCTGTCGGAATCCTTTGCCGGGACGGACAGCGCTGCCTGCCCGGCTATTTGGGAGAAGGCGGCGGTTCTCCTGATTTTTCGGCTGGCCCGTCGCGGCCCGCGACTTGCTTGAAATCGTGGGCGGGCCGCAGGTTGCCGCCTGCCCCGTCGCGGAGGGGCAGGCACCCGGCCGAGGTCCATCCGCATCGTCATTTCATGGGACAGGAGGCTGAAGGCCATGTCGTTCCTGAACACCGGAAACCATACACAGGCCAACGCCTATGGCGGATTCGGCGCCATGGGTGCCGGTGCCGCCGGTTCGACCGGGGCGCAGGGCGCTGGCCTGTCCGTCAGCCAGACCGATGGCGCCTTCGCCAACATGCTGAAGGGCGAAGACGATCCCCAGACCCTGCTGAAGGACATGACCAGCGGTGGTGTCCAAGGGTACTGGTCCTATCAGATCAAGCAGATGAAGCAGAAGATCGCCGAGGAGACGGTGCAGTCCAAGGGGCTGACCGCCCAGGGCATTGCCGCCATGCCGGCCGATCAGCGCGCCGACCTGGAACGCCAGATCATGCGCGAGGTGGAGCAGAAGGTCCGCCAGATGACCGCCGGCGGCAAGGACGGCCTGGACGAAGCATCCAAGGCGGGGGGCGGGCAGATGAATGGCGGCGGGGCGCAGATGGCCGCCAACGGCAACCAGACCGGCGCCCGCAGCGGCGTGCCCATCGCCGGGGGCGACACCCTGCAGGGCATCCTGGCCGCCCAGGAGGCTGTGGGTTAGGACGGGGGGACTGGCACGGCCGGCCCAAAAGCGAAGGGGCGACCCGAAGGCCGCCCCTGAAACCCGCGCGCCGACCACGCCGGCGCGTCACCGGACCATGGAACCGTTCAGTGCGACTTGCCGCTCTGGATGGTGCCGGAGATCGAGCCGCCGTCGGCGATGCTGATACGGCCATAGCGGATGGTGCCGTCGACCTGGCCGGTCTCACCGATGGACAGGGTGCCGGTCACCTCGATGGTGCCAGTGGCGTGGCCGGAAACCTTCATGCTTTCCACCACCGCGGTCCCCTCGAAATGGCCGCCCTCGGCCACTTCCAGGACCTTCACCTCATTCAGTGTCACATCGACCAGGCGACCGGCGACATGCAGGGTGTGGCAATGGGAAATCTTGGCGCCCTCGATCCGCGCCTCGGGCGAGATGGTGGTGACGCCGCCGCCCAGGTCGGGCGCGCCTTCCGCCTGCGGTGCGCCGTTCAGGCCCGGCCGCAGAAAGCTGCGCGGATCGAGGATGTCACTGGCCATCGGTCCCCCTCATAGTCCGGCGCAGGCCGGCATCATATGAACCCAGCCGGCGCGGGCCGGCATCGTATCAAAACAGCCGGCGCAGGCCGGCATCGTATCAACGTTCCCGGCGCAGGCCGGCATCCCAACAACAACTCCGGCGCGGGGCGGCGCCTGTTCCCCACACGGCACCGTCCCACCCGCCAAAACGGGCCGGACACCCGGAAACTCTTAAGCGTTTCTGAGGCTTTTCGCAACATCTCCCGGGCCCATGGGCGGGCGGTGGGCGGCGCATGCATGGGCGCGCCCTCTCCGGGCGTTGCCGCCGCCTCCGGGCATCCGTATTCCGGGCGCATGGCAGGGCCGTCCAGGATAGGGCCGGTTGCGATTGACGAAGGGCTTGCGGCACACAATAGTCGGCGGTTCAAATCCCCGGTCGGCGCGCCGGGTGAGTCCCACGCTTTGTTATAATTCCGTGTAACGCGCCTCAGAAAATAAAGGAGTGTCAGGCCGTGATTCCTGTCGTGATGCCGACCTATTCCCGGATCGACGTTGTGTTCGAGCGGGGTGAGGGCTGCTTCCTCTACGACACGACCGGCCGACAATTCCTGGATTTCACCAGCGGCATCGCGGTGAACGCCCTTGGCCATGCCCACCCCTACCTGGTGGAAAAGCTGACCGAGCAGGCGCACAAGCTGTGGCACACCTCCAACCTGTTCCGCGTGGCGGGGCAGGAGAAGCTGGCCGGCCGCCTCAAGGAACTGACCTTCGCCGACACCATGTTCTTCACCAATTCCGGTGTCGAGGCATGGGAATGCGGCGTGAAGCTGGTCCGCAAGTACCACTATGAGACCGGCCATCCGGAGAAGACCCGCTTCATCGTCGCTGGCGGCAACTTCCATGGCCGCACGATGACGGCCATCGCCGCCAGCGGTCAGGACAAGATGGTGAAGGGCTTCGGCCCCCTGCTCGACAGCTTCGACCGTGTCGCTTACGACGACGTCGCGGCGGTAAAGGCCGCCGTGACGCCGCAGACCGCCGCCATCCTGGTGGAGCCCATCCTGGGCGAGGGCGGCATCCGCCCCGCCAGCTTGGGTTATCTGAAGGCCTTGCGCGCCATCGCCGATGAACATGGCCTGCTGTTGTTCTTCGATGAGATCCAGTGCGGCGTGGGCCGTACCGGCAAGCTGTTCGCCTATGAATGGGCGGGGGTGACCCCCGATGTCATGTGCATCGCCAAGGGCATCGGCGGCGGCTTCCCGCTGGGCGCCTGCCTCGCCACCGAAAAGGCGGCCCAGGGCATGGTGGCCGGCACCCATGGCAGCACCTTCGGCGGCAACCCGCTGGCCATGGCTGTGGGCAACGCGGTGCTGGACGTGGTGCTGCAGCCGGGCTTCCTGGACAACGTCATCGCCAAGGGCGCCCTGCTGGAGGGCAAGCTGGACGATCTCGTGAAGCGCCATCCCTCCGTGCTGGACAGCGTGCGCGGCAAGGGCCTGATCCTGGGCCTGAAGTGCGTCGTCCCCGCGGGCGACCTGGTCACCGCCCTGCGCGATAACGGCATGCTGGTGGTGTCCGCCGCCGACAACGTCATCCGCATCCTGCCGCCGCTGATCGTGGGCGAGGCCGAGATCAACGAGGCCGTGGCCATCCTGGACCGCACCTGTGCGGCCCTGGCGGCCTGAGGAGAGCCCAATCATGACCGCGACGACCAAGAAGGTCCGGCATTTCCTGGATATCAGTGATTTCGACACGGCCACGCTGCGGGAGATCCTGAACCGGGGCCGGGACCTGAAGAAGACCAACGGCACCGCCCAGCATCCCCAGCCCTTCCGGGGCCTGACGCTGGCGACCATTTTCGAGAAGCCGTCCACCCGCACCCGCGTCTCGTTCGAGGTGGGGATGCGCCAGTTGGGCGGCGATGTCATCACCCTGACGGGCCGCGAGATCCAGCTGGGCCATGGCGAGACCATCGCCGACACCGCCCGGGTGCTGTCGCGCTTCGTCAGCGTTATCATGATCCGCACGGATCATGAGACCAAGGTGCACGAGATGGCGGGGGCGGCCAGCATCCCCGTCATCAACGGCCTGACCGACACCTCCCACCCCTGCCAGATCATGGCGGACATCATGACGTTCGAGGAGAAGCGCGGACCCATCGAGGGCCGCGTCGTCTGCTGGAGCGGCGATGCCAACAACGTCTGCCAAAGCTGGATCCACGCGGCGGCCCGTTTCGGCTTCGAAATGAGGGTGGCGGCGCCGAAGAGCCTGCAGCCCACGGCCGACACCATCGCTTGGGCGGCGCGCGAAGGTGCCCGCCTGGTGGTGACGGACGATCCCAAGGCGGCGGCCGAGGGGGCGGACATCGTGGTGACCGACACCTGGGTGTCCATGCATCACAAGGATGCGCCTGCGCGCACGGCAATGCTGGCCCCCTTCCAGGTCAATGACGGGCTGATGAAACTGGCGTCCCCCGACGCCATATTCATGCATTGCCTGCCGGCCCATCGGGAGGAGGAGGTAACCACCTCCGTCATCGACGGGCCGCAGTCCGTCGTCTGGGACGAGGCGGAGAACCGCCTGCACGCCCAGAAGGGCATCCTGGCCTGGTGCTTGAACGCCTGATCGTTCCGGTATCGAAGCAAGGTTGCCCGGCTTTGAGGTTCCATAAGGCCCCGATCGGTTGACCCCGGTCGGGCGCCTTTATTTTTGGGGTAAGCGACCATGACCACCGCCGCCGTTTCCACCCTTGAGTCCTCCCCCGTTGCGCGGGACATCGACGTGGTGCAGCCCTTCCAGCTGGACCGGTCCAACCTGCGCGGCCGCATGGTGCGCCTAGGCCCGGTGCTGGATGAGATTCTGAGCCGCCACGCCTATCCGGGGCCCGTCGCGCAGATGCTGGCGGAAACGATCACGCTGGCGACCACGCTGGCGGCGGCGCTGAAGTATGAGGGCGTGTTCACCCTGCAGACCAAGGGCGACGGCCCCATCAAGCTGATGGTGGCCGACGTCACCAGCGCCGGCGCCGTGCGCGGCTACGCCCAGTTCGACGAGGACGCGCTGAAGGCCGCCCTGACGGCGGATGTCGAGGCGGCGCCCGTGCCCGCCCTGCTGGGCAAAGGCTATCTGGCCTTCACCGTGGACCAGGGGGAGCACACCCAGCGCTACCAGGGCATCGTTGGCCTGGATGGCGCCCGCATGGATGATTGCGTGCGCCACTACTTCACCCAGTCGGAACAGCTGGCGACGGGCATCGTCGTCCATGCCGGCCTATCTGATGGGGGCGCTTGGGGTGGCGGCGCCATCATGCTGCAGGCCCTGCCCGATGAGGATGCCGGCAGCGTGGCGTCGGACGCCAAGCCCAGCGATTTGGAGGACGATTGGCGGCGGGCCATGGCCCTGCTGTCCACCGTCACCCCGGATGAGGTGCTGGACCCGGCCCTGCCGGTGAACGACGTGCTGTACCGCCTCTTCCATGAGGAGGAGGTGCGCGCCTACGACCCCCACGGCCTGAACGCCCAGTGCCGCTGCTCGCGGGAGCGGGTGGTGACGGTGCTGCGGTCCCTGCCGCGCGAGGAAGTGGCGGAGTTGAAGGTCGATGGCGCGGTGGATGTGGCGTGCGAGTTCTGCAGCACCCACTACCGCTTCGACGATGCGGAGATCGAGGCCATTTACGGCCCGGCCTCCTGAGTTGGGCGCCCGTGGTTGGGGTCCGCTGCGGCATCGCCGTTGAAGCGGACCCCGCCAGCGCTTACCTGCAGTGCCTGATTGTTTGCCGATCCCAAGGATGAAGATGATGACGACCGAAACCGCGACGCTGGCTGGTGGCTGCTTCTGGGGTATGGAGGATCTGATCCGCAAGGTGCCGGGCGTGGTCGACACCCGCGTCGGCTATATCGGCGGAGCGCTGAGCAACCCGACCTATAAGGAAGTGAAGACCGGCACCACCGGCCATGCCGAGGCCATCGAGATCACCTTCGATCCGGCCAAGCTGACCTATCGCCGGCTGATCGAGTTCTTCTTCCAGATCCACGACCCGACGACCGCCAACCGCCAGGGCAATGACATCGGCAGCCAGTACCGCAGCGCCATTTTCTATGCCTCGCCTGAACAGAAGGCGGCGGCGGAGGAAGTGACGGCCGAGGTCGACGCCTCCGGCCGCTGGCCGGGCAAGGTCGTCACCGAGATCGTGCCGGCCGGCACCTTCTGGGAGGCCGAGGACTACCACCAGGACTATCTGGAAAAGAACATCGGCGGCTACACCTGCCACTGGGTGCGGCCCGACTGGGTGCTGACTGGCAAGTGATACGCGCGGCATTTGAACATGACCGTTCAAATGCTCCCTCATGCGCCGGGCGCCAGCATCCGCTGGCTTGGCTTCTCCTCGATTTCCAGTCCGCCTTCGTCTCCCCGGAGATCTCCAGCGCCCGCAGTCGCGGGCTACAGCGGCGCGAGTTCAAGTCTCGCGCCGCTGGCATAGACCGTTCCCACATCCTGGAATGAAAGGCCGCCTTCGCCATCGGGGGCGGCCTTTTCGCATTCAGCGCCCCATCTCTCGGCCCACGGGATAGCGCAGGTAGGCGGCGTCGCTGTAGGGGGTGCGCTCGTAGAACCAGGCCAGGCGCTGGTCGGGGCTGGCGGCGAAGGCGGGATCGGCCTTCAGCTTGGCCTCGAACCCCGCTTTCAGGGCGGGGCTGGCCGCCAGCATGCGCTCCGCCAGCGGGGCGATGGCATAGGGCTCGATATATTCGGTGCGTTGCAGGATTTCGGGGAAGAAGCCCCAGGCCAGGAACGACTCGCTGCTTTCGGCCTCCAGCAGCGCCGCCGCCAAATCGCCCAGCGGTTGGTCCGTGGGCACGCGCACACTGCCCTTGGGATAGCGCACCGTGCGCGTCTCATGCGCGTAGCCGGCCTTCACCAGCATGACATGGCCCTCGTTGGCCTCGGTGGCCAGCGCGGGCTCCACCAGCCGCACGCTGTCGACGGTGACGTCGCGCGGCCGGTCAAGCGTTTCCAGGACCAGGCCGTGCAGGCGCAGCCGCTCGATGATCTCGGGCTTGGTGGCCGGCACCCAATAGGCCTGCGGCCGGGTGACACTGACGCTGACGTGGTCGCCGTAGACAGGCATGCGCACGGTGGGGCCGGGCCGGCCCAGCCAGCGCACCTCCGTCCCACCCGAGGCGGGGGACAAATAATCCTCGTGCCGCATGGTCTTGAAATCGATGCTGCCGCTGGGCGTCTTCTCCGCCTCGAACGCCACGGGGATGGGGTCGGGGCGCCGGGCCCGGTCGGATGCCATGGCCTGGCGCAGGGCGGCACCCTGGTTCGCCAGCAGGGTCAACGCCCGCTCGACGAGGATATAGGTGCCCAGCACGCGCTGGCGGTAGGGCTTCAGGGCGTGGTTCTCCACCAGCACGGTGGGGATATGGGCCAGATTGCCGTAACCGACGGAGAAGCGTAGGGGCGTGGTGCCGCCGGTGATGCCGCCTTCCGGCTTGCGGCCATCGGCTTCCATCACCAGCGGGCCGGGGATGTGCCCGGCCTTGCTCAGGGCCTCGGTTTCCGCCGCCTTGAACGGGCCGGCCAGCCAGCGGTCGATGGCCGGGGAAAACGGGGCCCCGGCGCCCATATCGTCACCAGGGGCCTCGTCATTGCCGAAGGTGATGTCATAGGCATAGTCCATGCCGTCGGTGACATGGATATCCAGGTACAGGTCGGGCTGGTACCTGGTGATCAGGCCGATCATGGCCCGCATCTCCGGCGCGTCCAGCTTGCCGTAGTCGCGGTTCAGGTTCAGGTTCTGCGCCGTGGTGCGCCAGCCCTGGTTCATGGGGCCGCGCTGGTTGGGCCGGTTATAGGCGCCCGCGCGCTCATGCCCATCGACGTTGAAGATGGGCACGAACAGCAGGTTCACGCCATCCAGCAGGCCGTCCTTGCCGCGCTGGGTGATGTCGCGCAGCAGCATCAGGCCCGCGTCCTTGCCGTCGATCTCACCGGCGTGGATGCCGGCCTGCACCAGCAGCAGGGGCTTGGCCGGGTCCGGCTTGCCGTCCACCAGGCCCTTGGCGGCCAGCACCGCCACCATCTCCCGCCCCTCGGGCGAGACGCCGAACACCTCCTGCCGCAACAGGGGGGACGCCGCGACCAGCCGGTCGATGAAGGCGCGGGTCTCGTCATAGCTGGGCGTGGCCGTCAGGCCGGTCAGCTCCGCCGGCGTGGCCCAGGGATCGCCCGCCTTCACCACCAGCTTTTCCGAGGCGCCGCGCCAGGAGGGCACGGGCGGCAGGAAGTCGGTGTCCCAGGGCTCAGTTGCGAAAGCCGGGGATACGGTCGACAGCCAAGCCGCCGCGCATAGCGCCAGGAATGGGGATTTTAAGATGGACACGATCTCTCAGAAGTTAGGGTCGGGCAGGAAGAAGCGCTATCCTGGGTGACCCGGATGGCGCCGCCATCCCGCTCAGCGCCAGCGGCGGCCCTCCCGTTGGCCATGATTAAGGTAATGTTCGGCCGGTTCCACATTGGCCGCCTTCACGTCGGGGTTCAGGGCGAGATACGCTTCGGGATCGAAATCAGCGGGTAGCTTGGTGCTCCTGGCCGTTTTGCCGGGGACCGTGACTTTAATGAAAGCCTCGGGCACCTCATGGCCGCAAATCTTGTTGGCGACCTGCCCACCCTGCGAGATGTCCATCAGGTTACGGAAATAAATGTTGCCGTAAAAGGGATCTGACGCCAAAGGCGTATAATAACTACAATCATCAAAATAGTAGTGCGTAACTTGGCTGTAGCGTGTGCGGTTTAGGTCATTTTGCTTACCGCCCGCGTGCAACAGATTGGCAGACCAAATTAGGGCCTGCCCCTTTTTTGCTAGAAATATCTCTGGCTTGACATCATGTACTGAGATCAGTTCCCGCCAAAGATATTCATAATCGCCATATTGGGCGAATTGTCGGTTCAGATGTTGAGAATTAACACCAATATGTTCATTCAGATAAAGCGGCCATTTATGGCTTCCGGGATAGTACATCAGGGGGCCGTTATCCATATCGATGTCTTCCAGCGCCACCCAAACCCCACACATAAAGCGTTCGGGAATGGAACTGAAATGGACACTGTCACTATGAACATGCTGCTGCGTACCCACCGCGAAGTTCAGCGTCTGAAAGGGAAAGGCGCGGCGACCGTAGAGGCGTTCCAGTAACTTCAATACGTGCTGATTGGCGGCAATGCGGCGGACGTTGGCGTTGGTCTCCCAGGCGTCTTGAATCCGGAGTGACGGTATTTGCCCCGCTCGCCAAGCTTGCCAATCGTACTGGCCACTCAGTTCCTCGCGGATTTCGGTCGCCAGCCGATCGAATTCCGGTTCGGGAAAGTCGACGACGGCATAGCCCTTTTCCCTTAAATCCTGTGCGATTCGCACTTCTTCAGGAGTCGGATCCTGCGCCATGAACAGGCGCTCGAAGAAGGGAGACTCCACCACTGGCACGCCGGGCAGCGGGTTGCGGTACTCGTTCCTCAAGCTCATGTCTCATTCCACTGAAAGGGTATTAAATTAATGATTGCCCTCAGGATAGACGAGATTCAAGAGGAGTATTTCTTGCTATCGGAGCAAAAGGTGCGCGCAGAATGGGAAGGATAAACGAAAAAGCCCGGCTGGGCGATGCCAACCGGGCTCTCGGATTTGGTGGAGCTAAGCGGGATCGAACCGCTGACCTCTACAATGCCATTGCATGCAACTTCCAACGAAATCAAAGGCTTGATCCGGCCGGCAAGAGCAAACGCACGCAACGCCATCAAAGGCTTAGCAGGCTATGCGTGTCACTTGCGTTCGAGACCAAAGCGCTTCGACCCCGCTTTCCTGGGCCGGCCCCAACCCTAGCGCCGGCCTCTCCCCTGTCAATAGGCTACGCTGGCTGGAACAGGTCCAGGACGCCGACCTGGGCGGAATCGTCGTCGCCGTGGCGGCGGCCCTGATTCGCTTCCACAACTCCCAAACCGGCCTGACCTGCCCCAGCCTGGAAAGCATTGTCCGCGTCGCCGGCTTCTGCGAGCGGTCGGTGCGCAAGGCCATCACCGCGCTGGTTGAGGGCGGGTTCCTGAGAGTGACGCGGCGCCAGGCGCGGTCCTCGCACTACGGCCTGGCGCTCAAACCGGCACCTGGTGCCGGTCAGGAGCCGGCGGAGGTGGCAGGTGATGACCTGGCCTGGTATGCCGAGCGGCAGGAGGTGCCGGCCTTACCGGCACCAGGTGCCGCCAAACAGGGGAAAGAAACCTCCTGTACCGGCCGGGGGATTACGCCAGGAGCAACGGACCTGGAGGTGGAGCGCTTGGCCCGTCGCATCCAGCAGGCGAGCGCCACACCCTGGCGCCTGGAGAACGCCCGGCGCGACGTGCTGGACGCCGTGGGCCGTGTGGGCGCCGACCTGGTGCGGGGGCTGGCGGAGCGCCTCGTGGGGTGTGGGCTTCAGGCTTGGGAGGTGAGGCGGGAACTTGAGGGGCTGGTGGCCGCGTCGGGGGCCTCGGCGGCACGGGAGCGTGTCCCGGGGGCCCGGCCCCCCTTGGCACTGGCTGCGGCCTTCGCCGTCCAGGTTATGGGGGCTGTCGATACCTCCCGCCGTCTACGATGGCATGCCCGCGCCCGGCAATCGGGTACACCGGCGCCGATGTACGATCTGGAGGCATGGGTTCCGGTGATCGCCGATGAGTTCCTGGCGGCGGAACGGCCCAGGACCTGGGCCCGGTTCCAGTCCGCGCCCGATCAGCGCCGGGTCGCCGGAACCGTGTAGGCGTCATTTCGGCGGCGCTGGCATTCGGGAAGGAGGGTAGGCCGCGCGCATCGCCGGCCAGCCGCGATTCGGCCCCTTGCGGTAAGGGGTTGGAGGTGAAATTTAGCGGCTCACGGGAATCTGGAAATGCTGATTCAATGTCCGCATGTTAGGACGCTTTCGCGGTGCCCGCCCGTGCCGCTTTGCGCCCTGCCTGGATCATTTGCCGAGATCGACGCCCATGAGCCCGTTGAAGAACATCCTGGACCAGTTCCGTCACGCCGCCATGACCGAGCGCGAGAAGGGCACGTATTTCGAGGAACTGATCCGGGCGTATCTGACCAACGAGGCCAGCTACCGCGACCTGTATGACCAGGTCTGGACCTACGCCGACTGGGCCAGGGAACAGGGGCTGGATAAGCGGGACACCGGCATCGACCTGGTGGCGCGCACGCAGGGCACGGGCGAGCTTCATGCCATCCAGTGCAAGTTCTACGCGGATGACTACCGGGTCACGAAGGCCGACATCGACAGCTTTTTCACAGCGTCGGGAAAGCGCCCCTTCACCCACCGCGTGATCGTCACCACCACCACAAACTGGAGCGAGCACGCCAACGACGCCCTTCAGGACCAGCGGCCCCCGGTCACCAAGATCGACCTGCACGACCTGGAAAACAGCCAGATCGACTGGTCACGGTATGAGCCGCACAAGGCGCCCGTTCTCCGGGAAAAGAAGCGGCTGCGGGAGCATCAGGAACGTGCCCTGGCGGCGGTGCAACGGGGCCTGGCGGTCGCGGATCGCGGCAAGCTGATCATGGCCTGCGGCACCGGCAAGACCTTCACCAGCCTGAAAATCGCCGAACGTCTGGCTGGACGCGGCAAGCGGGTTCTGTTCCTGGTGCCTAGCCTGTCGCTGCTGTCTCAGACGCTGACGGAATGGACCCAGGAAAGTGAGACCCCGCTGCACAGCTTCGCCGTCTGTTCCGACAGCGACGTGGGGAATAAGCGCCACAAGAACGACGACGTGGTGCAGACCTTCACCCATGAACTGCGGTACCCGGCCACCACGCAGGCCGACCGCCTGGCGCTGGAGATGGGCAAGCGCCACGACGCCCACCACATGAGCGTCGTCTTTTCCACCTACCATTCGCTGGAGGTGATCGGCAAAGCGCAGCACGCCTACGGCCTGGCGGACTTCGACCTGGTGATCTGCGACGAGGCGCACCGGACCACCGGGGCGACCTTTGGCGATGACGACGAAAGCGCGTTCGTCAAAATCCACGACGCCGCCTTTATCCGCGCGACCAAGCGCCTGTACATGACCGCCACCCCCCGCATCTATGGCGACAACGCCAAGGCGCGGGCGGAAGTCGAGAACGTCGCCCTCTGTTCCATGGATGACGAGGCGCTGTACGGCCGGGAACTGTTCGTCATCACTTTTTCCGAGGCGGTGAAGCGGGAACTGCTGGTGGACTACAAGGTGATCGTGCTGGCGGTGGAGGAAGCCCACGTCAGCCGGCGCCTGCAAGCCCTGCTGAGTGATGGCAACAACCAGCTCAAGGTGGACGACGCCGCCAAGATCGTCGGCTGTTGGAAGGCGTTGTCCAAGCAAGGCTTGACCGATGGCCTGGTGGGCGACAGCGACGCCATGCGCCGCGCCGTGGCCTTTTGCCAGGTGATCGAGGTTCAAAAGAACGCCAAGACGCACAAGGTCAGTTCCAAGAACATCGCCCGCATGTTCCAGAGCGTGGTGGAAGCCTACCAGGCGGAGGAACAGATCGACGCCGCGTCCCGCCTGGCCTGTGAGGCGGCGCATGTGGACGGCGGCATGAGCGCCAGCGAGAAGGAGGAAAAGCTCGACTGGCTGAAGGCCGAGCCCCCGCCCGCCACCTGCCGTATCCTGAGCAATGTGCGCTGCCTATCCGAAGGGGTGGACGTGCCGGCCTTGGACGCCGTGCTGTTCCTGACTCCGCGCAATTCCCAGGTGGACGTGGTGCAGTCCGTGGGCCGGGTGATGCGCAAGGCCCCCGGCAAGAAGCGCGGCTATGTCATCCTGCCGGTGGTGATCCCCGCCGGGGTCGAGCCGCATGAGGCCCTGAACGACAACAAGACGTACGCGGTGGTGTGGCAGGTGCTGCAGGCCCTGCGGTCGCATGACGACCGATTCGACGCCATGGTCAACAAGCTGGATTTGATTGGCCAGGACCCCAGCAAGATGGAAGTCATCGCCATAACCGATAAGGTCCAGAAGCGGCAGGCCGGGGCCAAATCCACGGGGCCGAGGAACAAGGACACCGGCAAGGGCGACTTCACCATCGGTGAGGCGGCGCGCGTGCCCGATGGCCCGGACCAGGGTGAATTGCAGTTCGAGATCGGGGAGATTGAGAAGGCCATCTATGCCAAGCTGGTGCAGAAGGTTGGCAACCGCCACCACTGGGAAGACTGGGCAGGCGATATCGCCAAGATCGCCCGCACCCATATCGACCGCATCAAGGCCATCCTGGAAAACCCCGACAACACCCGTGAGCGCGCGGCCTTTGCCACCTTCGCCGAGGAATTGCGGGACGACCTGAACGATAGCATCAAGGACGGCGAAATCGTCGAGATGCTGGCCCAGCACCTGATCACCAAGCCGGTGTTCGACGCCCTGTTCGAGGGCTACAGCTTCACCCAGCATAACCCCATGTCGCTGGCCATGCAGGGCGTCCTGGACGTGCTTCAGGAACACCACCTGGCCAAGGAAGCCGACACGCTACAACGCTTCTATGACAGCGTGAAACTGCGGGCCGAGGGCATAGACAACGCCGCCGGCAAGCAAAAGATCGTCGTCGAGCTATACGACAAGTTTTTCCGCAACGCCTTCCCTGACATGACGGAGCGTCTGGGCATCGTTTACACCCCGGTGGAGGTGGTGGACTTCATCCTGCACAGCGTGGATCACATCCTGCGGCAGGAGTTCGGCCAGACGCTGGGCAGTCCGGGCGTGCATATCCTGGACCCCTTCACCGGCACCGGCACCTTCATCACCCGGTTGATGCAAAGCGGCCTGATCACGCCGGAACAACTGCCCCACAAGTACCGCCACGAGATCCACGCCAATGAATTGGTTTTGCTAGCCTACTACATCGCCGCCATCAATATCGAGGCCGTCTATCACGGCATCGTTGGCGGGGACTATCAGCCGTTCGAGGGCATTTGCCTGACGGACACCTTCCAGCTTTACGAAAAGGACGATCTGGTCAGCGCCCTGCTGGTGGACAACAGCGCCCGCCGCACCCGGCAAAAGAACCTGGACATCCGCGTCATCATCGGCAACCCGCCTTATTCGGTGGGACAGAAGAGCGAGAACGACAACAACGACAATGTCAGTTACCCCGGCTTGGACGAGCGGATCCGCACCACTTATGCCAGGCGCTCTACCGCCACCAATAAGAATGCCCTTTACGACAGCTATATCCGGGCCATCCGTTGGGCGTCCGACCGGGTGGGCGACTGTGGGGTGATTGGCTTCGTCACCAATGCCGGCTTTCTGGAATCAAACACCGCCGATGGTTTGCGCCGATGTTTGGCGGATGAGTTTTCCAGTCTCTACATCTTTCATCTAAGGGGCAATCAGCGCACGTCTGGTGAATTGTCACGCAAGGAGGGCGGAAAGATTTTTGGTAGTGGTAGCCGTGCGCCCATCGCCATTTCCTTGCTGGTGAAAAACCCTCATGCAACGCAGCGGGGCAATATCTATTTTCATGATATCGGCGACTATCTCAGCCGGGAACAGAAACTAGAGAAGATCACAACATTCCGCGACATTGCTGGCCTTTTGGCTCAAAATGCATGGCGTACTATAACGCCTGATTTGCACGGCGATTGGTTGAGTCAGCGGGATAATACCTTTGAGAGTTTTATTGCTATTGGAAGCAAAGATAAGGAAATAGATTCAAAAATATTCGAAAATTACTCAAGAGGTCTTGCCACAGGAAGAGATGCTTGGTGTTACAATTCCTCTAAGGGGAAGCTTTCAAATAATATAAATAGTATGATTAAACATTATGTTGATGACGTTGTTAGATTCAACAATGAAAATCCTGATCTTGATAAGAGTGGCCGTGATTTGATTGTGGACTCTTTTATAAACACAAACTCAAAGGAAATTAGCTGGACTAAATCTCTGAAGCAGGCTTTGGTGGCAAATAGGCAATTCGCCTACGATCAGAATTGTCTGACGCTCAGCTTGTATAGACCATTCTATAAGCAATGGGTTTATTTTAGCCGCCAATTTAATGATATGATATATCAAATGCCGCGAATTTTCCCCAAATCCACTGCAATTAATCGAACCATCTGCGTTCCAGGATTGGGCGGGGATAAGGGGTTTTCGGCCCTTATGGTTGATGCCATTTCAGATCTGAATCTGGCCCCTGGTATGGGAGGATACCAATGCTTTCCACGCTATCTTTATGATAACGAATTGGAAGAAGTAAAAGAAAACACTCAAGGTGATATGCTGGCCAACCTTGGTCACTCTGGCAGCAAAAATCGCCGGGATGCGATCACCGACCAAGGTCTAGCCCATTTCAAAGTTGCGTATCCTGATGAAGCCATCACCAAAGAAGACATTTTTTATTACGTCTATGGCCTGCTGCACGCGCGGGACTACCGGGCGCGCTACGCCGACAATCTAACCAAGGAATTGCCGCGCATCCCCTGCGTGAAGACTGCCGCCGATTTCTGGACGTTCTCGCGGGCCGGCCGGGCTTTGGGCGACCTGCACGTGAACTACGAAACGGTACCGCCCTATCCAGCCACCATCACCGGGGCGACTGAGGGCGTGAGCTATCGCGTCGAGAAGATGCGCTATGGCGGCAAGGGCGGGAAGGACAAGACCGTCCTGCATTACAACGACCACATCACTGTCACGGGCATTCCGTTGGCGGCCTATGAGTACGTGGTGAACGGCAAGCCCGCGCTGGATTGGGTGGTGGAGCGCCAGTGCGTGAAGGTCGACAAGGACAGCGGCATCGTCAACGACGCCAACGATTGGGCCACGGAAACCGTGGGCGATCCCCGCTACCCCTTGGATCTGTTCCTGCGGGTGATCACCGTCAGCCTAGAAACGATGAAGATCGTCAACAGCCTGCCGCCGGTATTCGACACGGGCGCGGAGGCTTAAGCGGGCGCGCGGTGCCGGCTGGTGGATGGACCTTGTTTCAGGCGCGGCAAACACTAAATGCATATAATTCACTTATTGCATTTAGTGGCGTTGTGATATCGAACCAACGAGAAGAAGGGGATGATCATGACCGCGCTTGCCCACCGCCAACCACCGCCGACCGAACAAGAGGCGGTGCTTGCCCGCCGCTCGGGCCAGAGCCTGTCGCGCTTCGTTGCCAAGGGCCGGCCCCTGACGCTGCGGGTGAAGGATGCTGAGCAGGAACAGCCGATCGAATTGCCCGCCGGCGCCGTGCGGATGCTGATGGACATCCTGGAGGCGATGGCGGCCGGGCGCGGCGTGACCATCATCCCGGAGAATGCCGAACTGACCACGGTGCAGGCAGCCGACATCCTCAACGTCTCCCGCCCCTTCCTCATCGGCTTGCTGGAGGGCAAGGCCATCCCCTATCGCATGGTGGGGAAGCATCGCCGCATCCGCATGGAAGACGTCATGGCCTATAAGGCCCGCATTGATGCGGAGCGGGAGCGGGTGCTGGATCAGTTGGTCGCGGACGCCCAAGAGAACGACATGGGCTATGGTGCGCCGTGACGGTGTACACGGCGCTTCTTGACGCCAATGTCCTGTATCCCGCGCCCATGCGGGACCTGTTGATGCAGCTCGCGGTCATGGACGTCTTCCATGCCAAATGGAGCGCCGATATCCACCGCGAATGGATCGAGGCGCTGATGCGCACCCAACCCCACCGCGACCGCGCCAAGCTGGAGCACACGCGCGACCAGATGGACCGGCATACGCGGGATGGCCTGGTGACCGACTATCAGGGCCTGATCGCGTCGCTGACCCTTCCCGACCCCGATGACCGGCATGTGCTGGCCGCTGCCATCAAGGGGCGCTGTGACGCCATCGTGACGCAGAACCTGGCGGACTTCCCCGAGCCGGCCCTGGCCCCCTACGGCATAGAGGCCCTGCACCCCGATGACTTCCTTCTCAACCAGATGAGCTTGGACCCCGCCGCCTTCTGCACAGCCGTCGCCAAGGTCCGCGCCCGCCTCAAGAACCCGCCCTACAGCGTTGAGGACTATCTGGCCACCTTGACCCGCCAAGGGCTGGTGGCCACCGCAGGTGAGCTACGGCAGTACGCCGCCTTGCTGTAGGCGCGTGCCCTACAGGTCGTTGGGTAACAGCACCAGGTCAAGTAGACCGGCGATTTCCCGCTGCATCATCACCAGTCGCTGACGCTCCATGATGAAAAACTCGGGGCTGGGGACCGCCTCGGTGAAGGTCATCCCTTCTTTCAGCATGTCCTGAAGGGCGCGGCCGAACATGGTGTTGTGTCGGGCGCGGAGGGTGACGAGCCCGAACAGGCGGTGATGGTGTTCCGCGTAAACCCGCATCTTGTCGAAGGGCTGCCCGGTAGGGCTGACGATCTCGCCGAAATAGTCGTTCAGCCACACGATAAGGCGAATCGAGGGCGGAAGGGTGCGAATCGAATCCAGCAGGTTCGCCAGGCTGTCGTCTTGCGCACCCCCACCCACCACCACGCAATGGACCGTCAGCGCGTGGCCGGCTTGGGCCAAGCGGGGCAGGGTTTGATCATCGCGCAGATGATCCATGATCGCCGCATGGGCCTCCGGGCCACCGTCAATCACCGCGTCGCCACGGTGGGGCACCAGCACGTCCGTCAGCTCCGCCGGGGCAACCAGTCTGGCCTGCAGGCCGGGGAACCTGGACAGCGAAGCGTGGGCCGTGTCGGTGTCCAGAACCAGCAGGCTTCCACCGGGCCGTTGGCGCTGTATCAAGTAGTCGGCAAGAAAGGTGGCGATGGTCGTCTTTCCCGTGCCGGCTTTCCGTTGAACGATCAGATGCACGTCGCCCATGGCGGCCGCCCCCTCAGTACAGATCACGGCGGTTGAGGCCCATGCCTGGGCGCGCAACGGCGGCAGGCGGTGATGCCTCGGCTAGGGCTGGTGCCGCCGTGGCGGTGGCGTTGTGGGGCGCTTTGGGCGTGGCCGGTGGCGCGGCCGACGCGGGCGCGACCAGGCGTGGCAACGCCTGATCGACCAGGTAGCGCTTCACATAGATCTGGAACTGGCGCAGCCCAATCGGCAAATGCGGCGACAGTTGCCGGTACACCTCCGACATCGACCACCCTTTCGCCAACTCCGCGAGGATGGCGTCGCGTTGGGCAAGGAACGCGACCCGTCCCGCCGTCTTCGTCTGTCGAACCGTTAAAAAATCCTGATTCACGCCGGAAAACTCCTTAGCCAAGGCGCTGTACGTTGAATATATAGACCAGTATTTGGAATAAAAATGAGCGAATTTGAGCAAATAAGAGCATTCGATGACCGTGCCAGAATGATTGTGATCTTGCGAAATAAAGCGAAGATTTTGGATCTTTGAGGCGTGATTGCTTGCAGGGCAGGATGGGGGATGTGCCGGCACGGCCCATCCCACCCGTATTCACCTTCGGTTCAATGGGTCCTGCTCTGCGAGGCATGCCGGCTCCGCCGGTGGACAGGGGGAGATAGGACATGGGGAACATGGAAGGAACGCAGAAGCTGGCCCGCCGGCGGCAGCCACAGATAACCGTGCGCCCCCTACCCGATGAACGGCGGCAGCTTCAGGAGTGTGCGGCGGTCACTGGACTGCCCATCGCCGAGTTCATGTTGCGGGCCGCCCTCGGGGCACAGATCCGCAGCGTGGTCGATCTTGATCAGGTCCTGATCCTGTCGAAGCACGCGGCGGACAATGGCCGGCTGGGCGGGCTGCTGAAGCAGCTCATGGCGAGGGGCGAGGGCGTGGATTTCCACCAGAGGCGGGAATTGCGGGCGTTGCTTATGGAGATCCTGAAAGTCCAAAAGTTGATGGAGCAAGCCGCGCGCGCCATCCTCAGCCGCGTGTGAGTTTAGATCTTTAGCGGCTAAAATTGAATTCGGCTTAGATGAAAGCGGATGGGGGTTTAGCTAAACAAGGTCACGATAGTTTAGCTAAACCATGAAATCCTATTTCTGTAATATGTGATTAAGATTCGCATTGATATTTTGTGAATATATGTGCAGCTTGGTGCGTAGGTCAGCGGAATGGTGCGTCATGTTTCTTTACATTTCGTAAGGAGGCAGGCTCATCACCCGATGAGAAGACGAAAATTATTTAATATCGTGGGTGGAGCTATGGACGATGCGCTTCCTAAACTGCTGACTGAAAAGCAAGCAGCCGATGCTCTTAGGGTTTCGGTGTGGACGCTGCGCCGACGGAGGAAGGCCAAGCAGATCGGCTATATCGAGATCGGTGGGCGGTTCCGGTACACGCATCAGCATTTGGTGGACTACATTTCTCGCAGGAGCTTTACCCCATGCCCCGAAAGCGTGCCGGTCACCTCGGGCAGATCGGCGACTACTGGCTCTCCCAACGCCCCAACAGCGACGCCTGGTGCCGCACCTGGTACGATTCCGGCACCCACCAGACGCGCCGCGCATCGCTCGGCACAGATGATCTTCAGCAAGCCCAGCTCGCCCTCGCGCAATGGGTGACGGTCAACCGCGTCATGCGGCAGGAGCCGGCGGCGGAGGTCCTGCTGGAGGATTGCCTGGTCCGGTATTGGGAGCAGGAGGGGCGGGACCTGCGCAGCGCCGACCAGACGCGAATCGCCCTTAAGAAATGGTCGGACTTCTTTCCTGGCGCCACGATCTCCGAGATCACCCACCAGCGGGTCCGGGCCTTCGTCCAGGCGCTCCGGGAAAAGGGGCTGAGCAGCGGCTACATACGCCGCGTGCTGGCCAATGGCGCGCGCGCCCTTAACCGGGCGGCACAGCATGGGGAAATCGCCTGGGCGCCGCGAATCGACCTGTCGTTGGCGCCGGAAGGGGCGCCGCGTGAGCGGGTGCTGGCGGTGGACGAGATGGCCGCGTTGTTCGCCCAGGTGGAGCATGACCACCTGGGCATGTTCCTGATGCTGGCCGTGGGCACCGCGGCGCGTCCCAACGCCCTGCTGCGCCTCACGGGCGACCAGGTGGACCTTCACCGCCGCTTGGTCCGGCTGCACCCGCCAGGGGCGCGGCAGACGAAGAAGCGCAATCCCACCCTGCCGCTGTGCGACACCCTGGCCGCGCGGCTGCTGGGCCTGCCGGCGGGGCCGGTGATCAGCTATGGCGGACGACACGTCCGGGACATCGGGCGGGCTTTTAACCGCGCGCGTGATCGGGCGGGGCTGGGGGCGGAGGTGTCGCCCTACACCCTGCGGCACACCATGGCCACGGAACTGCGCATCCGGGGCGTTCCCGTTTGGGAGGTTGCCGGTTGGCTCGGGCATAGCAGCGGGTATAGAACGACGGAGCGTTACGCAAAAGGAAACCCGGAGGCGCTGGCGGGCGCACTCCGGGCTACCGAGGCGTACTTCGTGGACCTGGCGATGCGAGTGGAACTTCCTTCGCCTGGTCCTGTCATCAACCACGGTGCGTGCGACTAGCGTGCTACCGGGTCAGCCAAAAGGGGCTGCGTTTGCGCGCAACCCCTTGAGGAAGTTGGTGGAGCTAAGCGGGATCGAACCGCTGACCTCTACAATGCCATTGTAGCGCTCTCCCAGCTGAGCTATAGCCCCGAACTTTTAAGTCGGTCCCGCCATCTGGGCTCCCCGAGGGGGAGGGCGGCGGTGAGGCCGGGAATATGCGCAGATGCGGGGCGGAGATCAAGCGTTCAATTTCGCCCGCGACCCTGGCATGTCTTTCAATCATGTGACAGCGGCTTCCGCACCCAGGCCGCCCGCAAAAGCCATGACATCCAAGAAAAACGCCGACGGTCCCCAGTCGATGACCCAGGAAAAACAAAAGGCCGGCTGAGTTGTCAGCCGGCCTTTTGAATTTTGGTGGAGCTAAGCGGGATCGAACCGCTGACCTCTACAATGCCATTGTAGCGCTCTCCCAGCTGAGCTATAGCCCCAAACCATTTTTAACTCGTACCGCGCCGCCTGGGGTCTGGCGTGGTGTGGGCGGGAATATGCTCAGATGCGTCGGCCGGATCAAGGGAAAAATTCGGGAATTCGAACTTTTTTTGCTGCGCGGCCAATACCCTGATTTTCCTCACACTTTAGCGGTCCTCGTCGCCACCTTCGACGTCGACCACCTCACCCACGTCATCCTCGTCGCCCAGTTCCTCGGCGTCCTCCAGCAGGACGTCCTCGTCATCGTCGCCGGGGACATCGTCGGCGACCTCGGCCTCTTCCAGGTCATCGACCTCCAGATCGACCTCGGCCTCCTCCAGGACTTCTTCCTTCTCCTCGTCCTCGACCTCGACACCGGTGTCCTCGTCATCCAGGACGGGCTTCTTGGTGTCGTCGGCCAGGATCGGGCGCGCCCGGCGGGACTTCAGCAGCGCCTCCGGATCGAACACGGTCGAGCACGAGGGGCAGGTCGGCGGGTTCTTCCGCATGTCGTAATAGCGGGTGCCGCAGTTCGGGCAGATCCGCTTCGTGCCCCATTCCGGTTTCGCCACGGCAATCCTCCATGAAAACACGCGTGGCGACGGCCCGGGCCGGCCATATCCACGCCTCATATAAAAAGGTACAGGAGCGGGCGTTTGCCATGAAGCCCGGCCCCTGTCAAACGTGAATCCGCGAACACACCCCCAAGGGTGCGCTTTCGCCCCGTGCGATGGCGCGCGCGGCCCCCGCCGGCGGTCGCTGGCGCCTTGCGCCGCCGCTGGGGCGGGGCCATCCTTCAATGTGTGCCGTCCTTCCAGCCCAGGGACTCCATCCCCTCAATGTTTGCCCCTATGTCCGCCCCGCTATCCGCCCCCACCTTCACCTGGATATCCGCCCCGGCCGCCTCGCTGAACGGGGTTGCGGCGGTACCGGGCGATCCGGCCGTGGCCGTCCGCGCCCTGGTCCTGGCGGCCCTCACCGTGGGGGAAAGCCGGGTGGCTGGCGCGCCCCTGGCCGGGCTGGGGCCGCTGGTCCAGGCGTTGCGCACCCTGGGCGCGCGGGTCGAGGAAGGCGGGGAGGGCGCCTGGCATGTGCGCGGCGTGGGCGTGGGGGGGCTGCGCCAGGCGGCAGGCCTGCTGGATCTGGAAGGTGACGGGCTGGCCTTCGCCCTGTTGTCCGGGGCGCTGGCGACGCAAGCCGGGGAGACCTTCCTCACCACCCGCCATCCCGGCGCGGCGGCCTTCCTGAAGGCGACCCTGCCGCCGCTGGCCCGCATGGGGGCGGCTTTCACCCCCGCCGGCGACGGCCTGGGCGGCGTCCGCCCGCCGCTGCTGCTGCGGGGCACGGCCCGTGCGGTGCCGGTGGACCACAGGCCGCTGGCGCCGGTGGCCTGCGATGCCAAGTCCGCCCTGCTGCTGGCGGCCCTCAACATCGCCGGCCGCACCACGGTGGTGGAGGAGACGCCCACCGCCGATCATACCGAACGCCTGCTGCGCCAGTTTGGCGCCGCCCTCGTGACCCGGCGCCAGCCGGATGGCGCCTGGGCCGTCAGCGTGGATGGCCAGCGGGAGCTGCGGCCCGCCGTGGTGGCCGTGCCGGGGGACGCCGCCTTGGCCGGTGCGGCGTTGGCGGCGGCGATGCTGCGGCCGGGCTCGGATATCACCCTGACGGGCGTTGGCGTCGGGGAGCACCGCGGCGCCTTGTTCCCGGTGCTGCGCGCCATGGGCGCCGACCTGACGATGCGCCCCGCCACCACCGGCGAGGGGGAGCCCATGGCCGACCTGCGGCTGGCCCCATCCGGGCGGGCGATGCCCGGCGGTGAGGTTGAGGCCGGGGCCCTCACCCAGGGGGAGCTGGCGTTGGCGGCGGTGGCGGCCGCGCGCACCCCGGGAACCACCACGCTAAGCGGCTTGGCACCTGGCATGGCCCGGGCGGCGACGGCGCTGGTCCCGGTTCTGGCCACCTGCGGCGTCTCCGCGACGGCGGGCGCCGACGTCCTGGCCATCACCGGCGACGGCCAGCCGCCCGCCGGCGGGACCACGGTGACCGTGGGCGCCGATCTGGCGCCCGCCTTCCTGGCTCTAGGCGCCGCCGCGGCCCGCCCCATCGCCGTGCGCGCGGACATCGGCCCGGATGCCGCGCGCCTGCTGAACACGTTGGGCGCCGCCGTCACGCACGGATGAAGGCGCCGGCTGGATGTGGCGACTTGCCAGGGTGGGCGGGCGGTGTTAGCCACGCGCCATGCCCCGGTGCCCATGCCGACCAGCAGGCCCCGCCCCCCCTCACCACGCTGATGACCCCGCTGATGACTCCGTCCCCCTCCTTCATCGTCGCCATCGACGGCCCGGCCGCCAGCGGCAAGGGCACCCTGGCCCGCCGCCTGGCCGCCACCCTCGGCTTCGCCCACCTGGATACGGGCGCGCTCTATCGCGCGGTGGGGTTGTCGCTGCTGCGGGCCGGCCATGCGCCGGATGACGGGGCGGCCGCCATCGCCGCCGCCCGCGGCCTGGACGCCGCCACCGTTCTGCCGCTCATGAACGATCCGGCGCTGCGCCAGGACACGGTGGCGGTCGCCGCCTCCAAGGTCTCGGTGGTGCCCGAGGTGCGGGCCGCCCTGTTGGATTTCCAGCGGGATTTCGCCAACCACCCGCCCGGCGGCGCGCCCGGAACAGTGTCCCGGGGGGCGGTGCTGGACGGCCGCGACGTGGGCACGGTGGTTTGTCCCCAGGCGCCGGCCAAGCTGTTCGTGACCGCCGACGTTGAGGTGCGCGCCCGTCGCCGTTTGTCGGAGTTGCGCAATACTGGCGCGGAGGCTATATACGATGCCGTCCTGGAGGACATGAAAGTCCGTGATGCGCGTGACAGTCAACGGGCGGTGGCACCGCTGAAGCCCGCTGTCGACGCGTTTTTGCTTGATACGTCCATGATGGATGCCGACCAGGCGTTCATCGCCGCCATGGACTTCATCCGCTCCAGACCCGCGTTTCCCGACTTCCTTTAAAACGGACGGTTAGGCCGCGCGGCCCCCAACTCAACCCAAGTCGCCGGGCATGGTGTCCGACGCCATGGGCCAAGTTAACCTCCTGTCGGCCGGGCGTCTGCCGGGGGGTTGGAACGGGCCTGTGCTGGATCCACTCAAGGAGTTTAAATGGCCCAGGTTTCCGCCGCCAAGTCCCAAGACCGTGGGATGAAGGAAAGTTTCGCCGCCCTTCTGGAAGAGTCGCTCGGCACGAGCGAGAGCCTCGAAGGCACGGTGGTTAAGGGCACCGTTCTCAGCATCGAGAACGACATGGTGCTCATCGACGTTGGCCTGAAGTCCGAAGGCCGGGTCGCGCTGAAGGAATTCGCCGTCCCCGGTCAGCCGGTTGAGCTGAAGGTTGGCGACACGGTCGAGGTTTACCTCGAGCGCATGGAAGACAAGCACGGCGAAGCCATGCTGTCGCGCGAGAAGGCCAAGCGCGAAGAGGCCTGGACCCAGCTGGAGCGCGCGTTCACCGAACAGCAGCGCGTCACCGGCATCATCTTCGGCCGCGTCAAGGGCGGTTTCACGGTCGACCTGTCGGGCGCCGTGGCCTTCCTGCCGGGCAGCCAGGTGGACATCCGCCCGGTGCGCGACATCTCCCCGCTGATGGGCACCCCGCAGCCCTTCCAGATCCTGAAGATGGACCGCTCGCGCGGCAACATCGTCGTGTCGCGTCGCGCCGTTCTGGAAGAGAGCCGCGCCGAGGCCCGTTCGGAGCTGGTGGCCAACCTGAAGGAAGGCCAGGTTCTGCAGGGCGTGGTCAAGAACATCACCGACTACGGCGCGTTCGTGGATCTGGGTGGCGTCGACGGCCTGCTGCACGTCACCGACATCGCCTGGCGCCGCATCAACCACCCGTCGGAAGCCCTGCAGATCGGCCAGACCGTCACGGTCCAGGTCGTCCGCTTCAACTCCGAAACCCAGCGCATCAGCCTGGGCATGAAGCAGCTTGAGGCTGATCCGTGGGAAGGCGTGGAAGCCAAGTACCCGGTCGGCGCCAAGTTCAAGGGCCGCGTCACCAACATCACCGACTACGGCGCCTTCGTGGAGCTGGAGCCCGGCATCGAGGGTCTGGTGCACGTCTCCGAGATGTCCTGGACCAAGAAGAACGTCCACCCCGGCAAGATCGTCTCCACCTCTCAGGAGGTCGAGGTCATGGTGCTGGACGTGGATCCGCAGAAGCGCCGCATCTCCCTGGGCCTCAAGCAGTGCCTGGACAACCCGTGGGAGACGTTCGTCGACAAGTTCCCGGCCGGCACCGAGCTGGAAGGCGAGGTCAAGAACATCACCGAGTTCGGTCTGTTCGTTGGTCTGCCGGGCGACATCGACGGCATGGTCCACATGTCCGACCTCGACTGGAACAAGTCGGGTGAAGAGGCCATCCAGGACTACAAGAAGGGCGATCACGTCCGCGTGAAGGTCCTGGACGTCGACGTGGAAAAGGAACGCATCAGCCTGGGCATCAAGCAGCTGGCCAGCGATCCGTTCGAAGCCACCGTCGCCGGCGTGAAGAAGAACGACGTCGTCACCTGCACCGTCACCGCCATCACCGAGGGCGGCATCGAGGTGTCGGTCGTCGACGGCTTCACCGGCTTCATCCGCAAGTCCGACCTGTCGCGTGAGCGTTCCGAGCAGCGCCCGGACCGTTTCGCCGTCGGCGAGAAGGTCGACGCCAAGGTCACGCAGATCGATCGCGCCAGCCGCAAGATCGGCCTGTCGATCAAGGCGAAGGAAGTCGAGGAAGAGAAGCAGGCGATGGCCGAGTTCGGTTCGTCCGACTCGGGCGCCTCGCTGGGCGACATCCTGGGCGCCGCGCTGAAGCGCGCCCAGAAGGACAAGGACGAGGCCTGAGAGTCGGTCCGTCAGGACTGAGTTTCGGGACCCAACCGGGTCTTGAGTAAGAAAGGGCCGTCCCTGGGCAACCGGGGGCGGCCTTTTTCTTGGCCTGGATGCCGCATCCCCCTCCCACCATTCCAAATGGCCGACGCCACCTACGCCGGGCGCCAGAGGCGATCGAGCAGCGATAATGCAAGAGTATGAAGACCTTACCCTTGCCAGGACCGATACGCTCCGGCACAGTTGGGGCAGGATGGGCGGTGATGGAAAACCGTGACCGCCAGGCCAGGGTGGATGTACATCCCGGCCGTCATCCTGCCGGGAGGCATCAACGACACGATAAAGATAGCGGCCCCAAGGATCGGGACCGATTGCCCAAGGGGGAATTGCCGATGACCAAGTCGGAACTCATCATGCGGCTGGCGGAACTCAATCCGCACCTCTACCAGCGCGATGTGGAAAAGATCGTCACCACCATTTTCGACGAGATCACCGAGGCCCTGGCCCGGGGCGACCGGGTGGAACTGCGCGGTTTCGGCGCCTTTTCCGTGAAGCGGCGCGACGCCCGCACGGGCCGTAACCCGCGCACCGGCCAGGCGGTGGACGTGGAGGAGAAGTTCATTCCCTTCTTCAAGACGGGCAAGCAACTGCGGGAGCAGTTGAACACGGATTGATCGGTCCCATTTGTGGTGCCCGGCCCCGGCGATCGCCGGGGCCCTCGTACGCCGCCATCGGGCGGCCGTCTTGATTCCGGGACGGCCCCAGGGCGGCCTTAAGTCAGTGGAGCGGCAGGTGTTGCGCTACCTTTCCTGGATCGTGTCCATCCCCCTGGCCCTGGTCGCCATCGATTTCGCCATCATGAATGAAGAGGTGGTGAGGCTGGCGCTGTGGCCGCTGGACGGGGCCGTCGTGGCGCCCTCTTTCGCTGTGGTGTTCGTGTCCCTGCTGGTGGGTTTCCTGGCTGGTGGCCTGGTGTCCTGGCTGTCGGCGGGCAAGCATCGCCGTGCCCTGCGCAAGGAACGGGCGCGGGGCGACCAGCTGCAGCGCGACCTGGACGCCGCCCGCCTGCATGCCGCCGACCTGGAAAAGCGCATCGCGGCCGCCGACCGCGCCGCGGGGGTGGCGGCGGCCCCGCCGTCCGATGTGCGGGTGATGTCGCTGCGTTAAGTTTGCCCTCAAATGCCGGGCGGCCACATCCGTGGCCTTGGCTTTCTCGATTTCCAATCCGCCTTCGGCTCCCCGGAAATCTCCGGCGGATGCGGTCGCATCCTACGGCGGCACGTCATGCCGCCGGTGCCAGGTACGGCGGTCTCAGCGGGCCGCCTTTTCCTTTTCCGGCATGGCTTTCTCATCCGCCAGCCGCTTGTCCAGGCGGGCCGTCACCGCCTCGCCGTAGCGATGGCAGGCGGCCTCATCCACCAGGGGCAGGGTGGCGTTGGGACCCAGGCGCTTCCACATCTGCGAGGCGTCGGGGTGGGGCGTCAGCAGGATGTCGCAGGGCAGGGCGGCCAGGGTGGCGATGGCCTGGCGGAAGCGGGCCAGCACGCCGGGATGCGCCGCGTCGTCGGAATAGCGGTAGACGTCGTCGGTGTAGGCGCTGAGGCTGTCGGCGTAGACCATATGATGGCACTGTCCACCCTGGGGGCCGTCCTGGCAGCTGTCCCAGGTCCAGGTGGTGGCGCCCGGGGTGTGGCCCGGCGTGGCGTGGGCGGTCAGGCGGAGGGGCCCCAGGCTCACCACTTCCCCATCCGCCAGCCGCTTCACCTGCGGGATGGCGGGGAAGCCGCCGATGCTCAGATATTGCGGATCGCCCCGGTCGCCCTTGCCATGCTCCAGCGCGTCGGCCGCCGGCGATAGCGCCATGACCGTGGCGCCCGAGTCGCGCCGCAGCTGCTCGATACCGCCGGCATGGTCCAGATGCTCATGGCTGTTCAGGATGATGCGCACATCCTCCATGCGGAAGCCCAGGGCGCGGATGTTGGCCTCGATCAGCGGGGCCGCCTTCTCCGTGGCGCCGTCGATCAGCACATGGCCCTGGGGTGAGGTGATGAGGATGGAGGACAGGCCGCAAGTGCCGACGTACCAGGTGTCGGCATAGATGCGCAGCGGCGCCGCCGGCATGTTCCAATCCGCCCCCTCCGGGCAGGCCGCCGCCGGGTGCGGGGGCGTCGTTCGGGCCGGCTCGGCCGCGAACGCGGGGGCGGCGGCACCGCACAACAGAAGGGCGGCGACGGCGAGGCGCGGGGTCATTGGGGCGATCCAGAGGCTCGGGAGGGAAACTTTCGCGTGTGTGATCGCCAATTCTGGCTAAAAAAGGGCGGCCGGCCCCTCGGGCCTGGCCCCGGCCGCCCGTATCGCCCGCTACCGGGGCCGGCGCTTGCGGCCGCGCCAGTCGGGCTTGCGCGCGCCATCGGTCGAGGGTCGGTTGGCGGCGGCCTTGGGCGGGCGGTTGCCGCGCACGGCGCGATATCGGTCCACCAGGGCGATGAAGGGGGCCCGGAGCCGTTCCACCAGGGTGTCGTCGCCCTCCAGCTTGGCCAGGGCGAAAGCCCCGGCCTCCAGCGTCGACACGCTTTCCCGCCGGGGTTCGCGCCGCAGGTTGCCATAGGCGGAGACGAAATCGGGATGGACGATCAGGCGGCGCAGCTTCAGCAGCCAGGCGTTACGCCACCACAGGGCCTTGGCCTGCGACCATGACCCGTCCAGCAGGATGAGGCCTTCCAGATCGGCCAGCGCGGTCGGATCCTCCACCGTCTGGCCCTTCTTGTCCACCAGCCGCACGGTTCCGGGCGGCGTGGCGGTGGCATCATCGCCGGAGCCCATGTAGAGCACGGCCCAGCGGCGCGGGTCAGCCTCCTGTCCCGTCTTGTCCCGGCCCAGCGCCTTGGCCAGGTTGGGCCAGGACAGGCCCACCTTCAGCCGGCCGCGCGCCAGCCCCAGGGTCAGCAGGCGGGCGCTGCCCAGTTCCACGTCCTGCTCCTGGGGATGCTGCAGCACCAGCACCTCCAGCCGGGTCTGGATGGGCTCGATGCCCTGGCAGACGCACAGGTCCAGCGGTTTGGCGCAGCGCGGGCAGAGGGCGTCCTTTTCGGCCGGGGCGGCCTCTTGCGCCAGGGGAATGGGCTGTTCCGCCGGCGGCGGGGTGTCTTCAGTCATATCAACCAGCGATCTCTTTCACGAATCGGACCCGCTCCTGCGCCATTTCCAACACGCCACCCCGATGAAGGCATGATGGAACCACCGCCTGCGACGACGGGGCCTGTACGCGGGGCTTGACGGCGGGCCCGGCAGGCGTTGACCTGGACCGGACGGGCATCGCCCGTCAAGATGCCAGCACAGCCCCCTCCGGTATACAGCCATGGCCACCGTCACCGTCCTGCCCCGCCGCTTCACCTCCCCGCCCACGCTGGAGGAGATCGAACGCCTGGCGACCGACGCCATCACGTCCATCCCGCCTGAACTGCGGGTTCATATGGGCAATATGATCGTGCGGGTCGAGGAATTCCCCGATGAGGAGACGGAGCGGGAGATGGCGCTGGAAACGCCGTTCGACATCCTGGGCCTCTATCGCGGCGTGTCCTTGCCCCAGCGGGGCGCCAACGACGCCAGCCACGGGCCGGACATGATCTTCCTCTACCGCCGGCCGCTGCTGGACTATTGGTGCGAGACGGGGGAGGACCTGGCGGACCTGGTGCTGAACGTCATGGTGCATGAGATCGGCCACCATTTCGGCTTCTCCGACGAGGATATGTACGGCATCGAGGCCAACGATCCCTGAGGCGAGGGCCGGCCGCTTATAAAAAACCGGGGGGCTGGCGGTACCTTGCCGCCGGCCGGAACATGGGGGTGGGGTGATGGCATTCGTGTGGACCGGTCTGGTCACACTGTTCGCGCTGTCCGTTTACTTCTGGACCATCGGCCAGGTCAGCCGGGCGCGGGGCAAGCATGGGATCGCGCCGCCCTCGGTGGATGGACCGCCGGACTTCCAGCGGGTCCTGCGCGTGCAGACCAATACGACGGAACAGCTGGTGCTCTTCCTGCCGGCCCTGTGGTTGGCCGCCAATATCTGGGGCGATCACACGGCCGCCTTGATCGGCGTGGTGTGGCCCATCGGCCGGGTGCTGTACGCCGTGGGCTATTATGCCGAGGCCAAGAAGCGCACCACCGGCTTCAGCCTGTCCATCTTCGCCACGCTGGTCCTGCTGGTCGGCAGCCTCATCGGCCTGGTGCGCTCCCTGTTGGGCATCTAGCTCAGCTTCCGGGCTGCAGCGTGGCGTCCGCCAGGCGGTAGTAGAGACCGTTGTCGTCATCGCCCACCATGTGCAGCGTGCCCGTCAGGGTGATGGGCTCGCTGGTCATGGCGATGGGGGCGCTGGTCCTCACCTCCATCAGGTCGGCGGGGCCGGGCGGCGGGCAGAAGGGGCAACTGGGCGCCATGGCGCTCAGCAGGAAGTGGCCCGACTTCTCCTTCTGCTCCAACGGGATGATGAAGCCGGCGATGGTCAGGGGCTTGCCCTCCAACGCCTGCACCTCCGGGCCGAAGGCGGCGCGCACGCGCAGCAGGCCGTTGTCCATGCTGTGCACCTCCTTGACGTCGGCCAGCTTGTCCCAGCCCAGGGTCGCCTTGGGGATGTTGGCCTGCACGGATGCTGCCGTGCCCGGGGCCGGGGCTGCGGCGGGGGCCGCCGCCTTCTTGTCGGCCGCCAGGGCGGGCGTCCCGGCGTGGGTGATCCCGGCGGTGACAACAGCCGCCATCATCAGGACGGTGGCGATCCTGCGCTTGGCCTGAAGCGTCATGACGAAATCCTTTCCTTGCGACAACTGCCTTGTCTTCCTGGGCCCCAATCATGGCTGATCGAAGGCCGGTCTTCGCTGTTGGCGGCGGCATCCCGGGTCGCCGCGCCCTGCGGTGTTCGCCGGCTTCACGGAATCACCCCCGCGACAGCACCGCCGACACGTCCGTGCGGTAGGCCTGGATGGCCGGCACCAGGGCGGCCACTACCGACAGCCCGGCCGCCAGGATCAGAAGATAGGGTTCCGTCGCCGGAAACTGGAGTCCCGTGATGCCCATGTCGCGGGCCTGGGGCACCAGGCGGCCCGCCAGTTCCACCGCGCCATGGCCCAAGACCAAGCCCAGGGCCGTGCCGGCGCCGCCCATGGCCAGGGCCTCCGCCAGCAGCAGGCCCGAGATGCGCGCCCGGGTGGCGCCCAGCGCCCGCATGACCGCCAGGTCATAGCGCCGCGCCTGGGTGGCGTTGTAGAGCGCCACGAAGATGCTGAGCGCGGAGGACGCGACCAGCAGCAACCCGAAGCCCCGCACCGTGTCGGTGCCGATGCCCACCAGCGACAGCAGGCGCGTCATCTCCGCCGCCGGCGAGGCCGCCTGCATGGTGCTGCCGGTGTTGATGCGCCGGGGCAGCAGGGCGGCGGCGATGGGGGAACGGTAGCGCAGCAGGACGGAGGTCACCTCACGCTCGGGCGGTTGCTGGGCCTGCTGGGCACCCTCCGCCTGGTGTTCGTGGTCGTCATGGTCATCGCCGTCATGGTGGTGATGGTGCGCGTCATGCACCGCCCAGACGCTGTCGATGGGGGTCAGCACGAGGCGGTCGACCACACCACCGGTGGGGGCCAGGATGCCCACCACGGTGTAGGGCATACCCTCGTGCACGGCGCCCCCGGCCGACAGGCCATGGTTGCCGTTGAACTGGTCGCCCACCTTCAGGCCGGCGGCACGGGCCACCTGCGCGCCCACCGTCGCCTCCATGGGCGCCTGCCACAACCGGCCCTCCGCCACCTGGGCGTGGCGCAGCGCCACGAAGGCCGGGTCGGTGCCGACGATGCGGTATCCCCGGAAGCTGTCGCCCAGGGCCAGCGGCACCGCCTGCGCCACCAGCGGGTCGGCCGCCAGCGCCTGCGCCTGGGACAGCGGGATGTTCCCGGTGGGGATGTCGATCTGGTACAGCGCGGACAGGATCAGTTGCAGCGGGCTGCCCTTGGCGCCCACCACCAGATCCACCCCGGCCGCGTCTTTGGCCAGACGGTCCTGCAGCTGCGTGCCCACCAGGATCAGCACGACGATGGTGCCCACCCCCAGGGCCAGCAGCGCCACGTTCAGGCAGGTGGTGAGGGCGGAGCGCTTCAGATAGGCCCAGGCCAAGCCAAGGGTGTTCATGCGGCGTGACCTTCCTTGGGTACTCGCCCGCCCGGGACGCTCAGTTTCGGCAGTTCCAGCCGGTCGGGGATGCGGGCGCGGGTGCGTTCGTCATGGGTGGCGACCAGCAGGGTGGCGCCGCACACCGTTGCCTGTTCCAGCAGCAGGTCCAGCACCAGGCCGCAATTCTCGTCATCCAGGGCGGAGGTCGGCTCGTCCGCCAGGATCAGCTTCGGTGCCGTGACCACGGCGCGGGCGATGGCCACGCGCTGCTTTTCCCCCTGGCTCAGATGCTCCGGCTTGGCTGACAGGCGGGCGCCCAGGCCCACCCGGTCCAGCGCCTGCGCCACGGCGCGGACATCGCGCGGCAACCCGGCCAGCCAGCGCGCCAGGTGCAGGTTCTGCCCCACGTCCAGGGCGGGCACCAGGTGCAGGGTCTGGAAGACGATGCCGATCAGCCGGCCGCGCAGGCGGTCTCGCCCGGCGGCGTTCAGGTCCCACATGGCCTGGCCGTCCAGCAGGATGCGGCCCTGGTCCGGCCGCTTCAACCCCGCCAGCGCGTGGATCAGGGTGGTCTTGCCGCTGCCGCTGGGGCCCAGCAGCAGGCAATGCCGGCCGGCCTCGACCGACCACAGGGGAATGTCCAACACCGGCCGGCCCGCGATGGCGTGGCGCAGGCCGTCAACCTCGATAAGGGGCATGGGGAACCTGTCCTGCCGCGTTGCCGACGCCCCAGGACTGCCGTTCCCTGGGGTTGCCGCATCTTGGGCGGCGGCGGGGTGCCCCGCAAGCGGGAAGGGATGGGCGCGACGTCGCGGCCACACCCCCTTCCGATACGCCGGCCGGTCTGCATTTGATTCCCAAGCCCGACATTGCTACAGTCCGAGAGGATGTCTTTGCACTCCCGAAATAAGGGTAAGGCATTGGAAAACAATCCGAAAATATCGATCCTGTTCGTCTGCACGGGCAATATCTGCCGCTCTCCCACCGCGGAGGGGGTTGTGCGTCGCCGTCTGGCGATGGATGGCCTGGGTGACCAGGTGGCGGTGGCCAGCGCCGGCACCCACGGCTATCACGTGGGGGAGGCGCCCGACATCCGGGCGGTGGAGGCGGCGCGCCATCGCGGCGTGGACCTGTCCGCCCTGCGCGCCCGCCGGGTGGATGCCGATGATTTCCAGCGCTACGACATGGTGCTGGCCATGGACCGCGAGCATCTGGACTTCCTGCGCCGACTGGCGCCACCCCAGCATCGGGACCGGGTGCAGCTGTTCCTGGACTACGCCCCCGACCATAAGGGCCATGACGTGCCCGACCCCTATTACGGGTCGGAGGACCAGTTCGACACGGTGCTGGACCTGATCGAGGCGGCGGCCGACGGCCTGCTGGATGAGGTTCACCGCCGGCTGGGGGGCAAGGCGGGCTAGGTAAACGGACTCGGCTTGGCGGGCCGGGGGCGCTATACCTAAGGGCCCTATCGTTCCCGCCCTACCGGATTTAGTGCCGTGCCCGACACCAACGATACCGCATCCCCGGCGTTCCCCGCCCAGGGCGTCACGCCCATGATGGCGCAGTACCTGGAGATCAAGGCCCAGCATCCGGGCGCCCTGCTGTTCTATCGCATGGGCGATTTCTACGAGATGTTCTTCGACGACGCGGTGGCCGCCGCCCGCGCGCTGGACATCACGCTGACCAAGCGTGGCCTGCATCTGGGGGAGGAGATCCCCATGTGCGGCGTGCCGGTGCACTCGCACGAGAATTATCTCTCCCGCCTCATCCGCCTGGGCTTCCGCGTCGCCATCTGCGAGCAGACCGAGGACCCGGCGGAGGCGCGCAAGCGCGGCGGCAAGGCCGTGGTGCGGCGCGAGGTGGTGCGCGTCGTCACCCCCGGCACCATCACCGAGGATGGCCTGCTGGACGCCCGGTCCAACAACTACCTGGCCGCCTTGGCCGATGTGGGAGGCGCCCTGGGCCTGGCCTGGCTGGACCTGTCCACCGGGGAGCTGACCCTGCAGCCGGTGGAGCGCGCGGCCCTGCCGGCGGCGCTGGCCCGGCTGGCCCCCGGTGAACTGCTGGTGTCCGAACGCCTGACCCAGCAGCCGGAGCTGTTCGAGCTGTGGGCCGAATGGCGCGATCAGCTGACGGTGCAGCCCAACGCCCGATTCGACAGCGAGAACGGCCGCCAGCGCCTGCTGGACCTCTACGGCGTGGGCACGCTGGACGCCTTCGGCAGCTTCAGCCGGGCGGAGGTGGCGGCCGCCGGCTCCCTGGTCGATTATGTGGAACTGACGCAGAAGGGCCGGGTGCCCCGCCTGGACCGGCCGCGCCGCCTGGCGCTGGGCGCGGTCATGGAAATCGACCCGGCGTCGCGGCGTAACCTGGAACTCAGCCGCACGCTGACGGGTGAGAAGCGCGGCAGCCTGTTGGGGGCCATCGACCGCACCGTCACCGGCGCCGGCGCCCGCCTGCTGGCGGCCCACCTGGCCTCCCCCCTCACCGATCCGGCCGCCATTGGCCGCCGTTTGGACACGGTGGCCTATTTCGTGGAGCAGGGCGGCTTGCGGGCCGACATCCGCGCCCACCTGGGCCGGGCGCCGGACATCGAGCGCGCGCTGTCCCGCCTCAGCCTGGGCCGGGGCAGCCCGCGCGACCTGGCGGGCGTGCGTGACGGCCTGGGCCGCGCCCGTGACATCTGCGACACCTTCCCGGCCGAGGCGCTGCGCGGCGCCTTGGAACCGCCGCTGCCCCCGGGCCTTCTCGACGCCCTGCACGGCGTGAAGGTGCCGGCCGACCTTGTGTCCATGCTGGCGGCGGCCCTGGGCCCGGACCTGCCGCTGAACGCCCGCGACGGCGGCTTCATCGCCCAGGGCTATTCGGCCCCCCTGGACGAGCTGAAGGAGTTGCGCGACGACTCGCGTCGGCTGATCGCCAACCTCCAGGCCCGCTACGCCGGGGATACGGGCATCAACACCCTGAAGATTCGGCACAACAACGTGCTGGGCTATTACATCGAGGTCACCGCCCAGCACGGCGACAAGCTGATGGCGGCGGAACAGCGCGGCACCTACATCCACCGCCAGACCCTGGCCAACGCCATGCGCTTCACCACGGTGGAGCTGTCGGACCTGGAACGCCGCGTGGCGGAGGCGGGCGACAAGGCGCTGGCCCTGGAACTGGCCCTGTTCGAGGAACTGACCCAGGCGGTGCTGGCCAAGGCGGATGACATCGCCTCCACCGCCCAGGCGCTGGCGTCGCTGGATGTGGCGACCTCGCTGGCCGACATCGCGGTGGAATGCCGCTGGTCCCGCCCGGTGGTGGACGACAGCCGGGAGTTCCGCATCGTGCGCGGCCGGCATCCGGTGGTGGAGGCGGCGCTGGTGGCCGCCGCCAGCGGGCCCTTCGTGGCCAACGACTGCGACCTGTCGGACGCCAACCGCCTGTGGCTGCTGACCGGCCCCAACATGGCCGGTAAGTCGACCTTCCTGCGCCAGAACGCCCTGGTGGCGGTGCTGGCGCAGATGGGCAGCTTCGTGCCCGCCGACGCCGCCCACATCGGCGCCGTCGACCGGCTGTTCAGCCGCGTCGGCGCCGCCGACGACCTGGCGCGTGGCCGCTCCACCTTCATGGTGGAAATGGTGGAGACGGCGGCCATCCTAAACCAGGCCACGGGCCGCAGCCTAGTCATCCTGGATGAGATCGGACGCGGCACCGCCACCTTCGACGGCCTATCCATCGCCTGGGCGGCGGTGGAGCACCTGCATGAGGTCACGCGCTGTCGCGCCCTGTTCGCCACGCATTACCATGAGCTGACGACCCTGTCGTCCAAGCTGCCGTCGCTGGCCTGCCACACCATGCGCATCAAGGAATGGCAGGGCGACGTGGTGTTCCTGCACGAGGTGGCCGCCGGCGCCGCCGACCGCAGCTACGGCATTCACGTCGCCCGTCTGGCCGGGCTGCCGGCCACGGTCATCAACCGGGCGGAGGAAGTGCTGGCCATCCTGGAGGCCGGCGACCAGGGCAGCGCCGTGACGCGGCTGGCCGACGACCTGCCCCTGTTCAGCGCGCCCGTGCGCCGGGCGCCCGAGCCCGCCGCCGCCGCCGCGCCGGAGTCGCCGGCGCTGGCGGCGCTCAAGGTCCTCAGCCCGGACGAGCTGACGCCGCGCCAGGCGCTGGAGGAACTGTATCGGCTAAAGGGATTGCTGTAGTCCGCGCTTCCGGGCGCCAGGGGCCGTCACTCTTTGGGCAGATGGGTGTTCGGCAGGTTGGGCGCATCTTCCGGCTTGGTGACGTCCACGAAGTCGCCGTCGATGACGGTGGTGGCGCGCGCGGGGGCGCCATGTCCCCCGCCCGTCGTGCGTACGGTGAAGGTGGCGCCCGACAGGCGCTGGGCCTGGCCCAGCAGGGCGCGGCGCACCGGGGGGATCAGCAGGGCGGCGCCCGCGAGGTCGCTGATGAAGCCCGGGACGGCGAACAGTACGCCGGCGGTGGCCAGGCACAGGCCATCCCACGCCTCCACCACCGGGGCTTGGCCCGGTCCCAGGCCGGCGGCCTTGCGCAGGGCGTCCAGCCCCTGGCGCTGCACCAGCCACAACCCGACGATGGTGGACAGCACCACCAGGGCCACGGTGCCCAGCACGCCCACCTTCTCCCCCACCCAGGCGAAGGCGGCGATTTCCGCCAGCAGATAAGCGATGAGCAGGAGGGGAAGGCGCATAAGCTTGCTCTTTCTCCAAGCGCCCCCTATCTACAGCAAGAGGGCCGGCGGTGATGACTGTTCGGTCTTAACATGGTGGGGCGAGGGCCCGCTATCCAGTCTCCGCCTTGAGGCTGATACGCGGGTTTATTCAAGCGCCGGAGGTTCGAAGTCTACGATGGGCGACAACTCCTACTTCTTCGAAATCATCATCTTCGCGATGATCGCCGTGTTCCTGGCCTATCAGCTGCATAAGGCGCTGGGCCGCAAGACCGGTGAGGAGCGTGAGCGCCCCAACCCGTTCACCGTGGTGCCGCCGCCCTCTGGGCCGACCACGCAAGGGCCCGCCCACGGCGCCCGCCCGCCGGTCTTCCAGGTGGGGCCGGCCCCGGTGATCGAGGGCACGGCCCGCGACGTCATCCCGCCCGACTATGACGGCCCCCTGTCGCTAGAGGCTGGCCTTGCCCGCATCCACCAGGCCGATCCCAGCTTCGACGAACGCCATTTCCTGAAGGGCGCGGAAAGCGCCTTCGCCATCATCGTCGATGCCTTCGCCCGGGGCGACACGAATGCCTTGCGGCCCTTGCTGGCCGATGCCGTCTACAACGACTTCGCCAAGGCCATCCAGGCGCGCGCCCAGGCGGGCGAAACGCTGGAGGCGCACATCCAGGCCTTCGACGCCGTGGACATGGTGCAGGCCCGGCTGCTGCAGGGCCAGGCCCTCTGCACGGTCAAGTTCATCACGCACCAGACCAACGTCACCCGCGATGCCCAGGGCCGCGTGGTGGACGGCGACGCCACCACCCCGGCGGAGGTGGTGGACATCTGGACCTTCGCCCGCGACACCAAGTCGTCCGACCCGAACTGGCGCCTGGTCGAAACCCGGGTCCCCTAATAAGCGGCGTGCATCGAGCGGCGCTAGTCGCGGGGCAAATAGCGATGCGGTTCGCGCATCCGGTGTTTCCTTCGGGCGGCGATCCGTTTTAAGGTCCGGCTCGACCTGATCCAGCCGTCTCGCGAGGAACCTTTGCCCATGCCGTGCCGGCCTGTTCTCGCCCGCGTGGCGCGCGGGGTGATGGGCGCCCTGCTGTCGCTGACCGCCGCCTGTTCGCTGTTCACCACGGAAGAGCCGGCCCCGCCCGCGCCGGCCCCGGGCGCCAAGCTGGTGCTGCAGCCCGCGACATACGCGGACCTGCCCGGTTGGCAGGCGGACCGGGTGTCCGAGGCGCTGCCCGCCCTGCTGCGTTCCTGCGAGAAAATGCTGCGCCAGACCACGGGCGTGGCCGGCAAGCCGCAGGACTGGAACGCCCCCTGTTCCGCCCTGAAAAACCTGCCGCCGGGAAACGAGGCCATGGCCCGCGCCGCGCTGGAGCGCTGGTTCCAACCCTGGCGCGCCACCGACAACGGCAATCCGGACGGTCTGTTCACCGGCTATTACGAGGCGGAACTGCGTGGCAGCCGCACGCGCCACGGCCGCTACACCGTTCCCCTGTACCGTCGCCCGCCCGACCTTGTGATGGTCGACCTGGGCGAGTTCCGGGACAGCCTGAAGGGCCAGCGCATCGCCGGCCGGGTCGCGGACGGCAAGCTGAAGCCCTATGAGGACCGCCGTCGCATCGACGCCGGCGCCCTGACCGGCAAGGGGCTGGAACTGGTGTGGCTGGACGACGCCGTCGACGCCTTCTTCCTGCACATCCAGGGCTCCGGCCGGGTGGTGCTGGAGGGGGGCGGCGAGATGCGCGTGGCGTATGACGGCCAGAACGGCTGGCCCTATGTCGCCATCGGCCGCCAGATGGTGGCGGACGGCAAGCTGGACCGTGATGGGGTGACCATGCAATCCATACGCGCCTGGCTGGCCGCCAATCCGGGCCAGGCCCAGGCCACCATGGAAGGCAACCCGTCCTACGTGTTCTTCAAGGCGCTGGAGGGTGACGGCCCCCTGGGCGCCGAGGGTGTGGCGCTGACGCCCGGCCGCTCGCTGGCGGTGGATCACACCCATGTCCCCTATGGCCTGCCCGTCTGGCTGGACGTCACTGACCCGGAGGACAGCGACAAGCGCCTGTCCCGCCTGATGGTGGCGCAGGACACGGGCGGCGCCATCCAGGGCCCCGTGCGCGGTGACGTCTTCTGGGGCCACGGTCCCCAGGCGGAGCAGCGCGCCGGCCTGATGAAAAGCCGGGGCGGCTATTGGCTGCTGCTGCCGCGCACGGTGACGCCGCCGGCGGTTACGGTGCCGGCTGGGCCGGCGTCATGACCCGGCAGCGCCGGGCGCCGACGTCGGATGAAATCCGCCTGTGGCGTGAGGTGATGCGCGACGCCGCCCCCCTGCGCCGGTCGGGCGCCCTACCGCCGCCGCCGCCAGCGCCGCCCGTGGCCGAACCGCCCCCGGCCCCGCCGTCCACCCCGGCAGCCGTCAAACCGCCGGTGAATCCGGCCCCGGCGCCCCTGGCCCACCCGCCCCTGGTCTTCGGGGCCCGGGCCGGCCTGGACCGTCGTACCGACGACCGCCTGCGCCGTGGCCAACTGGTCATCGATGGCCGCCTGGACCTGCACGGCATGACCCAGGCTGAAGCGCACGGCGCCCTGAACGCCTTCGTCGTCCGCGCCCACCGCGAGGGCCGCCGCACCCTGTTGATCATCACCGGCAAGGGCTCCGGCGGCACGCACCTGGGGACGGACCGGGAAAAGGGCATCCTGCGGGTGGCCGTGCCCCGCTGGCTGGCGGAGGCGCCATTGCGCCCCCTGGTGCTGGCCATCCGCCACGCCCAGCCCCAGCATGGCGGTGGCGGCGCGCTCTATGTCCTGTTGAAGCGCCAGCGCCCATGACCCCGTTCGGTCAGCGGATGCGCGACCTGCGCGAGCGGCACGGCCTGTCGCTCAAGGACATGGCCGCCGCCCTGCACATTTCCTCCGCCTACCTGTCGGCCTTGGAGCATGGCCGCAAGGGCACCCCGTCGCCCATGCTGGTGCGCCAGATCTGCGGCTATTTCGGCATCATCTGGGATGAGGCGGAGGAGATGGAGCGCCTGGCCCAGCTGTCCGACCCGCGCGTGGTGGTGGACACCAGCGGCCTGCACCCCAAGGCCACGCTGGCCGCCAACCGCCTGGCCGAACGCATCGGCCGGATGGATGAGGCGACGCTGGACCGGCTGCTGGCGCTGATCGGGCCCCCCTGACCCGATACCCCCTTTGCCGCCGCGCGGTTTCATGCGACGAAACAGACCCGGTGGTGAAACGGGGCAGCCCTGCGGTCGATTCCACTCGAACGCCGGCGGTCGCTCGGTTTAGAATGTTTATAGTTTCCCGCCCTCACCGGGGCCGGCCCACCATTCCGTTTTTCCACCATTCCGATTTCTGGGAGCGTCCCCATGCCATCGCGTCTTGAACAGCTTTGCATCCAGAAGGGCCTCAAGATGACCGAGCAGCGGCGGGTGATCAGCCGCGTGCTGTCCGAAGCCATGGACCACCCGGATGTGGAGCAGGTGTATCGCCGTGCCGTGGAGATCGACCCCAACATCTCCATCGCCACGGTCTACCGCACCATGCGGCTGTTCGAGGAAGCCAACGTCATCGAGCGGCTGGACTTCGGCGACGGCCGCGCCCGGTACGAGGAAATCCGGGATGAGCATCACCACCACCTGATCGACCTGCAGTCGGGTGAGGTGATCGAGTTCCGCAGCGAGGAGCTGGAGCGCCTGAAGGAAAAGGTGGCGGCCGAGCTGGGGTATGAGTTGATCGGCCACCGGCTGGAACTGTACGGCGTGCCCTTGAACCGCGCCAAGCGGTCCTGACGCGCGTCCGAAAGGTCCGGCCCCATGGTCTGCCGCGACAATTCCCCTGCCGACTGCTGCCGTCCCGCCGTGGTGCGGGCCTACCAGGAGATGCGTGGCCGGGGGCAGCCGGAAAAGTTCTGCCTTGAGGCGGCGATCACCGTCTATCGCTATCACCACCCCAGCCCGGACAACCTTCCGCCAGAGGTGATGGCCATGGTGACGGGCTGGGTGCACGACGGCCCCCGGCACTGACGGCGCCCGCCGCCGCCTCCCTTGTCGACGTTTGACAGCACCCTGCCCCTGCGCCCCTTGCACTGGTCAAGGCGTCCGCCCGCCCGTATGGTCCGGCGCCATCAGCAGCCCCCCAGCAGAGGCGACGCCCCATGATTCCGCGTTACAGCCGCCCCCAGATGGTCAAGATTTGGGAACCCGAGAACCGGTTCCGGATCTGGTTCGAGATCGAGGCCCATGCCTGCGACGCGCAGGCCGAGCTGGGCGTCATCCCCAAGGAGGCGGCCGCCGCGGTGTGGGAGCGCGCGAAGTGGGACGTGGCCCGCATCGATGAGATCGAGCGCGAGACCAAGCACGACGTCATCGCCTTCCTCACCAACCTGGCGGAGCATGTCGGCCCCGAGGCCCGCTTCGTCCACCAGGGCATGACCTCCAGCGACGTGCTGGACACCTGCCTGGCGGTGCAGCTGAAAGAGGCCACCGACCTGTTGCTGGCGGACATGGACGCCCTGCTGGCCGCCCTGGCGCGCCGGGCGCAGGAGCACAAGTACACCCCCAGCATCGGCCGCAGCCATGGCATCCACGCCGAGCCGGTGACCTTCGGCCTGAAGCTGGCCGGCCACTACGCCGCCTTCAAGCGTGGCCGTGACCGCCTGGCCGCCGCGCGGGACGAGATCGCCACCTGCGCCATCTCCGGTGCCGTCGGCACCTTCGCCAACATCGATCCCCGGGTCGAAGAGCATGTGGCGGCCAAGCTGGGCCTGACGGTGGAGCCGATGTCCACCCAGGTCATCCCGCGCGACCGCCATGCCATGTACTTCGCCGTGCTGGCGGTCATCGCCGCCAGCATCGACAACCTGGCGACCGAGGTCCGCCACCTGCAGCGCAGCGAAGTGCGCGAGGCCGAGGAATATTTCAGCCCGGGCCAGAAGGGCTCGTCGGCCATGCCGCACAAGCGCAACCCGGTGCTGTCGGAAAACCTGTCGGGCCTGTCCCGCCTGATCCGCAGCCACGTGGTGCCGGCGCTGGAGAATGTCACCCTGTGGCATGAGCGCGACATCAGCCATTCCTCGGTGGAACGCGTCATCGCCCCCGATGCCACCATCGCGCTGGACTTCGCCCTGTCCCGCCTGACCGGCATGATCGACAAGCTGGTGGTCTATCCAGAAAACATGCAGCGCAACCTGGACATGCTGGGCGGCCTGCACAACAGCCAGCGCGTCCTGCTGGCCCTGACCCAGGCCGGCATGAGCCGCGAGGACGCCTACCGCGCCGTGCAGCGCAACGCCATGCCGGTGTGGCTGGAGGGCAAGGACTTCCGCACCTTGCTGAAGGCCGACGCCGACGTGGCCAAGCACCTGACGGCCGACCAGATCGACGGCGCCTTCGACCTGGACTACCACACCAAGCACGTCGACACGGTCTTCAAGCGCGTGTTCGGGGAATGAAGCACTGCCAACGGCGCGAGTTCGACCTCACGCCGTTGCGGGACGCGACCGCGTCCCCCGGGAGTTTCGCGGGTAGCGTCAGCGGACTGCGAAACGAGGAAGCCAAGCCGGCGGATGCTGGCGCCCGGCGCCTGAGGGAACAATAAAAAAGGGGCGGTCCCGCGTGGGCCGCCCCTTTTAATCCCTGTGATCCCTAGGGTGGATCAGTCGGTCATCATCTGCTGGCGGGCCACTTCCAGCGTGTGCTCCATCTCCTTCTCCACGCGGTGGGCGGAGATGTCGACGCCCTTGGCGGTGAAGTCGGCCATGATGCGGGCCAGAATGTCCTGGTGGCCAGGCTCCTTCAGGTCTTCCGACACCATTTCCTTGGCATAGGCGGCGACCTCGTCGCCCGTCAGGCCCAGTTGCTCGGCGGCCCATTCGCCGACCAGGCGGGCGCGGCGGACGTAGATGCGGAACAGCAGTTCCTCGTCATGCTTGAACTTGGCCTCGAAGGCCTGTTCGCGTTCGTCAAACGTCGTCATCGCTATTCCTCGAAGCGCAGCTCTGGGTGGTTTGGATTTCCCCCGGCAGCCTTATATATCGGGTGGTCGCTTTCGGTCTACATCCCCCAGGGCTAAGCGTCGCACCCTGGCCCATTGAGCCCGGGGTCACTCGCTCCTGGGGGAAGCCCATACCCTGTCAGGTGCCGTCATCCCATGTGCAGTGTCATCCTTCTCCGCCGTCCGGGCCACGCCTGGCCCCTGATCGTCGCCGCCAACCGCGACGAGATGAACGATCGCCCTTGGCTGCCCCCCGCCCGCCATTGGCCCGACCGGCCGGAGGTGGTGGCCGGCAAGGATGAGCTGGCCGACGGCAGCTGGTGCGGGCTGAACGATACCGGGGTGCTGGCCGCCATATTGAACCGCGAGGGCACGCTGGGCCCGGCGGCGGGCAAGCGGTCGCGCGGGGAGCTGGTGCTGGAGGCCCTGGATCATGCCGACGCCCCGATGGAGGCGCTGTCCGACCTGGACACCCGCGCCTACCGCCCCTTCAACCTGCTGTTGGCCGACAACCGTGACGCCTGGCTGCTGGAACACACGGGCGAGGCGGGACGCACCCGCGTGCGGGTGACCCCCATTCCCGAAGGGGTCTCCATGATCACGGCGCGGGGCCTGAACGCCGCCGACTGCCCTCGGACCCGGCGCTACCGCCCCCTGTTCGCCGCCGCCCCGGCGCCCGATCCCGAGACGGTCGCGTCTTCCGGTTCGTGGGGGCCGGAATGGGAAATGCTGCTGGCCAGCCGGATCAGCGGGGACGGTGATGACCCGCGGGAGGCGATGTGCATCGTCGTGCCGTCCATCGGGGGGAGGGGCAGCTTCCAGACCACCAGCAGTTCGCTCATCGCCCTGCCGGCCATGGACCGGCCCGGCGTGCCGCCCCGCTGGCGCTTCGCCGCCGGGCGGCCGGACCTGGTGCCCTTCCAGGACCTGGATTTGGGTTGATCGCCCTCTCCGTATAGGCGCCCGGCGTGGGGCGGGGGGTGGCTGGCGTTGTACAGAACCCCATTGCTTGCTATATCCTGGCCATATCAGGGCCGGCCTTTGGGCGCGGGCGTTCCGCTATGCGCACGTTCGCCCGATGCCGCCCGCATCCGTTCGTTCGAAAGAAGTGATCCCATGTCTCGACGCCGGCGGATCTACGAAGGCAAGGCCAAAGACCTGTTTGAAGGGCCCGAGCCCGGCACGCTGGTTCAGTACTTCAAGGATGATACGTCCCATGAGCACAAGAAGGGCGTCATCACCGGCAAGGGCGTGCTGAACAACCGCATCTCCGAATACCTGATGACCCGCCTGGGTGAGATGGGTGTGCCCACCCACTTCGTCCGCCGCCTGAACATGCGCGAGCAGCTGGTGCGCGAGGTGGAGATCATCCCGGTCGAGGTGGTGGTGCGCAACGTCGCCGCCGGCTCGCTCAGCAAGCGCTTCGGCATTCCCGAGGGGACGCAGCTGCCCCGCTCCATCATCGAGTTCTATTACAAGTCCGACGAGCTGGGCTGCCCCATGGTGTCGGAGGAGCACATCACCGCCTTTGGCTGGGCGGGACCCCAGGACCTGGACGACATGCTGTCGCTCAGCCTGCGCATCAACGACTACCTGTCCGGCCTGTTCCTGGGCACGGGCCTGAAGCTGGTGGACTTCAAGGTGGAGTTCGGCCGGCTGTGGGACAATGACGAGATGCGCATCGTCCTGGCCGATGAGATCAGCCCGGACAATTGCCGCCTGTGGGACATCAAGACCAACGAGAAGCTGGACAAGGACCGCTTCCGCCAGGACCTGGGCAAGGTCGAGGAGGCCTATCAGGAGGTGGCGCGCCGCCTGGGCATCCTGCCCGAGGGCGGACCGGGCGATATCAAGGCGCCCAAGCTGATGCAGTGAGTTCGGTCCGGGGGCGGTTTCGCCCCCGGGCTTTTTCATATCCCCGTTCGCGTAAAACTAGCCAGGAAGAGCATCGATCATGAAGGCCAAGGTTACCGTCACGCTGAAGCACGGCGTCCTCGATCCCCAGGGCAAGGCCATCGGCCACGCCCTGCAGACCCTGGGCTTCGACGGCGTGGGCGAAGTCCGTCAGGGCAAGCTGATCGAGCTGGAACTGGAAGAGACCGACGCCGCCAAGGCCAAGGCTGCGGTGGAGGCCATGTGCCAGCGTCTGCTGGCCAACACGGTCATCGAAAACTACGCCATCGAACTGGTGTGAGTTCCGGTCCCGGGGGGACGGTGTTCAGCCGCCCCCCGGTGCCCCTTATTCCGCCGGCTTCAGCCCGGCGATGAAATAGCCCAGCGCCCGGTCGAATGCGGCGTCGGCGCTTTCTCCCTGGATGCCGGCCAGGGCCGCCGCCATCAGCGGCGCCTCGGGACCCACCTCCGGCACGATGTCGCCGTTGCGGTCGGGCGCATCCATGGCGCGCGCCTGTTCCTCCAGCACCCATCCCACGACGAAGCGCGACAGCGCCACCACGATGGACAGCGCGTCCGCCGGTGCGAAGCCATGTCCGCACAACAGGCGCAGTTGTGCCTCCACCAACGGAATTTGCTCCCGTGCCGGGCCTGTGCCGGCATGCACGCGGGCGCCGTCGCGATAGGCCAGCAGGGCATGGCGGAAGCTGCGGGCGTTGAGGGTCAGCCAGGACCGCCAGTCTGCCTCCGCCTCGGGCGGCCATACATGCTTGTGCCGCGCCAGCATGGCCACGGCCATGGCGTCCAGCAGAGCGCGCTTGTTGCGGAAATGCCAGTACAACGTGGGGGACTGCACGCCCAGGCGCGCCGCCAGCAGGCGGGTGCTGAGCCCGTCCATGCCCACCTCGTTCAACAAATCCAAAGCCGCGCGCACCACCGTATCGCGGGTTAACCTGCCCTCTGGCCGCATGCCGTCCTCCGTTCCCGCTTGACTCTCTATCATCGATAGGGAAAATGCAACTCTATCAGTGATAGAGAGCAAGGCGTGGCCGTCATGAACAAGGCGCTGTCTGTGGTTTTCCTGGCTGTGGCGCTGGATGCGGTGGGTATCGGCATCATCCTGCCCATCCTGCCGGGGCTGTTGCGCGAACTGGCGGGGACGGACGACGTGGCGCCACTGTACGGCCTGCTGCTGGCGGCCTTCGCGCTCATGCAGTTCTTCTGCGCCCCGGTCCTGGGCGCCCTCAGCGACCGCTACGGACGGCGGCCTATCCTGCTGCTGTCGCTGGCCGGTGGGGCGCTGGACTATCTGGCCCTGGCCTGGTCGCCCAACCTCTGGGTCGTCGCCGCCGGGCGCATCCTGGCCGGCATCACTTCCGCCAACATGGCGGTCATCACCGCCTATATCACCGACACGACGGAGGGGGCGGGGCGGGCCAAGCAGTACGGGCGCATGGGGGCCGCCTTCGGCATCGGCTTCATCGTTGGCCCGGCGCTGGGCGGGCTGCTGGGCATGGTGTCATTGCGGGCGCCCTTCCTGCTGGCGGCCGGCCTGACCGCCCTGAACTTCCTGCTGGCCTTGCTGGTGCTGCCGGAGTCGCGCCCGGTTTCGGCGGAGCGCAAGCCCATCACCCTGGGGGCGCTGAACGCGCTCGCCTCCCTGCGTTGGGTCGTCACCGTGCCGGTGCTGGCGCGGCTGCTGGTGGTCTACGTCCTGGCGGAGGCGGCGGGCCAGCTCGCCGGTTCCTTGTGGGTGTTGAACGGCCAGGACCGTTTCGCCTGGGACGCGGCGGTGGTGGGATGGTCGCTGGCCGCCTACGGCCTGTTGCACGCCCTGGCGCAATCCTTCGTGACCGAGCCGGTGATCCGCCGGCTGGGGGAGAGGGGGGCCTTCATCCTGGCGGCGGTGGCCGACGCCGTCGCCTACATCGTCATGGCCTTCGCCACCCATGGCATGGCCGTTTTCCTCATCATGCCGCTGTTCTCCCTTGGCGGCATTGTCGAGCCCGCGCTGAAGGCGCTGATGTCCTTCCGGGTGGGCGCGAGCCGGCAGGGGGAGTTGCAGGGCACGCTGGCGGCGCTGGGCAGCCTGGTGGGCATCGGCGGTCCCCTGGTCTTCACCGCCGTCTATGGCGCCACCCGGACCAGCATGCCCGGTGCCGTCTGGCTGCTGGGCGTTCTGGCCTACGCCGTCGCCGTTCCGCTGCTGCCCAGCCGCAAGGCGTTGACGCCAACGGAGCCACCCGCCGAGGCGCCGTCGGGGGAATGAGGGCGGGCTTCAGCGCTCCCCCTCCGCGTGCTTCAGCAGGTTGTCACGCAGGCGGCTCACGGTCTTTTGCACCGTCTTGAATTCCTCCGGCGTCAGGCCGCTGGCCTGAACCAGCGTGCGCTGGCCCCCTTTTTCCCGAAGGTGCCTGCCGACGGGGGTCAGGCTGACCCGTACCTGGCGTTCGTCCGCCGGGTCGCGCCGGCGCTGCAGGTAGCCCAGCGACTCCAGCTTTTTCAGGATGGGTGTCAGGGTGTTCGATTCCAGGAACAGCTTCTCGCCCAGGCCGCTGACCGTCTGGTCGTCCTGCTCCCACAAGGCGACGATTGTGATCCACTGGGTATAGGTGACGCCCAGTTCGTCCAGGATCGCCTTGTAGGCGCGGCCGTATGCCAAATTCGCGGAATAGACGGCGAAGCATAGGAAGTCCGCCAGCTTGGGCAGGGAGGCGGGGGGAGCCACCTCATCCGGTGGGGGGGCGGTGGGCTTGGGGGCATCCGGGTGCGTCATCGATGTTTCTTTCCAAAGGGGGGAACGGAGGGCGCTCCCGCCTCTTCCGCCGATATAGCACGGATGCGATTAAATCGGGAATTGACGCGCCGCTGAACGGAGTCTATTAAATCGTATCCGATTAAAGCGGATACGTTAATCATGAGGATGATCCCCATGGCCTCCCTCATCCTGGCGTACCTGGCGGGTGTGCTGACCTTTGCCGCCCCCTGCATCCTGCCCCTGCTGCCCATCGTGGCCGCGCCTGCGGTCCCTGCCCCTGTGGTTTCCGGCCGTCCGGGGCGCGGCTTTCGCGCCCTGCCGCTGCTGTTGGGCCTGGCGGTGGCCTTCGCCGTTTCCGCCAGCTTGGCGGCCGCGGGTGGCTGGGCGGTGGCGGCCAACCAATATGGCCGGGCCTTGGGCTTGGCCCTGGTCGCCCTGTTCGGCTTGGCCATGATCTGGCCGGCCCTGGCCGACCGCCTGGCCGCCCCGCTGGTGACCGTGGGCGCCCGTTTGGCCGCCCGGTTCAACACCGGCGCCGACCGCACGGTCGTTTCATCCCTGGTGCTGGGGCTGGCCACGGGCCTGGTGTGGGCGCCTTGCGCCGGGCCGGTGCTGGGCCTGATCCTCAGCGCCGCCGCCCTGCGCGGGCCGGGCCTGGACACCACCCTGCTGTTGTTCGTCTACGCCCTGGGCGCCGCCACGCCGCTGGCCATCGTGATGGCCGGGGGCGGGCGGCTGATCCGCGCGCTGCCCCCGGGCGCTTCACGCTGGACGGAGAGCCTGCGCAGGCTGGTGGGCGGGACGGTGGTGGCCACGGCGGTGATGGGCGCCGCCGGCCTGGACAGCCGTCTATTCCTGGGCGTGCCGGCCCTGGCGACCGACAAGGTGGAACGGGCGCTGGTCAAGGTGCTGGGCTTCCACCCGGTCGGCGCCGCCCAGGCGGCGACCCTGGCCGCCACCCCGCCTCTGACCGGCCCCCTGGCCGACGTGCTGAAGGCCAAGGCCTGGGTCAACACCCCCGGCCTGACGGCGGACGCCCTGCGTGGCCATGTGGTGCTGGTGAACTTCTGGACCTATTCCTGCATCAACTGCCTGCGCGCCTTGCCCCATGTCCGCCAATGGGCGGCGCGGTACAAGGACCGGGGCCTGGTAGTCGTGGGTGTCCACACCCCGGAATTCGCCTTTGAGCGGGATGTGGACAACATCACCAGGGCCGCCGCCACCCTGGACGTGACCTACCCCGTGGCGGTGGACAGCGATTATCGCATCTGGCGCGCCTTCGACAACCAGGCCTGGCCGGCCCTGTACGTGGTGGGCGCCGATGGTCGCGTCCTCTACCAGGCTTTCGGGGAGGGCGACTACGACAAGACGGAACGCGTCATCCGCAAGGCGCTGGCGGATGCCCAGGCCGCACCCGCTGCCCAAGACCCCGCTGCCCAAATCTCTGCCGGCCGGGCCCCCGTCCCCGCTGTCCAGGGTGAGGGCACGCAGGCCGCCGCCGACCTCAACGACCTGGGCTCACCCGAAACCTATGTGGGGTATGGCGAAGGCCAGCGCTATTCCGGTGGCGATGACATCGTGGCCGACGCCCCCGCGCGCTATCGCCCGGCCGCCAACTTGCGCCTGAACCGCTGGACTCTCGCGGGCGACTGGACGGTGGGCCGGGAATTCGCCACCGCAGGCCAGGCCGGTGCCCGCATCGCCTATCGCTTCCACGCCCGTGATCTGCACCTGGTGCTGGCGCCGGGCGCCGATGGCCAACCCGTCCGCTTCCGGGTGCGCATCGACGGCGCCGCCCCTGGCGCCGACCACGGCACCGATGTGGACGCCGACGGTACGGGCACGGTACGCGCCGCCAAGCTCTATCAGCTGGTCCGCCAGTCCGGCCCGGTGGCCGATCACACCTTCGAGATCGAGTTCCTGGACCCCGGTGCCCGTGCCTACGCCTTCACCTTCGGCTGATCCGCCCTATTCCCCGCCAATTTCCGTTACCGGAGACCCCCATGTCCGCCCCTGTGGTCAATCTGGCCCGCCGCCGCCTGTTCGGGGCCGCCGCCATCGCCGCCGCTGCCCCGTTCGGCCTTCTCACCAGTGCCAAGGCGGCTGCCGCTGAAAAGGCCCCACCGGCCCCATCCGGACCCCTCAAGGTCTTCACGGGCCTGAGGCAGGTGGCCGCCGGCCCGCTGTCCATCGGCTATGTCGATGCCGGCCCGGCCCAGGGCCCTGTCGTCATCCTGCTGCACGGGTGGCCCTATGACATTCACGCCTTCATCGACGTGGTGCCGTTGCTGACGGCGGCGGGCCACCGCGTGATCGTGCCCCACCTGCGCGGCTTCGGCACAACCCGCTTCATTTCAGGCCAGACCTTGCGCAATGGCGAACCCGCGGCGCTGGCCGCCGACGTCATCGCCTTGATGGACGCGTTGGAAATCGACAAGGCCGTGATCGCCGGCTTCGACTGGGGCGCCCGCTCCGCCGACATCGTGGCCGCCCTGTGGCCGGAGCGGTGCCGCGCCCTGGTATCGGTCAGCGGTTATCTTATCGGCAGCCAGGAGGCGGGGCGCAAGCCGCTGCCGCCCCAGGCGGAACTGTCCTGGTGGTACCAGTTCTACTTCGCGACGGATCGGGGCCGGCAGGGCTACGAGTCCAACCGTTTGGACTTCAATCGCCTGATCTGGCGGCTGGCATCTCCCAAATGGGGCTTTGACGAGGCCACGTACCAGCGGTCGGCCGCCGCCTTCGACAACCCGGACCATGTCGCCATTGTCATTCACAATTACCGCTGGCGCCTGGGCCTGGCGGAGGGCGAGGCGCACTACGCGGCGTTTGAGCGCCAGCTGGCCGCCGCCCCCGTCGTCACCGTCCCCACCATCACGCTGGAGGGCGACGCCAACGGCGCCCCGCATCCCGAGCCCGCCGCCTATGCCGCCAAGTTCACCGGCCCCTACGCCCACCGGCTGGTCACGGGCGGCATCGGCCACAACCTGCCGCAGGAGGCGCCGCGGGCCTTCGCCCAGGCGGTGCTGGATGTGGCGAGGCTCTAAATCAGCCCCTGCGCCCGAAAGCTGAAGTGCCGGCCCCGTCCGATGACCAAGTGGTCGTGCACCGATATCTCCAGGGCCTTGGCGGCCTCCACGATGGCCTTGGTCATCTGGATGTCCGCCCGGCTGGGGCTGGGATCGCCGCTGGGGTGGTTGTGCACCAGGATGACGCCGCTGGCCCCCAGTTCCAGCGCGCGCTTCAACACCTCGCGCGGGTAGGCCGCCGTCTGGTTGACCGTGCCGCGCTGCTGCACCTCGTCGCGCAGCAGCGCGTGCCGGCCGTCCAGGAACAGCACGCGGAACTGCTCCACCGGTTCGTGCGCCAGGGCACCTTGGCAGTAGTCCAGAAGCTTCTCCCATGACGACAGCACCGGCCGGTCCAGCAACTCCCGCCGCGCCATGCGCAGGGCGGCGGCGGCGACCACCTTGATGGCGCCGATGGCGGCGTCGCTCAGCTTGAATTCGTCGCGCAGGGTGGCCACCGGCGCCGACACCAGCCCCCAGAACGATCCGAAGCGGCCCAGCAACTGCTTGGCCAGCGGCTTCACGTCACGCCGGGGTATGGCTTGGAACAGCAGCAGTTCCACCAGCTCATAGTCCTGCAGGGCCTCCGGACCCTGGGTGAGGAAGCGGTCGCGCAGGCGGTCGCGATGGCCATGGTAGTGCGGGGGCGGCTCCTTCGCGGCTGGCGCCGCCAAATCGAGGTCCAGTACGGCGTCATTGTCCCGCTCGCGGCCCATGCCCATCCCCCTGCTCTCGCGTCCTGGCAGTATAGGCGGCGGGCAGTTCACCTGCCAGTGGCTGGCAGAAAAGGAAGGGCGGGACCCACGCCCGGTAAATCCTGCCTGTCCGCCGTGTCCGGACATGCCCGGACGGACAAGGCGGACACGGCGGACATAGGGGCGCGACTCGCCGGGAGCTGGCGTGGGGCAGCTTGGCGCCCATCTGGCACGCCTATTGCTTCGGAGGTACTCCGCCCGCCGAGAGGAGTTCCGCCACGATGCACGACCCCATTCCCCTATCCGCCGCCAAGACCCTCCGCGCCGAAAAATCCGCGGCTGCGGGGGAGGAGCGTGGATGGGAGCGTCTGCCCGGGATTCCTTTGGTTGAGGAGGAACGGCTGGGTGGCTACGCCCGGTCCCTGGGGCATGGCACGGTGTCGGAGATCCTCGTGCTTTATGCCGAATGCCTGGTGGACGCTGGGGCGGCGTTGGAACAAGCGTTGCAAGAGGCGGCACCGGAAGCGGTCCGGCATTACGCCTATCTGCTGACCGGGACGGCGGCGGAGATGGGAACGCCCCGCCTGGCCCATATCAGCCGCTTCCTGGCGCGCCGCGCGACCCAAGGCGTGGCGGAGGCGGAGGCCCTGGGCTCATTGCGCCAGGTGCTGGCCCATACCCAGACCGCCGTGAGCGATTTTCTGGACCGGCATATCCGGGGCGGGCAGGGGCAGGCGGTGCGCGCCTGAAACAAAAAACCCCGCCCGGTGGTGCCGGGCGGGGCTCTCGTCACACGCTGTCGCGGAATAGCGGTGTCAGGCCTTGGCCGCATAGGGCGGCCGATGGAAGCCGGCGGGAGACAGGGTGAAGATCTCACAGCCGTCCTTGGTCACGCCCACGGTGTGCTCGAACTGCGCCGACAGGCTCTTATCCTTGGTCACGGCGGTCCAGCCGTCGGACAGGATCTTCACGTCATAGCGGCCGATGTTGATCATGGGCTCGATGGTGAAGATCATGCCTTCCTTCAACTCGGTGCCCTGCCCGGGCTTGCCGAAATGCAGGACGGACGGGGCGGTGTGGAACACCTTGCCCACGCCGTGGCCGCAGAAGTCGCGTACGACGGAGAAGCGGTTGCCCTCGGCGAAGGTCTGGATGGCGTGGCCGATGTCGCCCAGGGTGGCGCCGGGGCGCACCGCCTGGATGCCGCGCATCATGGCCTCGTACGTCACGTCCACCAGCTTGCGCGCCTTCAGGGGCACGTCGTCGCCCACGAAGAACATGCGGCTGGTGTCGCCGTACCAGCCGTCGACGATGACGGTGACGTCGATGTTGGCGATATCGCCCTTCTGCAGACGCTTGTCGCTGGGAATGCCGTGGCAGACCACATGGTTGACGGAGATGCAGCAGGATTTGGGATAGCCGCGATAGCCCAGGGTGGCCGACGTGGCGCCATGGGCCTGCGTCCACTCCTCGCACAGCCGGTCGATTTCCTCCGTCGCCACGCCGGGCACGACGAACGGGGTCAGATAGTCCAGCAGCGCGGCGGCCGTCTGGCCGGCCTTGCGCATGGCGGCGAAGCCGTCCGCGCCATGAATGACGATGCCGCGGTCTTCCAGTTCGTACTCTTCATCCGCGGCGGCGGTCGCTTCGCCTCTGTTCATGCTCTCGAATCCATGCCTTCGGGGGCCGGCCTTGCCCAGCCTGACACCCCTCGCCAAACATACCCGACTCAACACCGGGGCCCGGCCACCGAATGGCGCCGGACATACGGTTTCGAACTTAGGCGCGCCAAGGCGGGACGGCAAGGCAATCCGGGGCAGGGCAGGCTTCCGAATCGGCACCCCCCGCCGGTTGGCGGCGGGAGATTTCCCCCTATAATCGCGGTATGCCCCCATGCGAGGAAAGCCTGCCCCATGACCGACGTCGCCGCCAGCACCGTGCCCACCGCCTGCCTGATCATCATCGGCAATGAGATCCTGTCCGGCCGCACCCAGGACGTGAACCTGAACCATCTGGCCAAGGTGCTGGGCGGCCTGGGTGTGCGCCTGAAGGAGGCGCGGGTGGTGGCGGACGATGAGGCGGCGATCATCGAGGCGGTGAACCAGACCCGCGCCCGCCACACCTACGTCTTCACCACCGGCGGCATCGGGCCCACCCATGACGACATCACGGCGGCCTGCGTGGCCAAGGCATTCGGCGTGCCCCTGCTGCGCGATCCCGAGGCGGTGCGCCGGCTGGAGGCGCACTACGCCGGCACGGGCCGGGAACTGAACGAGGCGCGGTTGCGCATGGCCAACGTGCCCCAGGGCGGAATCCTGATCGACAACCCGGTGTCGGCGGCCCCCGGCTTCCAGATCGGCAACGTTTTCGTCATGGCGGGCGTCCCCTCCATCATGCAGGCCATGCTGGCCGGCCTGACCAACCGCCTGGTGGGCGGCCCGGTGGTGCTGGCCCGCACCGTGCGCTGCCTGGTGGGGGAGGGGGAGTTGGCCGGCGGCCTCAGCACCATCCAGGACCGCTATGCCGACGTGGACATCGGCAGCTATCCCACCTACCGCGAGGGCCGCTTCGCCACCAGCCTGGTGCTGCGCAGCCCGGACGCGGCCCGCCTGGCCGCCGCCACCGATGAGGTCGCGGCCCTGGTGCGCGGCATGGGGGCGGAGGCAGAGGTGGTGGAGGGGGCGGCCTGACGGGGACGTCCTCCTCCGCATGCGTAACCGGTCTTGCCCTGGCGGCCCCACCTCCGCTAGGGTCCCTCCCGGCCTCGACCCTGGAACGCCCGCTTGGCGGAATTGGTAGACGCAAGGGACTTAAAATCCCTCGCCCTCACGGGCGTGCCGGTTCGATCCCGGCAGCGGGCACCAGGGGGCCTCATTCAAGGCGCGCGCTATTCCGCCGCCAGAGCCCGGGCCGTCGCCACTGGTTCCTTCTCGATCACCCTGAGATAGGCGAGGGTAGCGGCGTCCGGTTCCCTGCGCCCTTGCTCCCATTCCTGCAAGGTGCGCAAGGGAATGTGATACCGGACCGAAAAGTCCTCTTGAGACAGCCCTAAGGCTCGGCGAATGCGCTTGGCGGTGGCCTGGGGGCGCATCTTGGCCAACTGCTGATCACTAAAGGGGGTGTCGTCGGTCATGGCCTTCTTCCTCAGCGGCTGAAATAACGGGCGTGCTCTCGCTTATCAGCCGTCCTGACGGAAATGATCCGCGTGGCGTCTTGCCGTTCCGCGTAGACAACAGCGTAAACAACGCCCGCCACCAATCCCAGCGCCAGGAACCGATCTTCACCGTAGTCCATGGTGTCGTCCAGGAACTCCAGGAGATCGGGATCCCAGCAGCACCTGTCGGCCGAACCCAAGGTCAAGTCCATGCTTGCGCCGGTTGATCGCGTCCTTGGCGGGATCGAACTCGACCTTCATACGGCGCCATACTACGTCAATGACGGATATTTCGCCACGGGCTTCTCCGGATTCTCACTGCTCCCGGTCTTCCGCCATATCCTCGGCCAGTTCGCTGGCCAGGTCGACGAACAGACCGGGGTCGACGGTCAGGCCCTGGGCCTCGTTGATGCGCACGAAGATGCGCCAGGCATGCAGGATGGCCACGTCCAGGATGGTGTCGTCGGCCTCTTCCGAATGCTTGTCGGTGATCCCCCGTTCCTCCAGGGCCGCCTTGATATCCAGGTCGGCGGCTTCCAGCACGGCTTCCATGGCGCGCTTATGGGGGGTGGACATGGTGGCAACTCCTTGAATAACAATCAGATGCTTAAGGGCATGGCGCCCGGCCGCGCGCCCTGGCGATGGCCGGTGCCGCCGCCATCATAGCGGATGGGGCGGGTGCCATGCCATGCGCGGGATTGCGCCCCGGTTCAAGCGGAATCCGGGGCCCGAATCCGGTAACCGGGTCTGGGCTGGAGAAAAGGGGGATGGTGTGGCGCGTGCCTTGCGTTTTCTGGCTGGGCCCGAGGCCATGGCCCGCCTGCGCCGCGACGGCGTGTCGGATGAGCTGTTCGGCACCGTGGCGGGCGCGTCCGGCGGGCCGAAGTGGCTGGCGCTGACCCGCCTGGACCGGGCCATCCTGGCGCGCTGGTTCCGGGGGCGCACCCGGCCGCTGGCCATGGTGGGCAGCTCCATCGGCAGTTGGCGCTTCGCCGCCATGGCGCGTCAGGACCCGGCCAGCGTGCTGCGCCGGTTCGAGGAGGCCTACCTGGCCTACGTCCCCTCCGACGCCACCATGCCCACTCTGACGCGGGAGAGCCGCGCCTTCCTGGACATCATCCTGGGCTCACCGTCCGGCACCCATGACGGTGAGCGCAAGGGCGCGCGGGAAATCCTGTCCCACCCGGCCATGCGCCTGTCCATTCTGGCGGTGCGGGGGCGGGGGCCGCTCAGCGCCCACCATCCCGCGTGGGTGGGGGCGGGCATCGGGGCGGCGGGACTGGCCAACCTGGTCAGCCGCCGCAGCCTGCCGCTGTTCTTCCAGCGGACCCTGTTCGCCGATCCACGCGGCGCCGATCCCTTCGACCTCGCCGCCGGTTTTCCCACGCGCCGCGTGCCGCTGACCCCGGCCAACCTGGCCGACGCCCTGATGGCCTCGGGCGCCATCCCCTTCCTGTTCGAACTGGTGCGTGACATCGGCGGGGCCAGGCCCGGCGCCTATATGGACGGCGGCATCATGGACTATCACCTGGATATTCCGTTCGTGGCGGAAACACCAGGCAGCGACCTGGTGCTGTTTCCCCATTTCGGGCCCAAGGTGGTGCCGGGCTGGTTCGACAAGGCCCTGGCCTGGCGCCGGCCGGCGGCGGCCTCGCTGGCCCGCACCCTGCTGCTGTGCCCGTCCGACGACTTCCTGGCGTCCTTGCCCCATGGCAAGATTCCCGACCGGCGCGATTTCAAGGCGCTGCCCCCCACCGAGCGCCAGCGCTACTGGCGCCAGGCCGTGGCCGAAACCGACCGCCTGGCCGACGAATTCCTGGACGCCGTCGACCGCGACCGCATCCCAGACTTGCTGGAGCCGTTGCGGGGCTGAGCGGCGGACGCCCCGCCGTCGCTTGAGGCACAAGAAACTCCGGGCGCTTGAGGATCTTAGTACCTCGGCATCCCCATGGTCTCCACCGGCACGATGGCTTTGCCGATGGGGGCCAGCGCCAGCCCGGCGAACTTGAAGTGCTGGATGGCGAAGGGGATGCCGATGATGGTCACGAACCAGACCAGACCGGCCAGGAGATGGTACAGCGCCAGCCACCAGCCGGCGAACAGGAACCACACGACGTTGCCCAGGAAGCCCAGCGGGCTGGTGCCGATATCCTCCCGCCCGGTCAGCACGCGGCGGTCCACCGCCATCTGGCCGAAGGGCCACAGTACGAAAAGCCCCATGTTGAAGGCCGCGCGGGCCCAGGGGATGCCGACGATGCTGATCACCATCAGGATCGCGGCCATGAACCAGGCCAGCGCCCCGGTGAACCCGAACAGCACCACCCACAGGATGTTCATCAGCAGGCTGATCATGACGCCAAGGCCTTGGTTGTTGTTTTCCTGCCGGTGATCATTCCTGAAGCGTGTCCTTTCGTCCAGGACCACAGCGGGCCCCCGTTGAGGGGGCCACATCTGGGAATGCGGCACAGTCCCAGTCGCCATAGTCCATGTTGCGACCTTGCGAAGGCGGAGGAAGTCACCGACAGTGACAACGGTATCATCCCCCGCACATCCCGAGCGACCCCATGCGCCGCAGCAGCCTTGCCGTCCTGTCCCTTGTCAGCCTCAGCCTGGGGGCGCTGGGCCCCGCCTGGTCCGCTGGCGCGGCGGGATCCAAAACCGAACAGTCCAACCCCGAACAGAAGGTCGGCCAGCGCATCCAGGTCCGCCCGGCCGACCTGCCGGCGCCCTATGCCACGGACGGCGTGGGTAATTCGTCGGAAGAGGTGGCGCGCCCCGACGGCGCCAGTCTGAACGTGCCCAAGGGCTTCACCGTATCCATCTTCGCCACCGGCCTCAGCCATGCGCGCAACCTGGCCGTTGCCCCCAATGGCGATGTCTTCCTGGCGCGCCAGGCCACGCCGGGGGAGATCACCCTGCTGCGCGACAGCAAGGGCACCGGGCAGGCCGACCAGATCATCACCTTCGCCGGCGGCTTCGACCGCCCCTACGGTATCGAGTTCCACGACGGCTACCTCTGGGTCGGCGATATCAAGGCGGTGTGGAAAATCCCCTACAAGGAGGGCGACACGAAGCCGGCGGGCGACCGCATCCAGGTGACGCCGGACGGCGCCCTGGGACAACCCAAGGGTCACCCCACCCGGTCCCTGGAATTCGCCCCGGACGGCAAGAGCTTCTTCGTCGGCATCGGGTCCATGAGCAACATCGCGGAGGACCCCAAGCCCCACGCCACCGTGACCGAATTCAACATGGACGGCACGGTGAAGCGCGTCTACGCCTCCGGCACCCGCAATCCAGTGGGGCTGCAGTTCTACCCCGGCACCGACGACCTCTACGCCGTGGTGAATGAGCGTGATGGCCTGGGCGATGGCCTGGTGCCCGACTACTTCACCCGGCTGCAGCCGGAGGGCTTTTATGGCTGGCCCTATTCCTACATCGGCAACCATCCGCAGCCGGACTACGCCGACAAGCGGCCGGACCTGGTGGCCAAGGCCATCGTGCCCGACCTGCTGTTCGACGCCCACTCCGCCCCGTTGGGGCTGCTGTTCTACACCGGCCACCAGTTCCCGGCGGATTACCAGGGCGGCGCCTTCGTCACCCTGCATGGCTCGTGGAACAAGGCGAAGCCCACCGGCTACAAGATCGTCTACGTCCCGTTCACCCATGGCCGCCCGGCAGGCCACTACGTGAACTTCGCCACCGGCTTCTGGCTGCCCGGCACCAACCCGGCCCAGGTCTGGGGCCGCCCCGTGGGCCTGGTCCTGGCCCATGACGGCAGCGTCCTGGTGGCGGATGATGTCGGCGGCACGGTGTGGCGCATCAGCTATCACGCGAAGGGCAAGTCCTAAGCCTTTCTATTTGCAAGACTCGGGTGTCTGTTGAGAGTCCAATGCCAGGGAAAGTGCGGTCGCGGTAGGCAAATTCTGCCGCCGCCGCCCTTGTCCATCTTCCGAAATGGGCATATATGTAAGCTTGGTCAAAGGAGGCCAGTCCCATGTCCATCGGCGGCATCAACTTTTACAGCTCTGGTTATGGTGCGACGTTCCTGACGTCCGGTATCGGTTCCACCTCCGATGCCTCCAACACGCAGGTCCAGTCCATCTCCCCGGTCAAGACCCAGGGAACCTCGGACCAGGGCACCGACCAGGCCAACACCGACAACAGCACGTCCAATAACAGCAACAGCTTCACGCAGAACTTCAGCCCGACGCAGGATCAGGTGAAGGCGGCGTCGGACACCGGCCGCACCCGTGGCGCGTTCGTGAACCTGACCGTCTGAGTTTTAGTTGACGGTGGGCCTCATTGAGGCCCGATCCCGAGGGTCGACAGCGTCCGCTGCCGGCCCTTTTTGTTATGCGCGGGGTGCCGGGGCCTGAGGCATCAGGCCACCCAGCGCCGCACCTCATGCAGGTCGGCGGCCACCCGGCACAACGCCTCGATCTCCTCGGTGGGGGCCAGCAGGTCCGGCACCATCACCGCCATCATGCCGGCGGCGTGCGCGGCGCGGATGCCGTTGTGGCTGTCCTCCAGCGCGATGCAGTGGCGGGGGGCGATGTCCAGCGCGGCGGCGGCCTTGAGGTAGGGCTCCGGATGCGGCTTGCCCTGGCTGACATCGTCGCCGCCGATGACGGCGCGGAAGCGATGGGCGATACCCGCCTGCGTGAGGTGGTGCAGCGCGCGTTCCCGCTGGGTGCTGGTCGCCACCGCCATGGGGATACCGGCCGCGTCCAGATGATCCAGCAGTTCCACCACGCCGGCCATCAGGGCGATGCCGGCATCGAAATGCGCCTGGATGGCCGCGCGGTACAGCTCGGTGAAGCGATCGAACACGGCCTCGCCCCCGAAATGGTCCACCAGCATCTGACGCACCGCCGGATAGGGCCGCCCGATGAGGGTGCCATAGAACAGCTCCGTCATCGGCCGTTCCACTGTGATGGCGGCCGCCATCATGGCGCCGCGCAAGGGACGCTCGCTGTCGATTAGCAGGCCGTCCATGTCGAAGATCGCGGCGTGGATGGCGTGGGGGAACGGCATGTCCGTGCCTTCATCATACGGGGAATCGGTGAGGGTGGGGATACCCCGGCCCACCGCCCGCCGCCAGTGCCGGGGCGGCATGGCAGCTTCCCCACCGATGGTTCCCCCGGGGCGACCTTGTGCTGGGCATGGCACCCCCTCGTTCGGGCCCGCTTGCCGCCCCCGGGGCGCCGACCCTATCGTTGCGGCTTCTGCTTCCGGCCGCCAGGCGCCCGTCCTGGCGCTCAACCAGTGGTATCATCGTCCATGCCCGCTTCCGACGCTTCCTTCCGCCAGTCCGCTTTTGCCAAGCCGCCCGTCGCGCGGGTTTGGCCGGTGGAAAAGACCGCGCATGGCGAGGTCCGGGTCGACCCCTACGATTGGTTGCGCGATCCCGCCTTCCCGGAGGTTAAGGACCCCGACATCCTGTCCTACCTTGAGGCCGAGAACGGCTATATCGAGCAGGTGCTGGGCGGGGAGGGCGACCTGCGCCCGGCCCTGACGGCCGAACTGCGCGCCCGCATCAAGGAGGATGACACCGGCGTGCCCTATCGCCGCGACGGCTATTATTACCAGTCGCGCTTCGCCGCCGGGCAGAACTACCCGGTGTTCGTGCGCTGGGCCGCCGGCACCTCGGAAGAGGAGGTGGTGCTGGACGTGAACGTCCTGGCGGCGCAGCACGACTTCATGCGCGTGGCGGATTTCGAGACGACGCGCGACGGCCGTTACCTGGCCTACACCGCCGACACCGACGGTTCCGAACGCTATGGCGTGCGGGTGAAGGACCTGTCCACCGGCGCCATGGTGTTGGAAGGCGTCGCGGACGCCTCCCCCGGTGTCGCCTGGGCGGCGGACGGGCAACACCTGTTCTATGTCCGGCAGGATGAGTTCCAGCGGCCCAAGACCGTGTGGCGCCACCGCCTGGGCACGGCGGTCGGCGAGGATGTCCTGGTCTATGGCGAGGCCGATCCCGCCTGGATGGTCAGCCTGGACCTGACCTTGTCCGGCCGCTTCATCCGAATCGTCGCCCACAACAACGTCTCGACCGAGGTGCGGCTGCTGGACGCCGCGCAGCCGGAGGGCGAGCCGCGCCTGGTCCTGCCCCGCCGCCAGGGGCATGAGTACAATGTCGAGGACCAGGGCGACATCGCCTGGATCATCACCAACGACATCCATCGCAACTTCCGCCTGGTGAAGGCCCCCTTGGCCGACACCGCCGAGTCCAACTGGGTGCAGGTCATCGCCCCGGCCGACCGCACCTACCTGACCGGCCACATGGCCTTCCGCGACTGGCTGGTCGTCTATGCGCGGGTGGAGGGCGCCCAGGTGGTGCGGGTGCTGGACAGGAATGGCGCTGCCCACGACATCGCCTTCCCCGACGCGGCGTTCGAGGTCGGGCCCGGTGCCAACTTCGATTATGACGGCGGCCTGCTGCGCCTGCGCTATCAGTCGCTGGTGACGCCGCCCACGGTCTATGACTACGACCTGAACGACCGCACCCTGGCCATCCGCAAGGTCCAGGAAATCCCCAGCGGTTACGACGCCGACCAGTATGTCAGCGCCCGCCTGCTGGCGCCGGCGCGCGATGGCACGCTGATCCCCGTGTCCATCGTCCATCGCCGCGACTTCCCCAAGGACGGATCGGGGGTGTTGCACCTCTACGCCTATGGCGCCTATGGCAACGGCATCGATCCCTATTTCTCCGCCAACCGCCTGGGCCTGCTGGACCGGGGCTTCGCCTTCGCCATCGCCCATATCCGCGGCGGGGATGAGCTGGGCCGTGGCTGGTACGAGGACGGCAAGCTGGAGAACAAGATCAACAGCTTCACCGACTTCATCGATGCCGCCCAATTCCTGGCGGCGCAAGGCTATGCCAAGGCCGGCAACATCTCCGCCGAGGGCGGCAGCGCCGGCGGCCTGCTGATGGGCGCGGTGGCCAACATGGCGCCCGAGGGCCTGTTCCGCGCCATCGTGGCCCAGGTGCCCTTCGTCGACGTGGTCAACACCATGCTGGACGACAGCCTGCCCCTGACGGTCATCGAGTATGATGAGTGGGGCAACCCCAACGAGCCCGAGGTCTATGAGCGGCTGAAGTCCTACAGCCCCTATGACAACGTGGCGGCCAAGGCCTATCCCCACCTGTTGATCACCGCGGGCCTCAGCGACCCGCGCGTCACCTACTGGGAGCCGGCCAAGTGGACGGCCAAGCTGCGCAGCCTGAAGACCGACGACCATGTCCTGTTGTCGCGCACCGAGATGGGGGCCGGCCATGCCGGCGCCGCCGGCCGGTTCGACAAGCTGAAGGAGGTGGCGTTGACCCAGGCATTCCTGCTGCGGGCCTTCGGCAAGAGCTTGTAATACCATTGGCGCGAGCTTTTGACTCGTGCCGCTGCAGGACGCGATTGCGTCCGCCGGAGCGAGCACCGCAGGGCGCAGCGAGGAAGCCAAGCCAGCGGATGCTGGCGCCCGGCGACTGAGGGGGCATTTGAGCGGTCACGATCAAATGCCGAACGTATAAGGACAATTCGTCCGGCGGCCGGCATTTGTAAGGGGGGCGGGGTCAGCCTATAATTCGGCCCCATCGCCCTTCTTCTTCGCCCGGGACCCTGTCGCCGTGACCGTCACGCCTTTCCCCACCGCCCATGTCCGGGCCGCCGCTCATCGTGCACCCTATCGCGCCATCGGCCTGTGGCTGCTGGTCTGCGCCGGCATGATCTTCGCCATGGCCGTCATCGGCGCCATCACCCGCCTTACGGAAAGCGGCCTGTCCATCACGGAATGGAAACCGGTGACGGGCGCCCTGCCGCCGCTGTCGGATGCCGCCTGGGCGGAGGAATTCGCCAAGTACCAGGCCACGCCGGAATACGCGCTGAAGCACAGCGGCATGGATCTGGCGCAGTTCAAGGGCATCTTCTTCTGGGAATGGTTCCACCGCCTGGTGGGGCGCCTGATCGGCGTCGTCTTTCTGCTGCCCTTCCTGTTTTTCCTCTTCACCCGCCGCGTGCCGCGCAGCCTGGTGCCGCGCCTGATCGGCCTGTTCGTGCTGGGCGGGCTGCAGGGGGCCCTGGGTTGGTACATGGTGAAGAGCGGCCTGGTGAACCGGCCGGACGTAAGCCACTACCGCCTGGCGGCCCACCTGTCGCTGGCCGTGCTGATCTACGTCGCCATGCTGGCCACCGCCCTGCCGCTGCTGTTCCCGGCCGCCAGTGGGGCCGCGCACCCGGCGCGCGGCGCCTTGCGCCGGCACGCCGGCCTCGCCATGGCCCTGGTGGCCACCACCATGGTGTGGGGCGCCTTCACCGCCGGGCTGGACGCCGGCATGGCCTACAACACCTGGCCGCTGATGAACGGCACCTTCGCGCCGGAGGAGATGTGGAACCTCAGCCCCGCCTGGCTGAACATCCTGGAGAACACGGCCGCCGTGCAGTTCACCCACCGCTGGCTGGCCATCCTGACCGGCCTGGTGGTCTGGTCCTACGCCTTCCGCGCGCTCCGCGCCGGGGTGCAGGGCCGGGTGCGGACTCTGGCCATCGCCGTGGCCGTGATGGTGCTGGTGCAGATCAGCCTGGGCATCACCACCCTGCTGCTGTTCGTGCCGGTGCACGTGGCCGCCACCCACCAGGCGGGCGCCCTGGTCCTGCTGGGCCTGTTCACCTGGACGGTGATGGAATACCGGCGGGGCTGAAGCCGGCACCTGGGTCAACCGTCAGGAGGGAAGCGTGGCCGCCATTACCCGCGCCCTGACCGCTTTCCTTGCCGAAAGGCTGGTGGAGTGCCTCTTAATCATAGCCACCCTGGCGGCGTTGATGGGGGGATTGGGGGGCCGGGGCCTGCCATTATCCCTGCATCTGGTGGCCTCTTACTATCTTCTATCCGGCTATCCCGTGGGGGCTTTGCTGGCCTGGGTGGTCCGCCGCCATAGGGCCGCCCACTGGCAGGCCCTGGTCGCCTGCCTCGCTTTCGTGGCCCATATCGGCATTTTCCTGACGGTGCGCGGGCTGCTGCACAGCCGCATCGCCTGGGGCATGTCACTGTTTCTGGGGCTGCCGGCCCTGATGGTGGTGGCCTTCTGCACCGTGCAGGGGGCTCGGATGCGAGCGCGGGGGCCCAATGCCTTCGGCGGATAGCGAGCGCAAACAAAAAGGGCGCGAAGCCGATGCCTCGCGCCCTTTTTCAATCCGATGCCGGTGCCCTGGTTAGGCGGCGGCGGCCTTCTCGGCCTGCAGCTGGCGGCGGTACTCGATGGCGTCGGCGAAGACGCGCAGCATGGTCTCGATGAACTCCGGCACCACCTCTTCCGGACCGCGGGCGGTCAGCAGCTGGCGGTCGATGTTCATGTTCTGGCCTTCCTCGGCCACCCAGGTGGCGCCGGCGGCCTCGACGGTCTCGCGGATCGCCTCGTTGCCGGTCACGGTGCGGCCCTTAAGGCGCTGCGCCACGGCCAGCAGCTGGACGCCGTGGTTGATGGCGGCGACGCCCTTGCCGGCGTCCATGAAGCTGCCGATGATGCGGCGGGTGTGCGGGTTGGCGGCCAGCTTGGCCACGCTGCGCTCACCACCCGGCAGGACCAGCAGGTCGAAATCGGCGGCCAGCACTTCGCCAATCTGCTTGTCGGTGGGGAAGTAGTGGCCCCACGAGGTGCCGTGCCAGCCGTTCACCAGGCCCTGCTCCGGCGAGATGATCTTGGGCGCGGCGCCGGCGCGCAGCAGGGCGCGCTGGGCTTCGGTCATTTCCACTTCTTCGAAGCCGTTGGCGATGAGGATGGCAACGGCTTTTCCGGCGAGCGGCTGATCGGTCAAATTACGTCTCCTATGTTGTTTCGGCGGCCCGACACCCGCCCGTCGCCGTTCCCCAGGGGACGGCGCCGTTGGCAAGGCGCGATGGATGCTGCCTCGTGAAAATGGCCACCCAGGAATGGGCGGCCATGGCAAAGCGTCAGGCGTGGGCGGCTGTCGTGATGCATGCCGGGCCGATGGGATGACGCTCTATTCGCATGGCACCGTAATTGGCCCCTCCCGCGCCCCAGGTCAATCGCATTAAGACCGATTCGGGATTGCGGTGCGGCATGGCTGAGTTGCGGGTGCGCCGCCGGCTCGTGGCACGGCCATGCCCGATAAGAAACGGGGCCCGCCCGACGTATCCGCCGCCGCCCTAGCTGATGGCCGACAGCGCTTCTTCCAACTCATTGAAATCGGGCATGTATTCCGTCGGCACCTTTTTCCGCGCCGCCTCGATGGATACCTGGGGCGCATAGCCGGCCAGGTGGGCCGTGATGGCCGCCCGGATGACGTGGTAGAACTGGTTCTCCTCCTCCGCCACGCCTTTCAGGCGCGAGGCGATGGGGGCCAGGATGCAGTAGGACAGGAAAATACCCATGAAGGTGCCCACCAGGGCGCCGCCGATCAGCTTGCCCAGCACCTCGGGCGGCTCGGTGATGGACGCCATGGTCTTGATGACGCCCAGCACGGCGGCGACGATACCCAGCGCTGGCATGGCGTCGGCCATGGTCTGGAAGGCGTGGCTGGAGTGCAGGTCCTCGTGCTTGGTCTTCTCGATCTCCTGCTCCATCAGCGCCTCCAGCTCATGCGGGTTGTCCACGCCGATGGAGAACATGCGCAGGTAATCCGCGATGAACTTGACCGTGAACGGGTCCTTCATGATCGCCGGATAGGCGTTGAAGATGTTGCTTTCCATGGGCTTTTCAATGTGCTGCTCAATGGCCAGCACGCCCTTGGTCTTCATCGTCTTCAGGATTTGATACAGCAGCGACAGCAGTTCCATGTATTCCTTCTTATGGAACCGCGCGCCCGGGAAGATGCGCTTCACGGCGCCCAGGGACTGCTTGATGACATGCGTGCTGTTGGCGACCATGAAGCCGCAGATGGCGGCGCCGCCGATGGTCATGAACTCACCGGGCAGGGCCTCGATGATGATGCCGATCTTGCCGCCGAAGATCACGAACGACCCGAACACGCAGATGAACACGCCGAGCAGGCCGATGGCGGCAAACATGAGCAAACCTTGGTAGATGGACCCCTAAGATAGGCAGAGTCCAGACAATCGGCCTACTTGTCAAATCTCTGATGGGGTAGGGCGGCTGGCGCAACCGCGCCGCCGGACGGGGGATGTCGAGAGGGCCCCCATCGCCCATGGCCGGGATCGGTCCCGCCACCAAGACCCTTGAATTCGGGCGCACGGTCCGCCATCGTTCCGGCCATCGACTGGGGTGCCGTCCGCCTGCCCGTCAGGCCCGCGGCTGAGATCAGACCCATGGAACCTGCTCCGGATCATGCCGGCGAAGGGAGATCGCGAGACCGTGACCCATTTTCCGCCTTCGGGCCATTCTTCCGCCCATCCATCTGCCGCCCCCCGGGTGATCGTCATCGGCGCCGGCTGCATAGGCCTGTCCATCGCCTGGCGCCTGGCGTCCGCCGGCTGCGCCGTTGACGTCTATGACCGGGGCCGCGCCGGCCTGGGCGCCACCCATGCCGCCGCCGGCATGCTGGCCGCCGCCGTGGAGACGGAACCGGGGGAGCAGGCGCTGCTGCCCTTGACGCTGGACAGCCAGCAGCGTTGGCCCGCCTTCGCCGCCGAACTGGAGGCCGCCAGCGGCCTGCCCGTGGATCTGCGCACCGAGGGCACCCTGCAGGTGGCGCTGACCCGCGATGACGTGGAGGTGCTGCGGGCCGGCTATGAGTTCCAGCGCTCCCTGGACCTCAACGTCACCTGGCTGAGCGGCGCGCAGGTGAAGGAGCGGGAGCCGTGGCTGAATCCCCGTGCCGCCGCCGGCGTGCTGGGCGCCGCCGACGGCCAGGTGGACAATCGCAAGCTGGCCGTGGCGCTGAAGGCCGCGGCATTGAAGGCTGGCGCCCGCCTGCATGAGGAGGTGGCCGTCGAGGCCCTGTCCATTTTGGCCGGCCGCGTCGAGGGCGTGGTGGTGGACGGCGCGCTGAAGGCCGCCGACGTGGTCGTGCTGGCCGCTGGCGCCTGGTCGCGCCTCCTGGCCGGTCTGCCGGACGGCGCCATTCCGCCGGTGCGGCCGGTGAAGGGGCAGATGCTGGCCCTGCGCATGGACCCGGCCCAGCCGCTGTTGCGCCATGTGGTGTGGCCACCCAAATGCTATCTGGTGCCCCGCCTGGACGGACGCCTGATCGTGGGCGCCACGACCGAGGACAAGGGCTGGGACGACCGCCTGACCGCCGGTGGCGTCCTGGCGCTGCTGGAGGCCGCGTGGCGGGCCCTGCCAGGGGTGGAGGAACTCCCCATCGAGGAGATGTGGGTGGGCCATCGCCCCGGCAGCCGCGACGACGCCCCCATCCTGGGGCCCGTGCCCGGTGTGGCCGGCCTGGTCATGGCCACCGGCCATCACCGCAATGGCATCCTGTTGACCCCCGGCACCGCCGACCTGGTGGCGGACCATATCCTGACCGGCCGGGTGGACCCGCTGCTGGCGCCCTTCGGCATCGGGCGGTTTCAGGAGCGGAGTGCCCACGGCATGAGACTTTGACTCAGGCCTTTGTAGGACGTGACCACGTCCGCCGGAGCTTTACGGGAAGCGTAGCGGACTGGAAAGCGAGGAAGCCATGCCCCCGGATGGGGGCGCCCGGCGATTGAGGGATAAGGAAACGCGCATGATCACCGTGAACGGCAAGACCCGCGACCATGCGGAGGGTCTGGACCTGCCGGCCCTGCTGGGCGAGGCGGGGTTGGCGCTCGAGGCTCGTGGTATCGCCGTGGCCATCAACGGCACCGTCGTGCCGCGGGCCCGCTGGGCCGAGCGCGCCGTCGCCGACGGCGACGCCATTGAAATCGTGAAGGTGCTGCAAGGTGGCTGAAGACCTGCTCCGCATCGCCGGCAAGGCGTTCACCTCCCGCCTGTTCCTGGGCACGGCGGGCTATCCCAACCAGCAGGTGTTCCTGGACAGCCTGGCGGCCTCGGGCGCGCAAGTCGTCACCGTCTCCATCCGCCGGGTGGATATGGAGGGCGGGGCCGAGGGCATCCTGGACCTGGTGCGGGACAAGGCCTGGCTGCTGCCCAACACCGCCGGCTGCGCCACGGTGAAGGATGCCGTGCTGACCGCCCAGCTGGCGCGTGAGGCGCTGGACATCAGCTGGATCAAGCTGGAACTGATCGGCGACCGGGAGACGCTGTACCCGGATGTCGAACAGCTGGTGGCGGCGGCGGCCCAGCTGGTGGATGACGGTTTCACCGTCCTGCCCTATTGCACCGACGACCCCATCGTCTGCCGCCGCCTGGCCGATGTCGGTTGCGCCGCTGTCATGCCGCTGGGCGCACCCATCGGCACGGGCCTGGGCATCCTCAATCCTTACAACATCGAAATGATCTGCGCCCGCAGCACGGTGCCGGTCATCCTGGATGCCGGCGTGGGCACGGCGTCGGACGCCGCCCTGGCCATGGAGCTGGGCTGCGACGCCGTGCTGCTGAACACCGCCGTGTCCAAGAGCACCGACCCCGTGCGCATGGCCGCCGCCATGGGCCACGCCGTGGCCGCCGGCCGCCTGGCCCGCCTCGCCGGCCGCATCCCGAAGCGCACCCGCGCCGAAGCCTCCAGCCCCGAGCTGGGGCTGATCGGGGGGTAGGGGTGGGGGTACCGTTTCCCCCGCTGCTGGTCATCACCGACCGGCACCAGGCCACCCTGCCGCTGCCCCAACTGCTGGACCGGGTATTCGCCGCCGGTTGCCGCTGGGCCAGCGTGCGGGAAAAGGACCTGGCGCCCCAGGAGCGGCTGGATCTGGTGCACCAACTGCTCCCCATCGCCCGCCATCATGGCGCCGTGCTGACGGTGCACGGCGACCTGGCGGCGGCAGTGCTGTGCGACGGCGTGCATCTGGGGGCGGCCGGTGACGTGCCGGCGGCTCGTGTCCGCTTGGGGCCCCAAGCCTTGGTTGGCCTCTCCCGCCATCATCCGGGCGAGGGCCTGGGCGGCGCCGACTACGCCACCCTCAGCCCCATTTTCGAGACCGCGTCCAAGCCCGGCTATGGCCCCGCGCTGGGCCCCCAGGCCTTGTCCCGCCTGCCCGGCGCCCTGGCCCTGGGCGGCCTCACCCCCGCCAACGCGGCGCAGGCCCGCGCCGCCGGGGCCGCCGGTCTGGCCGTCATGGGCACGGTCATGCGCGCCAGCGACCCCGCCGCCGTAGTGCGGGACTTGCTGGCGGCGTGGCGTAGCTGATCGCTGCCCATGGGCCTTCCGCAGGCCTTCTTTATCCCTAGGCCGCGACTGCGGCCGCCGGAGATTTGCGGGGAGCGGCAGCGGACTGGAAATCGAGGACAGCCAAAGGCGCGGATGCGCCTGCCGGCGCTTGAGGCGTACGAAACAGATCAGTGCGCCTCGCCCCAGCTCCGCCCCGTCCCGGCCTCGGCCACCAGGGGCACGCTCAAGGATGCCGCCCCTTCCATCACCTGGCGCACCACGGGGATGGTGGCGTCGACCTCCGCCACCGGCACCTCGAACAACAGTTCGTCGTGCACCTGCAGCAGCATGCGGCCGGTCAGCCCGGCGTTGGTCATCGCGGCCGGGATGCGGGCCATGGCGCGGCGGATGATGTCGGCGGCCGTGCCCTGGATGGGGGCGTTGATGGCTTGGCGCTCGGCGAAGGCGCGGCGGGCGGCGTTGCTTTCCTTGATGCCCTGGATCCAGCACTGGCGGCCGAACAGGGTGGTGACATAGCCCTTTTCCTTGGCCTCGGCCTTGGTCTTCTCGAAATAGCCGGCCAGCTCGGGGAAGCGCTCGAAGTACTGCTTGATGAAGGCCCCGGCCTCGCCGGCGCCGATGCCCAGTTGCCGCCCCAGGCCGAAGCCGGAGATGCCGTAGATGATGCCGAAGTTGATGGCCTTGGCCTTGCGGCGGATCTCACTGGTCATCTGGTCCAGGGGCACGCCGAACACTTGGCTCGCCGTCATGGCGTGAATGTCGATGCCGTCGGTGAAGGCCTGCTTCAGGGCCGGCACGCCGGCGATCTCCGCCACCAGGCGCAGCTCGATCTGGCTGTAGTCCACGGACAGCAGGACATGGCCCTCCGGCGCCACGAAGGCGCGGCGGATCTTGCGCCCCTCCTCCGTGCGGATGGGGATGTTCTGCAGGTTGGGGTCGGTGGAGCTGAGGCGCCCGGTGGCGGTGGCCGCCAGGGCGAAGCTGGTGTGGACCCGGCCCGTGTCGGGGTTGATCTCCTGCTGCAGGGCGTCGGTGTAGGTGGACTTCAGCTTGGCCAGCTGGCGGTGGTCCAGCACCTTCTGCGCCACCTCCACCCCCTGCTCGGCCAGGGGTTCCAGCACGCTGCTGTCGGTGGAATAGGCGCCGGTCTTGCCCTTCTTGCCGCCGGGCAGGCCCATCTCATCGAACAGCACCTCGCCCAACTGCTTGGGGCTGGCGACGTTGAAGGGGTGGCCCACCAGGGTGTGAATTTCCTGTTCCAGCGCCGCCAGGCGGCCGGCGAAGTCGCGCGACAGCTCGGCCAGCATGGTCCGGTCCACCAGGATGCCGGCCTCCTCCATGGTCGCCACCACGGGCGTCAGCGGGCGGTCCAGCGTCTCGTACACCGTCATCAGGTGGCGGCGCAGCACGTCGGCCTTCAGCACCTGGTGCAGCCGCAGGGTGATGTCGGCATCCTCCGCCGCATAGGCGCAGGCGCGGTCCAGCGGCACCCGGTCGAAGGTGATGCGGTTCTTGCCGGTGCCCGTCACCTCATCGAAGGTGATGCAGGTGTGGCCCAGGTGGCGCTGCGCCAGTTCATCCATGCCGTGGCCGTGCGCGCCGGCGCCCAGGGCGTAGGACAGCAGCATGGTGTCGTCCACGGGGGCGATGGCGGCCGGGCCGGGGGCGAAGCCATGGCGGGCCAGCACCCGGATGTCGAACTTCAGATTGTGGCCCACCTTCAGCACCGACGGGTCGGCCAGCAGCGGCGCCAGCAGGGCGCGGGCTTCCTCCAACGGGATCTGCGGCGGCGGGGGCGGGGCCTCGCCGAAATCGAAGCCGCCGGCCTGTGGGTTGGGGGCGTCCGGGTTGACATGGGCCAGGGGCACGTAACAGGCGCGGCCCGGCGTGTGGGAAAGGGAGAAGCCCACCAGCTTGGCCCGGTCGGGATACAGGCCGTCCGTCTCGGTGTCGATGGCCACCGTGCCGGCCAGCGTCGCCTCATCGATCCAGCGCTTCAGCGTGACGGCGTCCTGCACCAGCTCGTACGCGATCTCGGTGGGCGCCGGGATCTTGGGCTCCCCGATGGGGGTGGCCTCGGTGTTGTAGAAGCGGCTGTTGTAGGCGGCGCGCACGGCGTCGGTGCGCTGCTCCGCCCCGCCGCCAGTGGCCGTCAGCGTCAGGGCCGGGGCGCCGGTGCCCCCCGCAGTGCCGCCACCATTGCCCCCACTGGCCTTCAGGATGTCGTTCTCGACCTTCTGGATGGCGGAGCGGAAGCCCTGTTCCCGCAGCCAGCCGATCAGGCGCTCGGGGTCGGGCTTGCGCGCCGTCAGGTTCTCCAGCGGCTCGGGCACCGGCACATGGGCCTCCAGCTTCACCAGCTGGCGGGAGATGCGGGCCATCTCCGCATGCACGGTCAGGGCCTCGCGCCGCTTGGGCTGCTTGATCTCGTGCGCCCGCTCCAGCAGGGCGTCCAGCCCGCCATACTCGGTGATCAGCTGGGCGGCGGTCTTGATGCCGATGCCGGGCACGCCCGGCACGTTGTCCACGCTGTCGCCGGCCAGGGACTGCACGTCCACCACCAGTTCCGGCGCCACGCCGAACTTCTCCAGCACCTCGTCCCGGCCGATGCTCTTGTTCTTCATCGGGTCCAGCAGGCCGACGCCGTCGGTGATCAGTTGCATCAGGTCCTTGTCGGAGGAGACGATGACGCAGTCGCGCCCTGCCTCGCGCGCCAGGCGGGCATATGTCGCGATCAGGTCGTCGGCCTCATACCCCTCCAGATGCAGGCAGGGCAGGTTGAAGGCGTCCACCGCCTGGCGGATCAGGTCGAACTGCGGGATCAGATCCTCCGGCGGCGGCGGCCGGTGGGCCTTGTAGTCCGGATAGATGGCGTTGCGGAAATTCTCCCGCTTGCTGTCGAAGATGACGGCGACGGAATGCACCTTCACGTCGGCCAGCAGCTTCATCAGCATGTTGGTGAAGCCCAGCACCGCGTTCACCGGCGTGCCATCCGGCCGGTTCAGCGGCGGCAGGGCGTGATAGGCCCGGAAGATGAAGCCGGAGCCATCCACCAGGTACAGCGTGTCCTGCGCCTGCCCCACCGGGGCCGGAACGCCCGTCACAGGCGTGGGCGCGTCCGGCGTAACGGGGATGGAGTCGGTCGCGGCGGCGGCGGGCGCGTCAGCAGCGGGCGCGGCGGGGGTATCGGCCATGGCGGGCATCTTCATGTAACGGGCGATCAGGTGATTGTGCATTGGAGTACGCACACCCCAGAATCGCAACATGGCCGATCAAAGCGGAGCTGTCGAGAGCCAGCTTTCGAGAAAGTCCACCGGCTGGTATGAACTTGCAGTTGTTGTTCTTAGTAATCCGTCTTTTTAATTATTTTCGACTATGGTTCTTACTATATAGGGACGTGCTATGGGGCGAAATTCCAGTGAACGATCAATTCCGTTTCCCTGGGAAGGGCCACTCAGTGATGCGCCAAAGCCACTAAAAGAATGCTGGCTCTGACCAGTTTGTGCCATTCCCAACTGGTCGCGGAATTCGCGCGAGGCCGTTTCGGGGTAGCTAGCTAGCCTATGAAGTTCATTCTCGACCGACATGATTTTCCTCCTAAGCTTGACTCACAAATCTACTAAATAAATAAGCACGAATGTCAGTGCGGGCGAGGTATTCTGTGAGAGTGTCGTTGTAACGGCGTACTTTACGTTGTAGATTTGCGTTTTCTCCAAAGTCATCTATTTCCAATTTGCAAACTTCTCGTAGTGTTTGCATGCTAATCATGCGACCATGGGAATGCCAGTGAACATTATTCGATAGAAGTTCGGCAATTTCCCGGGCCCGTTCCTGTTTTTGCTGAAGTGTGACGGGAGATCCGGGCTCTGTTGTGCGATGAACAGACCAATCTTTAAATTTATACTGAACCAGCCATTTTTCCAATAGGGCAATAGACAAACTTCTAGCTTGTTCGTAAAAGCGAAGCATAGCGAAATCTTGATTCATCAACCACTGGAACTCAACGGGAGTAATGCTGTTGTTTCTTGATTTTTCAATTATTTCATTGACTTTGTCTAGATAACCCAGTGCTGGAATGAGAAATTTTCCCTCTTTATCGGGGACCTGGGGATCTATTGGTCCAAGGGATGAAGAGTAATCCATATATATTCTGTCGCCAGACATGCAGAATATTGTTCCTGCCGACATCGCGGCTACTGGCACGACAAAGTAAACTAGTTTATAATGCTTCCTCACTACCTCAACTAATTTTTCAGCCGCCTCTGCCTGTCCTCCGGGTGTAGTAAGAAATATAGCAATTTCGTCTTTCTTGTGTTCTGACGACGATATCTTCTCTATTATTTCACGAAACCACGGAAATATATTCATCCGTATTTCGCTGTTGAAATATATAATATTTGCAGATAGCAGATTTTCTAAGTCTGCTTCCGCTTCGCGAACAACTTGAAAAATTATGTCGTCGTAGACAGCCATGCTACTCCCCAGCATGAATTTACCAATTGGGATAACATGGTCGAATCACAGGTGCAAAACATACTCGGTACGTAACACATAATAATGTCAGGGAAAGCGGTGGCGGACCCGATACGATTCGAACGTACGACCTCTGCCTTCGGAGGGCAGCGCTCTATCCAGCTGAGCTACGGGTCCATGCCGGCCGGCACGCCGGGTTTCCGGCGGCGCGGCGCGCACCATACAGGCAAGTTTCGGGCAATGCAAACCCTTATGGCGCCGGGAGGCTTACGGTTCCCGGTCCAGGCGCCGGTCCAGGCGGACGTAGCGGCGCTCCATACGGGCGGGGTTGTGATAGACGGCCACGGGGGCGCCGGTGGCGGGGTCGGTGAGGCGTTCGCCGGTGTCGTGCCAGCCGGGGCCGGGCAGGCCGCGGATCGGCTTGTAGGCCGCCCGCTCAATGCAGGAGGCCAGGCACAGCACGCCGGTGCCGACCAGCAGGCCGATGGGGAAGACGCTGACCATGTCCGTCAGCCAAGCCGCCAGGATGGCCGCGAAGGCCAGCGCGCTGCCGATCAGCAGCCAGGTGCAGGCAGGTTGGCGGTGGTGCGTGGCGTTGCCGGAAGCGCCGCCGAAATGGACATGCAGGACAGACATGGTGCGCGTCTCCTTCCCCGTTGATTGGCTTCATCCGGGGGCCCTGGCGACGGGCGTCCTGCTGGGCGTCCGGGGCGCGCGGGCCCCTCAGCATGGCGTTTGGTGATGGTTTTTACTGTCGGTCCGGTCCCTTTTCTTCCGGTCCATAAGCAAAGCTTACGCCCGTCGCGGGACCCGCGCCATAAGCGCGTTGGGTCAGGGTGGCGCCGCCCCGGCCCGGAAGGGGCGGGGCGGCTTCGGGGCAGTCAGTGCGTGGCCCAAGTCAACGTGTCGTAGGCAGCGTGGCCAGCCAGGCGTCCACCTGGGGCAGGCGCTCCCGCGCCACCTTGGCGCGGGAGGCGATCGTCCCCGCCGCCTTGGCGATGCCCTGGCGACCGCTGACCGGCACATGGGCCTCGGCATAGGCGTTCAGCTCATCGATGCGGGCGGGGTCGGCGGACCGGCGCGCCACGCCGGCGAAGAACTCATAGCGCTGCATCTGGTCCAGCGACGCCTCCACCGCGTCGACATGGCTGGTGATGAAGCGCCAGGCCAGGTCCGGGTTGGCGTCGGCCACGGCCAGGATCAGCTGCGGCGCCAGGGTGGTGCCGGCCTCGGGCGTCAGGCTGAGGTCCAGCACCCTCTGCGCCAGCACCGGGTCGCGCACCGCGCCCAACGCGCCGTACAGCTGGCGGCGGGCCAGCGGGTCGGTGGTGGAGGACGCCAGGGCGTGCAGCCGGTCGAAGGTGGCGGCGTCGGCATGCTGGGCCACGGTGGTGATCACCGCCAGGCGGATGGCCGGGGGCAGGGCGGTGGGGTCCGTCCCGTCCGAGGCCAGGCGGTGCCGCGCCTCCGTCAGGGTGTTGGGGTCGTCGAAGCTGCCCAGGGCGCTGATCAGGGCCGTGCGCTCCAGCCCCACCTTGTCGCCCTGGCCCGGCTGCGGGTCCCAGCCGATGGCTGACAGCGCCGGGGCCAGCACGCCGCGGGCGAAGGCCCGGAACGCCGCCTGCGCCGGGCTGATGCCCCCCGCGCCCGTACCCCCCGTGCCCGAACCGCCGGCGTAGAAGTCATCCACGTCGCGCAGATAGTCGGCGGCCTGTTGCCACACGGCGGGATCGGCATTGACCGGCAGGGCGCGGATCAGCGCCAGGCTGTCGCTCATGGCCATTTGCCCCGCTTCGCCCAGGGCGGCGCTGTCGTACATCAGGCCCAGCTGGTCGATGGGCGCCAGCCGGTCGACATGGTCGACCAGGGCCTTGAACGCCGGTTCGGTGTAGGCGACGCGGAAATAGCCGGTCTGGCCGGCGTTGGCCAGCAGGGGTCCGCAGCCGGGCACGGCGGCCTTGCCCGTGAGGGCCGTCAGCAGGGTATGCGCCGGGGCGCCGTCCCCCACAGTGGCCAGGGGCACCGGGATGGCCCACAGCCGGTCGCTCAGGTGGTATTGGTCGGGGATGGTCACCGGCTCGGTGGCGAACCGGGACTGGCGCAGGCTCACCTGGGTGGTGCCGCCGGATGGGCCGGGGGCCGGCTCCGGCGCGCTCTTCCGCCCCTTGTGCGCCGGGTGCGCCTTGGGGGCCGGCCCGCCGGTGCCGCAGGTGGCGCTGACCGACACCAGGGGGATGCCCGGCTTGGTGATGAAGTCGGTGGCGATGCGCAGCACATCCTTGCCGCCCGCCTCCTCCACCGCCTTCCACAGGTCGCGGGTGGTGGCGTTGCCATAGGCGTTGCGCTTCATGTAGCGGCGCACGCCGTCCCGGAACACCGTTTCGCCCACCGTCGCCTCCACCATGCGGATGACGGCCTGGCCCTTGTCATAGGTGATGTCGTCGAAGGCCTCGTCCGCCTCCGCCACGGAGTTGATGGGCTGCACCACCGGGTGGGTGGAGGCGCGGGCGTCCAGGCGCTTGGCGCGTTCCATGGCCGGCATGGCCACCAGCCAGGGCGACCAGTCGGGGTGCAGCGCCTGCATGGCCTTGGCCTCCATCCAGGAGGCGAAGCCCTCGTTCAGCCACAGATCGTCCCACCAGGCCATGGTCACCAGGTCGCCGAACCATTGGTGCGCCATTTCGTGGGCCACCACCTGGAACACCCGCTGGCGCGCCGCCTCCGTGGCCAGCGCCGGGTCCAGCAGCATGTCCTTCTCGAACGACATGATGGCGCCCCAGTTCTCCATGGCGCCGAAGCCGCCGGCACCGGGTATGGCGATGAAGTCCAGCTTGGGCAGGGGGTAGGGCGTGCCGAAATAGTCATTGTAGCGGGCCAGGATGGCAGCGGCGGTTTCCAGGGCGAAGCGCGCCTTATCCACCGACCCGCGCCGCACCACCACGCCGATCTCCACATCGCCGGCCTTGGCCGTGGCCCGCTCCAGGTCGCCCACGCCCACGAACAGCAAATAGCTGGACATGCGCGGCGTCTGCTGGAAATGCACCAGGTGGCGGCCATCGGCCATGGCCTCGTCCGCCTTCACCGGCATGTTGGACACGGCCATCTGGCCCTGCGGCGCCATGATGGACAGGCTGAACGTGGCCTTGGCCGACGGCTCATCCCAGCAGGGCAGGAAGCGGCGGGCGTCGCCCGCCTCGAACTGGGTGGACAGCATATGGGCCGTCGCGGCGTTGGCTCCCGGCGCGCCGGCTGGCGCGTCCCCGCTGGCGTAATCCAGCTGGAACAGGCCGCGCGCCGTCTTCTCGATCACGCCGCGATAGGCGATGTCCACCGTGTGGTGGCCGGGCACCAGGGGCGTCGCCGCGGTCAGCGTGGCCGTCTGGCTGTCCTTGTCCTGGGTGACGCCGGTGGCGGGGACGCCGTCGATGGTCACGCGGTCCAGGGTCAGGCTTTCCGTGTTCAGCACCACGGTGGGGGTGACGGTGGCCACGTCGATGTCGATATGCACCTCGCCGGCGAAGGTCGAGGTCTCGATGGCCGGAATGACGGTCAGGTCATAATGCAGGGGTGAGATATTTCCCGGCAGGCGGCCATTCGCCGCTAAAGAAACCGTGGGGCTGAGGCATAAGGCCGCAGTCGTCGCCAGAACAGTTTTAAGAAAATGCTTGAAATAAACCGAGGTAAAACCAGTCGAGGCCAGGGGCATATAGCCGCTCCTACGCTTGTATTGCGTGCCGCCACCCGGGGCGTCGCCGCTTTGATGGTGAGTGTGCCCGCGTCCACCCTACAGTTCAATTCAGGACTTCCATGCCGGACGCTATATGCCGAGGCGAAGGGGGCGGGCACTGAAGCCAGAGCGGACGCGTCGCCCCTCGTCAGCGCGTCAATCCCGGACGGCAGGGAAAGCGCTGTCCCCGCCGATTTAGTAAAAACGCTTAATTAAAAAGGGTTGTGTCCATTTCTCGACGGGGTGCGGCAGATGAACGCAGGCCGCGTCAGGATTTCGCCATCCAATGGTGAGCCTTTACAGGCGTTGGTTGAGCTCTGCCAGCGCGATTTTAATCGTCCCTCAAGATGACAAGTCAACATCATCTTCGGCTTTTCGTGGGAATGGGGAGTTTTCATTTGGTGACCGAATCGATATTGGGCGGAATTTATCAAGTATAGATGTCAGAATTTGGAATGGCTAGCGGATGCTAAGCTGCAAAACGCATAAAAATTAACCATATGACGATGCGTTGGATAAGCCTGTTAAAGGGAATTTGGGATAAAGCATAGGGTTAAGTCGCCGCTGGTGATGGTCTAGTCTTCAAAATTCGCATGGTGTTAACTATGGACTAACCAAGGGCTGGCCTATATTTAACGGGACCTGCCAAACGACAGCTCCGCGGTACGCGGGCCGCTCGGGGCTGTTTTTGCCTGCATCACATTTTCGCTGTCGTTATCGCCCGTGTGCGCCCTTGGCGCCCCCGTGGGCGCGCCGCATTTTGGGAAGTATCGCCATGTTCCAAGCCCAGTCCTCGACGGCCCAGGCGGCCGCCGGCACCCTGTCCATTTCCGCATCCACGTCCACCCGCGCCCCGCGCCACCGGTTCGAGGTGTCGGTGGCCGCCCGCATCGCCCTCTTGATCGTCGGCGCCGTCACGCTGCTGACGGTGGTCAGCCTGGGCATCAGCCAGGTCTTGCTGGCGGGCTTCACCATGGAACTGGCCAAGGACCGGCAGAACGCCAACATGCAGGTGGCCTGGCATGTGCTGGAAGGCTACGGCAAGGGCTACAGCCTGAAGGACGGGCACCTTTACGCCGGTGACACGGCGCTGGAGGACAACAACGCCGCCGTCGACACGGTGAAGCGTCTGGTGGGCGGCACCGCCACCATCTTCGCCGCACGCAATGGCGAGATGGTGCGCGTCGCCACCAACGTCATGAAGCCCGAGGGTGGCCGCGCCGTGGGCACCGCCCTGGCCCATAACGCCGTGTTTGACACCGTCGTCGGCCGGGGCGAGGCCTATCGCGGCGAGGCCGACATCCTGGGCGTGCCCTTCTACACCGCCTATGACCCCATCAAGGACGCCAACGGCCATACCGTCGGCGTGCTCTACACCGGCATCCAGAAGCGCATCTTCGCCGAGGCTGTGGACCGCCTGAAGACCAGCATTCTGGTCGCCAGCGTCACCATCGCGGCGGTCCTGGGCCTGGTCGCCTGGTGGCTGGCCAGCCGTTGGGTCGGCCGCCCGGCCCTGCTGGTCGCCCGCGTGCTGGAACGCCTGGCCGCCAACGACACCACCGTGGACATGGGCGCCACCCAGCGCCGGGCCCAGAGCCAGGATGAGATCGGCCGCATGCTGCGTGCGGCGCATGCCCTGCGGGGCGTGGTGGCCGACGTGTTCCGCCTGAAGCAGATGGTGGACGACATGCCGCTGAACGTGCTGCTGGCCGACGCCGACCAGGGCTTCCGCATCACCTACGCCAACACCGCCAGCCTCACCACCCTGCGGACCTTGGGCGCCCCCCTGCCGCGGCCGCTGGCCGGTGACACCCCGGTGGGGGCGGGCATCGGCTTGTTCCATGAGGATCCCGCCGCGCTGCTGGACATTGTGCGCGACCCCGCCCGCCTGCCCTGGCAGGGCCGCCTGACCCTCAAGAACGCCGCTGGTGACAATGAGGAGCTGGAGCTGCGCGTGGCCGCCGTGCGCGATACCGATGGCCGCTATGTCGGCCCTATGATGACCTGGTCGGTCGTGACCCGTCAGGCCCGCCTGGCCGCCGCGTTCGAGACCGACGTCCATGGCGTCGCCACCGCTCTGACCGCCGCCGCCCACACCCTGGAAGGCGACGCCCGCGCCCTGACCGACAACACCGGCACGGCCAGTACGCAGGCCCAGGACGTGCAGGCCGCCGCCAGCCAGACGTCGTCCAACGTCCAGACGGTGGCCGCCGCCGCCCAGGAACTGGCGGCCTCGGTCGATGAGGTGGGGCGCCAGGTCGAACGGTCCAAGGCCATCGCCGCCCGCGCGGTGGCGGAGGTCACCACCACTGGCACCACCATCGGCGGCCTGGCCGAGGCGTCCGACCGCATCGGCGTGGTGGTGCAGATGATCAGCGACATCGCCGGGCAGACCAATCTGCTGGCCTTGAACGCCACCATCGAGGCGGCCCGCGCCGGTGAGGCGGGCAAGGGCTTCGCCGTCGTGGCCAGCGAGGTGAAGACCCTGGCCGGCCAAACCGCCCGCGCGACGGAGGAGATCACCCGCTATGTCCAGGACATCGGGCAGCGCACCGACCTCAGCGTCGCCGCCATGGAACGCATCGGCAGCACCATCCATGAGGTGAACGAGGTCGCCGCCGCCATCGCCGCAGCGGTGGAGGAGCAGGGCGCCGCCACGCGCGAGATCGCCCGCAACGTGGCGGAGGCCGCCGACGGCACCGACCATGTGTCACGCACTTTGTCCTCCCTGGCCAATGCCACGGGCGTCGCCGGCAGCACGGCGGGCGAGGTGCTGGACACGGCGGGCGGCCTGACCCAGGAGGCCGGACGCCTGAATCAGGCGGTGCAGCGCTTCATGAAGGCCCTGCGCGAGATGTGAGGGACGGGGCGGGTGACGGGCCCGGGCATCCGTCACCTGGCCCCCTTCACCTTGTCGCTGTCCTTGTCGGGGGGCTCAGGGTGGGGTACAGGGCCGGGGTGCTTACCAGCGAAGTGACCCCCATGAACACCACGCCTGATCTTGACGACGATGATGATGACGACGGCCTGCCGCCCCTGCCGGCGGGCGCCAAGAACTACATGACGCCGGAAGGCTTCAACCGCATGCGGGATGAACGCCACCAGTTGCTGCGGGTGGAACGGCCCAAGGTGGTGGAGGTGGTGTCCTGGGCCGCCGGCAACGGCGACCGGTCGGAGAATGGCGATTACCTCTATGGCAAGAAGCGGCTGCGCGAGATCGACCGGCGCATCCGTTTCCTGACCAAGCGCATCGAAAGCGCCGAGGTGGTGGACCCGCAGTTGCAGAAGAACCGCTCCCAGGTTTTCTTCGGCGCCACGGTCACCTATGCCGATGAGGACGACACCCGCATGACCGTCACCATCGTCGGCCGCGACGAGGTGGACATGGACCGCCACCGCATCAGCTGGGTATCGCCCGTGGCGCGCGCCCTGATGAAGGCGCGGGTGGGCGATGTCGTCACCGTGCGCACGCCCAAGGGCCCGGAAGAGGTGGAGATTCTGGAGATCCGCTACCCGGACTGAGGGGCCAGGGTGGCGCCAGGGGGACGATGGTCCTCAGCGGTGTTTCTTGGCCGCCGGGCCGTATTCCGCAGTCAGGGTGTCCTTCAGCGACCAAGGGTGGTCGGCGGCCCCGGCATCATCCTTCAGGATGAGCAGGTCATCGATCTGCCAGCGTCCGCCGGTCATCACGAAATGATAGGCCAGGACGCGCGGCGTGCCGTTGGTGAAGCGTGCCGTCACCGTGGCCGTGTCGCCCGCAACCTGCGTTTCCAGGCCAAAGCCTGAGAGGTCCCAGTCCTGACCGTCGATGATGAGGTCGAAGTCCAAGGCGCAGAGGCCCTGGGTGCGGGCCTGGCAGGCCCGATCCGCGTCCAGCAGCCGGGCCAGCGCCGGGGTGGCGTGCCGGTGGATGCTGGCCACCGAGTCGGTCGCGATGTCTTTTTCGGCGTGGGGGTCGGCCAGATAGGGCCGGTACAGGGCCTCGACGATGGCCTGGGGCGTGGGCGGCGGCGCTTTCGCGCTGGCCGATGGGGTCATCGGCAGCGACGCCGCCAGGTTCAGGGCCAGCAGGACCGCCGCCGCGCGTTTCATAATTCCGGCCGCATGGCGGCCAGCGACCGCCGGGCGATGTCTTTCAGGGCGGCGCGCAGCCGCTCGATCTCCTGCGCGGCCGCCTCGTAATCCTCGATCAGGCCGCCGACCAGGGTGCCCGGATCCTCGGCGTGGTCGGGATAACGGTCGCGGGCGCGTTCGGCACGGCGGCGCAACCGTTCAACGATGTCCTCGTTGACGGGGGGGCCGGGCGGCGGCTGTCGTCGTCCGGCGTCATGTCCTCGGCATCCGGCATGGCCGTGGGCCTCCCTTGCAAGGGCGAAAGCGATCATCAGGACCGGCCCCTTACGGGGCGCGGCCGTGGCAATGCTTGTACTTCAGGCCGCTGCCACAGGGGCAGGGGGAATTCCGGGGGGTGTTCATCCAGGTGTCCTGGTCCTGGCCGCCCGCCTGGGTCGACTGCGGCATGTTCACCGCGCCATAGGCCAGGCCGGCGCTGGCGCGCGCCATGCCGGGGGGCAGGGGCTCGTCCGCCGGGATGCCCTGGCCCGGGGCGGCCAGCGCCGGATCGATGCGGGTCTCCTGCATCTCCTGCGGTGGGAAGTCATTCGGGTCCAGCGCCGGCTGAGCCACCTGCAGCTGGACGCGCATCAGCACCTGGGTCACCTGCTCGCGCAGGCTGTCCAGCAGCTCCTCGAACAGGTTGAACGCCTCGCGCTTGTATTCGTTCAGCGGGTCGCGCTGGCCATAGGCGCGCAGGTTGATGCCCTGGCGCAAATGGTCCAGCGACAGCAGGTGATCCTTCCACGACTGGTCCAGCAACTGCAGCAGCAGGCTGCGCTCGATGGAGCGCATGATTTCCGGCCCGTAGCTGGCCTCCTTGGCGGCATAGGCTTCCTCGGCCGCCTTCATCAGGCGCTGCTCGATCTCGACCTCGCCGATGCCCTCCTCCTTGGCCCAGTCCTGCACCGGCAGGTCCAGCGCCAGGACGCGCGCCACATCCTCCTGCAGCTGGTTCATGTCCCACTGCTCGGCATAGGAATTGGCGGGGATCGCCTTGGCCACCAGGGTGTTGATGGTGTCCTGGCGCATGTCCTCGACGGTTTCCTTGATGTCGTCGACGGCCATGATTTCACGGCGCTGTTCATAAACGACCTTGCGCTGGTCGTTCATGACGTTGTCGTACTTCAGCAGGTTCTTGCGGATTTCGAAGTTGTGCGCTTCCACCCGGCTCTGGGCCTTTTCCAGGGCACGGTTGATCCAGCTGTGGATGATGGCCTCACCCTCCTGCAGGCCCAGGCGCTGCAGCATGGTGTCCATGCGCTGCGACCCGAAGATGCGCATAAGGTCGTCTTCCAGCGACAGGAAGAACTTCGAGGCGCCGGGGTCGCCCTGGCGGCCGGAACGGCCGCGCAGCTGGTTGTCGATGCGCCGGCTTTCGTGCCGTTCCGTGCCCACGACGTACAGACCGCCGGCGGCCAGCGCCACCTCCTTGGCGGCCGCCACCTCCTGCTCGATCTGCTTGATGCGCCGCTCGCGCTCGGCGGGGTCGGTCACCTCGCCCAGCTCGTACTCGATGCGCATCTCGACGTTGCCGCCCAGTTTGATGTCGGTGCCGCGACCGGCCATGTTGGTGGCGATGGTGACGCCACCCGGCCGGCCGGCCTGGGAAACGATGTAGGCTTCCTGCTCGTGATAGCGGGCGTTCAGCACGTTGTGCGGGATGCCCTGCTTCTTCAGCAGGTCGGACAGCAGTTCCGACTTCTCGATGGAGATGGTGCCGACCAGGATAGGCTGCTGCCGCTCCCGGCATTCCTTCACCAGCTTGACGATGGCGTCGTACTTCTCACGCGCGGTGCGATAGACCTCATCATCATAATCGATGCGCTGGACGGGCAGGTTGGTCGGCATGTCGACCACGTCCAGGTTATAGATCTCGGCGAACTCCGGCGCCTCGGTCATGGCGGTGCCGGTCATGCCGGCCAGCTTGGGGTACAGGCGGAAATAGTTCTGGAAGGTGATGGACGCCAGCGTCTGGTTCTCACGCTGGATGGTCACATGCTCCTTGGCTTCCAGCGCCTGGTGCAGGCCCTCGGAATAGCGGCGGCCGTCCATCATGCGGCCCGTGAACTCGTCGATGATGACGACCTTGTCGTCCTTGACGATGTAGTCCACGTCGCGGGTGAACAGCTTGTGGGCGCGCAGGGCCTGGTTCACATGGTGGACCAGGGTGATGTTGTGGATGTCGTACAGGTCGCCCTGCTTCAGCAGGTCCATCTCCGTCAGGATCTGGGCGACCTTCTCCGTGCCCTCTTCCGTCAGGTTGACGGACTTGGCCTTCTCATCCTTTTCATAATCGGTGTCGGCCAGACGCAGGATCACCGTGTCCACGGCGGCATACAGTTCAGAGCCGTCGGTGGAGGGGCCGGAGATGATCAGCGGCGTGCGCGCCTCGTCGATCAGCACGCTGTCCACCTCGTCCACCACGGCGAAGTTGAAGGGCCGCTGGACCATGTCGTCCAGGCGGAACTTCATGTTGTCGCGAAGGTAGTCGAAGCCGAACTCGTTGTTGGTGCCGTAGGTGATGTCGGCGGCGTAGGCGCGCCGACGCTCGTCATCGTCCAGGCCGTGGACGATGCAGTCGGTGGTCAGGCCCAGGAAGCCGTAGATGCGGCTCATCCAGCTGCTGTCGCGCTTGGCCAGGTAGTCGTTCACGGTCACGACATGCACGCCCTTGCCTTCCAGGGCGTTCAGGTACACCGCCAGGGTCGCCACCAGGGTCTTGCCTTCGCCGGTGCGCATCTCGGCGATGCGGCCGCGGTGCAGGACCATGCCGCCCATCAGCTGCACGTCGAAATGGCGCTGGCCGATGGCGCGCTTGGCCGCCTCGCGCACGGTGGCGAAGGCGTCGGGCAGGATGTCGTCCAGCGTCTCGCCCTTGGCCAGCCGGTCGCGCAGCCAATCGGTGCGCATGCGCAGCTCGTCATCGGACAGCGATACCAGCTTCGGCTCCAGCGCGTTGATGGCGTCGACGTCCTTCCGCAAGCTTTTGACAACGCGCTCGTTGGCGCTGCCGAACAGTTTGCGGGCGATGGAACCGAACATGAAAACCTCGAAGGAAGCGAATAGGGGACGAGAACCGTCCGGGTCATCCGGCCCGGCCCTCCGGGTACTCTGGCGACGGGCGGGGCGGCAGCCCCTCGCGCGCGCTTTCTGAGATAAGGTGGCAGGCCCCGGCGGTCAATGAAGCCCCGCCGTTTCCGGTATCGCGATACCGGACCCGCCTGCCGCGACAGATCCCCCACACGCGCGGGTGGGGACCATAGCATGATCCGCCTGCTTTCCAACCGCTTTGATGGGGCCCGCGGCGGTGCCCGCGCGCGCGGTATTGGGAAACCGTCACCGGGGGTGCCGGGTGCGGCATCAGGACACGTGTCCGGTGGGGCTGGGGCGCTGTCCCACCTTGCGATGGGGGGCGGCCCCGTGTTTTATGGCGCGACAGCCGAAGAAGGGCCCGGCAGTGCTACGGCGTGGCCGTCCCTGGTCCCTGCCGTCGCGCCGTTTTTTGATGCAGCCCCAGTCCTCGAGGAATTCAGCTCCATGTATGTGAAGATGTTGCGTGCCGCGCTGCTGACCGCGGCTTTCGGGTCCCTGGCCGGCACCGCCCTGGCCGCTGACACCCCGGCCAAGGCTGCCGCCCCCGCCGCCGCTCCGGCCGCTGGCGCCCCGGCCCAGGCCGTGGACGACCCGGTCGTGGCCCGCGTCAATGGCAAGGAAATCCATCGGTCGGAAGTGCTGAACGAATACAGCCAGCTGCCCGCCCAGACCCAGCAGCAGATTCACCTGAACGAGGCTTACCCCCGCGTTCTGGAGAACCTGGTGACCGCCCGCCTGCTGGCGGATGCCGGTTACAAGGAGAAGCTGCAGGACAGCAAGGACGTGAAGGCCGAGATGAAGCGCGCGGAAGAGCGCTTCGTGCAGCAGGCCTACATCCGCAAGCAGGTCGACGCCCGCATGAACGAGGCGCTGCTGAAGAAGAAGTACGATGAGATGGTCAAGGCCCTGCCGGCGGAGGACGAAGTCCGCGCCCGCCACATCCTGGTCAAGACCAAGGAAGAAGCCGAAGCCCTGATCAAGCAGATCCAGGGCGGCGCCGACTTCAACAAGCTGGCTTCCGAGCAGCAGATCGACAAGAACTCCGCCGCTTCGGCCGGTGACCTGGGCTACTTCACGAAGGGCGACATGGTCGCGCCGTTCGCCGAGGCCGCCTTCGCCATGAAGCCGGGCGAGGTCAGCAAGACCCCCGTGAAGACCGACTTCGGCTGGCACGTGATCAAGGTTGAGGACCGCCGCAAGCGCCAGGCCCCGCCGTTCGAGCAGGTGAAGGGCCAGGTTGCCCAGGCCGAGGCCCAGGATCTGGCCGCCCAGGTCGTGGAAGACCTGCGCAAGGGCGCCAAGGTCGAGGCTTTCGACATCACCGGCAAGCAGCCCATCTCCCTGACCCCGCCGCCGGCCGCCGCCAAGCCGGCAGCCCCCGCCAAGCAGTAAGGTGGGCGGGTCCCATGGGCGGGGTTCCCTCCGTCCATGGTATTGGGCCCGTAGTATCGGGCCCAGGGTGTTGATAGTGATAGGGGCGCAAGCATCGCCAAGGGGCGGTCTTGCGCCCCTTTGCTGTCCGCGTCCCGCTTAAGCATTACAGGTCCGTTTTCGATTTTATTCGTCACGGATTTCGGCCTATTTTCTGCGCCGTTTGCCCGGGCTTCCTCCGGGCGGCCCCTTGTCCGAACCGTTCGCCTTCAACGGAGCGATCCCCATGGCCTCCAAGGTCTCCCCCCTGGCACCCGACGCTTTCCCCACCCTGTCCCCCGTGGCCGGCGTCCGCCTGGCGGCGTACAACTGCGGCATCCGCTACAAGGGCCGGGATGACCTGATGGTGGCCGAGCTGGCCCCCGGCACCACCGTGGCCGGCGTGCTGACCCGCTCGCTAACCGCCAGCGCGCCGGTGCACTGGTGCCGCCGCGGCCTGACGGGCGGCAGCGCCCGCGCCCTGGTGGTGAACTCCGGCAACTCCAACGCCTTCACCGGCGCCGCCGGCGAGTCGCTGGTGTCCGAGACGGTGGCCACCGCCGCCCAGCTGGTGGGTTGCAAGCCGGAAGAGGTGTTCGTCGCCTCCACCGGCGTCATCGGCCAGCCCCTGCCGGCCGACATGATCGCCCAGCACCTGGGCGCCGCCTGGGCCAAGCTGGACGCCGGCAGCTGGGACGCCGCCGCCCGCGCCATCATGACCACCGACACCTTCCCCAAGGGGGCCGTGGCCACCTGCGTCATCGACGGCAAGACCGTGACCCTGAACGGCTTCGCCAAGGGCAGCGGCATGATCGCCCCCGACATGGCGACCATGCTGGGCTTCCTGTTCACCGACGCGGCCATCGCCGCGCCGGTGCTGCAGAAGCTGCTGTCGCGCTCGACCGATCGCAGCTTCAACTGCGTGACGGTGGACGGCGACACCTCCACCAGCGACACGGTGATCCTGGTCGCCACGGGCCAGGCCGGCAACACCCCCATCACCGACGTCAACGACGCCCGCCTGCGCCCCTTCGCCAAGGCGCTGGACGCCGTCTGTCTGGACCTGGCCCAGCAGATCGTGCGCGACGGCGAGGGCGCCACCAAGTTCGTGACCCTGACCGTGACCGGCGCCACCAGCAACCAGGCGGCCAAGCGCATCGCGCTGACCGTCGCCAATTCGCCGCTGGTGAAGACCGCCGTGGCCGGTGAGGACGCCAACTGGGGCCGCATCGTCGCCGCCGTGGGCCGCGCCGGGGAAAAGGCCGACCGGGACAAGCTGGTCATCAGCATCGGCGGCGTGCAGATCTGCGCCAACGGGATGGAGGTCCCGGGCTATGACGAGGCGCCGGTGGCCGCCCACATGAAGGGGCAGGAGATCGACATCCAGGTCGATCTCGGCCTGGGCCGGGGCCGCGCCACGGTGTGGACCTGCGACCTCACCCACGGCTACATCGATATCAACGGGAGTTATAGGAGTTAAGTGTTCCCTCAGGCGGCGGGCGCGGGCATCCGCCCGCTTGCCTTGTCCTCGATTTTCAGTCCACTGCGTTCCCCGAAAACCTCCGGCGGACGCGGTCGCGTCCTGCAGCGGCATGAGACGATCTCATGCCGCTGATTTACTTGGAGGAAGTGCCGTGGCGGATGAGATGACCCCGTGCTGGGACGGCCGACCGGAGCCAACGGAGCCGGTTCGCACCGTCCTGGTCGCCGCCGTGGCGCTGGTCGATGCCGACGGGCGGGTGCTGCTGGCGCAGCGGCCGCCGGGCAAATCCCTGGCCGGGCTGTGGGAGTTTCCCGGCGGCAAGGTCGATCCCGGCGAAACGCCGGAGGTGGCCCTGGTGCGGGAACTGCGGGAAGAGCTGGGCATCGACACCCGCACCAGCTGCCTGGCGCCCTTCACCTTCGCCAGCCACCGCTATGAGACCTTCCACCTGCTGATGCCGCTGTACGTCTGCCGCGTCTGGCAGGGCACGCCCACCCCCCTGGAGGGGCAGGTGCTGGCCTGGGCCCGTCCGGAGCGCATGGGGGACTACCCCATGCCGCCCGCTGACGTGCCCCTGGTGGCCATGCTGCGCGACCTGCTGTAGGCCGCCCGCTGTAGGCCCACCCGCTGTAGGCCCACCCGCTGTAGGCCCACCGGGGGGAGGCTCAGGCGGCGCGGATGCGCTGCAGGAACTGCTCCACCTCGTGGCGCAGCACCTCGCTCTGGCTGTTCAGCGCCTCGGACGATTCCAGCACCCGGCCGGCGGCGTCGCCGGTCTGGTGCGCCACGTCGCTCACCTGGCTGATGTTCTCACTCACCCGCTGGGTGCCGCTGGCGGCCGCCTGGACGTTGCGCGTGATCTCGCCCGTGGTGGCGCTTTGCTCCTCGATGGCGGCGGCGATGGCGGCGGAGATTTCGTTGATGGCACCGATGGTGTCGCTGATGTCGTTCATGGCGGTCACCGTGCTGTGGGTGGCCTCCTGGACGGCGGCGATCTGGCGGGCGATGTCCTCCGTCGCCTTGGCCGTCTGGGTGGCCAGGGCCTTGACCTCGCCAGCGACGACCGCGAAGCCCTTGCCCGCCTCGCCGGCGCGCGCCGCCTCGATGGTCGCGTTCAGCGCCAGCAGGTTGGTCTGGCTGGCGATGTCCTGGATCATGGCCACGACCTCGCCAATGCGCTGCACCGCGTCCGACAGGCCGGCGATGGTGGCGCCCGTCTGCGCCGCCTGGGACACCGCGTCCGCCGTCACTCCGGCCGACCGGTTGACCTGCCGGCTGATCTCCTGGATGGAGGCGACCATTTCCTCGGTGGCGGCGGCGACCGTCTGCACATTGGCCGAGGTGTGGCCCGCGGCGGACGCGGTGGCGGCCGCCTGGCCGTTGGTTTCCTCCACCAGGCTGACCATTTCGTGGGCCGTCACGCCCAGGCCCTGCGCCGCGGACGAGACGGTTCCGAGCGCGGCCGACGCCACCCGGTCGAAGTCGCGCAGCAGGGTTTCGATCAGGGCGGCGCGGCGCGTCTTTTCCGCCTGCTCTCGGCCCTGGGCCGCCGCCGCTTCGTCGGCGGCGATCAGGTTGCGGCGGAAGCCGTCGATGGCCCGCGCCATCTCGCCGATCTCATCGCGCTTGGCCTGGTACGGAATGTCCAGCGCCCGCTGCCCGGTCGCCATGCGGCCGGTGGCATCCACCAGGGCCAGCAGCGGCGTGCTGATCTGGCGGCCGGCGATCCACTGGCTGGCCAGCACCGTCAGCGCGATGCCGGCCAGCGCGACGCCGGCGATCAGCGCCAGGCTGAAGCGGTAGGTCGCCTGCAGCGAGTCGTTGGTGTCGGACACCTCCTTGGCCGTCGCCGCGGTCAGCTTTTCGATGGCGGCGTTCAATTGCTGGCGCGTCTTGCGGTTGGCGTCGTTATCGCCGTACTCCCGCGCCTGCTCGGGTCCCGCCTCGCGGCCCAGTCGAATGGTCTCTTTGCGCACCCCCTGGAACACGGCCAATTGGGCATCCGCGTCATCCAGTTCCGCGCGCCGCGCGGCGGGCAGGGCTTGGCGCCAGTCAGTTGCCAGTTGCGCCAGGCGGTCCAGGTTGGCCTGCATGGGCTTGGCGAACTTGTCCACGTCCTGCTGGGTGCGCGCCATGTAGATCCCGCGGGAATCCATGACGATGGCCAGGATGGTCGCGTTGATCTTTTCCGCCACCAGGGCGCGGGCCGAGGCGTTGTCCATGGCCGCCAGCCGGTCACGGAAGTGGCTCAGCGACCAGGCGCCGATCGCCCCGACCGCGAGACTGACGCCGATCAGCATCGCCACCAGGATGAGTATTTTCTGACGGATGCCCAGGCGATCCATGACGTCTCTCCCACCATTGACCAAGATATGTGGTCGCCGTCGTGGGGCCGATCGCTCAGGTGTGCGGGAACTCCACGACGCCCTGACAGGGTCGCGCTCTTTTGTTAACGCGTGGTTAGCGTCTCTAGTTCAAAAGTAGGGGGTGGGCTCGGCGGCCTCAGTTTCCGCCGCGCAGCGGGTTGATCTCTTCCGTGCCCAGCGCGTCGGCCAGGCGCAGCTTGGCGCTGCCCCGGCGCAGGGGCTTCTGCTGGCTTTCATCCGGAGCCCAGCCGGCCAGGTACAGCACCTGGAAGCTGGCCTCGATGCCACCGTCGCCATCGGGATAAAGCTCCTGATAGCGTTCCGCCGCCTGGGTGAACAGGCCGCTGGGGCTCATGGCCTTGCGGCTGGCGAGCACGGCGTTGGTCTCGCCCATGCCCCGCAGGTCTTGGATCAGGCGGAAGGCGTGGGGGTAGCTGACGGTCAGCATGTCGCTGTCCACCACCGGCAGGGCGAAGCCGGCGCGTTGCAGCAAGCCGCCGGCGTCGCGCACCTCCGCCATGGGGCTGATGCGGGGCGACAGGCCGCCCATCAGGCCCATCTCCGCCTCCATCAGGCTGCGGCGCAACTCGAACAGCGTTTCGCCGCCCAGGATGGCGCCCAGGAACAGGCCATCGGGTTTCAGCGCCCGGCGAATCTGGATCAGGGCGCCCGGCAGGTCGTTCACCCAGTGCAGGCTGAGCGCGCTGACCACCAGGTCGAAGCTGCCCTCGGCGAAGGGCAGGAACTCCTCATCCGCCGCCACCGTGGGCAGGCCCGGTATGCGCCTGGCCGCCTCGGCCGCGAAGCGGGGGGACAGGTCGGTCGCCACCACCTGGGCGATGCTGGGCACGGCCGCCAAGGCCTGCGCCACCTCGCCGCCGTGACAGCCCAGGTCCAGGGCGACGCGGAAGTCGCGCTTGATGTCGGCCAGCCTGTCCACCAGCCGGCCGACCACCTCGGTCTTCAGGAAATCGAAGCCGGACCAGCCCGCGGCGGCCCGGTCGCGGTGGGCCCGCACGCGGCGGCGGTTGAAGACGGTCATGCTGTCGGCGTCGCTCATGGGGCCGGTATAGGCCCTTCGCGCGTGGGAGCAACAGGAATTTACGGGGTCCGCGCACCTTTGCGCTATCATGGCGCGTGCTTCTGCGGGGATATGCGCGCATGGGCGATTGGGGACGGAGGATGGGGGCCAGGGTGCGCGGTGCCGGCGGGCGTCTGCTCGACCTGGTGCTGCCGCCGCGCTGTCTGGGCTGTGGTGAGGCGGTGGCCGCCGCCGGCACCTTGTGCGGCACCTGCTGGCGGGGCATCGGCTTCATCACCGCCCCCCAGTGCATGGCCTGCGGTCGTCCCTTTCCCCATGACATGGGGGCCGACGCCCTGTGCGCCGTCTGTGTCGCCGCCCCGCTGCCCTTCGGCCGCCTGCGGGCCGCGGTGCTGTACGACGACGCCAGCCGTCCCCTGATCCTGGGCTTCAAGCACGGCGACAGGACGGAGACGGCGCCCCTGCTGGCCGGATGGATGGCCCGGGCGGGCGCCGACATGCTGGCCGATGCCGATCTGATCGCGCCGGTACCGTTGCACCGCTGGCGCCTGTTCGCCCGGCGCTACAACCAGGCGGCCCTGTTGGCGCTGCGTCTGGGGCGGCTCAGCGGCGTGCGGGCGGTGCCCGACCTGCTGACGCGCCGCCGCCGCACGCCCAGCCAGGGCAGCCTGTCGCGGGAGGGGCGGGCCCGCAACGTCGCCGGCGCCTTCGCGCTTCGCCCCGGCCGCTCGGTCCAGGGCTTGCGGGTGGTGCTGGTGGATGACGTCTACACCACCGGCGCCACGGCGGCGGAATGCGCCCGGGTCCTTACGCGGGCCGGTGCCGCGCGGGTGGATGTGTTGGCCCTGGCACGGGTGCTGAAGGGGGAGGTTATTTAGAAACACTCTAAAATCAGGGCTGGGTTGCGCACCCACCCTTGGCGCTTCGTTGCCATTGCGCCAATATCCTGGGGATGACGTTCCCCGCAGGAGTTTTGGGCCCATGCCCCGCGTTGAGATCTACACCAGCCCTTATTGCCCCTACTGCCACCGCGCCAAGCGGCTGCTGGATGCCAAGGGCGTGCAGTATGAGGAGATCGACGTCATCGCCAACCCGTCGCGCAAGCCGGAAATGATTCAGCGCGCCGATGGCCGCACCACCGTGCCGCAGATTTTCGTGGACGGCGAAGGGCTGGGTGGCTGCGACGACATCCATGCCCTGGACCGCGCCGGCGCGTTGAACGCCAAGCTGGGCCTCGGCTCCGCCGCCGGCGCCGCCTGAGCATGGCGCCCGCCCCCATCACCGGCACCCTGCGCGCGGCGGTCCTGCAAATGACCGCCGGGCCGGAGATCGCGGCCAACATGGACGCGGCGGCGCGGCTGCTGCGCCAAGCCCGGGACCAGGGGGCGCAGTTGGCCACCCTGCCGGAGAATGTGGCCCGCATGGTCCAGGGGCGGGAGCGGGTGCTGGCCGGCGCCTATCAGGAAGAGGCGCACCCGGCGCTGGCCCGTTTCCGCGACCTGGCGGCCGAAACCGGGCTGTGGCTCATGACCGGCACCCTGGCCTGCCTTACGGAGGATGGCCGGGCGGCCAACCGCTGCTTCGTCATCGATCCGGCCGGTCAGGTGCTGGCCCGCTATGACAAGCTGCACATGTTCGATGTGGAGCTGGCGAATGGCGAGCGCTACCGCGAAAGCGCCACCTTCCGCCCCGGCGACAGCGCCCGCGTGGTTGACACCCCCTGGGGGGGCTGGGCCTGACCGTCTGCTACGACGTGCGCTTCCCCCAGCTGTTCCGCGCCCTGGCCAAGGCCGGCGCGCGGATCATCACCGTGCCGTCCGCCTTCACCGTGCCCACCGGCCGTGCCCACTGGCATGTGCTGTTGCGGGCCCGTGCCATCGAGACCGGCTGCTGGATCCTGGCGCCCGCCCAGGTGGGCGTCCACGACGGCGGCCGCGCCACCTATGGCCATGCCCTGATCATCAGCCCCTGGGGCGAGGTCGTGGCCGACGCCGGCGGCGAAGCGCCGGGCGTGCTGGTGGCCGACCTGGACCTGTCCAAGGTGGATGAGGCGCGGAGCATGGTACCCAGCCTGCTGCACGACCGGGCGTTCGAGGGGCCGTGAGGGGCGTCAGGGCTTACCGATGAGGGCCGACGCCTTCCGGCGAACCTCCGATAGCTCCGCGTCGTCGACCTTGCCTTTGAACTCAGCCTGTCGGGCTTGCCAGTCCAGGCTTTTCACCTGATCGGCGAGGACAGCCTGCTTCTTGTCTGGTCCGATCAGCACTTCGAAGGGATAAGCCTTGATCTGTGTCGTCATCGGACAGCACAGCATCAAGCCGGCGCGTCGATTGTAGGCTGCCGGGCTTAAGACCACGGCTGGCCGGTGTCCGGCCTGCTCATGCCCCGCCTGCGGGTTGAATTGCAGCCACACGATATCCCCCGCATCCGGGACATAGCCCATTACGGGATTTCCTTGCCGACTGATGGTCCATAGTCGACTTCGACATGGCGATTTTCGGGGGTTATGCCGGCAATCAAATCCGCCAGATCGTAGTCGTCCTTACGCACCGGTTCGATCACGATGCGGCTGCCCTCTTCCCGAATATCGACTGTGGCGTCGACCTCCAGCCCAACGGCCTCCATGATCGCCACGGGAATGCGGACCGAGGCGCTGTTTCCCCATTTCCGTACGGTCACGCGCATGCTCAGCCCCCTCCGTGATGTCGAGACAATGTAGATACGTTAGCGTGGATAGGGGCGTTGTCAACGTCACTGGACCTGGTGTAAGGGACGCGGCCCAACAAAAAGGGCGGCACCCTCGCGGATGCCGCCCTTCGTTTTGCTACCGGAACAGATCTTACTCGGCGACCTTCAGCACGCCGCGGCGGATCTGGTCGCGTTCCATGCTGACGAACAGGGCGCGGAAGTTGCCTTCGCCAAAGCCCTCGTCGCCCTTGCGCTGGATGATCTCGAAGAAGATCGGGCCGATGGCTGTCTCGGTGAAGATCTGCAGCAGATAGCGGTTGTCCTTGCCGTCCAGCAGGATGCCGCGCCTCTTCAGTTCCTCCACCGGCTGGCCGTGGCCGGGCAGGCGCTCTTCCAGCATCTCGTAATAGGTGTCGGGCGGCGGCGTCATGAACTTCACGCCGGCGGCCTTCAGCTTGTCCCAGGTGGCGATGATGTCATCGGTCAACAGCGCGATGTGCTGGATGCCCTCGCCCTTGTAGGCCTCGATGAACTCCTGGATCTGGTCCAGCTTGTCGGCACCCTGCTCGGACTTCGACTCGTTGATCGGGATGCGGATCTTGCCGCAGGGGGCGGTCAGCGCCCGGCTGGTCAGGCCCGTGTACTCACCCGTGATGTCGAAGTAGCGGATCTGGCGGAAGCCGAAGATCTTGCCGTAGAACTCCGAGATCGGGTCCATGCGGCCCTTGCGGACGTTATGGGTCAGGTGGTCGATCAGCTTCAGGCCGGCGCCCACGGGGTTCTGATCGGCGCCCTCGATGGGCAGGAAGTCGATGTCGTAGATGCTGGGGCTGTTGTAGCGGTCCACCAGGTACAGCAGGCTGCCGCCGATGCCCTCTATGGCCGGGATGTTCAGCTCCATGGGGCCGACGGTGCCCTTCACTTCCTTGGCGCCCTGGGCCACGGCGTGCTTCAGGGCCTCACCCGCGTCCTTCACGCGGAAGGCCATGGCGCAGGCGCTGGGGCCGTGCTCACGGGCGAAGCGCTGGGCCAGGCTGTCCGGCTCGGCGTTGACGATGAAGTTGATGTCGCCCTGGCGGTACAGCACCACGTTCTTGGAGCGATGGCGGGCAACCTTGGTGAAGCCCATGGCCTCGAACAGGCGGCCCAGGGCCTCGGTGTCCTCCGCCGTGTATTCCACGAACTCGAAGCCATCGGTGCCCAGCGGGTTCTCCCACAGGTCGCCGCCGGCGACGGCTTCGGCGACGGGGGACGAAGGGGTGGTCGGGGTGGACGCGGTCGGGGTGGACATGGCGGGTCGCTCTCCCTGCTAGAAGCAACATTTCCCCCTGATGATACGCCCGGCGGCCGGGCATTTCCTTGCGAAGTCTGCCGCGTTTGGCCAAGATTGGGCAATGTTGTGCTCAAGAAACCCTTAAGGCGGCATCACTATGGGTAAATCGACATTGGACGCGGCAGATCTGCGCATCCTGGACACCTTGCAGCGCAACGGGCGCCTGTCCAACGTCGATCTGGCGGAGGCGGTGGGGCTGTCGCCCTCGCCCTGCCTGCGCCGGGTGAAGGATCTGGAGGACCAGGGCTATATCCAGGGCTACGCCGCGATCCTGAACCGCCGCCTGCTGGGCCTGGGTGTCGTCGCCTTCGTCGAGGTCAAGATCGACCAGAACGCGGAGGGGGACGCCGTGTTCCGTCGCCTGGTCAGCCAAATCCCCGAGGTGGTGTCCTGCTTCGTCATGACCGGCACCATGGACTATCTGGTGCAGGTGGTGGTCAGCAACCTGGAGGCCTTCGCCGAGGTGTCGATGAAAAAGCTGCTGCAGATTCCGGGTGTGAAGGACGTGCGCTCCAGCTTCGTGCTGGACGTGGTCAAGCATTCCACTGCCGTGCCCCTGCCGTCGGCGGCGGAACTGGCGCGGGATTGAAAGTTCCTAAAGCACATCATTGCCAAATGAACTCACAGAACGGCATGAAGTTGTTTTAGACCCCTGGCCCTTGGGCATGATCGCAAGAAAATGGTGCTGATCCAGCGATAAAATGGTTCCCACAAGCGCAGCAGGGAGAGGGAACCATGAGCAGCACCCCGGTCAAGGCCACGGGCCCGGTCGACACCACCGGCAAGTCCGATACCCCCCTGCGTGGCGATTACAGCGCCATGGCGGCCGACTACACGATCCCCCAGGGCTGGGATGCCATCACGGCGGAGGAGCATGCCCGCTGGCGCACGCTGTATGACCGGCAGTCGGCCTTGCTGCCCCGCTACGCGGCGCCCGAGTTCATGGCCTGCCTGGCCCGGCTGGACGCCCGCGACGGCGTTCCCCATTTTGGCCGCGCCAGCGATGTGCTGCGCCGGGCGACCGGTTGGACCCTCGTGGCGGTGCCGGGCCTGCTGCCCAACGATATCTTTTTCAACCACCTGGCGGAAAAGCGCTTTCCGGTGACGAACTGGATCCGGCGGGCGGATGAGATGGACTATCTGGTGGAACCGGACGTGTTCCACGACTTCTTCGGCCATGTGCCCCTGCTGATGCATCCGGTCTTCGCGGATTACCTCCAGGCCTACGGCAAGAAGGGGGCTGAGGCCGAGGCCCATGGCGGGCTGGAACGTCTGGCGCGGCTGTACTGGTACATGGTGGAATTCGGCCTGATCAACACGCCGGCGGGCCTGCGCGCCTATGGCGCCGGCATGCTGTCCTCGCGGGGGGAGACGCAGTATTGCATCGAAAGCCCGCAGCCCAACCGCGTCGGCTTCGACCTGGAACGGGTGATGCGCACCCGCTACCGCATCGATGACTACCAGGAAACCTACTTTGTGCTGGATAGCTTCGAGCAGTTGTTCGAGGCCACGGCGCGGGACTTCGCGCCGCTGTACGCGAAGCTGGCCGGCCTGCCGGACCTGCCCGCCGACAAAGTGCAGCCGGGTGACAAGGTGTTCACCGTGGGGCGCGAGGCGGCGTAGGAACCTCTCCTACGGGCTGGGCCGCAGGGTTTGGCCGATCATGGCATAGGCGTCGTCGCTGGCGAGGAAGATATAGGCCGGGGTGATGCCGGCCCAGTCTTCCTCCAGGTCGCCAGCGTCCGGCGGCAGATGGCCGGGGCAGACGCAATTGGCGGTGATGTCGTGCTCGCCGAACTCATGCACCAGGCTACGGGTGAACCCCAGCAGGGCGGAGGCGGCGGCGCCATAGGCGGTCATGCCCCGGGCCCCCTCCATGGCGGTGCTGTCCACGGTGGTGACGATGCGGCCATATCCCCGGGCCCGCATCAGGGGCAGCAGGTGGCGCACCATCAGGAAGGTGCCCCCCATGTTCGCGGCCATGGTCGCCTCGAACAGTTCCAGCGTCATGCCGTCGAACGGCTGCTTCAGGCGATAGCCGGCGTTGTTGATCAGGATGTCGACATGGTCGAAGGCGGCGATGGCCGCCTCCGCCACCGTATAGGCGCCGGCTGGTTGGGTGATGTCGGAATGAACGACGACGCCAGTCCGGCCCAGGGCCTGGACCTGCCGGGCGGTTTCGGTCGCCGCCGCCTGCTCCTCCGGCAGCAGGTGATGCAGGACGATGTTGGCGCCTTCCCGGGCGATGGCCACGGCGATGGCCCGCCCCAGGCCGCTCGCGGCCCCTGTCACCACAGCCGTGCGGCCTGCCAACCGTCCCGATCCCTGCCTCGCCCCCTGCATCATCGCTCCCACTGTGGAAAACAGGCCCAAGGTCCTGGCGTTTAGAGCCGGCGTATCAGGTCCGCCGGCGTGGACAGGATCAGGTCCCGGGGGACAGCTTCTCCAGGAAGGCGGCGAAGCCGCCGCCCGTATCCACCTGGTCGCCCGACGCGTGCTGCCCGGCCTCGTGATAGGCGTCGAACAGATCCTCATACAGGCGCAAGTCCTTCAATATTGCAATCTTTTGCTGCAGTGATGCCTGGCTGACCAGGGCCAGGTGCAGCAGCACCAGGCCATCGGGTGTCCAGTTGGGCTCCCGCATCAGGGGCAGCAGCGCCAGGGTCTGGGCACCGCTGGCCCCACCCGACAGCATGCCCCGGCCCAGGCGCAGGGCGCGACGCTTGCCGCCGGTGGCCGGCGCCGGCTGGTCATGGCGTGACGCGGCGCCCTTGGCCCGGCCGCTGCGCTCAACCGCCAGCAGCAAGGGGGTGCCATCGGCGCCCTCACTCCCAGGGCCACCGGCCGGGTGATAGCGCACGCCGCCCTCCACACCGATGACCAGGGTGGACAGCGCGATCAGCAACTGGCGTTCCGGCTCCGCCAGGTCGGCGGGGCTGGCGCCCAGGTCGGCCAGGGCGGACAGCAGCAGGGGGCTGATCTCACGGCCTGGGCGGGAGATGCCCACGGTCACCGTCTTGGCTTGGTGGCGGATGGTGTCGATGGGGCGCGACGTCTCCTCGAACACCAGGCGCAGCAGATCCTGGCCCCGGGTGATGACGGCCGTGCGCTCCGGCTTGCCGCCGGGCGTGTCCAGCATGGGCAGCGCCGAGGTCAGCTTGGCCAGGCGGGCGGCATAGCTGGCGGGCAGGGCCGCGTCCAGTTGGCCGTCGGCGATGCGGTCGATGATGGCGGCCAGGCTGGTCGCCACCGGCGTCACCGGCCGGTCCGCCTCGGTCAGCGCCAGGTCCAGCGCCGCCGACACCTCGCGGAAGGGACGGGATTCGGCGTCGATGGCCAGGGCGGCATGGAAGCCCCACAGGTGGCCCGCCACCGTGGCCATGATGAAGTCCAGGCCGGCGCCGGCGGACGGCAGGTGCACCACCGCCTCGGCATAGGGGGCGAAGCAGGTCTCGCCCTTGGCGGCGAAAACGATGGGCTTGCCGTTGTGCGCCTTGAAGATGGCCACTTCCTTGGCCGTGTCCTGGGCCAGCAGGGGGGCCAGGTCGTTGGCCACCACCAGGGTCAGGGGCTCGGTCGACAGGTCGATGTGCTTCTTGTCCTCGGTATAGTCGACCGGGATGGACTTGTAGCAAAGCTCCGACAACTTGATGCGGATCTCTTCGGCCGCCACCTTGTTGGCGCCGTTGCCCACCACCGCCCAATAACGGTTGCGCGGGGCGTAGGCCCTGGCGCAGGCGGCGATGGCGCCCTCGTTGTCCAACACCTCCTGAATGCGCTGGGGCAGGGCCTCCAGCGCCACCATCTCGTCATGAATCTGCTGGGCCGGCAGGGTGCCCAGGGCATCGGCCAGGCACAGGGCGGTCAGCTTGCCGGCCGCCACCTGGCTATAGAACGCCTTGGTGGAGGCGACGGCCATCTCGATATCGCGGCCGTCGCTGGTGAACAGGTGGCTGTCCGACTTGCGCACCAGGGGGCTGTTGCGGCGGTTGACGATGGCGTGGATCCAGGCGCCGGCGGCGCGTGCCAGGTCCACCGTGCGGTTGGTGTCGGTGGTGGTGCCGCTCTGGCTGATGGCGATGACCAGGGCGTCGTCCAGGTTCTTGCCATCCAGGTTGGTCGACAGTTCCGACGCCTTGGCGCTGGTCACCGTCACCGGCGCCTTGTCCAGCGCCAGACGGATCAGGTGCTCGATGCCCATGGCGGCGATGGCGGCCGTACCCTGGCCGGTTACCAGGATGCGGCGGATGGGGGGCTTGGACGGGTCGGCCAGGCGGGCGCGCAGGCCCGCCCACGGGCCGGTGCCCCCGCCTTGGCCTGACCCCAGCTCGAAGCTGACGCGCCGATCCTGGCGGCGATAACGGCCGGCCAGGGTCTTGCGCACGCTGGCCGGGGCCTCATGCACCTCCTTCTCGAAGAAGTGGTCGTGGCGGCCGCGGAAGATGTCGCGGGAGAAGATCTCGATGGCGTCGGCCTTCAGGCTGGCCGGGGCGCCGTCGTCAACCGTCCGGGCCGACACCGCAGGTTCACCCGCCGCCACCGACAGGACGACGGCCAGGCCGCCGCGTTCCACCTGGGCCAGGGAAATGGACCGGCGGGCGCGGGGCGCCAGGCCGTAATTCTCCGACGCGACGATCAGGCCGTCGTTGACCTCGGCCACGAATAGGCTTTGCCCGCTGCCCTTCTGGCCCAGCTGCAGGTGCTCTGGATCGGTCGGGTGCTGCAGGATGATGGCCATGGACCCGTCCAGCCGCCGGATGGTGGCCAGGAAGCGGTCGGCATTGCCGCCCCCGTTGCCCGTGGCGCCTTCCAGTCGGAACAGCACGGGAATGACCTTGGTGTCGGTGGTGGTGTCGGGCGGCAGGGTATGGCCGGTGCCCTCGATGGCGCTTTCCGTCAGCGCCCGGTAATTGTCGATGTCGCCGTTCAGGGCCACCATGGCGTCGGCATCGGCGCTGAGCGCCGTGGCCGCCTTGCCGGCGCCCGTCTCGTTCAGCAGGCGGGCGTTCAGGGGGTGGCAGTTGGGCAGGCTGATGGCCCCGTGCGAGGCCCAGCGGGTGTGGGCGATGGCGCTGAAACCATCGGCGTGGCGGGCCACCGCCCACAGCACGGCGTCGGCGCGCATGCGGGCGCGCAGGAAGGCGCCGTTGTCGCCCAGGCGGCCGATCAGCGTGGCGACCTTGTAGGTGAAGCGCACGGTGGTGCGGCCGTCCGGCAGGGCATGCAGCGCCAGCCCCTCGTGCCGGTCGCCCACGGCCAGGCGCTCGGCGGCGCCGGCCCGCAGCTCCAGCGGCAGATCGTCCAGGGTGTAGCGATGGTCGATGGTGATCTGCAGGGCGATGCCGGCGCTGTCGCGGCCCCGCACTTCCAGCCGGTCCAGGTTCTCCAGCACCTGCTCCGCGGCCCAGGCCACGGCGTGCTGCGGCCGGGCGGCGGCGGCCCCCTCCGGCAGCAGGGCCAGGGTGCGGCCGATATTGCCCAGCACCTCGGTCCGCAGCTGCCAGGAATAGTCGCGCAGGCGTTCCGCCACCCGCTCCACCGCGACGTCGCGGGCGGTCTCGCCCGAGCGCAGCGCCGATTCCAGCGCGTCGACGCGGTCGGCCAAGGCGGTCAGCAGGGCGGCGGCGGCGGGATCGGCCACGGCCGCCATATGGGTGGGAAACGCCATGAGGTCGGTGAAGCGCGTCGCCAGCCCATCCAGCGCGGTGTCGATGGTGCCGGGCGCGTTCGCCTCGGCCAAGTCGTCGGCCACGGCCCTCAGCCATGATAGGTCCGCGGTGCGGATCCAGTTGCGATTACCCAGGAAGCCGGCGATGCCGCACATCATACACCTCACTCAAGCAAGACCGCAGTCATAGTCCAGGCCGGGGCCGGCGTGGAAGGCGGAAAACGTGACGTTGCACAGTGGGAGGGCCCGCGCGCCGATGGAATGGCCTTCGGACACCTACAAGGCTATGGTGCCCGGCCGTGATCGACAGACAACCCGAGACCCTTTTCCATGACCGTGACCCTCTGGCACAACCCCAAATGCTCCACCTCCCGCCGGGTGCTGGCCGACCTGCAGGCCGCCGGACACGAGGTCCAGGTGGTTGAATATCTGAAGACCCCGCCCGACCGCGCCGCCCTGGCTGACATGCTGGCCGCCCTGAAGGCCCGCCCGGCCGACATCCTGCGCCGCCGGGGTAACGACGACCTGCTGGCGGTCGAACCCGCCGGCGGATTCGACGACGCGGCGCTGCTGGACCTGATGGTGCAACACCCCATCCTGATCGAACGACCCATCGCGCGCAGCCCCAAGGGTGCCGTGCTGTGCCGCCCGGTCGAGCGGCTGGCTGAAATCCTCTGATTTCCCCGATGTGCCAGTGAATTGGGGCGGAAGCGGGGCCGCCTTAACGCGCGGCGGTCGCCAGCGGCACGGTGAAGCTGACCGTGGTGCCGACGCCGGGCCGGCTGTCGATGGCCAGGACCCCGCCATGGCGGGCCACCAAGTCGCGCACCAGGGTCAGGCCCAGGCCGGTTCCCACCTCGCCCAAGGTGCCGGGGCGGCTGTCCTGGGCCTCGCGCCGGTACAGCTGATCCAGCTGGTCCGGGTCCATGCCGATACCCCGGTCGGTCACGGCGATTTCCAGCCGGTCGCCCGCGGCGCGCGATGTCACCTGCACGCCCTGGTTGGGATGGCTGAACTTGATGGCGTTGGCCAGCAGGTTGCGCAGGATGGCCAGGACCATGGTGCGGTCCGCCAGGATATGGCGGTCGCCCGAAGCGTCCAGAATGCGGATGCCCTTCGCTTCCGCCGTGGGGCCCAGGTCGTGGGTGGCCGCGGCCACCACCTCGCCCAAGGCCATGACCGAGGGGGTGAAGGGCGTGCCCGACATCTGTACCCGCGACCAGTTCAACAGATTGTCCAGCAGGGTGTGGGCGGCCACCGCGCTCTGGTGTACCGACGCGGCGAAGTCGGCCACGTCGGCCGGCGACATGCGGGTGCCGTGGTCGGCCAGTTCCCTGGTCATCCCCAGCAGCACGTTGAACGGGCCGCGCAGGTCGTGGGAGATGAGAGAGAAGAAGCGGGTCTTTTCCCGGTTCAGGAAATCCAGCTCGTCATGGGCGGCCCGCAATTCCGCCAGCGCCCGTTCCGTGGCCGCGCGCGCCTCGCGTTCCGCCACGGCCGAGCGCTCCTGCGAGCGCACCATGCGCCGCACCACCATGTTGAACAGCAACACCACAGCCAGCAGCACGCCGGAAAATCCAGCCATGGATCCGGCGGTGCGCAAGACCAGCGACCAGGTGAGGGTGGAGCGTGGCGCCAGATGCACCAGGCGCCACGGGGCGTTGGCCAGTGGGCGGGTGGTGACGAGATAGCCCGCCCGCTCCACCGCGCCAGCCGTTCGGCCCATGGTCAGCGCCAGGCCGGCGGCGGTGGGGCGCCCCTGCCGGAACAGGTCGGTGGGGGGCGTCGCGGTGGCTGACAGCAGCCCGCCATCCGATCCCAGCAGCAACACCATGCCCCCTGCGTCGGCCGATGCAGGGGTGAGCACGCTAGGGTCCAGGTCAAACGCAATCACGCCCAGGCGGTGACTCCCGTCGCCGACAGGGACGGCAACGGTCCCCACCGGACGGACCGGCGTGTCGACGGTGGCGGGCGGCAGTGTCGTCTCGGTCCAGGTGACATGGCCGTCCGGGTTGGCCGCCGAGGTCAACAGGCGATAGGGACCTTGGTCCAGCAAGGTGGCCATGAGTATCGGGGCGTTCTCGGCGGGGTGCCAGGGGGCCACCGCCACCAAGCCGGAAGCACCGATGAAATACCCGCGCGCCGCGCCAGGCTGTGTGCGAACGTCCAGCGCCAACTGCTGAGCCAGCGCCACGGAGATGGCCAAGTCCACCCGCCAGCGGCCACCTTCAGGCCGCGACAACCCATCGTGCTGGGTCAGCGCCCGATTGGGCAGGGCCATCAGGGCGGTGGCCACGGGGCCGTCCAGTGGGTTGGCGCCGTCGGGACCGACGCGATCCAAAACCGCTACCTCATCCGCGCCGGCTCGCGCCACCTGCTCCAGGAAGGTGTTGAGATAGGGCGTGTCGTCCATGGGAGGCTGTGGCGTGCGCCGCACCCACTCCCGCAGGCGGGTCAGTCGGCCGGCGATGGCGGACAGCGTGCCATCGAGGGCGATGGCCTGGGTTTCGAGGTCCTGGCGAATCTCGGCGCGGCGCGAATTCAGCCCCCGGGTGAATTCGGCGTGGACAAACACCAGGGACAGCGCGATGCCGGCGGCCAGCGAGATGTTGATCAGGCGGCCCGGCCCGATGGATTTCATCCAATCCGCCAATCGCCTCATGATCCCCCGTCCCGATATGCCGAGCCCAAGGGCCCCCGCCTTGCTTATTCCACCAGGTTTTCCGACGGCGCCGGTCTACCCCGGCATGGTCGTGAGCGGACTGGTTCCATCGCGACGCTTATCATGGGGGCGCGGGCCTGGCAATTGATGGCCGGGCAGCTTTTTCGCAACGGTTTACGTCCCGCCTGACCGTTGAATGGCCGACCAGGCCGGGGACGCCGGATAGACGGGGCGCGCGTGCGCCGTCTTGCCAGGACACGCAGGGCGTGCCTTTCCCGTTGGGATAGGGCATGGTTGCGCCATTCACGGCTTAGCGGACGGATGATGGATTTGCGGGGCGACGGTGCGGGGCGTGACGGGGTGGGTTTGCGCCGCTGGATGGCGCTGGCCGCCCTGCTGTTCCTCATCCTCGCGATTGGGGCGCCGGCGGCCCGCGCGGACACGGTTGCGGCCAGCCCCTTGGTGACCAGCCCCTCGGCGATCAGCCCGGCGGCGGCCGGCCTCGTTGTCGTCGATGGTCCCGACCTGTCGCTGGGTGGCCATCTGGAATTGCTGGAGGATAAGGGGCGCAATCTGACCCTGGCCGATGTCATGTCTGGCCCGGCCGCCGACCGTTTCACCCCGGCCACCCGCGATACACCCGGCTTCGCCCGCACCCGTTCCGCCTATTGGGCCCGCGTCACCCTGGACAATCCAACGGACGGTACGCTCAACCGGCTGCTCGTCTTCGCCTATCCCTATTACCGCAGCCTGGACCTCTATGTGTTTTCCCCTACGGGGGCGCCGGTGGAACAGCGACATGTGGCGGAGGGGGCGCAGGCGCGGGGCACGGACATTCCTCACCGCTATCCCGTCTTCACCTTGGCGCTGCCGCCCGGCCGCACCGTGCTGTACATGCGGGTGGAACACTACTTCGCTTCCTTCGCCCTCTACCTGCGGACCAGCGATGCTCAGGGCTTGGTGGATCGGCGGGACATCCTGCTGCACGGCCTGACCTTCGGCGTCCTCATCATCGCTGCCGCCTACCAGTTCGCGCTGGTGGTGATGGCGGGGGTGGAGGTGGGCGTGACCCTGCTGTTCTACGCGCTGATCACCCTGGCCTACATCTATGGCCAGCTGGGCTATCCCTGGGAGCATCTACCGGCGGATTTCGCCAGCCATTATTACCGCGAGGTGGTGGGCACCCTGCCCGTGGCCGTGGGGCAGATCTTCGCGGTGCAGTTCCTGGACCTCAGGCGGCGACAGCCCTGGATCGCCCGGCTGCTGCTGCTGTCCACCGGCCTGCTGGTCCTGGACACGCCGCTGCATTACCTGGAGCCGGCCATCGGCTCCGGCATTGCCCAGGCGCTGGCGCTGCTGGGGTCCATCCTGACGCTGACGGCGGCGGTGCGTGACCTGCGCCGCTCCGTCAACGCCCGCTTCTTCCTGCTGGGCTTCCTGCCCATCGTCGGGGTGGCGGTGGTGTGGTCGCTGCGCGCCGGCGGTGCCCTTCCCGCCGCCATCTGGACGGAGGCCGCACTCTACGCGCCCAATGCCATCGGCGTGGTGCTGCTGACCTTCGGCGTCGCCTACCGCATCGGCAAGGAGCGGGAGGAGCGTGAGCGCGCGCTGGAGGCGAGCGAGGCCGCCCTGCGCCGGGCCAATGACGAACTGGAAGACCGCGTGCGCACCCGCACCGCTGAACTGAGCGACAGCCTGGAAAAGCTGAAGCGGTCGCAGGACGCACTGGTGCAGGCGGAGAAGCTGGCCTCGCTGGGCCAACTGGTGGCCGGTGTCGCGCACGAGATCAACACCCCCATCGGTGTCACGCTCACCACCGCCTCCCACGTGTCGGAAAGGGTGACGGCCATCGATCATCTGGTGCGGGACGGCCGGCTGCGCCGCAGCGACCTGGCCGATTTCATGGGGGACCTGGCGGAATCCTCCCGCCTGATGCTGTCCAACATCGGCCGTGCCGCCAGCCTGATCCAAAGCTTCAAGCAGGTCTCCGCCGACCAGAGTTCCGAGGAACGGCGGCGGGTGGAGCTGTGCGCCTATATGGAGGAGGTGGTTTCCAGCCTGGGTCCCACCCTGCGCCGGGGTGGCCATACGGCGGAGATCATCTGCCCTTGCCCAGTGGAACTGGAAACCTATCCGGGCCTGCTGGCCCAGGTGCTGACCAATTTCGTCTCGAACTCCATCCTGCACGCTTATGAGCCGGGGGTGCGCGGCCACATCACCATCACCGCCCGCCGGCTGGGCCCCGGAGATTTCCCCGGCGAGGGCTACGCCGGCGGGGCGCAGATCGTCTACCAGGACGACGGCCGCGGCATTCCGGCGGCCATTCTGCCCCGCATCTTCGATCCCTTCTTCACCACGCGGCGCGGGGCGGGGGGCACCGGCCTAGGGCTCAACATCGTCTACAACCTCGTGACGCACCGACTGAAGGGCACGGTCACCGCCGCCAGCGAGGCGGGGGCCGGTACGCGCTTCACCCTGATCCTGCCCGACCTGCGGGGCCGCGAGGGGCAGGGCGAGGCACCGGAAGCCGCCGGCCAGGGCCGACCCCATACACCCGATACCCTGGTAGCAGCGCGGATGCCGCGCTAAGCTGGGGTGTCGATCCGCTCACAGGGACCAGAACCCCATGCGTATGAAGAAGGAGGTCAATCACGGCGCCCTGCTGCGTGAGCTGGCGGGATCGCTGTCGTCCACCGTGACCTCTTTCGAGCAGATGTCGGCCCGGCCGGCGCAGTCCTTCCCGGACTACAAGAAGGCGCGCGCCGTCTATCACGAAATCCAGGCCATGATCTTCACCATCGGCGACAAGGCCGACAGCCGACCCAACGACGCCCCGCGCGAGCTGAAATCCTGGCTGATCCGTATGCGCTTACGCTCCATCGCCGCCTTCACCCGCGTCAGCCTGGCCTTCTTCCGTAACCCGCCGCAATTGCTGGTCCACGCCCTGGGCGCCTACGAGATCCTGCAGCATGAACGCGAGGCCTTTACCAAGGTGCTGGCCGACTACGACATGATGCTGTTCGAGGCCGGCATCGACGACAAGACGGCCGATGAGTTGGACCGCGTGCGCGTGAATATGGAAGAGGTGGTCGAGCGGCTGGAAAACCTGCTGAAGACGGCGCCGCCGCAACTGACCGTGTTTTAAAAAAAACCACTTCGGCCCCCCTGGAAGCGAACATCGCAACCGGTTGTTGTTCCTGCCGCACAGGTCGAAAAATTTCATGGATCCGGGCGTGCGAAACCACGCCTTAAGCCTTGATCTCCCCCGGCAATTGCTTTCTTGTCGCACCTAACGGCCATGCTGTGGCCGCGGGTCCCCCGGGGCATCGGGGAAGGGGGCCCGGCAACACGCCTCGTGACAAGGGGCTTAGGGAGATGTGCCCATGGAACAAGTTAAAAAGCCCTGGTATTCGATCCTTTACGTCCAAGTCCTGATCGCCATCGTCCTGGGCATCATCGTCGGCTTCATCTGGCCCGCCTTCGGCGCCTCGCTGAAGCCGCTGGGTGACGGCTTCATCAAGCTGGTGAAGATGATGATCGCGCCGGTCATCTTCTGCACCGTGGTCAGCGGCATCTCCGCCATGACCGACATGAAAAAGGTGGGCCGCGTGGGCGGCAAGGCGTTGATCTATTTCGAGGTCATCTCCACCTTCGCGCTGGTCATCGGCCTGCTGGTGGGCGAGGTGGTGCGGCCCGGCGACGGCATGAACGTCGACGCCCGCACCCTGGACGCCAAGGCGGTGGCGACCTACGTCGACAAGGCCGCCAAGGACAGCGTGGCCGATCACATCCTGGGCATCATCCCCGATACCTACCTGGGCGCGTTGGGCGGCGGCGACCTGCTGCAGGTCCTGCTGATCGCCATGTTGACCGGTTTCGCCATCGCCCACCTGGGCGACTATGGCAAGCCGGCCACGGTGGTCATCGAGCGCATGTCGAAGATCTTCTTCCGCATCATCCATATGGTGGTGCGCCTGGCCCCCATCGGCGCCTTCGGTGCCATGGCTTTCACCGTCGGCAAATACGGCATCAGCGCCCTGCTGAACCTGGGCATGCTGATCGGCAGCTTCTACCTGACCAGCCTGCTGTTCGTGCTGGTGGTGCTGGGCATCGTCGGTTGGCTGTGCGGCTTCTCCATCCTGCGCTTCATCAACTACATCAAGGCCGAACTGCTGATCGTCCTGGGCACCTCCTCTTCCGAGACGGTGCTGCCCCAGATGATGGAGAAGATGGAGCGTCTGGGCTGCGCCCGTCCCGTGGTGGGCCTGGTCATCCCGTCGGGCTACAGCTTCAACCTGGACGGCACCAACATCTACATGACCCTGGCCACCCTGTTCCTGGCCCAGGCGACCAACACCCACCTGACCTTCGGGCACCTGATCACCATCCTGCTGGTGGCCATGCTGACGTCCAAGGGGGCCAGCGGCGTCACCGGCGCCGGCTTCATCACCCTGGCCGCCACCCTGGCCGTGGTGCCGGACATCCCCATCGCCTCCCTGACCCTGCTCATCGGCATCGACCGCTTCATGAGCGAATGCCGCGCCCTGACCAACCTGGTGGGCAATGGCGTGGCCACCATCGCGGTCAGCAAGTGGGAAAAGGAACTGGACGAGGCGCGCCTGCACCGCGAACTGGCGAACGGCCCCACGGCTGCTTGAGTTACGCCTCGGCGTTTTGACAGGCACGCTCTGACAGGAACAGGCTCCGGATCGATCGATCCGGGGCCTGTTCTCTTTTGAGGGGCGCGCGGATCAGTTCCGCACGCAGCTTTCCGTGCCGGTGTTGCCGCCCTTGTAGGCTTCCTCGTAATAGAACTTATCGAAGCGTACCTTGCCGTCCTGGGCGCGGGTCACCTTGGCGATGCCGGTTCCATAGTCCTGGGTGGCCGGGTCGTCGTGCGCGAAGGTGATGGCCATGATGTCGCCGTCGGCGGTGGCGACACCGCGATAGGTGCCGTAGCTGGGCACCTCCATCCTGAAATGATAGCCGGCCCGCGTCCCGTGGGACTGCGCCCTGTCCATCTCCAGCGTCACGGTGGAGGTGTAGGCGCCCTCGTGCCCATCCACGCCGGTGCAGGCGTAGGTGCCGCTGAGGTCGCGGCCGGTGAAGGGGGCGGATGCGCTTTGCGCGACGGCCGCAGGGGCGATGGCGATGAAAAGGATGGCGGGTGCCGCCAGGCGCAGGCGCATGAAAAACCCCCTCAAGATGGCTTGAGGGGGCGTTATCTCACGCTGCTGATCAAGGGAGCCAGCCCGCCCTTAGGACGAGAGCCTGGAATAACAGGGCTTGCCCCTTACGCCCTCGCCTTTATGCCCCTCCGCCTTTACGCCCACTGGCGGACGCGGCCGGTGTCGACGTGGACGAAATGGGACTTGGGGTAATAGCCGACGCCACCCTGCCTCAACTCCACCGCCACCTGACGGATGCGGGCCAGGGGCTTGCTGGCCAGGTCCAGGTCGATGGCCTTGCCTTCCATGTGCATGCTGTGGGTGGCCACCCCTTCGGAATTGGCCGCCAGCATGGCGTTGGTCTTGGGGCAGCGATAGCCGCAGATGACCTGGATGGTCTCGTTGGTGCGCAGGCGGTGCTGCATCTGGAACATCAGGTCCAGCAGCTTGGGGTCCATGGCGATGGTCTGGTTGGTCCGCCAGTCGCGCAGGATGGAATTCACGTCGTGCAGAGCGGTCGGCAGGTACTTGCCGTCGGCCCAATAGGTGACCTTCAGCTTCTCGCCGGTGTGCAGGTGGTTGAAGGCCAGGACGCGGCGGTTGTCCGACAGCGGCCGGGTGGCGGCGCGGGCATTGGACCAGTCGCCATGCATCAGGTTGCCATGGGCGGCGCTGTGGCCGTGGGTGGCGTCCCCGTGATGCTTTTTGACAGCTTTGGCCAGGGCCGGCAGCGGCGAGGCGACACCGCCCACCAGGGCGGCACCAGTCGCCAGCTTGGCGAAGCCGGCCAGCAGGCCACGGCGGGTGGGAGCGGAAGTCGTAACCGGGGACGCGTCGGTGGAAGTGGTGGCGTCGCAGGCAATAATGGACAGACGCGCTGCGTCATGCCGGTCGTGCATTCTGTGCTGTCCCCATTTCACTGGCCGGAGCCCCGCGTCACCGGCAGGGCTGGGCTGCAGTCTGTGACAACGGGGTGTGAATAAGCAAGCCTGAAATGAGGCAAAAATTTGATGAACGTGTGACCGCCACCCTACGGCGCCCAGGGTCCCCGCCTTTGCAACCGCCACCGAAACGGTCACAATCCGGCCAGGGACCTTGCCTGTCAGCGCACCGGGTTGGTGTTGGCCGGCACGGGAGCCGATGCCGGCACCGGGGTCGCTGTGGGGGCGGAAGGCGCGGCGGTACGCGGACCTGGCACCGAAGGCTTTGGAGTCTCAGGCGCTTTGGATGTCTCAGCCGCCGGCGCCGGCACAGTGTTGGGCGCCGCGTTCGGGGCGCTGCCCGGCGTGGGGGCGGCCGCCGGCGTCGCCGCCGGGACCACTGGTTTGCGCGGACGGGGGCCGTTCAGGGCCGCCAACACACGGGCGTCGCGGCCGTAGACGTCGGTGCGGAAGTCGATGCCGCCGTTCGGGTCGGTGACCGTGGTGATGTAGGTGATATGCACCGGCAGGCGATTCTTCAGGCGAATCGTCTGGTGCTTCAGGCTGTCGCCGCCGATCTCGGCCCGCAGCTTCTCCTCCGGCCAGCCGGGGGTGTCGGTCAGGGCCAGGATGGCCAGGGCCAGGGCCGGCGGGTCCTGCACCCGGATGCAGCCGTGGCTGAAGGAGCGCACGGCCCGGTCGAACAGCCGCTTGGACGGCGTGTCGTGCAGGTAGATGTCGAACTTGTTGGGGAACATGAACTTGATGCGGCCCAGCGAATTGTCGTTGCCCGCGTCCTGACGCACCCGCCAGTGGAAGTTGTGCGGCGTCACCGTCGCCCAGTTGATGCTGCTGGGGTCCACCGGCACGGCGTTGGACGTCCAGTCCGACAGCAGGGTGTAGTGGTTCTTGACGACGTAGCTGTGGTCCTTCTTCTGCTTGGGCAGAATCTCTTCCTTGGCGATCTTGGTCGGCACGTACCAGTAGGGGTTCAGCTCCATATAGCTCATATTGCCGATGAAGACCGGCGTGCGGGTGAAGGGCGCCCCCACCACCACGCGCATGGTCATCTGCACGTCCATGCCCCGCATCAGCGACAGGGTGTAGTCGGCCAGGTTGACCACCAGATAGGGCTGGTCCGCCGGCTCCCGCTCCCACCGCCAGCGTTCCATGTTGACGATGATCTGGTTGATGCGCTGATCCACGGTGGCGTTCAGCTCCACCAGGGTGCGCTTGCCGATGGCGCCATCGGGCTCCTGCCCCTGGCGGCGCTGGAACTCCTTGACCGAGGCGGCCAGGGCGTCGTCGTACAGCTCGGGATTGGTGCCCTTGGGCAGCGGGGTGGGCAGCGGCTTGGCCTCGCCGGTGGCGACCAGGCGGGCGCGGAGCGCCGGCACGCGCGGGTCCACCATCCCGGGCTTCAACGCGTCGCTGGCCTTCTCGGGCTTCGCCGCCGGCGCTGCCGGATTGGCCGGGTTCGCCGCCACGGCGGGGGGCGGTGCGGGCGGCGCCTTGGGCGCGGGCGGAATGGTGGGCCAGCCGCCCGCGGCCTTCATCTGCCGGTAATGGGCCAAGGCCGCCTTCAGCGCGGCGTATTCCGGCCGGTGCGGCGGCAGGCCGGCCAGCAGGGCCGCCAGATCCGGCGCCGCGGCGACGGATGCCAGGAACTGCGCGCGGTCGAAGGGCGGCCGGTCGATCACCAGCTCCGGATCGGCCAGGGTCGGTATGATGCGTCCCACCGACACGTCGCTGGCGTAGTGGACCAGCGCCAGGCTGAGGCCGGATTCAAAGCTGGCCTGGGCTTCCGGGCTATCCAGGTGGCCTTGCTGGCCGGTCAGGGCGGCGGCGGAATAGTCGTTGGGGTTCAGCCCTTCCTCATCGGCGTGGGCCAGGACGGTCAGGGCCGCGCGCGCAGTGGCCGTGGCCTCGCCATGGTCCACCCACAGGGGCTTCAGCCCGCGGGCGCGGTAGAAGCGCGCCAGCACGGTCTGGTCGCTGTCATCGGGCGTGGCTTCCCCTTGCGTCACGGGGAAGCGGTCCTTCATCAGGTCCGCCAGATCGCGGGCTTGCGCCGTCCCCAGGGGGGCGAAGATCAATACGGTGGCCAGCAGCGTGGCGGTGGTGGCGGCACGGCCCCACATCGCGGCCCGCGGCCCGTTCCGGTCACTTGGGGCGAACGCCCCGGTCGACAACCCCATGCAAACCCCGCCCGGCTCACGCCCTTGCTGCCCCGGGGCCAGTCCCCGGGGAACCCTCGTCAACGACGGCAAGGGTGCCCCCCTGTGCAGCCGCGTGTCGACCCGACAACGATGCCTATCCGGTTCGCCCAGGGGCCCATCGTCTGATCGGTTGCGGACTATGCCAGCAGTTAGCGGCAAGAAAAGGGCGAAACCGTTCCGCGTGGCGTATTGGGTTCCGTGCGGCCACCGCCCGTTGCAAAAACGCCATGCCCCGCGACGGCGAACCGCGCGGGGCATGAACACGCTGTAAACAGGCGGGCTTGTGGCCTTGATCAGGCCAGACCCTTCTCCACGAACGTCGCCAGGCGGCGGCCGAAAGCCACCGGGTCGGGCAGCGCCTCCCCCTCCAGGATTCGTGCCTGGTCCAGCAGCAGCCAGGCCGCATCCGCCAGGGCCTCACCCTGGGCGCCGCCGGCGCCGTTGGCCTTGGCCAACTCCGCCAGGCGGCGGATCAGCGGATGGCCGGGGTTGACCTCCAGGATGCGCTTGGATGTCTCGTCCAGGCGGCGGTGGGCCTTCAGCATGCGCTCCAGGTGGATGTCCATGTCGCCCTCGTCGGCCACCAGGCAGACGGCGCTCTCGCGCAGGCGTTCGGAGGTGCGCACGTCCTTGACCGCGTCGCCCAGGGTCAGCTTGGCCAGCGCCACCAGGTCGGCAACGCTGTCCTCCGGCGCCTTGGGCGTCTCCTCGGCCTTGTCCTCGGCCGTAACGTTGGCCAAGTCGGCGCCGCCGCGGGTCACGGACTTGAAGGCGTGGTCCTTGTACTGGGTGACGGACTGCAGCCAGAACTCGTCCACCGCGTCGGTCAGGAACAGCACCTCGACACCCTTGGCGCGGAAGCCTTCCAGGTGGGGGCTGCGGGCCAGCGCCGCCTTGTCCTCGCCGGTGATGTAGTAGATGGCGTCCTGGCCCGGCTTCATGCGGCCGACATAGTCTTCCAGGCTCACCAGCTCATCGCCGTGGGTGCTGTATGCGCGCAGCAGCTTCAGCAGGGTGTCGCGCTGCTCCCGCTCCTCATACAGGCCTTCCTTCAGCACGGCGCCGAAGTTCTCCCAGAAGCGGGCGTAGTCCGCCTTGGCCTCGGCGTCGTCGGCCTTGCGGGCCAGGTCGCCCAGCACGCGCTTGGCGATGCCGGTGCGCATCTTGGCCAGCATGGGGTTGTGCTGCAGCATCTCGCGGCTGACGTTCAGCGGCAGGTCCTCGCTGTCCACGACACCGCGCAGGAAGCGCAGATAGGCCGGGATCAGGCCTTCGGGCCCCTCGGTGATGAAGACGCGGCGGACGTACAGCTTCACCCGGTGCTTGCGCTCCGGCTCGAACAGGTCGAAGGGCTTGGATTCGGGGATGAACAGCAGGTTGGTGTATTCCAACACGCCTTCCGCCCGCCAGTGCAGGGTCAGCCACGGTTCGTCGAAGGCGTGGCTGACGTGGTGGTAGAATTCCTTGTACTGCTCGGCCGTGATGTCGCTCTTGGACCGCGTCCACAGGGCGGAGGCGGCGTTGGCCGGCTTCTCGTCGTCGCCCACCAGCACGGGGATGCTGATGTGGTCGCTGTACTTCTTGACGATGCTCTGCAGGCGGTAGGTCTGCAGGTAGTCATCCTCGCCGTCGCGCAGGTGCAGCACGATGCGGCTGCCGCGCGCGGGCGCGTCGTCGCTCTCGCCGACGGTGAACGAGCCCTTGCCGTCCGAGGCCCAGCGCCAGCCCTGGCTGTCGCCCGCCTTGCGGGAAAAGACCTCGACCTCGCCCGCCACCATGAAGGCGGAATAGAAGCCCACGCCGAACTGGCCGATCAGCGACACGTCCTTCTCGCCGGCCTTTTCCGCCTCGGCCTTCTGCGACAGGGCGGCCATGAAGTTGGCGGTGCCGGACCGGGCGATGGTGCCCAGGTTCTCCACCAGCTCTTCCCGGTTCATGCCGATGCCGTTGTCGGCGATGGTCAGCGTGCGGGCGGTGGTGTCGGGCGTCAGGGTGATGCGGAAATTGGCGTCCCCGGCCGTCAGGTCCGGCTGGGTCAGGGAGGCGTAGCGCAGCTTGTCGCAGGCGTCCGAGGCGTTGGAGATCAGTTCCCGCAGGAAAACCTCCTTTTCCGAGTACAGCGAATGCGCGACGATATCCAGCAGCCGGGAGACTTCGGCCTGGAAGCTGAGTTTCTCCTCACTCATGGGCGTGTTCCGTCCTCTTTTCTGGGCGGCCCTGTCGTGGCGCCGCCGGCGTGGTGAACCTGGTTCCGACGGCCCCCCAGGCATGGGCCGGCCGTCGCGCCCCGATATGAGGGGACGGCGGCTTGGACGCAAGCCCCTCCATCGGGGGCAGGACCTGATCCCGTGTATTTTTTGCCCGCACCGCCACCGGGGGTGTCAGATGTCGTGGTTCAAACGCACCGCTTCCCCCCTCACCCCGACCGTTGACCTGGAAGCCCGCCGCGCGGAGCGGGAGGCGCTGGTGTCCGCCATCGCCCGGCGCATGGCGCTGGACCGTTCCTTGGACCTTCCGGCGCTGAGCGACCGGGTGGCCGATGCCCTTCGCGCCATACCGCGTGAACTGTTCACCCCACCGGGGGTGGCGGCACGCGCTTACCGCGATGAGGTCCTGCCCCTCGCGGCCGGCCAAACCCTGTCACAGCCGTCCCTGGTGACCTTGATGACGGAACTGCTGCGGCTCCAGCCCGGCGACCGGGTGCTGGAGATTGGTGTCGGCTCCGGCTACCAGACGGCGCTGCTGGCCCATTTGGGCGTGACGGTCTTCGGGCTGGAGGTCATTGCCGACCTGGCGCAGGCGGCGGAGCGGCGGCTGGCGGCCTTGGGGCTGAAGGGTGTCACCGTGCGCGTCGGTGATGGCCACGCCGGCTGGCCGGAGGCGGCGCCCTTCGACGCCATCCTGGCCGCCTGCGCCGCCCCGACGGTGCCGCCGGCGCTGGTGGCGCAACTGCGGCCCGGCGGCTGCCTGCTGCTGCCGGTGGGGCCGGCCCAGGGGCCGCAGCAACTATGCCTGGTGGAGAAGGGGCTAGACAGTGCCGTCCGCGAACGCCCCCTGCTGGCCGTCGCCTTCGTGCCCATGGTTGATAGGTAGGGTCATTTGAATTATATAGCACTAAGTGCTATAGATTTGACGTTTTGTCCTCGGGCTGAAAAGCGAAGCCATGCGGGTATTCAAAAACAAGCCTTTCGCGAGGTTTGCCCGAAAAGCCCGGATCACGGATGCGATTCTATGTGCCGCGATTGATGCCGCGTCTCGGGGTCTCGTGGATGCAGATCTCGGCGGCGGGGTCATCAAGCAACGGGTTGCCCGGCAAGGTGAGGGAAAGTCGGGCGGGTTTCGCACGATCATCCTGTTCCGATTGCGAGAACGGGCGTTTTTCGTTCACGGTTTTGCCAAGAACGAACAGGACAACATCCGCGATGACGAGTTGGAAGCGTTCAAGATGCTCGCGGCGGAGATGATGGCTTACGACGACAAGCCCTGGCGAGGGCGGTGGCGAATGGCACCTTGGTGGAGGTAAAGGACAATGGCTAAGCAATACCGCAGCCCGGTGATGGCCTCTATCCACGAAACGGCGGAAGGACTCCATGCGGCGGGCGTCATGGATAAGCAAACCATGCGAAAGTTCGATGAGGCGTGCCTGACGCCCGTGCGCCCGCTGGCGCCTGAGGAAATTCGCAGCTTGCGTGAGCGCGAAGGCGCGAGCCAGGCGGTATTCGCCCGCTACCTCAATGTCACCACGAGCCTTGTGAGCCAGTGGGAGCGCGGCGAAAAGCACCCACAAGGCGCGTCGCTCAAGCTTCTGTGTCTCGTTGCTAAGCATGGGCTTGGCATGGTCGCCTGAAGGAGCGTCTTCAAAATCACTTCTGCGCGGCCGGCCGAGCCGCCCGACTTCTTGTGGGCATAGCTCACCCGTCAGGGCAGCTTGGCTAGGCCGGTCATCAGCAGGGTGACGTCGCTGCCGTTCAGCTTCACATGGCCGTCGGGCCGGAAGTCCAGGCTGAAGCGCCGGCCTTCCCCTTCCGGCGCGCCCAAGGATTGCAGGGCGAAGAAGCCCAGCATGGGGCCGTTGCCCACGCTGTTGGCCGGCAGGTGGTCCAACCCGCGCATCAGCAGCGACAGGGTGCCGGTCAGGCCGCGCGGGTTGGCGGCGTCGAACACCAGGGCGGCGTTGCCCACCAGGGCGGCGTCGGGCGCCTGGAAGTCCAGCTTGTCGATGGTCAGGTGGCTGCCCGCCTGGCCCAGGGCTGCCAGGGTGCGTTCCTTGATGGCGCGGTTGCGGTGCTTGGTGTCGGCGGGCAGGGTGGTCCAGTCCGCCTCCGCCAGGGTGCGGGCCGGCAGGTCGCTGATCTTCAGATGCAGGTCACCCTTCTCGGGGATGGGGTCGGCCTGGCCGGCGGCGGCTGGCTTCACCAAGCCCCGGTGGCTGTAGTCCAGCGACAGCACGCCGTGGTCACCCTCCATATTGTCGGCGGTGACGCTGGCGGTCAGGGTCTTCAGCGAATAGGGGCGGCCTTCATCGTCATGGCTGGCGTAACCGTCCAGGTTGACGCTGCCCTTCATGCGCGACAACACGGCACCGGCGGGGCCGGGTTCCGTGCCGCCGCCCACGCGCAGCAGGGCGCCCTGGGTCATGTTGAAATCGGTCAGGTCGATGGCCAGCAGGCCGCGCAGCAGCCGCGTCTCATCGGCGCCGTCCGGCGTCTTGGTCTGCAGCTTGTTGACCTCCACCCGCACCGGGCCGCTCCACCGTCCGCGCGCCTCCTCCTCAGGCATGAAGCGCACCGTCAGGGCGTCCATGGCCACGGCGCCGTGGCCGGGGCGGGGCACGAAGCGGATGTCGTTGGCCTTGGCGTCCAGCAGGTCCACCGTCTGGAAGTCGGGCGTCCAGCGGGCGCGCAGGCTTTGGCTGCCCAGCCGCACTTCGCCGATGCGCATGCCCTGGCCGTCGAACACACCCATGGGGCTGGGCAGGGTGCCGGTGGCGTCCCAATGGCCATCGGCCGTGGGGGTCACGGCCAGGACCAGCGTGCCCAGGTCCAGCACGCTGTCGTCGCCCAGGTGCAATTGCGCTCCTGGCAGGCTCAGGCGGTAATGATCCCCCTCCCGCACCGCGCTGGCGTGACCGTTCAGGGTCAGGCGCAGGCTGTCGCTCTTGTGCGGGTTGGCGGGCTTGGTCAACTGCTGCTCCGCCAGACGCGCCAGCTTGTCCGCCCCCTCCTGCGTCACCGGGGCGGCCAAGGCGGTGGTGCCCAGAAGCAGGGAGAACAGCGACAGGGTGGCGATGCGGGCGCGAACGGACATGGACGGGTTCCCAAGGGGCCTGGAGGGTGCAAGGTGATACGCTGGGCCGGCCGGAATCAAGCGGGGTGCCTGTTCTGCCGTCACCCTGTATAAAGCGTCACCCTATATAAGGATGGCCCCGCATTATGTCCGCATTGCGGGGGGACTTTTTCCAGGGCCACTTTTCCGTGGGCCACTTGGCCGCATGGGGGCAAGGCCAATCCGGAACCCCCACCCTCCATCAGCGTTCAAGAAGCGCCGGATCCGTGGGACCGACTTGTATTCAGGGGCCGCCGCCCCAACACTGAGTGCCATGAACGATCCGTCCCGCCCATCCACCCTTTCCCCCCTGCCGGCCCAGAAGCGGGCCGCCGACAGCGTGGGGGCGTTGCCGGGCGGCCGGGTGGTCGCGGTGCTGGGGCCCACCAACACCGGCAAGACCTACCTGGCCATGGAACGCATGCTGGCGCACGCCAGCGGCATGATGGGCTTTCCCCTGCGCCTGCTGGCGCGGGAAAACTATGACAAGGTGGTCAAGGCCAAGGGGGCGGGCCAGGTGGCCCTGGTGACGGGGGAGGAGAAGATCATTCCCCCCGGCGCCCGCTATTGGATCTGCACCGTCGAATCCATGCCGCTGGACCATGTGACCCAGTTCCTGGCGGTGGACGAGATCCAGCTGGCCGCCGATCCGGAGCGCGGGCACATCTTCACCGACCGCCTGCTGCACGCCCGTGGAACGGAGGAGACGATGTTCCTCGGCTCCGACACCATCCGGCCCCTGCTGCAAAAGCTGATCCCCAAGGCGGAGTTCGTCTCCCGGCCCCGTTTCTCCAGCCTGACCTACAGCGGGCACAAGAAGCTGACCAAGCTGCCGCCCCGCGCCGCCGTGGTCGCCTTCTCCGCCGCCGATGTCTATGGCCTGGCGGAGCTGCTGCGCCGTACGCGTGGCGGCACGGCGGTGGTACTGGGCGCCCTCAGCCCGCGCACCCGCAACGCCCAGGTGCAGCTGTATCAGGAAGGGGCGGTGGATTACCTGGTGGCGACCGACGCCATCGGCATGGGCCTGAACATGGATGTGGACCATGTCGCCTTCGCCCGCCTGTCCAAGTTCGACGGGCAGCAGCCGCGCCGCCTGCGGGCGCCGGAGGTGGCGCAGATCGCCGGCCGCGCGGGGCGCCACCTGACCGACGGCACCTTCGGCACCACGGATGAGGCGCCGCCGCTGGATCCCGAACTGATCGACGCGGTGGAGAACCACACGTTCGAAACGTTGAAGACCCTGATGTGGCGCAACGTCAACCTGGACTTCCGCAGCCCCCAGGCCCTGCTGCGCACGCTGGAGGAGCGGCCGCCGTCCCCCGTGCTGATCCGCGCGCGGGAGGCGGACGACCATCTGGCCTTGCAGGCCCTGGCGCAGGATGCCGACCTCATGCGCCTGGCCAACAACCCGCTGGCCGTGCGCCTGTTGTGGGAGGTGTGCCAGATCCCGGACTTCCGCAAGGTGCTGTCCGACGCCCATACGCGCCTCTTGTCCCAGATCTTCAAATACCTGCGCGACGGCCCGGCCGGCACCCTGCCGCTGGACTGGGTGGCGGCCCAGGTGGCCCGCCTGGACCGGGGGGAGGGCGACATCGACACCCTGGTGTCGCGCATCGCCCATATCCGCACCTGGACCTACATTTCCCATCGCCCTGGCTGGCTGGATGACCCCGTCCATTGGCAGGAGCGCACCCGCGCCATTGAGGACCGGCTATCCGACGCCTTGCATGAGCGCCTGACCCAGCGCTTCGTCGATAAGCGCTCCGCCGGCCTGGTGAAGCGCCTGGCCGATGGACGCGACCTGTTGGGGGCGGTGGACCACGATGGCCGCGTGCTGGTGGAGGGGCACCCGGTTGGCCGCCTGCACGGCGTGGCCTTCCAGTTGGACGCCGATGTGCCGGCGGCCGACGCCAAGGCCATCACCACCGCCGCCCGCCGCGCCCTGGGCGATGTCATCACTCAGCGGGTGCGGGCGCTGGAGACGGCACCCGATGCCGCCATCACCCTGGACGGTGGCGGGGAACTCAGCTGGGACGGTGCCGTCATTGGTGTGCTGGCGCCGGGCCCCACGCCGCTGGCCCCCCTGGTGCGCCTGGTGGGGGATGATTTCCTGCAGACGGGCCAGCGTGAGCCGGTGCGGGCGCGCCTGGCCCGCTGGATGGAGGCGCATGTCGCCCGCGTCCTGGCGCCGCTGACGGCGCTGGCCGCCGCCGCTCTCGGCAAGGAGGGGCAGGGGACAGAATTGTCCGGCGCCGGCCGGGGCATCGCTTTCCAGGTGGCGGAGGCGCTGGGCGGCCTGCCGCGCGCCGCGCTGGAACCGTTGATCGCCACCTTGACCAAGGAAGATCGGCGGCGCCTGGCCGCCCTGGGCCTCCGCCTGGGCTTCAGCCAGGTGTTCCTGGCGGCGTTGACGCGGCCGGCGGCGGTGGCTTTGCGCGGCCTGCTGTGGTCGGTGGCGCGAGGTGTCCCGGTGGCCGTGCCGGCGCCCGGCCGTGTGACGCTGCCGGTGGGCGACCTGCCACCGGATTTCCTGGCCGCCATCGGCTACATCCCCTTGGGTGCCCGCGCCCTGCGGGTCGATATGCTGGATCGGCTGGAGAAATCATTGGCCGACCGGGCCAAGGCGGGGCCGCTGACGGTGGTGGACGATCTGGTGCTGAGCCTGGGCGTGCCCCGGGCGGAGGTGCCGTCGCTCATGTCCGCGCTGGGGTATCGTCTGGGCCAGCCCAAGGCGGAGGGGGAGCCGGCCCCCTGGCTGCGGCGTCGGCCCAAGACCGCCCGCGTGCCAACTCCGGCCAAGGCGGCGCGTGGCAAGGCGGGCGCCGCGCCGGCCCAACCGGCGCCGGCCAGCGACAACCCTTTCAGCATCCTGCGAACGTTGGTGGAGGCGCCCTGATGGCGGTGGGTGATGTCTAAGGTGAACGGCAAGGGTGACGGCGGCAGGGAGGATGAGGACGCCGCCGATCTGGCCCAAGGACGGCTGCGGCTGGACAAATGGCTATGGTATGCCCGCTTCCTGAAGTCCCGCAGCCTGGCGGCCAAGCTCTGCGGGTCCGGCGCCATCCGCTGCGGTGGCGCCACCATCACCAAGGCGCATCACACCGTGCGGCCGGGCGACGTGCTGACCTTCCCTTTGGGCAACCATATCCGCGTCATCAAGGTGCTGGCCCTGGGCAGCCGCCGGGGGCCGGCACCGGAGGCCCAGGCCCTGTATGAAGATTTGTCCCCGCCCACGCCGGAGTCCCGCCTGCCCAGGGCGCCATAGGTTTCCGACCGCTTCAGGCACCGCGGGTTTTGGGTGAAGCGGTTCTATCCAGCCCTGTTCCACCCGGCCTACACTGCCGGCCAATGAGCGCCGCCCAGGGGGGCTTGGGCGCGAAATTTGGGGTTGGCTTATGACAGGTTGGGTAAACAACAGGGGTGTGGTGACGGCGGCCTTGGCCGTGGGCTTTGCCGGCGCGGTACTGGGCACTTGCCTGACACCGGAGGTCGCGCACGCCGCCGCGGCGTTCGATCCGGTGGCGGCGACGCAGGCCTACATGGATACCGTTCCGGCGGATGTTCGGGCCAAGTCGGACGCGTATTTCGAGGGCGGCTATTGGCTGCAGCTCTGGCGCTTCCTGGTGTCGCTGGCGGTGGCGGCGGTGTTCCTGGCCGGCGGCCTGGCGCGGCGGCTGCGCGACCGGCTGGCCGGTCTCGGGCGCTTCGCCACACCGGTGTTCTTCATCGCCTACACCGTCATCGACTATGCCCTCAGCCTGCCCTACGTCGCCTATTCCGACTGGTACCGGGAGCGGCAGTACGGCCTGATGAACCAGACCTTCGGCGGCTGGTTCGGCGACCAGATGATCCAGCTCGCCATTTCCAGCCTGAGCGGCGCCCTGGTCATCTGGGTGCTGTATGCCATCGTTCGCCGCCTGGGGCGCAGCTGGTGGGTGTGGGCCAGCGCCTTTGGCGTGGTGGTGGTTGCCCTCATGGTGGTGGTGACGCCGGTTTTCGTGGCGCCGCTGTTCAACAAATACGAACCGATGAAGCCCGGCCCGGTGCGCGAGGCTCTGCTGTCCATGGCCCGGTCCAACGAGGTGCCGGCCACCGACGTCTATGAGTTCAACGCCTCCCGCCAGTCCAACAAGATCAGCGCCAACGTCAGCGGCCTGTTCGGTACCACCCGCATCTCCTTGACCGACACCCTGTTGGAGCGCTGCACCCCGGCGGAGATCAAGGCGGTGATGGCGCATGAGATGGGGCATTACGTTCTGAACCATGTCTTCGTCATCCTGCTCTATCTCTCCCTCCTGGTGTGCTTCGGCTATCTGTTCGTGGACCGGGTCTTCGGCCGGCTGACACGCGGTGGGCGTTGGGGCATCACCGGCCTGGGCGACGTGGCCGGCCTGCCTTTGGTCGTCATCCTGTTCACCGCCTATTTCTTCGTGCTGACGCCCGTGCTGAACACCATCATCCGCACGCAGGAGGCGGAGGCCGACGCCTTCGGCCTGAACCTGGCGCGCGAGCCCGACGGCTTCGCCACCGTGGCGCTGAAGCTGGCGGAATACCGCAAGCTGGCCCCCGGCAAGTGGGAGGAGATCCTGTTCTACGACCACCCGTCGGGCTACAACCGCATTCTGCGCGCCATGCGCTGGAAGGCAGAGAACCTGCCAACTGAGGGGGCGCCGGCTGAGGCCGCGCCCGCCGAACACGCACCCGCTCAGGCCCCGGCGGAGCCAAAGCCGTGACCGACGCGCTGTCGCCGCCGGCTTCCCCCTTGGCCGAGCTGCTGGCCCACGCCCTCTCCTATCCCGAGGCGTGGGAGGATCATCCCTGGGGGAGACGGTGGTGAAGGTGCGCCGGAAGATTTTCGTCTTCCTGGGGCGGGATGGGGACACGGGCTGCCATGTCACGGTGAAGCTGCCCCGCTCCGCCCCCTTCGCGCTGGATATGGCCAACTGCGCGCCCACCGGCTACGGCCTGGGGCGCGCGGGTTGGATCACCGCCACATTCGGCGCGGGCGAGGACGTGCCGCTGGATCTGCTGCGGGCCTGGGTCAAGGAAAGCTACCAAGCCGTGGCGCCTAAGACGCTGCTGGCCCGGCTTTAGTCGATCCCAGCTTTAGTCGATCACCGTGACGGTGTCGCCCGGCCGCACCGTCCCGCCCTCGATCACGCGGGCGTAAACGCCGCAATTGACGTGGCCATAGCCGTTCATCAGGGATTTCAGCACGGGCATGTCGCGCTCGCCCGTCACCGGGTTCACCTCGGTGGCGGCGCAGCGGCGGATGTTCTTGAAGACTTCCAAAACGGTTTCGCCCACGCGCAGGCGCTTGCCCACCCACTGCGCCTCCGCCCAGGGGGCGAGATCGGCCAGCAGTAGGTTGCCCCGGAACCGGCGCGGGTCCACCGGCGCCTGGGTCACCCGTTCCAGATCCTTGCAGCTGGCCAGGTTGATCAGCGACACGGCCTTTTCCTCGATGTCGCTGAACATATGGCCCGCCGCCTCGATGATCTTGTAGGGCGGCGGCACCGCCGCGTCCCTCATGTAGGCGGCCAGGAACTGTTCGATCAGCAGGCGGCCGGTGGGCGTGTCGATACGCCCCCGGGCCACCGGCTTGCCATTGCGCGCCAGCACCAGCATGCAGCTGTCGGCGTCATAGCGCGCGTCCAGGGTGGCCAGCCGCTCGTCCCGCATCAGGGCCAGGAAGTTGCTCTTGGGCCGCCAGGCGGGGGCAAGCACGTCGAAGGTGGTGGCGCCGTGGGTGATGGCGAACCGGCGGTCCTGCGGCAGCCCCTGGCCAGGGGTCAGAGTCACCGCCGGCAAGGTCTGGGCGGATAACCCCTTGACAGGGAAATAGTGCAGAATGGAAACGGTCGTCATCATGGGCTCACTTTAAGGGGGCCCCCCGCCCCTTGTCAACGCAAGGGGCAAGACGGAATGACGACAATTAGATGTAGGAACGGGGCCTGAACAACCTTGCGGCCGCCAACCGCAAGCCCCATATCGCTGGTGCATCCTTCGGATCGCACAATTGTCGTGGATCATGGCTGGAACGGGCTGCCTGGCGGACGCTCTGGCCGACATCGGGAGCTATCGAGATGGACTTCGAAAAGTTCACAGAGCGCAGCCGTGGCTTCGTGCAGGCGGCGCAGACGCTGGCGTTACGCGGCGGACACCAAACCCTGAACCCTGAACACCTGCTGAAGGTGCTGCTGGACGACAGCGAAGGCCTGGCGGCCAACCTGTTGCGCTCCTCCGGCGCCGATCCCGCCCGCGCCCTGGCGGGGGTGGAGGCGGCGCTGGCCAAGGTGCCGGTGGTGTCCGGCCCCGGCGCCGGGCAGATCAGCCTCAGCCGCGAACTGGCCAAGGTGTTCGACAACGCCCTGCAACTGGCGCAGAAGGCGGGCGACAGCTTCGTGACGGCGGAGCGCCTGCTGCTTGCCCTGGCCATGGCCGAGGGTACGGCGGCCGCCAAGGTGCTGGCCGAGGCCGGCGCCAAGCCGCAGGCCCTGAACCAGGCCATCAACGCCCTGCGCAAGGGCCGCACCGCCGACAGCGCGTCGGCGGAGCAGAGCTATGACGCGCTCAAGAAATACGCCCGCGACCTGACCCAGGCCGCCCGCGATGGCAAGTTGGACCCCGTCATCGGCCGTGACGAGGAAATCCGCCGCACCATCCAGGTGCTGGCCCGCCGGACCAAGAACAACCCCGTCCTGATCGGCGAGCCCGGCGTGGGCAAGACCGCCATCGTGGAAGGCCTGGCCCTGCGCATCGTCAACGGTGACGTGCCTGAGGGGCTGAAGAACAAGCGGCTGATGGCGCTGGATTTGGCCGGCCTGGTGGCGGGCGCCAAGTTCCGCGGCGAGTTCGAGGAACGGCTGAAGGCCGTGCTGCAGGAAATCCAGTCCGCGGCGGGTGAGGTCATCGTCTTCGTCGACGAGCTGCACACCCTGGTGGGGGCGGGCAAGGCCGACGGCGCCATGGACGCCTCCAACATGCTGAAGCCGGCGCTGGCGCGCGGCGAGCTGCATTGCGTCGGCGCGACGACCCTGGACGAATACCGCAAGTACATCGAGAAGGACGCGGCCCTGGCCCGTCGCTTCCAGCCCGTCTTCGTGGCCGAGCCGACGGTGGAGGACACCATCTCCATCCTGCGCGGCCTGAAGGAGAAGTATGAGCTGCACCACGGCGTGCGCATCACCGACGGCGCCATCGTGGCCGCCGCCACCCTGTCCAACCGCTACATTACCGACCGCTTTCTGCCCGACAAGGCCATCGACCTGGTGGACGAGGCCGCCAGCCGGCTGCGCATGGTGGTGGACAGCAAGCCCGAGCAGATCGATGAGCTGGACCGCCAGATCATCCGCCTGAAGATCGAGCGCGAGGCGCTGAAGCGCGAAACCGACCAGGGCTCCAAGGACCGGCTGGTCAAGCTGGAGACGGAACTGGCCGAGCTGGAGGAGCAGTCGGGCAATCTCACCGCCCAGTGGCAGGCGGAAAAGGACACCCTGTCCAGCGCCCAGAAGCTGAAGGAACAGCTGGAGCAGGCTCGCGCTGAGTTGGAAAACGCCCAGCGCACCGGCAACTGGGCGCGGGCGGGCGAGCTGACCTACGGCGTCATCCCGGAGACGGAGCGCCGCCTGCGCGAGGCGGAGGAGGCCGGTGGCAACCGCATGCTGAACGAGGAGGTGCGCGACGGCGACATCGCCGCCGTGGTCAGCCGCTGGACCGGCATCCCCGTGGACAAGATGCTGACGGGCGAGCGGGAAAAGCTGCTGCGCATGGAGGAGAAGCTGCACAGCCGTGTGGTGGGCCAGGACGAGGCGGTGGTGGCCGTGTCCAACGCCGTGCGCCGCGCCCGCGCCGGCCTGCAGGACCCCAACCGTCCCATCGGCAGCTTCCTGTTCCTGGGCCCCACCGGCGTAGGCAAGACGGAGCTGACCAAGGCCCTGGCCGAATTCCTGTTCGATGACGAGACGGCCATGGTCCGCCTCGACATGTCGGAATACATGGAGAAGCATTCCGTCGCCCGCATGATCGGCGCTCCTCCCGGCTATGTCGGGTATGAGGAGGGCGGCGCCCTGACCGAGGCGGTGCGCCGCCGGCCCTACCAGGTCGTGCTGTTCGACGAGGTGGAGAAGGCCCACCCCGACGTGTTCAACGTGCTGCTGCAGGTGCTGGACGACGGCCGCCTGACCGATGGCCAGGGCCGCACCGTGGACTTCCGCAACACGCTGATCATCATGACGTCCAACCTGGGGTCGGAGGCGCTGGCCTCGCTGGCCGACGGGGCGGATGCGGCGGCGGTGGCCACGGCGCATGCCCATGTGCTGGAGGTCGTGCGCGGCTCCTTCCGGCCGGAGTTCCTGAACCGGCTGGATGAAATCCTCATCTTCAACCGCCTGTCGCGGCCGCACATGGCCGGCATCGTCAACATCCAGCTGGGCCGCCTGCGGCGCATGCTGGCCGACCGCAACATGACCCTGGAGATGGATGACGCGGCCCTGCGCTGGCTGGCCGATGCCGGCTACGACCCGGCCTACGGCGCCCGGCCCCTGAAGCGGGTCATCCAGCGGGAACTGCAGAACCCGCTGGCCACCCGCATCCTGGAAGGGCGCATCCATGACGGCGAAACCATCAGCGTCTCCGCCGGGCCGGAAGGCCTGATCCTGAACGGCGAGGCCATCCAGGTGCCGCCGGCCGGTGAAAGCCTGTGGGGGCAGCCGCCGACGGTGCATTGATACGCGGTGGGCATTCCCGAGGGGGCATTTGATCGTGATCGCTCGATGCCCCCCCCCGGACACCCAAGCCATGAAAAAAGCCGGTCTCGCGAGAGGCCGGCTTTTTCGTATCAGCGCTGCTGCACGTTCTATCAGTGCCGCTTCACCGCGGCCTGGACGACGTGGCCGGTGCCGGGCTTGACCGCCACCATGGCGGTGCCGTCCTGCATGCCACGGAAGGTTTCCTGGTCTTCGGCGACGATGGCCTGGAACTGCTTCAGATCCTTGCCGTCCAGCTTGCGGCCGGCCTCGATCTTGGCCTCCTTGCTGTCGGGGTTGATCTGCTGGCCGCCGCGCAGCACCTCGAAGTGCAGGTGCGGGCCGGTGGCGCGGCCGGTGGCGCCGACATAGCCGATGACGTCGCCCTGGGCTACCCGCAGGCCAGCCCGCATGCCCTTGGCGATGCGGCTCATATGGCCGTAGGCGGTTTCCATCTGGTTGCCATGGCGCAGCTTGACGTAGTTGCCATAGCTGCTGAACGGCCCGGCCTGCTCCACCACGCCGTCACCGGCGGCATAGATGGGGGTGCCCACCGGGGCGCCGAAGTCCTTGCCCTTGTGCATCTTGCTGTAGCCCAGCACGGGATGCATGCGCATGCCGAAGCCGGAGGTGACGCGGGCGCCGTCGATGGGTGTGCGCAGGATGGCGCGGCGGATGCTTTCGCCCAGGGCGTTGTAATAATCAGCGCTACCACCGGCGGGCTGGTACCGGTAGATGGCCTTCTCCTTGCCTGACAAGGTCAGCGAGGCGAACTGGATCTCGCCATCGCGGGCGGCTTGGCCATCCTCGGTGTAATAGCGCTCGAACAGGATTTCGAAGGTGTCGCCCGGCTGCAGGTCGCGCTGGAAGTCGACATCGTAGGCATAGCGCTTGATGAAGGCGTCCAGCACGGGGTAGGGGACGCCGGCGGCGCTGGCCGCTTCCGACAGGCTGCTGGTGATGCGGCCGCGAGCGGCGACCAGCTTCTTCTCCAGCGGCTTGTCGATCTGCCGCGCCTGATAGCGCCCGCCATTGAAGGCGACGGACACGGCGCGCTCGGCCGCCGGCTGGAACTCCAGCCCGATGAACTTGTCACCCTCGCTGTGGTCGAACAGCACGGTGATGCCCTGGCCCGCCTTCATGCGGCGGACGTCATACACGCCGCTCAGGGCGCTGATGGCGTTGTGGGCGCTGTCGGCGGGGACGCCGCCGTCCATCAGCACCTGCATCAGGGTACTGCCACGGCCGACATTGACATGGCGGCGTTCCACCGGATCAACGGAAACCGGGGCACCCGGCTGCTGCTGCTGCGCGGCGGCGGCCACGGTGGTCTGCTGGGGAACCTGCTGGTCCTTGGGCGCGGCCGCGGCGGCCGCGGCCAGGTCGGGGTCCACATCGGATGGCGGCGCCGGCGGCAGGGCCTGCGGGGCCACGGCCACGGTACCCGTGTCGTCCAGCGACGCCAGGGAAACGATGCCACCCAAGGTCAGGGCGACGGCCGATGTCACGGCGATCCGTTTCAGCAAGGCCCCCACTCCCCCAATCCAAACCGCATCGTCAAAATCCTCTGACCTCAAAGCTACACAGGGGCCCCATCGGGCGCAGTTTTCCGAGATGCCGTTGCCGGTCCCCGGGCACAGTGTCGACGGGCCGCCCTGCCGAACGGCCTTGCCATGGCGCCAAGAGCGCCACGGAAATCCCCACACCGAACGCCGTCCCCGAAAGGGGAGCCCGGCCTGGGGGAGAGGAACTGACGACTGGAAACGCCGACCCCGGTGCGTGCGCCCCGGAGGCTCGGCAGGTCGTAACGCCCCAGCTTCTTCTCATCCGTTGAGTCCAGGACAACCGCCCAAAAAGGCAGGAAATGCCTGGCCATCGGTTGGGCCAATCCTCGCGTGACGTGATTGTCACTGTCAACGGGAACATCCTACGTACGGCACGTTAATAAGACTTGAAAGACAGCGAGGTTTGAGTCCGTGCGGCCGGCCCGCGACATAGACCCGGGTCGTGGCGAAATTGAGGCGAAGCGCGGCGCCTCCTTCGCTGGTCGTGCCGGCAGGCGAAAGTGCCGGCCTATGGACCTGTGCTGTGCCCGTGTACGCGCGCGCGATCATATATAGGAATTGTTTATGGATTGGCCTTCGTGTCTGGCCCTTTTGACGCTGGGTTCGGGGGCTTGGACAAAAATCGTCATGGAGCTGCAAGATTTCTGTAGACAGGCCCCCGGTGGGGTCACTATAACCCCGTTCACCGACGCGGCGGGCGACAACGAACGGCGCGACGGCGAAGCGATCCCTGAGTTCTGGCGGATGACGCTGGTGATTGAGGGGTTGCGGTTCTGGCGGTAACGCCGCTGGACGAAACGGAATTTGCCCTTCCTGTCCGGGTGTGGGCTGATCCTTCTGGGGATCGGTCAAGGATGGGGTTGTGGTTTGAGCGCGTATTTGCGTTTGTGCCACGGGTTCTTGAACAAGTGAACGTCTTGAGAAGGGATGCGCAGACGGCGGTTCCGATGATGGGCCCGGTACGGGCAGCAACATGGAAACGACCAGAACGCATCTAGAATACATGCTCTGAAATTGACCCTCGAGCGATCGGGGGTTCAGGAACGGACTTGGGTTTAGGTGCCGACGAAGGTTGGTTTCCGCCGAGGTTCTTGATTGCCGGCGACGGCGATTGGGATACCGCACAGAACCTGAGAGTTTGATCCTGGCTCAGAACGAACGCTGGCGGCATGCCTAACACATGCAAGTCGAACGAAGGCTTCGGCCTTAGTGGCGCACGGGTGAGTAACGCGTGGGAACCTGCCCTTTGGTTCGGAATAACTCCGGGAAACTGGAGCTAATACCGGATGAGCCTGATGGTTGTGGAGACTGTCAGGGAAAGATTTATCGCCGAAGGAGGGGCCCGCGTCCGATTAGGTAGTTGGTGAGGTAACGGCTCACCAAGCCGACGATCGGTAGCTGGTCTGAGAGGATGATCAGCCACACTGGGACTGAGACACGGCCCAGACTCCTACGGGAGGCAGCAGTGGGGAATATTGGACAATGGGGGCAACCCTGATCCAGCAATGCCGCGTGAGTGATGAAGGCCTTAGGGTTGTAAAGCTCTTTCGCACGTGACGATGATGACGGTAACGTGAGAAGAAGCCCCGGCTAACTTCGTGCCAGCAGCCGCGGTAATACGAAGGGGGCTAGCGTTGTTCGGAATTACTGGGCGTAAAGGGCGCGTAGGCGGCTGCTCAAGTCAGGCGTGAAATCCCCGGGCTTAACCTGGGAATTGCGCTTGAGACTGGGCGGCTTGAGTTCGGGAGAGGTGAGTGGAATTCCCAGTGTAGAGGTGAAATTCGTAGATATTGGGAAGAACACCGGTGGCGAAGGCGGCTCACTGGACCGATACTGACGCTGAGGCGCGAAAGCGTGGGGAGCAAACAGGATTAGATACCCTGGTAGTCCACGCCGTAAACGATGAGTGCTAGACGTTGGGGTTCTTAGAACTTCGGTGTCGCAGCTAACGCATTAAGCACTCCGCCTGGGGAGTACGGCCGCAAGGTTGAAACTCAAAGGAATTGACGGGGGCCCGCACAAGCGGTGGAGCATGTGGTTTAATTCGAAGCAACGCGCAGAACCTTACCAGCTCTTGACATCTACTGACCGGCACGGAGACGTGTTTTCCTCTTCGGAGGCGGTAAGACAGGTGCTGCATGGCTGTCGTCAGCTCGTGTCGTGAGATGTTGGGTTAAGTCCCGCAACGAGCGCAACCCCCATCTTCAGTTGCCATCATTTGGTTGGGCACTCTGGAGAAACTGCCGGTGACAAGCCGGAGGAAGGCGGGGATGACGTCAAGTCCTCATGGCCCTTATGGGCTGGGCTACACACGTGCTACAATGGTGGTGACAGTGGGCAGCGACCTCGTGAGGGGTAGCTAATCTCCAAAAGCCATCTCAGTTCGGATTGTACTCTGCAACTCGAGTGCATGAAGTTGGAATCGCTAGTAATCGCGGATCAGCACGCCGCGGTGAATACGTTCCCGGGCCTTGTACACACCGCCCGTCACACCATGGGAGTTGGCTTTACCCGAAGCCGGTGCGCTAACCGCAAGGAGGCAGCCGACCACGGTACGGTCAGCGACTGGGGTGAAGTCGTAACAAGGTAGCCGTAGGGGAACCTGCGGCTGGATCACCTCCTTTCTAAGGATTGCCTGCGCTGGGTTCACGGCTTGCCTGTTTTGGGTGAGCGTGGTTTTAACCGGCCCGTAGGTTCCGCCGTCGGCGCATCCCTTCTCCAGACCCTTTAGAACGGCGCGAGGCTTATGGCTTCGTGATCCCGTGGGCTAGTAGCTCAGCTGGTTAGAGCGCGCGCTTGATAAGCGTGAGGTCGCAAGTTCAAATCTTGCCTGGCCCACCACTCTATCCCCAGCGACCCGGAGACGGGGGCGTAGCTCAGTTGGGAGAGCGCGTGCTTTGCAAGCATGAGGTCGTCGGTTCGATCCCGATCGCCTCCACCATTCGGCGTTATGCTGGCCGGTGTTGAGGCGGGGATAAAGAGGGTCTGTCAAAAAGACGTTATGTAGAGATTACAGGCGAGACGCTATCGCGATCGCCTGTTGATCGTCTCCGAGGAGAGGATCAGGGGTCTTGGACATTGTGAAGAGGGTCTAGTGTAACCGAGGACCATTCCCGGTTCCGTGGACGCCGTACGACGTACGGGAGTTGCGGGATTGGCGAATGACCTTCTGAAGTTTTGTCGGTCGTGACCTGGCGATGGGCTTGTCCCTGCGCGAGGGAGCGCTGACGGTGTATCAAGTGAATTAAGGGCATCTGGTGGATGCCTTGGCACTGAGAGGCGATGAAGGACGTAGCACGCTGCGATAAGCCATGGGGAGCCGCGAGCAGGCATTGATCCGTGGATTTCCGAATGGGGAAACCCACCCAGCGATGGGTATCTTCAACTGAATTCATAGGTTGGAGAGGCGAACCCGGGGAACTGAAACATCTAAGTACCCGGAGGAAAGGACATCAACCGAGACTCCGCTAGTAGTGGCGAGCGAACGCGGACCAGGCCAGTGATTGATGCTACATAACCGGAAATGCCTGGAAAGGCATGCCAGAGTGGGTGAAAGCCCCGTACGGGTAAACCGGCATTGATCCTCGAGTAGGGCGGGACACGTGAAATCCTGTCTGAACGTGGGGGGACCACCCTCCAAGCCTAAGTACTCCTCAGTGACCGATAGCGAACCAGTACCGTGAGGGAAAGGTGAAAAGCACCCCGACGAGGGGAGTGAAACAGTACCTGAAACCGGATGCCTACAAGCAGTCGGAGCGGCATAGGCCGTGACGGCGTACCTTTTGTATAATGGGTCAGCGACTTACAGTATGCAGCGAGCTTAAGGCGATAGCTGGAGGCGTAGCGAAAGCGAGTCTGAATAGGGCGCTTGAGTTGCCTGCTGTAGACCCGAAACCTGATGATCTATCCATGGCCAGGCTGAAGGTGGGGTAACACCCACTGGAGGGCCGAACCCACGCCCGTTGAAAAGGTCGGGGATGAGCTGTGGATAGGGGTGAAAGGCCAATCAAATCAGGAAATAGCTGGTTCTCCGCGAAATCTATTTAGGTAGAGCGTCGGATGATCACCCGCGGGGGTAGAGCACTGGATGGGCTAGGGGGGCGCGAGCCTTACCAAACCTAACCAAACTCCGAATACCGTGGAGTGC